>CAKZSI010000014.1 GCA_937918935.1 uncultured Chloroflexales bacterium | reverse complement strand
ACCGTGAGCCGATGTGGTTGAAACACCTTCGCCCGATTGACGCCCACGATATTGCCTGCTGTTTCAGTGCTCTACCGTGAGCCGATGTGGTTGAAACCCGCCCTTCAACGGCAAGCATAGGGCTATGTTGACACTCAAAGCTCTCTTCCCGCCCCTCCTGGAACGTTGTACGTGTTTATTGTACACCTGTGGACCTCGCGCTGCAAGTCTGCTGTCGCAACTCAATATCTGTGCTAAAATGGTGTAAAGTTGCGAATGCTCCACTATCGCTTTGGAACGCCGGATCGGCTCTGTAATATGCCGACAATTTCTGGTGGAGAACGCTCCCCTTGCCTGCATTATGGGTTGAGTTGCGAACCGTGGCGTCAAAAGGCCCGCTGCCGGGTTTGATGGCGGCGCACCCTGCGTATGCCCTGGCAAGGGCGGGGCGAAGGAGATGCTCAAGAGTTCCTTCGCCCCTTCGATAAGCTAAGGACGTGTGTCACATCGGGTTAGACCACGTCATTACAGAACCGCCGGAATTCGCAGTTGACGCATAGCCCTCGATCAGATGGCGGCGCTGGCATAGCTTCGCTGTTGATCGCCGCCTGAATCGCTGTAACCGTGTCGGTAACCTGCCGCCGAAGGGCGGCTGTGATGGCGATCCGCTCCGCGCGGCGTATGGGGATCTGGTAGACCCATCCGGTACGGACGGGCAATCCCCATTGCTCTTCCAGGAGCAATGCATATGCTGCTACCTGGAGCTTGATGTGTGGGCCGATCCGCTGTTCCGTATCCTTGTACTCCACCACTACCGCCTCCGCATTCGGACTGTTTCGATCCGGTACGGCAATGGCCAGGTCGGTGCGGCCTCGCAGCCCCAGGTGCTCCGAGAAGAATGACAGGTTAAAGTGACGTTCACCAACGCTTAGACCATAGGTTCGAAGGGAACGGCGCTCTTCGCGTCCTTCTTCCTGACGATGATGCTCTTTGCCGTGAAGCATCAGATCGGTAATCGGACGCACTGCCGGAAGACAGTGGCGATACCAGACGACACGCGCGCACATGCGCCATTGCCGCAGGTCGGTCACTTCAAGCGTCAGTGGGTCCATCAGCATCCTCCTGCTGCAGTACGCGCCGTGCCTGCCAGCTTTGTTCGTCTAGTGGGAAGAGCTGGACGTTGGCGGCGCGCCGTCGCACCCGCCGCGCAATTTCTTGAAACAACGCCCGCTGGTGGGCGCGACTGAGATTACCGGCAAAGGCGCTGTACTGTAACCGCTGCAACCCGTAGTCCAGACAGGCATCGGCAACTTTCTGCCGCGTTCCGTCATGAGGAATGTCGTAAATCACCAGACACTGCATTGGTCACCACCCCATCACAAATGGCGTATACGCCGATCGCTCACCACGCACGAAGGTGGCGATGTGGCGGGCCTGACACTGGACAATGTGACGCAATGGTTGCCGCTTGCCTTCATAGGCTTCGGTTGATTCGAGCCGTTCAAGCACTTTTTCGACAATTCGTTTCCGGGTCGTTTCATCCAGTAATCCCTCCGCGTCCTGTCCGATTGTCCAGCCGCGGTTGACCTGCCCGAGGAGCGTGCGATCTACCACGGCTTGACGAAACTCTTCGATCAGATCGAGCACCAGGCTGGGCTTCCCTGGACGATCGGCATGCAATAGCCCGGCATACGGATCCAATCCTGCCAGAACAATCGCGTATTCGATCTGCTTATAGAGAATGCCGTAGCCATAGTTGAGAGCCTGATTGAATGGATCCTGCGCACCGCGGGTTTCACGCCCTGACCACCCCAGAGAGTCTGGAACCAGGAGTGCCAGCGCTCCCCAGTAGCGAGCGGCGTAGCGCCCTTCGATACCCAGCAGCGTATCACGGAGGTCGTCAACGGTCTCACCTATAGCATGGCGTACCGCATGAAGACTGTCGGCGACTTCCGTTGCAACACTGGTAAGGTGCGTATGGAGTTCAGGATTCGTCTCTTTCCGATACTTGGCGATGTACCGCAATAAGTTGGCCTGGTTCTGGAGCTTGCCCTGCGTGAAGGCGCGCGCCAGGTGGACGCCTGCCGGGCCATCGTAGGCCCGTAACTGTGCCCGGCGGGTGAGTACGGTCCCCGTAAGTCCGGCGCTGTAAAGACTGGCGTGCGGTGTGCCGCTGAAGCTGAGAAAGTGGATCGGGATGCCTTCCTCTGCGCATGCTCGGATGGCATCGCTGCTGATGCTGATGCCGCCGCCGCTGACAATAACCTGTTGTAGGTGTAGGAGTGGCACTTCCTGGAGCCGTTCGTTGTCCTTCAGTACGCGCAAACGGCCCTGATGTTTGGCGATGAAGGCCCCTTTTTCCTGGATGAAGAGATGCATGGTTCGAAACCTTTCCGGGTCGCACAAGAACAGAGTGTACGCAGGCGCCGGGGGGAAGGTGCCAGGCTGTAAAGTTGTAACAAATTGTTAAGGTGCTGGATCGAACGATGGAAGCGTGACCACGCTTCCCGGGATAATTATTCGAGCACGCGGTACCACCCGTCGCCTTTTACGCAGTTGCGCCCTACATGGATAAGGCTGCCCCAGACGAGCAGTTCGCGCAGCGGGCCTAGATCACCCGCAAAGGTGGCGCTGCCGATCAGGCCGCCGATGGGGGTGCGGCGTCCATAGCGATGGCTGACACTCACCACGTCCACCCACCGGGTGCGATCTTCGACAACCTGCACTCCCTCAGCGATCGCCAGAAGAGCGCGGAAGTCGAGGTTGAGCGGTCCATCGCCGTAGGCGATGCAGAGATCGTCGAGACGGCGCATCAGGCGCTGGATCAACGGGCGTAGCGCGATGCGCTTAACCAGACGATCTTGCTCGATCAGGCGCAGGGGTGTTTCAAAGCGGAGCGTTATCTGCTCGCTCGGCAGCGTGGCAGCGTAGGCACGCACTTCGGCTGCGCCTATCGGCAGGGCTGGTTCCTGGATCACGCCGTTATCTGCGGTGTAAAGCATCTGCCGGTCGCCGGTAAGAGGGTTCACCGCGGCGATTGCACTGAGACGAAGGGCGCCGCGTCGCCCGCCCAGGTTGGGCAGGCGCATGCCCAGACCGCCACGCTCGAGTTCGTGGACGGCCATCACCACGTAGGGGTAAAAAGCCGTTGCCGAGCCGAACAGGGCGATCCCGAAATGCAGCGTTTCACCAGGAGCATACGTCCGCGCGCCGTCGCGGGGCGGTCGGGTAACGTAGGGGCGCGGTCGCTGGTCGCTGCCCTTCTGTTCATCGTCGCGCATCGGTGCAAGCAGCGCACCCACGGGACAGATCTTGAGCAATGGACAATCATTGCAGGTGGGCGCGGCTTTATTGACGCAGAAGCGTTCCCACAGCGCCCCCGCGATGGCGCCGCGTATGGCGGAGCCGCTCTGCTCGCCCAGCGCTACCGGGGTCAGCGCGGTAGCGCTAAACACCAGATGGTGAGTAATCAGGTTCATTGGGTGAGGCTCCCTGACAGCGCAAACCGGCCAGGCCGCAGGGGCGCCAGACGGTTCTGATGAACCGGTGCGCACGGCGGTCCAATAGCTCTGCACTGCGCAGTTTAACTCCAATCTGGATCGGATGCCGGAGCATCGAAATCGAGACCCTGTTCCCTATCGTAATCGAGATCCACGACCCACGCTTTGCGGGATCCATCACTGACGGCTGGCCGTACCTTCCCCTGCCGGCGCAGGATTGCAAACTTCTGCTTGCTGATACTGACCAGGTAGTTGCTCGCTTCGATAAATTCGTCTTCAACGGTGTGCTTGAGATATTGGTGCTCGAAACAGCGTGGGACCACTTCAACCCCATCAAACAGTTGCTCAAAATCGTCCTCGCGTCGGGGATCACTGGTAAAAGGTCGCAACTCCCGCAAGATCAGTGCCGCCTGATCGGCAACGCGCTCGTATGCCGCGTTCCACTGCCCTTGAAGGATGGGATCGGCATAGATCGCGTCGAGCCAGACGCCGGTTTCGGCCTCGTCAATCACCGCGTTATTGTGTCGCTCCAGTTCGTCCAGCGTCACCCGGACAATGCGTCCCCGCTCCTCGCGGTCATCGCGCCGACCATACACTCCCTGGCCATCAGAGGGTTCGGAAAAGACGTGAACGGGGCAGATGCCCTTGCGTCCCCTGCGATTGACCCGCCCGAAACGCTGGAGCAGGGCCTCGAGCGGGGCAGGATCGCTGTAGATGGTGTCAAGATCGATGTCCAGGCTCACTTCAACCACCTGAGTGGCGACCAGCGCGAGAGGCGCGCGCCGGTCGAGCGGAACGTCGGCGCCGCAACGAGCGTGGATGTGTAACTCGCGATGGTTACGGTCGCCGAAGGTGTACCGGCTGTGCAGCAACAGTACATGATCATCTGGCAGACCAGCATTTCGCAATGCCCTGTACATCTCTTGCGCCCGCCGAACGGTATTGGCGCATACCAGCACCTGTTTACCACTGCGAACATCCTCAACGATGCGATCAACCCCATTGATTGTTAATTCGCCCGCGAGGATATGGAGCCGGTGGCGCTGGAAGCGCGCATATAGCTCCGGACTGGCGGTAATGATGCGATTGACGCCAAGGGCTTTGACCAGCCGTTCGCGAATGATCTGAGGAAAAGTCGCCGACATGACCAGAAAACGCGCTCCGTACCAGAGGCGCAGGTGGGTGAGCAATGCCAGGATCAGTGCCAGACGCTCGGGATCGTAGGCATGGATCTCATCAAGGACAAAGGCGCCGCCGGCATAATCCGTGAGCATGGCCTCGAAGCCGCGAAGTTGAAACAGGGCCTTCAGCATCTGGTATGGGCTGAAGACCTTTACCGGACGAGCGTGCAGGGTATTGAGGTTGCGTTCCCAGCGCGCCGCGGCAGCAGCCGAGACAACCCCCTCCTCACTGTGCAACAGCCTGGCATGCAATGCCTGCAAGGCGCGACCATGCTGTAAACCAACCGCCTGCGGGCCAAACCCGCGATCCCGATCACGAAGCCTATCGAACATGGCGTTCATGCTTGCCTGGTACGGCAGCGTATAGAATAAGCGCGTGAGCGGCGTCTTGCCATCGCCGAGCGCCCAGTAAAGCGCCGCTTCGGTTTTGCCGCTGCCGGTGGGTGCGATAAGCAAGGCGGAACTCCCCGACGCTGCTGCACTTTCCCGCTGGTGCGCGTATGGCTCGATTGAGGGATTGTGCGCTCGGAGAGGTGCGAGAATGCGCGCGGCCAGGCCCTCCCACGACTCCTGAACCGGCGGCGGAACGCGCACCAGGTGGGCCGAGGCCATGTGGTCGGCGCTGGTGGTGATGCCGCGCAGTATCACCCCGAGCATGCGCACGCGATCCGCCGCTCGCGGCAGATCGTCAATCCAGTCGCTGTAGCGATGCAGCCACGCTCGTGTGCGCTGGACGCCCTGTACCATAACCATTTCAACAGCGGAATCCAGAAGGGGTGGTGAAATGATCCCTATTTCACCAGCATCGAATCCCAGGGCGTCGCGCCAGGCTGCTGCACACTCGTGTACCCAGCGCCAGAGCGCAGAGACCGTGCCCGCGTCAACTTCGGCCAGCAGCGGCGCCAGGGGGTCGTCGTCCAGATCGGGGTAGAGCTGTGCAATGTCTTCGGCATCGCGATGATGCGAGGCGATCGCGGCCAGCACCCATAGTTGCTCATCCTCCGTCAGATCGGGCGTGATCCAGTCTAGAAACGCCAGCGATAGAACCTCATGCCGGTGGCGCCACGGCGGGCCGCCGTTCAGACGGGCCTGGAACCCCCGCGCCGCCTTGCCGAAGTCGTGCAGGAAGCAGGCCCAGAACAGGCAGTGCCACAGGCGCGGAACATCCGCCAGCGCCGGCAGCGCCGGTCGCAGGGCGCGAAGCTCCGCCAGTTTCCTTAACACCTCCCACGTGTGCTCGGCGAGCGTCTCTCCGCCGAATGCGACGCTTTTGGCCCTGATGTGTTCCATCCAATCAGGCCAGATTGATGGTTTCATCGTCATCCCCAACGAAGCTGTGGAACCAGAGACCAAGCCGAAGGCCGTTCACCCTGGGCGCCGTCGGGTCTGCCCAGTATGAAATGGGCCGGTCCTCGCCAAACTGTTTCAAGGCATGGCTGGGCAGGCGTTGCTGGAGCAACAGGTAGCGCGCGAAGGTCGGGTGACGGTTGCGACCATAATCGAGCCAGCGCGGCATCAGCGCCACAATGCCCACCGAGGTCTGAACGGCGGTCCGGTAGGGCAGCAAGGTGTGCTCGAAGTAGACCTGTTCGTGCCGTTCTAGCTCCAGCACCTCAACACTGGTGTAGCAGGCAAGATCCTGCGAGCGCCCCAGCACAACCGGGTAGCGGGGCGCGCGGAAGGACTCGATCCACTCCGGGCGGTTGAGATAAAGGACCAGGCGGGGATGGAGCAGGACCTGCCGCTTGAAAGGATTGATGGCCCCCTCCAGCACCTTTGGCAGGCGTGTCCCCGGCACTTTTCCCCCTGAGGCTTCGAGCACATGAATGTGCTCCAGATCCTCGCCGACCCCGGCAACGCTGAAGTGATAGGCGAACTGGAGACCAGCGGGAGACACCCACTCCCCCAGGGCGCTGCAAATATGACCGTAGATCGTCGCCGGCGGCGGCAACGGGAAGCTGGGCTGAATGCTCAGCATGAAGTGTGGGTAGCGAAAGGACGTCGTTGTCCCTTCGAGCACGATTTTCAAGACCTGCATGCGCCCCTCCTAGTCCAGCCAGTCCGGGTGTTGGCCAAATGCTTCGACCAGCGCGTGAAGGACGCTGCGCGGATGACCGATCTCAAAGATCGGCGCGTCGCTCTGGTTGTGCTGGGTCACAAAGGCTTCGAACTTCGCGCGCTCCTCATCGAGATAACCCTGCACCCATCCCACATAGACCGGTGAGAGCAGGGTGTCGCGGTAGACGTTCAACGCCTCGGCCAGCGCGGGCAGCTTGATCTCCGGCTGTCCCTGCCGATTGGCCCCCACGGCGTGATGAAAGATATGATTGCCGCCCCTGGTGATAGCGGCGAAGATCAGCGCAGGGCTGACATCGGTATAGTGGAGGGTCTGTCTGGCTCCCCCCTCGATCTGGGCCAGACCCTCAAATAAAGCCTGCACCCGCCGCACTCGCTGCTCACGCGGCAGGCGGTAGGATTTCTCGGCTTCGAGATGCTCGTGGCCGGGAACATCCTGCATCTGCCTGATCCGCACGTCGTCCAGGTTGCGGAAGCCGGTCCGGTTGCGATACGAGAAGGTGCCGCAGGCGCTGAGATCGAGTGAGAACAGCCCTTTGAGGGTCGTGCGGTAAAACTGATGCTCGTGGGGTACCGGGTTGCCCTCATGGCGCGACATCGTGCCGAAGTCGCTGGTCAGAGAGACCGGCGCGATTGAGACCAGGGTGCTTGCCCGGAAGGGAGCGGCGCGGGTGATTGTATCGGTGGTCTCGGTCTCATTTGTGCGGCTGGTGTCGGCTGCCCGTTGCGCTCTGGCCGTTTCACGCTTCCCGGGCGCGCGCATGTAGCCGAACAGATCGTCATCCCAGTAGCTGATGGGATTGGCATCGGTATAGGCCACCTTTTCTTCGCGATAGACCGGCGCCGCCTTCCAGTCGGGTACGCGCTTTTCCAGCGTCGTGCGCAGCCAGTAGCGAAATGCCTGCGCCGAGACGTAGGGGTAGGACCCTTCTCTGGTCTTGATCACTTTGACCCCGACCGTATTGTCCTCACGCTCGCCGGGAATCGAGCCGAGATTATTGAGTGCCGACGCTGGCGCGTCAATTAAAAGCAGACCGGTGACGAAGGCCATGGCAATAACCTCCTCTGTAGTGATTGCAAATGGAGCATAGCGCATCTGGACGCGCTCTACGACGCGCCAGCGCCCAGACTGCGCGCCTGGGGAACCGGACGAGTAACGGCAGCCTGGAATGGGAACATTGGCGTCTTCATTCCACCGGTACGGCTTCCGCTGCCTGATCGCTCTGCACATCCTCTTCGGGCAGGGTGTCAGGATTGGCGGCGATCCAGTCCTTCAATTGCTCGACCATACGGATCAGCACTAGGTCGCGTGCCAGGCGCCAGTCTGGGCGCATCAACTCCGTGCCGTCCATAAAGACCGCAAGATAGCCCTCCAGGTCGAACAGCACGTCGCGCCCCTGGGTGAACCTGACATAGTCGATATTGGTCTTGGTCAGCAGGTTCAAGAAGTTGTACGTCTTCTGCTCGGTGAAAAACTGCCGAAAGAAGCGCTTGCCGCCCTGGCGGCGGGTGTAGTCGGCCAGTTTGTCGCCCAGGATGCGGATCTGCTCAATGTGGGCGTCATCCATGCTCATCACCTCCTTCATAAACAGCACAACCAGCGGCCAGGAGACCAGGTCGCGTTCGCGATAGGGTGAATAGTCCCGCCGGGGATCTTCATCAGACGGCGCGCGCCGGGGAACGCGCAGGAAGTAGAGGCGCACGAAGCGCGGCGCCTCTTGCGGCAGTGTGAACAGATCCTCAAACAGGTAATTGAAGCGTGGCGTCTGCTCTGCGGCTGGAGCGCCCTTCTTGCCTGATCGGACCGTTATCCGCTGCCAGGCCCGCTCAACAATCTGTTCCCAGATGGGAAGGTAGGCCGGTGTGTTGACACGCTGCAGGAAGCGCGTGATCTGGAGCGGCAGATGGTAGATCTCCAACTTAGGGTCCTTGCCATTGTTAAAGTTGTAGGCGGTGATTGACGCTGCCTGATCACTGCGACGCTCCTCGTTGCGCCTGTGTCGCTCGATCTGCAACAACTCCTCAACCAGCAGCGTCTTGAGGGCGCGGGGAGCTGAGGGAAATTTATCCTCACCTGCCGCCTGGAGACTGGTGACATCTCGTAGATTCTTGTTGAGAAATGACCGGGCGAAATCCAGGGTCAGGTGTTCACGATCCGCATGCACGGCCAGTAACCCGACTCCAACCTTGGCGCAGGCCATGGGCATAAACTGCAGCGCCAGCAGCGCCTCCGGCGCGATGGGCAACCCCGGTACGCCGCCGGTGAAGAAGTTGATCGCCTCGTCGCCCTGCAACAGCGGCATCTGCGCCCGCCCGATTCGTCCGGGCGCGAGTTTGTTGGAGAGTTCCAGCGCTGCTGCTGGTAGACCAGTAAATACACACACGGACCGGGTAGCGCCGGCAGGATCATCGCCCTCCGCACCGGCGGTTGCCCCCTCCTGGTGCGGAGGCGTGGACTCGGCGCCAGCAGTTGCGCCAGACGTTGCCCACTGGCGTAGATGGCGCGCAGCCCATTGATCACGCTTGCTCTTCCGCTCCGCGCGCTGATCCGCCGACAGTCCCGGCTTGTCCGGGTTAAAGGCGTCCTGCGCGAACCATGCATTGCTGGTGAAGGCCATTGTCAGATGGCCGCGCAGGGGCGGGAGCACGTAATTCTGCTCGATGTACTGGGCAACCTTGTCAAGATCGGCAGCATCCAGGTCGGCGATCCGGTTCTTCCCACCATAGGCCGCTATTGCTGCCAACCCGACATCAACGAACGGGTGGCCGGTAAACTGGAGCATCGGGTAAGCCTCCGTGGTCAAAAAGCTGGACTGGCAATCTCTTCATCTACTCTAACATCCGACCCTGCAACATAGTTGCAGGGTGATAGCGATGTTCAGGAATGCGCGCCATGGTACCGTTGCGAGGTTGCCTCACACTCAGCCACCAGGTCAGCAGCCAGGGTCTCCGGCGCCTTCACCACAGCATGCCGTCCGAAACTCATCACCCAGCGCCGGATCTCGCCCAGGGCGCCACTCTGGAAACGCAGGGTCAACGATCCATCGGAGTGTTCCTCTACCTGCTGGGTGACGTGCCAGACCCGCCCGCGGATGTAGCTGGCCTGATACGCATCGAACCAGATCACAATCTCCTCAGCCGTATCGCCCCGTTCAGCCAGAAACCCGGTACGGAGATACTCTTGCTCGGAAAACGTGGGATCGCGAGTGAAGCGCCGATCCTTCAGCACACGCCACTCTTCGATGCGGATGACCGCAAACTGGCGGAACTGGCCGCGAAGATGGTCGAACGCCACGACCTGCCATTCGCCACGCACATTGAACAGGTGGTAGGGATCGATCACCCGACGCTTGCGCTCGCCGGTGCTGGCAGTGAAGTAGCGAATATCCAGCGACCAGCATTCACGGATGCACTCGAACAGGATCGAGAGGAGCAGGGGATCCGCTTCGGCAACCGCGCCTGCTTGCAGGGTATAGTGCCTGGCGAGTTGACCCATATCTACTTGCAATTTATGCGGCAGTGCGCTGGCGAGTTGTTCGACGGCCTTTCTGAGCGGGGCTTCGAAGGCGGTTCCCAGATACCGCCGTGCCACTTCGACGCTGAGAAAAAACGCCAGCAGTTCTCCCTCGCTCACAAGTAATGACGGCAACATCCACGTAGGATCCGTATAGCGGTACCCTCGTCGTGCCCGGTCGTACACCAATGGAGCATTGAGCCGATCCCGCAGAAAGGCCAGATCGGCCCGGATCGTCCGTTCGCTTACTTCAAAACGTTGCATAAACGAACGTACATCAGGAAACGCACCGCTGCGAATAGCTGCATCTATGGCGATCATCCGTTCAAGCCGGACAGACATGACGATGCCTTCTTGCTCGGAATGCGACCTGAAATGAACCCATGCGATGCGTGAGAGGCCAGGAGTTGCTGCCTCCTCTATGTCTCCCCCTCTTCGGGACTATGAGCCAGTTCCAGCACCCAGCATACCCGGTTGCCGTTACCATTGGCGTTCAGGCGCCCGCGGGAAAGCGGAGTTCCCCTGCTTGCATCTATGATGCCACACGCAAGGTTCGCAAATGCGCCCATGAGGGCCATTACCATAGATGCCCCGGTTTTCCCGGTTCTGTTGAGGTTTGCCGCAGCGTGCGCGGAGGATCGCGGGGGATTGGCTCTGGACGATCCGCTGCACATCCGTTGCCCTCGGAGCCGTACAGCAGATCGTCACGATCGTGCGTCCGGCGGTAGGTCTGGCCGCGCGCCGCCGAGCCGAAGAGGATGATGCGTTTTGGCTGGACTACGGCGACGATCCGACGCACCGGTTCCTCGATAATTGGTTCCAGGGCCGCGTTCGGTTCAGGCATCGTTTGCCTCGTTGTACAATCGGCCGGTGGCTTGCTCAATGTCTCCTGCCCGGTTGGAAAGCCCTTGATGGTCGCTTCGTGGCGCATTCTGTGCGACCCGCGCGACGTGTGTCTTCCGTCCTTACGGGTAGGGCAAAGCGGATCGGCTTCGTCTACAATGAGGAGCCGCGGGAGCAATGGCGCCGGTGGCGAATATGGCCAGTTGCAGGGATGCCGGGAAACCGGGTCTCCCCCCGCCCGTGGGGGAGATCCAGTAGAGGCCGCGCCTGCGCCCCCTCCAGCGGGGGCGGGCTTGTCCGCCGGCGATACGCGCCGTTGCGCGAGGAGATCCAGAGGAGCATATGTCGAAACCTTCCTTTGATGAGGCCCTGCGCCAGCTCGACCAGGCCCTCCAACGGCTGGAGACGACCGCCCCCGAGGCGCCGCCGGGGGCCACAGCCTCGACCGAAGCGTCCGTGCAGCCACCCGGCGCGCCTGCGCCGCCCGCCCCGCGCCCCCGCGGACGGCGACGGGCCGCGATCTATCGATCCTCCCAACCCGCCGCTGCCGCCGGCATGGTTGCTCCGGCGCCCCCCGCCAGCCCGCCGACGATCCGTCTCGACGATGCCGAAGCATCCGCTGCCAGCGCGCCCGTCCCGCCGGAGGAGCGCGGCGCGCCCGCGGAACCGGCCACTGTTTCGCCCCCTCCACCGACCGAGGCGCTGCTGCGGCTCGTCACCGGCGCGGCGCTGCTGGGCCTCGATGGATTGGCTGCGCGCTCGGGGGCCTGGGAGGCGGCCGCCGGGATCTCCCGTTCGGACGCGACCGGCTCTTCCCAGGCCGCCGAGAGGGGCGCGGAGCGCTTCCGCTACGCGCTGATCGGCTGGCTCTTTGAGGCCGAGGCCCACCTGCGGCCCCGCGGCAATCCCATCGCCTGGCTGCGCACCGTGGTGGCCTATCTCTTCGGGACGGTTTTTTCGGTGGTCATCGAGATGCTGCCTCTGCCTCGTTTCGGTGCGCGCCGGAGCCGCCGGGCCAATGCTGATCCGACCGATGAGGATACCCGGCGCTGGATCACGCGGGGCCTGGCTGAGGAAGGACCCAGCCGGCGCTTCGCCCAGGCGGCCCTGGAGGACATTCTCCATCGCGCCATCATCTATGCAGCGGAGCGCCCCGCCGTCGCCCAGGCCCTCGGCGCAATCGTGCACTCCCCGGCCATGGACGACGCCGTCGAGCACATCGTCGCCGGGCCAGTGGTCGAACGGGCCATCGAGCGCGTGGCGGCCAGTCCGGCCCTGGACACGGTGGTGGCCCGGGTCGCCGCCAGTCCGGCCCTGGATACGGTGATTGACGGCGTGGCCGCGAGCCCGGCCCTGGATCGGGCGATCGGCAAGATTGTGCGTACCCCGGCTACGGAAGACGCGGTCACCTATCTGACGGAAACCGCGGCCATGGATCAGGCCATCGAAACGCTCGCGCAGAACCCGGCCCTGGCCGAGCTGGTACGTTCGCAGAGCGGTTCACTGGCCCGCGACATTCTGAACGATATACGTGGCCTGGCCATCCAGGGTGACCAGGGCCTGGAGAACCTGGCGCGGCGCGTGCTCCGCCGGCCCCCGCGCGCCTCCCTGCCGCCCGAGTCGCGCGGCCTGCTGATCGCGGAGACGCGCAAGGCTCCTGATTCGTAGCCATGTTTCGGACCGGGACATTCCTGCTGTGACGCTACGCCTTCATGCCTCCACACACTGGATGTGCGGAACGGTGGAGCAACGCTCGATCCGGGTCGCCCTGGTCCGAAACAGACCTCATGCCCAACGAGGGCCACTTTGATCGAACAACCGGGAGATGCCTATGATGACGCCCCCCTCCTTGCGCAGGCGCCGGGCGCGCGCCCCCCGGATCGGACGTTTCCTCGGCTATGCCGGCTTCGTTACCCGTGCCGTGGCGATGATGATTGATCTGTTGATCATCTTTGGCGTCTGGGTCATCGGCGCCTTCCTTATCGACTTTTTCCGGCGCACGTCGGGCATTGATCAGATGTTCCGCTGGCTGACCGAGGCGCCGGGCTGGCTCACGACGGAACGAACGCCCGTGCGTGACCTGCTGTTCAGCTTCTTTAGCCTCCAGTTTTTCTCCTTCCTCTACTTCACCGTGTTCCTGCGCGTGGGGGGAGCGACCATTGGCAAGTACCTGCTCGGCCTGCGCGTGCTCCGCGCCGATGGAAGGCCCCTCCGCACCGGCAGGGCCGCCCTGCGCGCCCTGGCTTATGCCCTCTCCTCGCTGCCGCTGTACCTCGGCTTTTTGAACATTCTGGTGGACGATCGGCGCCGGGGGTGGCACGACCTGGTCACGGGGACGGTGGTGGTCTATTACTGGCGTGACTATCCGGAGGCGTTTGTTGCCCGGGGAGCCGCGGAACCGTAGCAACCAGCCGGAGTGAGGGGCTCGGAGCACCAGAGCCCTCTTTGTCGTTGCTTCTCCGTGTGGGGGCGGAGTAGGAGTTCTGGCAGAGGGCTCCGGCCTGTGGCGGCTCTCCGGCGTACTGACAGCGCAGGGCTATGGAAATTCAGGACCTATGGTACAATTGCACTGCAACTTCCGCGGGAAGTATAACGTCTAAGAGCCTGACGCCAGCAGGCTCATACGCGATCAGCGGCGATCGTGACACGCTCGGTGACGAGCGTTGCACAGGCTGCGCAAGACCGGAGGTTACTGGAGGGTTGTTGAGGAATGGACCAGTCTATCATCGCCGATCTGCTTGCCCACCCCCGTGTGAGTGAAACGCGCCAGCATATTCATCACAGCGTTCCGAAGTTCGATCATCTGCTCCGCGTCGCCCGCTACTCCTACCTGCTCGCCCCCTGGATGGGCGCCGACCGGCGCACCGCCGTGCGCGCGGCAGTGCTGCATGACCTCGACTCGCGCCTCGGCACGCTGACGACCCACGGGGCGATCGCCGCCCGTGTCGCCGCCGAGATGGGTGAGCCGGAGGCCGTCTCCGAGGCCATTGTGAGCCACATGTACCCGTTTGGCCCTCGCCCGACCACGCGCGAAGGCTGGGTGCTGGTGGTGGCTGACAAGATGGCCTCGTTGAGCGACCTGTCGGCGTTTGTGGGCGGGTTGTTCACCGGGCGCAGCCTGCGCATCCGTAGTGCATTGTGCGCCAGCGATCCGTTCTACCGCAGCCGAAAGGCCCGGCGCCAGCGTCGCCGCCTGATCGCGCGCCTCTGGCGCAGCCGGGGCCGCGAAGCGCTGACGCCCTGACTGGTCCGGTTCAGGTGCCTCTGGTGTTGCCCCTGGTCCCTCGCCACACGTGCCTGTCTGGGCATTACTGCGTCCCTTCTTTTCTGCAACACGAGCCAGGAAAGGTCTGGAGCTGCGCTGCGCTTTCCCCTTCTCCCCAACACCCACAGCAATCCCAGATCCTACGATCCTCAAGTCACGTTACACCAAAGGGCCGGGAAGCGGATTTCGGGGAGGGCTTTGCCCTCCCCATCCCTCCCGTGCGAGAACTTGCCGGATGCACCACTAAATCCCCAATCCCAGCATCCCCCTCACCCCTCACGCTGGTCAAGCGCCTCGCGCAACGCCGCCAGCGGCAGCCCGTCACGCACGCTCTCGTTGCTGCCTGCCAGACTGCCCCAGCGCAGCAGCGTCTCACCGCCCAGGCGGTAACGCTGTCCCAGGTTCCTCAGCAGCCAGCGCAGGGCCTGTACCTGCATGTCGGTGCTGCCGGCGGACTGTGCCGGCCATCCCGCCGGGCGCTCCAGGGCAATCCCGATACTGATCACATCTACGTTGACCCGCCGACCATTGAGATCAACGACGCCTGCATGCTGCGCGGCCTGGCTCTCCTCGACCAGCCGGTATATGCCCCCTGCGATGCTCACAACGTAGTGGGTCGCGAACCGCGCTCCCGGGTCGGTCATCCGCGACAGGGTCGTGGCGACCGGCCCGGCAACCGCGTGCAGCACGATCACCTGCACGCGTTGCCCGCCGCGTGGTCCTTGCGCCGGTGAGGGCGGCGTAAACGGCACGATGTGGAACCCGTCGGTCAACGGGGGAGCGTGATCGCCGGGAATCACCATCGGCGCACTGGCGCTGGTTGTCGGCGAAGCGCCCAGGGGGCCTGCCGTGGTCCGGCGGACGCTCCCCAACGGCGACAAACCCTGGAGCGCCGCCAGATCACGCAGGCGGCGCACCTGGCTCCAGTTCGGCACGAGGTTGAACAGGGTGTCAAGGGCGTAGACCTGCAGCGCAAACGGCGCCCCTTCGATCTGCACCTGCTGCGAACCGCACAGGGGCGAACCGATGCCGAAGCTGCGGGCGAGCTGGTGAAAGGCCCAGTCGGGGCGATAGGTCGTGCCCGCCTTGCGGTAGGTCGCCGCGAGCAAGGCTTCCCGCAGCCGTAGCGTCGGCCCGTCGGCGGCTTGCGCCAGGCGGCTGAGCAGTCGGACGTCGGCGTAGTTCGAGGTGGGACTGTACAGCGTATCAACGGCAAAGACCTGGTAGGCCCAGGGCTGCCCGTCTACCGTGATAATCTCGCTCGTGCCGATTGGTGGGCCGAGGCGGTTGATGACTGCGAACTGGTGGAAGGCCCAGTCAGGGCGAAAGGGTGAGCCGCCGGCCCGGTAGGTGCGTTCAAGCAACTCGCGCCCCAGGCCCGCGGGTGGAATGCTCCCCCCCAGGAGCGCGGAGAGGGTTTGCACATCACCCCAGTTCGGCGCTTCGACGAAGAGCGTGTCACGGGCAAAGGGCTGGTAGTTGATGCGCTTGCCGGCGATCGTTTCCATAACGCCTGGACCCATGGGCATTCCCAGGCTCTGCTGGACAGCGTACTGGTGAAAGGCCCAGGCCGGGTTGTAGCCCTGCGAACCGGCTTTGCACCGGTAGCTCTGGTCGAGGAGCGCTTCGAGCAGACGCTCATCGGAGGGAAGGCCGCCGGGCGGCGGGGGCGGCGGCGGGGGTGGGGCGACGCCGGCCAGGTAGGCTTCGACCTGGGTCCAGACCCACTCTTTGGATACGGCCCAACCGGGGCAACTCTTGAGGCTGGTGTAATCGCGGTGGAACGAGATCAGCGCGCGTGGCGGGATCCTCAGCCGGCGCGAGAGTTCGCCCATCACCGTAAGAGCGTGCTGCCACGTGGCGCCGTCGGGCAGGCGGGTGTCGAAGAAGCCTACCATTTCCAGGCCGATCGAGTACCAGCCCTGGGCCAGCGAGCCATTGCCGGCGCCGGCGTGCACCCCGATGTCGCGCATCGGTGTGGCGAGCCAGATCCCGTCGGCAGCCACGAAGACGTGCGGTCCCGCCGGCCATCCCTGGCTGGCATAGAAGCGCTGCATCCCGCGCATGGTGGTCAGGCCGTTCCACGAGCGTTCGTCGGGGCGAAAGGTGTGGTGCAGCACCAGCCGGCTGGGTGCGAGGGGCCCAAAGTCGTAGGTGGCGACGTAGCGTTTCCACTCCTCGATGCTGAGGCGCCGGTTGATGAAGGGAGGACTGCCTTCGGTGGGGAAATCCGTCATCGGGTCTTCTCGGGTTCACAGCATATCGCCGCCGTCGCTGAGCATGCGCTGGGGGAAGCGCACGCGGGCGCGGGTCCACCCCTGCTGCTCGTCACGTTCGAGGCGGAAGTCGCCGTGCAGGTCTTCGTGAACCAGCGTCTCGATAATTTGCAGGCCGAGGCCGCTGCTGTGGGCCGGGCGGGGGGGCGGCGGGTGCCGGGGACCGTCGTCGCGCACCTCGACCGTGACCATGCCCTCCTGCAGCGTTGCTTCGACCTCGATGCGCCCGCCTTCGGCGGCCAGGCCGTGGGAAAGGGCATTGCTGATCAGTTCGTTGATGACCAGTGCCAGGACGGTGGCGTCGCGCGAGCCGACGCGCACCTCATCGCCCATGACCGCGAAGCGCACCGGCGCGTCCATATTGATCAGCGTAGCCTGGGCGCTTTCGACCACCTGGCGGGTGACGGCATTGACCGTAGTAGCGCCGACGTCTTCGCGGGAGAGCAGGTTGTGGATGGCGGCGATGGACTGGATGCGGGCGGCGCTCTCGCGGAGGGCCCTGGCCCCCTGGCTTCCCGGCTCCAGGCGGCGCAGTTGCATCGCCAGCAGCGCCGAGATCGTCTGCAGATTGTTGCGCACGCGATGGTGCATCTCCTGCAACAGGGCCGACTTGATCGCCAGGGCGCGCTGGCTCTCATCGTAGAGCCGCGCATTCTCGATGGCGATGGCGGCCTCGTCGGCAAAGGTGCTCAACAGGCGCACCTGCTCGTAGTCGAACAGGTGCGGCTGGCGCTTGTAGAGACAGATCCCGCCAATAGTGCGCTCGCGGGCGCGCAGGGGCATACAGAAGAGCGAATGGAAGCCCTCGCGGGCGGCGACGCCGGCCATTTCGGGGAAGCGCGCATCCTGGTAGGCATTCATCACCGCCAGGGGGCGGCTGTCGCGCACCGTCTGGATGATAAACTCCCGGACGCCATCGCCCTCGCCGCCGTGGCTGGCCACCAGTTGCAACTGGCCATCGTCCCTCATCTGGAAGATCGCCGCCCGGTCGGCCTGGGCCAGTTCGACCGCCTTCTCAACGATCAGCGAGAGCACCCCCGGCAGGCCGATCTGCTCGGCGATGCTCTTGGACACCTGTTGCAGGGTGGTCAACTCGCGCAGCTTCTGGTGCAGGCGCTCATCGGTCTGCTGGTAGAGCTGAGCATTGGCGATGAAGAACGCCAGTTCGCCGGCGGCCACCTCGACAAAGGAGATCTCCTCGCCGGTGAACTCGCGGGGGCCGATCGTCTGCACGGTGATCACGCCCTGGAGCTTATCGGCGCTGAACTGGAAGCGCTCGGCATTGAAGAGCACGATGGGTACAGCGAGCATCGAGCGAAACGGCTCCTCTCCCAGTTGCGGCTCGGCATTGAAGCGCGGTTCCTGCCACACATCGCGCACGGCCACGGGGTGGCCCAGTTGCGCGGCCCAGCCGGTCACCCCCTGCCCCAGGTGCGAGACCACCTGGCCGATTGCTGCGCGATTGAGGCCCCGGGCTGCTCGCAGCACCAGTTCATCGCGGTGCTTGTCGTACAGATACACCGAACAGGCCTCGACACCCACCACCTGGGCCACGGTCTCCACGACGGTTTGCAGCGACGTGTCGAGATCGAGGGTTGAATTGGCCGCCGAGATAATGCGGTGCAGGCCATTCAGTTCCGTGGCGCGGGCAAGCAGGCGCGTTTCCCACTCGCGGGTGCGTTGCTCTTCCTGGGCCGCGCCGTAGGCCAGCAGCAACTCGCTGACCACCAGACCCTGCGAGAGCTTGAGGCGCGCCGCCAGGTGCAGGCCCACCTCGGTCAGCACCTCGGCGGCGCCGCCCTGCGCGTACCAGAGCGCGCCAATGTGCCGCAGCCCGCTGACGCGCGCGTCGTGACTGCTCTCGCGTTCCAGTTGTTCGATCAGTTCCGCAATCCCCGGCGATGTTTCGCGAACGGTCGCCAGCAGATCCGGCGGCTGCGAGGTTACAACTTCGTACATACCGGGTTGGTCATCAGTGGCCAGTCGTTTGAACATCATTATACGAATGATAAGAAAGCGGCGCAAACGGCGGTTGGGGGCAAGGAGAAACCCGCTTTTCCCATCGCACTGCATTGACGGGTGTGGGGCGCGGCGCGTACAATAGCGCCGTTCTGCAGCGAGGCTCAACAACAGGGAGAAACTCCTATGACCGAGCGGGTCGGCTTCATTGGCCTGGGTATCATGGGCAGCGGCATGGCCGCCAATCTGCTCAAGGCCGGCTTTGATCTCACCGTCTGGAACCGGACCCCCGAACGCGCCGACGCCCTGGTGGCCGCCGGGGCCAGGCGCGCCGCCACTCCGGCTGAGCTGGGCGCACAGTGCGCGATCATTTTTTCCTGCGTCAGCGACACCTCCGACGTGGTCGAGGTGATCCTGGGCGAGCAGGGCGTGATCGAGGGCGCCACGCCCGGCGCCCTGGTGGTGGATATGAGCACGATCAGTCCCCAGGGCGCCCAGACCATCGCCGCCGCTCTGGCCGAACGGGGCGTGCATTTCCTCGATGCGCCGGTGAGCGGCGGTAGCGAAGGTGCGGCCCGCGGCACCCTGAGCATCATGATCGGCGGCCCCGCCGACCAGGTGGCCCGCGCCATGCCCTGCTTCCAGGCCATGGGCGCCACCATCACCCACGTCGGCGGCCACGGTGACGGGCAAACGGTCAAACTGGTCAACCAGATCCTGGTGGTCGGCACGATGCTGGCGATCAGCGAGGCCCTGGTCTTCGCCCGGGCCAGCGGGGTGGACCTGGAGAAGACCTTGCAGGCGGTGAGCGGGGGCGCCGCCGGTAGTTGGATGCTCTCCAACCGCGCGCCGCAGTGCCTCCGCCGCGACTGGCGTCCCGGGTTCACCATTGACCTCCAGCAGAAGGACCTGCGCCTGGTGTTGCAGGCCGCCGATGAGGTCGGTGCGCCGATGCTGGTAACGGCGCAGGTCTTCCAGCTCTACCGCGCGTTGCAGGCCGCCGGCATGGGCCAGGAAGGTAACCACGCCCTGATCAAGGCCCTTGAGCGCCTCGCGGGCGTCGAGGTGGGTATGGGGGAGGGGTAGGGTACGGGGTCGGGCAGAAGTTGCAACGTGGAATACCCCGGGCTTACCTGTAGTCCAATCAGAGACATTCCCGGAAAGACATGCTGCTCTCAATGCGTCTCTATCTTGCGCGCGGCCACGGCCGCCTGGCCAAGTGACAGGCCGCCGTCGTTTGGCGGGACGCGGCGGTTGATCAGGGTCTCGAAGCCGTCGGCGGCGAGACGGGGCAGCAGGCTCTCCAGCAGCAGCCGGTTCTGAAAGACGCCGCCGCTCAGCGCCACGACCTCTAGACCGGTGCGCTCCCGCGCCAGCCGGCAGGCCGCCGCCAGACACGCGGCGACCGTGGTATGGAAGCGCCCCGCGATGACCTCCACGCCCACACCGGCACGCACGTCCTCCACCAGCGCCCGGATGGCCGGGCGCATATCCAGGCGGAAGGGCGCCTCCAGGATGATCGAGAAGGGGTAGCCGCGCTCCACCGCTTCGGCGGCCTGCTCCAGGGCGATTGCTGCCTGGCCCTCATAGGACGCCTCGGGGTGCAGCCCCGCCAGTGCCGCCGCCGCGTCGAAGAGCCGGCCCATGCTCGAGGTCGGCGGGCTGTTGAGGCCCCGTTCGATCATGCGCTTGATAAGCTCCATCCGCAACGGGTCAAGCCCCTTCAGGAGCGGCAGATCGAGCGTTGTGAGGTCCGGGCCATAGGCCTGCCACAGGTAGGCCAGGGCCATGCGCCAGGGCTGCCGGGCCGCTGCGTCGCCGCCGGGCAGCGGCACATAGGCCAGGTGGCCGAGGCGGGTGTATTCCGCCAGGGTGGCCTGAAGCACTTCGCCACCCCAGATCGCCCCGTCGGGGCCGTAACCCGTGCCGTCGGCGGCGATGCCGATCACCGGTCCCTCGCGCCCGTGCTCGGCCAGGACGCTGGCAATATGGGCGTGGTGGTGCTGCACGCCAATTTTTGTGGCAATCGGCAGCGCCAGGGCCTCCTTGGTCGCCAGGTACTCCGGGTGCAGATCGTAGGCCACCACCTCCGGCGCGATGTCGAAGAGGCGCTCGAAGTGGGCAATCCCTTCGCGGAAGGAGGTCAGGGTCTCCAGGTTTTCCAGGTCGCCGATGTGATGGCTGAGGACGGCCTCGTGTTCGCGCAAGAGGCAGAAGGTGTTTTTCTGGTGCGCGCCGACGGCGAGGATGGGGCGCGGGGCGGCCAGGTCGAGGCGCAGCGGTTCGGGCACGTAGCCCCGCGAGCGCCGCAGGGGTTGCTCGCCGCCGGCCACCACGCGGGTGACGCTGTCGTCGCAGCGGATGTGGATGGGCCGGTTGTGGCCGAGGATGGCGTCGGCGATAGCGCCGAGCCGCGCGCGGGCGTCGTCGTCGCGGTAGGCGATCGGCTCATCGCTCAGGTTGCCGCTGGTGAGCACCAGCACCGCGGGTTGCGCCAGGTTGCGCCGGGCGGCGAAGGCGTCGAGCAGCAGGGTGTGCAGCGGGGTGTAGGGGAGCATCAGGCCCAGGGTGGCGTGGCCGGGGGCCACGTCGGGGGCCACGGCCGCCTCGGGCAGCCGGTTGAGGAGCACAATCGGGCGGCGCGGGGAGAGGAGCAACGCCTCCTCGTCGGCGCTCAGGGCGCACAGGCGCCGGACGGTGGCCAGGTCGGGGGCCATGAGCGCGAAGGGTCTGGCCTCGCGCTGTTTGCGCTGGCGCAGCCGGGTGACGGCGCCGGCATCGAGCGCGTCACAGGCCAGGTGGTAGCCGCCCAGGCCCTTGACCGCCACAATCGCCCCGGCGGCCAGCGCCGCCGCCGCCGCCTCCAGCGGGGGCAGTTCCGCGGCGGCAAAGCTCTCGTCCAGCGCCTCCCACTGCAACTGCGGCCCGCAGACCGGGCAGGCATTGGGCTGGGCGTGGAAGCGCCGGTCCAGGGGATTCTCGTACTCGGCGCGGCAGGCGGGGCAGAGGGTGAACTGGCGCATAGTCGTGCGGTCGCGGTCGTAGGGGATGTCGAGCACGATGGTGAAGCGCGGGCCGCAATTGGTGCAGTTGATGAAGGGGTAACCATAGCGCCGGTCGGCGGGGTCGCGCAGCTCGCGCAGACAATCGGCGCAGGTGGCGCTGTCGGGAGCGATCAGGGTGCGCCGGGTAGCCGCGGCGGCGCTGGCGACGATGGTGAAGCCGCTGTCTCCGCGGGGCGGCAGCGGTGCGCGCTCCAGGCTCTCGATCCGCGCCAGGGGCGGCGCCTCGGCCCGCAGCGCCGCCACGAACCGCTCCAGGCTGGCAAGCGGCCCTTCGATCTCAATTGTGACCCCGGCGCTGTCGTTGCGCACGAAACCCGCCAGCCCCAGCCGGTGGGCCAGCCCGAACACAAAGGGGCGAAAGCCGACCCCCTGCACGATCCCCCGCGCCAGCACCCGCCAGCGTGCCACCTGCTCGCCTTCTTCGATCTGCATGGTTTGATTATAGAACGCGAATGGTGCGGATGGGACGGAGGCGTGCGGTTTTTTTGGCCGGGTGTATCAGTCTGGAACGTAAGTTTCGTCGCCTTGCCGCCCCCTGCCAGCCCCCCGTTGGGGAGAGAAGCTGGCCTCCCTTCCCCGGCGGGGGAGGTTGGTGATGGGCGGGGAGTAGCGATAGAGATTGTTTACAGACTATGTATGGGGGCCGTCAAGCTCTCGTTCGCCCCATGCAAAGCAAATGAAAAATTATTTTCACTGTCAAAGCAGTTGACATGGCGGCCCTCGCTCAGGTAGAATGATATACATCACCAGGAGCAATGAATACTTCCCCCCAGGTTGCGGGCTTGCACAGCAAGGGCCAACCCTGGACGTGCTGGTTGGGAGGAAGGATCTTGCGCCTCCGGGGCATCGTTTTCTCCCAACGTATGTCCTTCGGCGGGCCTGGGCGCGAGGAAGCCAGGTTTCCTCATCTTCACAGTAGAGACCAGCAAAGAACATCCCAATGACGAGTAGCAATGGCGCCACTTCTCCCCGCAGCGCTTCGCTGGAGGCGCTGCTTGATCGTCTGAACGAGCGGCGCACGGTTGAGGCGCTGCACCAGTTGCTCGACCATGCCGAACTGCTGCCTTGTTCGACAGATAATATCCGTTCCGGTCTCGCCGATGTGCGCGGCGCGATTCCCGGCGAAAGCAACGAAGTAATCGCCCAGATGCTCTCGCTGGCGGTGTTGCTGCCCTATCTTCCCCGGCTCGTGGCCGTGGCGCCGAAGTTCATCGAGATGATCGAGCGTCTGGCGCCCTTCGTCGCCTCACAAGAGTTTGACGCCTTGCTCAGCTCCGGCGTGTTCCAGCCGGCGACGGTGAAGCTGGTCGGGCAGGCCGGCGACGCCTTCGTGGCCAGCTACGAAGAGCAGCGCCGCCATCCGCCGAAGCGGGGCCTGCTCAGCCTGCTCGGCGCGCTGCGTGACCCCGATGTGCAGCGGGCCGCGGCGCTCATCGTGGCCTTCGGGAAGCGTTTCGGGCATTCGCTGGAATGGTAAAGAGACGCCGCATGCACGAACTATCTATTGCTCTGAGTCTCGTCGAAATCGTCGAGGAGGCGGCCCGCCGCGCCGGGGCCGAGCGCGTGGTCGCGGTACACCTGCGCCTGGGCGCCATGTCCGGCGTGGTGCGGGAGGCGCTGGAGTTCTGCTTCCCGCTCGCGGCCCAGAACACACTGGTCGAAGGGGCGCGGCTGGAGATCGAGACGGTTCCGCTGGTCATAACCTGCACGCCCTGCGGCCGCGATGTGCAGCCGGAGGAGGGCAGTTTTCGCTGCCCGCTCTGTGGTGCCCCGAGTATGCACATCCGCCAGGGGCGCGAGCTTGAGGTGACCGGGGTCGAGGTTCCCGACGCTGAACCGGCCATGGAGGAACACTGATGTCAACCCTATCCACGCGCTTGTTGGAGATCCGCACCGGTGTGCTCAGTAAGAACGATCAACTGGCGGCGCGCCTGCGCGAGCGGTTTCAGGCCGCCGGGGTGCTGGCGCTCAACCTCGTCTCCAGCCCTGGCAGCGGCAAGACGGCCCTTCTGGAGCGCACCCTTGCCGAACTGGTGCGGGCGGGGCGGCGCCCGGCGGCGCTGGTGGGCGACCTGGCGACCGACAATGACGCCCGGCGCCTGGAACGCAGCGGCGCCCTGGTCCGCCAGATTGAAACCCGCGACATGTGCCATCTGGAAGCCGAAATGATCGCCGCGCACCTGGATGCGGCGGGCTGGAACCTGGCCGAGCTGGATTATCTCTTCATCGAGAACGTTGGCAACCTGGTGTGCCCCTCTGGCTACGACCTGGGCGAACAGGCGCGTGTGGTGCTGCTTTCAGTTACCGAGGGCGAGGATAAGCCGGTGAAGTACCCGGTGCTGTTCAACTCCGCCGATGTCGCCATCATCACCAAGCTCGACCTGGCCGAGGCCTGCGGGATCGATCTGGCCCTGACGCGCCGGAACATCGAGGAGGTGCGGCCCGGGATCACTATTTTTGAAACCTCCGCCCGCACCGGGGCGGGTATGGATGCCTGGCTGGCGTGGCTGATGGCGAGGTAGGCCAGGTGTGGGGAGGATCTCTCCCGAACTGCCATCCGATGCGGCTCGGTGTCGCCGCGCCGCATCGGAACAAAAGGTCCTGCGAGGACCGCGCGCCCCCTCATCTCTGCCGCGACGACGTCTCGTTGTAATCAAGGGTCAACATATATGCCAACCACCCACATCGAACTGACCTCCCTGGGGTACCTGCATTTGCCCGCGGATGTGGCGGAACGGTACTTTCCGCACAACACGGTGGTGGCTCTGCCGAAGGGCCGTGAACTCTGGCTGTTGCCCACGCGCGGGCCGGGCGCGGGCGGGTTGCTGCTCAAGCAGCGCAATGCCCGCGGCGATCGCAGCGTGCTGATCTGGGAACTGCTGCCCTCGGGTACACCGCCAGGGCCGCGGCCCGCCTTCTGGGACGATCGCGACGGCGCGCTGCGCGTTGCGCTGTGAAAGGCGCCAGGCAAGGAGGTGAATGATGTGTCTGGGCATCCCTGGCAGGGTGATTGCCATTAACGATGTTGACGGCGTGCGTATGGGCAAGGTAGACTTCGATGGCATTGTCAAGGATGTCTGCCTGAGCTACCTGCCCGACATTCAGGTTGGCGACTACACCATCGTCCACGTCGGCTTCGCGATTACGCAACTCGATGAGCAATCGGCGAAGGAGACCCTGGCGCTGTTTCACGAACTGGGCATGCTCGAAGAGGAGTTGCGCCAGGACGATGAGGAGGCAACGGTGTGAAGTACCTCGATGAGTTTCGTGATGCCGAGGTGGCAGCCCGGCTGTTTGAGGAGATCCGGCGCGTCACTACCCGGCCCTGGGCGCTCATGGAGGTCTGTGGCGGGCAGACCCATTCGATCATCCGCAACGGCATTGACCAGTTGCTCCCGCCGGAGATCGAACTGATCCACGGCCCGGGCTGCCCGGTCTGCGTAACGCCGCTGGAGATCATTGACAGGGCCCTGGCGATCGCCGCCCGTCCCGAGGTGACCTTTTGCTCCTTCGGCGATATGCTGCGGGTGCCCGGCAGCGACCGCGACCTGTTCCGGGTAAAGAGTATGGGCGGCGACGTGCGGATCGTCTACTCGCCGCTCGACGCGGTGCGGCTGGCCCAGCAGCGCCCCGACCGCGAAGTGGTGTTCTTTGGCATCGGCTTCGAGACCACCGCGCCCGCCAACGCCATGGCCGTCGTGCAGGCCGAACGGCTGGGGCTGAACAACTTTTCGATGCTGGTCTCGCACGTGCTGGTGCCGCCGGCGATCAGCGCGATTATGGAGTCGCCCAGGAACCGGGTGCAGGCCTTCCTGGCCGCCGGTCACGTGTGCAGTGTGATGGGCACCTGGCAGTACGGGCCGCTGGTCGAACGCTACCGCGTGCCGATCGTGGTGACGGGCTTCGAGCCGCTCGATATTCTGGAGGGCATTCGCCGGGCGGTGACACAACTCGAGACCGGGCGCGCGGAGCTGGAGAATGCCTACCCCCGGGCGGTGCGCCCCGAGGGCAACCAGCCCGCCCGGGCCGTGCTCGACCAGGTCTTCGAGGTCACCGACCGGACCTGGCGCGGCATCGGCATGATCCCGCAGAGCGGCTGGCGCCTGCGCGAACGTTACCGGCGCTTCGACGCCGAGGTGCGCTTCGACGTAGGTCACATCAACACTGCCGAGTCGCCCCTATGTCGCAGCGGCGAGGTGCTCCAGGGGTTGCTCAAGCCCAACCAGTGCCCCGCCTTCGGCAAGCAATGCACCCCCCGCACCCCCCTGGGCGCCACCATGGTCTCCAGTGAGGGCGCCTGCGCCGCCTACTACCAGTACGGGCGCTTTATCCCCGCCGGGGACGTGGAGGTCGCGCGATGAGCCTCTCCTTCGAGGATTGGACCTGTCCCCTCCCGCTGCGCGACTACCCGGCCATCGTGATGGGCCACGGCGGCGGTGGCAAGCTCTCGGCGGACCTGGTGCGCCACCTGTTTCTGCCAGCGTTCCGCAACGCCGCCCTGGAACAACTTGGCGACGGCGCGGTGGTCGAGGTGGGCGGTGCGCGCCTGGCCCTCTCCACCGACGCCTTTGTGGTGCGCCCGCTCTTCTTTCCCGGCGGCAACATCGGCCACCTGGCGGTGAACGGCACGATCAACGACCTGGCCATGTGCGGCGCGCGGCCCCTGTATCTGACGGCCAGCTTCATCGTTGAGGAGGGCATGCCCCTCGACCAGCTCGGCGTCATCGCCGAGACCATGGGCGCGGCGGCGCGCCGGGCCGACGTCACCCTGGTGACCGGCGATACCAAAGTGGTTGAGCGCGGCCATGGCGACGGGGTGTTCGTCAGCACGACCGGGCTGGGGGTGATCCCCCCGGGGGTGCGGGTCGGGCCGGAACTGGCCCGACCCGGCGACGTGGTCCTGATCAGTGGCGAGATCGGCCTCCACGGCGTGGCCATCCTCAGCGTGCGCGAGGGCCTGGAGTTCGGCGCGGCGATCGAGTCGGACACCGCGCCGCTCCACGACATGGTGGCGGCCCTGCTGGACGCGGGTTGCGCCGTCCACGCGCTGCGCGACCCGACCCGTGGCGGGGTGGCCTCGAGCCTCAACGAGATCGCCATGGCTTCCAGGGTGGGCATGCGCCTGGACGAGCGCGCGTTGCCCGTGCCGGGGCCGGTGCGGGCCGCCTGCGAGATCCTGGGCATGGACCCCCTCTACATCGCTAACGAGGGCAAACTGTTGGCCCTGGTGGCCCCTGAGGATGCCGAGCGGGCCCTGGCGATCCTGCGGGCGCATCCCCTCGGCGCGCGGGCGGCGATCATCGGCGAGGTCACCGCCGAGCATCCGGGGGTGGTGGTGGCCCGCACGGGCATCGGTGGCACGCGGGTGGTGGACATGCAGGTGGGCGAGCAGCTCCCGCGCATCTGCTGAGGGCGTCGCGCAGGATGGCCTTGCCCTCCCGTGCGACGCCCTGCCAGCGGGAAAATGGGGAAACCGGGTTTCCCCACATCCTCCACTCTCCCCTTTATGAACCACCACCCCATCGTGCTTCGATAATCTCCCAGTGCTTCTCGCCAAGCATATGGCTGGGGGTGATCCAGACATTGGGAACAGGGCTACCTTCGATGGCCTGGAGCGCCCGACCCATCTGCTCCGGCGAGACGGTTGTTTCATCCTCGGCCCAAAGACCTATCGAGATGATGATGCGCCCGGGGCCATAAGGGGCCACCGCCGCTGCAATCTCCTCACTGTACTCGGGGGCGTAACCGCTCAGCCCGAAGTAGTTCCACAGGATCAGCCGGTCGGCGTGGGCCAGGAAGCGCTGGTAGTCCTGCCCGCTCTCCCGCCCCTCGCGAGCCAGGTTGCCCCAGCTTACCCGTACATCAACATACAGCTCCTTGTCATACCGGTGGACAATCGTCGCGGCCCTGGCGATGAACCGGCTCAGCGCGTGGGAGCGCCAGTCGCCGATGGAGGGATGGTCGGTGTCAATGGCGCCATCGGCGGTGCGTGGCCAGTCATCCTGGCCGGTGTAGGCCCGATATGCGGCCAGATCATCTTCACCAAAGCCGTAGTCGTCGTAGAACAACTCCGTCAGCGCGAGTGCGTCAACCGGATAGGTCGCAGCAATGTATTCAATCAGCGTCAGCATCTCCTCGCCGAACTGTCCATCTACCAGTTCATGGGTGCTTACCTGCAACTGACCGGGCTGGCCGCTTGCCGAGCGCGCCGCTGCGGCGGGATGCTCGTTCAGGTAGCGCTCAACAAACACATCCACAATCGCCACCGTTTCGCTCCACGAACCGAACAGGGCTGCTTCCTCGGCCAGAAAATCCGTCCCGGTCACGCGCACATCCTCGGACCAGCGCTCGCGATGCTCCGGCCAGGGAAAGTAGGTCCAGTCGAGCCGTCCGGCATTTAGCCCGACCATGGTTGTCCCTCGCGCGCGCAACACGGCTGCGTAGGCTTCACGGCTGCCCCGATGCGCCAGGTAGTCGCTGTGGCTCAGGGCGATGGCCTGTACTGGTTCATGTGTTGGCGTGGGTGTCGGATCGGCGCCCGAAGCAGCGGACCCGACGCTCGGCGAGAGTGACACGTCCGGCGCCAGGGTGCAGGCAGCGAGGAGGAAGCTCAGGAGGCCGAGCAGCAGGGTGCTGACATGACGATGCATGGCTTCTAAAAGTGGTAGTGAGGAGGCCGGGAGTTAGAGGGTAGGAAAGAGGGAGCGGAGAAGCCCTCTGTTCCCCATCTCTCCTGCTCCCTGCTCCCCAGTTCCCCATAACTTATCGGCGGCTGACCACGCCGGTGCGCTGCAGCTTGTTCCAGCGCGCCTCCCGGCGCCGCAACTCCAGGAAGAGCGCCCGCCCGGCCACCAGGCACAGGAAGATTGAGTAAGGGATCCACAGCGGCACGACATACAGGAAGCGCAGATCGCGCCAGGCGCGATCAAGGATCAACGCCACAATGAGGGTGAAACAGGCAACGCCCAGCCCCAGCCAGCCGATCAACGCCAGCAGGTCAACACGGAGCGGCAGCGCGCCAGCGAGCGCCAGCAGTGGTAAGAGCGCCAGGATGCCGAGTTGCACCAGCGGGAAGAAGGCCATGCTCACCACGTTGAGGGGCAGGAAAAAGGCAATCGGCCCGTAACGGGGGCGGAAGAACATGTCACGGTGCAACCAGGCAGTTTGCAGCAGCCCGCGTGCCCAGCGCACCCGTTGCTTCCACAACCCCGGCACAGTCGAGGGCGACTCGGCATAGACCAGCGCCCGTGGCTGGAACACCACCCGGTATCCTGCCCGATGGATGCGCCAGGTCAGTTCCAGGTCCTCGCCGATGCACCCTTCGCGGAACGGGCCAGCCTGTTCGAGGGCCTCGCGCCGAAAGGCGCCGATGTTACCTGACACAATCGGCAGGCAGTTGATGACGCTCAACGCGCGCCGGACGAAGCCGGTGCCGACGTGGCTCAACAGGCAGAGCAGGCGGGTCTGGGTACGGTCGAGGTTCACGGGGGCGTCATTGCCGCACACCGCACCGACGCGGGTATCCTCGAAGCCCGCAAGCATTGCGTCAATGGTATCCTCACGGAACAGACCGTCGGCATCCACGAAGAAGAGCACCTCGCCCTGCGCGCGGCGCAACCCGGTATTCAACGCCGAAGCCTTGCCGCCATTGGGCCTGGCGATCACCTTCACACGCGGGTGGCGCTCGTAGCGCCGCATTATTGTCAGCGTATCGTCGGTCGAGCCATCATCAACCAGGATCAGTTCTTTGAAGGGGTAGGCGCAGGCCAGGATCGAGCGAATACATCGGTCGAGCACAGGCCCTTCATTATAGGCTGGCACAACGATGGAAACTAGCGGCTGGCGGCGCCAGTACAGGGGCTGACGGCGCGGAAGCAAGCGACGCGCTTCATACCACAGAGCCAGCGGATGGTAGAACAGGGTCAGCAGCCCGACATGGTAGAGCATCAGACTGCTGATCGCAAACAGGGCCGCGAAGAGTTCCATCAGGCCAGTCCTGTTTCATTGAGGAGCGCATCGAGCACCTCGGGTGCCTGGCCCACGTTGGCCCCGAAGCGAGCGTTGACTTCGAGCACCACCGGCGTTCCATCGGCGCGCCGGCGCACATCCACGTCGGCGACGCCGCGCAATCCCAGGGCGCGGCAGGCCTCCAGAGCCACGGCGGCCACGTCAGGGGCTTCGACCCGGCGCACGGCTACGGCGTTGCCGACCACCCCGTCGCGGAGGCTGGTTTTCTCCAGCACCACGATAGTGGCGCCGTTGCGGCCAAGGTGCAGATTTGGAGCGTATTCCTGCCCCGGCACAAACTCCTGGATGATCATTCTATCTTCGAGCGACTCCGGCGGTGGCCAGTCTTCCGGCTGGTACAGGCGCACCCCGCGCCCGCCGCGGCCCACCCGCGGTTTACCCAGGCAGGGCCAGCCCAGGCGTGCGCCGACCGTCTCGGCTTCGTCCAGGCGTGATGGCAGATCGAAGCGTGGCAGGGCCACGCCCTGGCTGGCCAGGTGCAGACAGGTGTGGAACTTGTCGTTGCAGAGCGCCACCGCCAGATAGTTGCCCACCGCCACACGTCCGAAGTTCCACACATCACCAATCGCGGCCAGAATGGGCAGTTCCTCGCTCACGGTGGGGATCACCAGGTCGGGCTGCACGCTCTGGGCGAGCTTTTCAAGGGCCGGGAGAAACATCGGGTCGAGGGCCGCAGGAACCGTGTGGCAGGTGATGCCAGGCATGTTTGCCGGTTGCATGTCCACTCCCACCACACGGTGGCCGCGCGCAAGGAGAAGGTGTGCCACACTGCGCCCTGCCGGGCCGCCGATACCGGTAACGAGGATCGTTGCCATGGGTTAGATGTCTCCTAATGACGAGGCGAGCGAACGCACGGCTTCAAAGCCTTCGGCATAGCGGGTCTTTGCCTGGCCGCCACGGAAAAGGGCCATGCCCCGCAGCCGTTCGGCGCTGACATACGGTTTGAGCCGTTGATCACGATGCTGCCGGATGCTCTCGATCTTCACGTCCACGTAGTCGCCAATGTCCACGAAAAAGGTGGGGTTGAAGTCCGAGGTTACGGAGGGGCTTTCATAGCAGAGGATGGTGCCATGGTTGCGGGCGGCCCGCAGCGTGGCCTCGTAGACGGCCTGGTGGTCCTGGTGCTGGTCGTTAGCCGAGTGGGTAAAGATGATATCGGGGTTGAACTCGCGGATGCGCATTTCGATGGCGCTCAGGATCTCATTGGCCTGTTCGCGCAGGCGTGTATCGGCGAAGTCGTACACAAATACGGCGTTACAACCGAGGAACTGTGCGCCGCGCCGCGCTTCCAGCGGGCGCACGGTGGCGTTGCCGCCGCGTTCGCCGCCGGTCAGCACCACGGCCTGAATCTGATGACCGGCGTCGGCCAGTTTCGCCAGGGTTGCGCCGCAGGCCAGTTCGAGATCGTCAGGGTGTGCACCAATCGCCAGGATGCGGCGGGGTCGGCTGGTGCGTTCGACCACCAGGCGGTTGTAGACCAGCGCCAGGATCAGGCCGCTCAGAGTGATGAGATTCGCCCATTCGCACAGCCCGCTGATCAGGGTCGTGTGCCCATGCAGACCCATCAGGATCTCGGTCAGGCACGCCCCGTTCCACGCCGCGAGTAGAGCGCAGAGAGCGACCGTAATCCAGAATAACCGCGGCGCGTGCCGGACGGAGCGGCGGAGTGCGCGGCGTCGCGCTATCACTACCAGGCCGATAATAGCGAAGGTGATGCTTGCCAGGAGATGGTGCAGGGCGTTCGTAGTAATCCAGGCTTCCCACATGATGCGACTCCTCACAAAGATGCAGGCTTTCTCCGGCTCACGTGAACAGAGGCGTTGAGCGCAGAAAAAATACCTCTGTGTGTTGAATCGGGTCCTGAAGCATCTCGTCTGACCCTGGGCGCGCTCCACGGATGACCTCGATGGCGCCTGGTGCTCACAGGTGTTCCGGCACAGCTTCTTACGGCCTGGCGCATCTGCGAGGATGAACGTTCAGGGACGGATAAAACGTACAGGCTGAAACGGGTTCTATGCCATCCGCCAGCAACGCCCTTTCAGGCCCGGGTCTCTCGGCATGTCCGGCGCGGAGTCGTTGTTCATCTCAGGGTCTCAAACAGCCGGGCATACACGCTGCCGGCCGCAAGCAAGTCGTGGTGGGTCCCTGCCTCGGCCAGACGGCCCTCGGCCAGCACGTAGATCCGGTCAGCGGCCATAAGGGTTGCTGGCCGGTGAGCCGAGGCGATGATGGTTTTGTGCTCTGCAAGCCGCCGCAGGACGGCGGCAAGCTCGGCCTCGGCAGCGGCATCGAGGGCGGCGTTCGCTTCATCAAGAATGAGCAACGGCGGATCGGCAGCGAGCGCGCGCGCCAGTGCAATCAGTTGGCGCTGACCGCCGGAGAGCCTGCTGCCACCCGCGCCAACCGGCGTATCCCAGCCCTCCGGCAACCGGGCGACGAGGGCGTCAACGCCGGTAAGCTGTGCGGCTTGCAGGATCTGCTCTTCGGGAACGCCCGCGCGCACCCCGTAGAGGATGTTCTCGGCCACGCTACCGTCCAGTAAGGGGGCCTCCTGGGGCACGAAACCGATCGCCGCCCGCAGGGAATCGAGGGCGACCGAAGATATGTTCTGGCCATCAATCAGGATCTGTCCTCCGGTCGGTACTCGGAAGCCGAGCAGGAGTTCGATCAGCGTGCTTTTTCCGGCGCCGTTTGGGCCGGTAATGGCAACCAGTTCGCCGCGCCTGGCATGCAAGGTTATCCCCTCAAGGATCACGCCCCGCTCGGGGTGGCGATAGTCCACTCCCTCGACCTTCAACGCGCCTTCGGTGACGCGCAGGGGCGGGCGCAGGTCGCGGGCCGGTCGCTCGGGCTTGACTTTGAGCGTCTCCTGGAGCCGATCCAGGGAGATGTACGCTTCCTGGAAGATGCGGTTGGCCGTGGCGATACGCTGAAAGATGGGTGTTACCAGTCCCAGCAAGGTGTAGAACATCACCAGGGCGCCAGCGCTGAGGCGCCCCGCGGTCATCTCTACCGTCGCCAGGGCCAGCACGATCACTCCGCTGAGGGCCACGGCGCCGGCAGCGAAGCCCTGGAGCCGGCCACCCTGGCTGGCCCGCCGGCTGCCATGGCGGGCCAGGCGTCTGGTAAGCCGGGTGAGGCGCGACTCTTCAAGCGGCTGGCGCACGAAGGCTTTGATGACCGTTATGCCGTGCAGCCGGTCGTTAAGATAGGCCGCCAGACGACTACGTGAACGGCGCGTGGCCCGGCTGGCTTTGCGCAGGGGCGGGTTGAGCCGCTGGAACAGTACTACGTAGGCCGGCAGGATGACGACCACTCCGAAAGCCATGCGCCAGTTGATCAGCGCCATGGTAAGCAGAATGGCTACGAGGAGCAGCGCATCCTGGCTCAACTGCACGATTCCATGGGTGACCAGCCGCTGCACCATCCGCGTATCGGCCACGAAGCGCAGTGAGAGGCGTCCTGGCCCGCGACGGCGCACATAGTCCAGCGATACTGCCTGGAGGTGCGCCCAGAGCTGGTCACGCATCCGCGCCGTGGTCTGTTCCCCCAGCCGCCCGGCGAGCGCGTGCTGGCGCGCTACCAGAGCGCCCCGCACCACGGCCATCCCCGTAAGCAGCGCCAGCAGCGCCACTTCGTGCACCCGTGTCCCCCCCGCTGAAGGGTGGAGGATCTGGTCAATCACCGCACCGATGAGAACCGGAGAGGCGACTTCGACGGGTGGGTGCGCTCATCGAAGTATGAGCCGAACGAACCTCGCCGCAGACGCCTCCCACCGACAACAGATCGCACGTTTCGCCCCATGTTTGCGGAACGACGCCTTCGTACTGATCGGTGGCATAGCGGTAGCCAAAGGCGCCGATAAGACGATCGCCGGGAAAGAGGTTCATAGTCACCCCGTGTTCCGTCTCGATCATCGTATGTTTGCCCACGCTGATCACCTCAGCGGCGAGCAGATCACCGATCCTCGGAGCGGCGGACGGCGACGTGAATCCGACTATCGCGCTCTCAGGTGCAAGATGGGTGGCGTAGGTGCGTTTGTAGCGGCCGGGTTGAATAGGATAGATGTTCATACGGACACTCCTTGTAAGCTCTGACGGGTTAATAAGGCGGTCAGGCAAGGGAGGGCAAATTCGCTTTCCCCTCGTCCCTGGCCTCAGGAAGAGTTCGCGCGAGTATAGTCTTGCTGATCTCTCCCGAGGATGGCGCGACCTGGCTAACCTTCGATCCTGTTATCCTCCCCATCGCACCAGCGGGATCTGGGCCGTGCATACGCCGGTTGAACCGCCCAGACCCAGAGCGGCGGCGGCGTCGAGTCGCGGCGGGCCGTTGCCGCAGAGTGGCGTCGCGGTTGCCACCAGCCGTGAGGCGGCCTCTTGCGCTCGCAGCCCAGGCTCGGCGGCGCGCAGCAGCGCTACAGCGCCGGCAACCAGGGGCGCGGCCATCGAGGTGCCGCTCCACGTTCCATAGCCCCCTCCCGGCACCGTGCTGACGATCTCGGCGCCCGGGGCGGCAATGTCTACCCAGTCGCCGTATGAGGAGAAGGGTGCCAGCCGGTTATTCTGTCCGCTCGCGGCAACCGCCAGCAGCCCGGCCACGTTCTCGGCGGCTGGATATGAGCGCCGCGTTGACCCTTCGTTGCCTGCCGCTGCGATCACCACCGCGCCGCCGGTGCGCGCGCAACGGTTGTCATCATCGTCATCGTCATCATCGTCATCATCGTCCCTGCTCGCGCAGCTCGCCTCAGCCACGATCTCGTCAAGCAGGTTCGTTCGGCGCAGCGTGCCCAGGCTCAGGTTAATGATCCGGGCTTCATCGCCGCTGAGGGGTTGGCCGTCGGCGCCCCGCTCGACCGCATAGAGCAGCCCTTCGGCCAGCACCCAGATATTCCCGGCGCCGTCCGGGTCCAGCACTCGAACGGGAAGAATCCGAGCCTCCGGCGCGCTGAGGGCGATCAGCCCGGCCACGTGAGTGCCATGGCCAAAACCCGGGTTGATGCCGTACTGCCCTTCTTCACGTGGGTCGTTGTCGAAATCCACAAAGTCGAACCCCGGCAGCAGCCGGTCGCTGAGCGCCGGGTGACTCGGGTCCACGCCGGTGTCAAGCACGGCGACAACCATCCCCGCGCCACGGGTGACAGTGTGCGCCTCGGCGAGCCTGATGGCCCGCGGCGCCCACTGGGCCGCGTACCCGCCGACATTCTCCCCGATGACCCAGGAAGGACGCCCGCGGCGCGCCTCCGGCGCCTCGGCCAGGTAGTTCGGCTCGGCGTATTCCACCCGTCTATCGCCGCCCGAGCCGTTGGCCGGGCGCAGGGCATTGGCTTTTACGCGCGGATCGGTTCCGTCGAGGATGCGCAGACGAAAGATAGGCCGCGAGCCAAACCGATCCAGCGGCACGGGGTCGAGGCCATTGGCGCGCGCGACGGCGCGGAGGTCGGCGGCGTTGAACAGTTTCACCACGATCTCATCGGGCAGATAAGCGGTATCGTCCGACGAGGCGCCGGTCTGGGCCGTCAGGGTCGAGGGCCAGATCAGGCTGATCAATGCCAGGGCGATAACGCTGAGGCGCAACCAGGCCGATGCTCGCTTCGGTTCGAGCATAAACCTTCCCTTTCTGAGCGTGAAGTTGCTTGCAACGCGACACGCGTTTGCATACAAGTCTGGTTCAACATCATCCGGGATTCACGTGAACAGAGCACGCAGGGAGGGGAAAAATACCTCCATGTTTGTGACGAAGGTGACGGTACTGCGCCGGCTGCCCCGTCGTTGTGGCAGGCAGCGGCCACTGCCTCTGCAACGATCTGCCCTTGCGGCGCGGAGGGTCGGGAGGAGGGGAGAGAAAAAGTCTTACCAGCGGCCCATCAGGACAAAGGCTGCCCAGAAGAACGGATGGGGGCGCCTTGCCAGCAGGGCGCGCTGGGCGCTGCGCAGGGCGGCGGCGGGTGCGCCGCCCATGCGCAGATGGAGGTAGAAGTGGCGCATCAGGTCGGCGGTGCTGGCGTCATCAACTGTCCAGAGGCTGACAAGCAGGCCTGGCGCGCCCGCGGCAAAGAAACCGCGGGACAGGCCGATCAATTCATCGCCGGGCGCGATGGTGCTCACCCCCGTCTCGCAGGCGCTCAGGGTGACCAGTTCGCACTGCAGGGTGAGGCCATAGGCGTCACGAGTGGTAAATCGGCCATCAGCCAGATGCAGGGCCGAGAACAACGGGTTATCGGGGCGAAAGACCCCGTGGCAGGCCAGATGCAGCACATCGGCATCTGGCGCATGGCGGCGCACTTCTGCGCTGTGGGCCCCGTGGTCCAGCAGGACGACGCTCTGTGGGAAGAGGGGGGCAAGGGAGCGCACCTCGTCGCGCACGCGGGGAGCGCGCTGGTCGGCATACCCCACCAGCACCGCTCGCTCATATGCGTGTCGCGGGCGGGTCAGGCAGTGCTGGAGCACGGCGGCGCTCGGCACGGTACACACCTCGCGGTGCTCAATGACATAGTGTGTACCGTCGTAGAGGGCATGGAACGGCACGTAGTGCAGGGCCCGGTGCGGCGCAATGACGAGGCGGCGTGCGCCCAGGCGGGATTCCAGGGGAGCGAGCAGCAGGCAGTGCAGCCGTTCGAGATAGTGGCGCACCCGGCGCAGCGCCTGCTCGCCGTGGGCTGAATCGATGGCGATGCCCCGCCGGGGCGCTTCGATCTGGAAGCGGAGCCGGGCCACCAGGGTCTCCACCTGGCCCTCGCTGCCAAGTTCCTGCACCGCCTCAACCGTGGTATCAGTGACAATGAAGGCGATGATCTGGCCATCGAGACTATGATACTCCACCAGCGCCGTATCAGCGCCGAGGGCCTGTTGCAGAGCGGAGAGATCGAAGGGCGCGACGGCGCCGGGCGCCATTCCACCCCGGAGGTGCAATTGCCGGTTAAGGTCGAGAATGGCAACTTCGCGGGCGTGGATTGCGGCCTGGAGGTTATCCTGAAACGAGGGTGAAGGCTCGTCGGTGGCAACAAGGCGGTTGAGGCGCGTGTACAGCCAGTTCAACTCCTCGCGCAGTCTGCTCATCTGGCTCAACAGGCGGGCTTCGAAGGCATCGCGCGGATGGGCCAGGGTCTGCACCGCGCGCCCGATGACCTCCGCCAGGGCTCGCGCCCGGGCGCCCTCCGCGCAGGCAAGGGCCTCGCCAGGGCGCGGCGGGGTGTCCTGAAGGTACAGGCGCATCAGAGCGTCATAGGGGCCAAGCTTATCGGCCACGAAGGCGGTGCGCAGTTCTTCGGAGGGTAGCGGCGCCCGCAGGGTTTCGATCAGGGTGACCGCACGGCGCAGAGCGGCTTCTGCCTGCGCCCGATCGCCCGTGGCAGCGGCGAGCAGCCCCAGGCTGGCCTGCGCTCGTTGCGCGATCTGCGGCACATTGTGCCACCCGGCTTCGTGATCAACGGCCAGCAGCACGGCCCGGGCTTTATGGTAGCGCCCTAGCGCGCGCAGGGCTTCGCCTTGCAGCCAGCGCGCCAGCAGGGCGCGCCCGTAATTGCCGGCGCTCGCGAAGACGGCGGCGCATGACCTGGCCTGCTCGAGGCTGGCAACATATTCGCCGCGCCGGTAGGCCAGGTGGGCCTCGAACAACGTGACCAGCGCCGCGCTCAGGGTATTGCCTTCCTCCAGGAACAACTGGCGCGCAGTGGCAAAGCGCGCCTGCGCGTCATCGTACTGGCTGAGCAGCACCGCGGCCTGCCCATAATGGGCCAGTGCCCAGGCCTGCTCGGCACGCATCCCCAGTGCAGCGAAGACTGGCGTGATCCGGGCGTAGATTGCCGCCGCCTCGGGGGCCATGTTCAGGTCGAGGTACGCTTCAGCCAGTTCCTGTTCGGCACAGGCCGACTCGTGGGGCATCCCCAGGGCGGCGTAGCGCCGGCGCGAGCGTTCCAGATAATCCAGGGCTTGATCGTAGCGGCCCTGCGCCAGGGCCAGATTGCCCAGGTTGGCCTCGATTTCCGCCTGGCGCAGTTCCAGGCCAGCTTCTTCGGCGCGTTTGAGCGCATGGGCATAACGGTCGGCAGCTTCATGCAGCCGGAACTGCGCTGCCAGGTCCATTGCCAGGGCATTCTCCGCCGCCACCAGCAGTTCCACATCGCCGGCGCGGGCAAAACGCTCACGTGCCAGCCGGTGAAACTGTTCGGCCTCGCGGTAATCGTCGCGGCGCCAGGCGATATTGCCAAGATTCTGCTCGACCTTCCCGGCGGCGCATTCGTCGCCCAGGGCCAGGAAGGTGTCGCGGGCCTGAAGGCCGCAGGCGACTGCTTCGGCATAGCGCCCCAGTAGAGCCAGGGCGATCAGCTTGCTTATCTGGGTACTGGTGGCGGTGTGGTGGTCATTGAGGTGCGTGAACATCGCCGCTGCCGCATCGAGGTGACCAGTTGCCGTCTCCATAGCGCCTCGCACCAGGTCGGCGATGCCGGCGGTCCATTCGGCCAGGGCGCAGATTTCAGGCTCTGGTCGCAGCGCGGCCAGATCGGCAAGGGCGTCCGCGGCGCCAATGGCGCGCGGCGGGTCACTGGCCCAGGTGGCATAGCAGAGCACCTTCAAGGCGTGGGCCAGTGATGCGTCGAGGAATGCCTCATGCGCGCGGAACAGCGCGTTACGTTCCTCGCCGCTGGCGCCGGCCAGGCGCTCGGCGAGGTGCTGAGCATTTGCTTGCTGAAGCGTCAATGCCGGTATTGTCAGACGTTATTCTCCCCCAGGTTGAAACTATCTGGAGCAACCGGGGCGACCAGTTTGCTCAGGCTTGCCGTCGCCATGCTCCAGACGCTGACCTACTCTTCTATCTCTGGCCCGATCTCCAATTCGGGCACGTTGATCTCCAGGTCATCTTGTCGCAACGTCAGCGTATAGCGGCCCGTTTGCAGTGGTGGAAAGACAAACTCTCCCAGGTCATTCAGCGGGGCAGTGACGTTGCCAGCGGGGCCGCTAAGGATGGCCGTGCCCGATGCTTCGGGGCCGAGCACCTGGCCTGCCAGTTGCCACTGTTCGCCACTGGGCGTAATCTGCAAATCCAGTTCACAATCCGCTGCACGCAGCAACAGCGAACGGGGCCAGCGTTCGCCTGCGCGCAGACCCATGGCAAGCTGCGGCGCGCGCCAGCTATCGTGAATCAGACTGGCAATGAACCGGCGCAGTGTCTCCGCCGGACGGTTCGTCGCCCGTGGCATCAGACGGAGTGCACGCTGAATGACATGTTCCGGTGCATCAACACTGTCGTCCTCGCGCATCAGAGCCAGCAACTCTGTAAGCGCCGCTACCTCGGCCTGCGCCGAGGGGTCCGCGGCGATGCGGGCGCGGAGCGCCGTGGCCTCAGCCTCCGCGAGGCGCCCTTCAACCAGGTCCACCAGAACATCATAGGGTATCTGCTGCATAGCTTTCCTCGCGCTACGGCACAGGTCATTATCATGCAAACAGAGGGGCGCGCAGTCCGAAAAAATACCGGCAGGCATAATTCAGAATCAGCCCTGGCGTAAAACGTCCCGAGTCACCCCACAGTCCAGGTGTGCGGGCCTCCCACTCGTATACGAGTGGAGACCGGCGTACCTGGCTTGCGCCGGGGCTTAAAGAACAACATACCACACTCACGGTCTGGATTGGACCTCAGAGTGCCCGGTCAGGGTGATGGGTGCAGGGTTGCGGCCGCCAGGTGCAGACTTACTGCTTGCCGCCGTGTTGTCGCCTCTCCGGCTGGCGCTCTACGTCCCGGTCTTGCCGTGTTGCGTCAGCCAGGCCAGCGCCAGTGACAGGCCAATCATCGTTTTTCCATCACTGAACGACCCTTCGAGCAGGGCCTGCTGTAATCCCTCCAGGGGCAGTTCTTCGGGATGCAAGAGTTCGTCCCAATCGGCTGTTCCAGCGGTGGGGGTCAGGTCAAGGCCCAGAAAGATGTGGGTGCGTTCATTCGTGTAGCCCGGCGACGTATAGTAGCTTGCCAGTGGAATAAGCTGCCCGGCGCGATAGCCTGTTTCTTCGGCCAGTTCGCGGGCTGCCGCGTCCTCCGGGGCCTCTCCTGGATGCAACAGGCCCGCTGGCAATTCCAGCATCTCCCGGCCCGCGGCAATGCGGTACTGCCGCACCAGCAGCACCTTGTCTGCATGGATCGGCACGACTGCCACCCCGCCGATATGCTCCATCACGTCCCGCCGGGCTGTCTGTCCATTGGCGATCATCACCGTGCCGGTGAACACGGTGATGAAGCGACCCCGAAATACCTCATGGCGTTCGACCCATTGTTCCACGTTATGTTTCCTCTTTCGTGGTCGTCGGGTATGCTTCCCACGGGATGGTCTGGGAAGGACAGGCCCTCCCGGGAACCGGCCTTCTGTGCGCCGCGTGCGTCACGCGGCGCCTGGCGGGCGGAGGGTGGGGAAACCGGTGTCCCCACGCCCCTGCTCTCTGGGAGAGTTGCCGCACATCTGCCGCGACCGCAACAGGGGATGCGGGGAGATGATACACCTCCGCGCCCCTGAGACGGTAGCGATTAGCTTTCTAATCCTAGCCCATGTACCACCAGCGCCCCGGCCACCGACGGGCGCAGGTGCACCCGGGTCGCGCCGCTCTCGATGTCCAGGGTGAACCGCTGGCGCGAGTTGCCGCCGGGTAGCGTCAGCGGCGGGCGATCCGCGCCGTTCACACGCACCTCAAGCGCGCCCGCGCCGGGGCTTGTCAGGTCCAGTTCCAGCGTCACCTTCCGCGGGCGGGCGCTGTAAATCAGCACCTCGGCTTCGTCGGTGATGTACCGCTCCACGCCCGCAGGCGTTTTCCGTGGAGGTGACCAACCGGCGCCGATTCCCAGAAACGGTAGCGGATCGTCCGGCGGGACCACGCGGTAGGCCAGCACCGAGCCGGTTACCGGCGGCTCAAACGGCCCCGTGGCCCGCAGCAGGCCCGACGCGCTGCGCGTATCGGAGGAGGCCAGCATGGAGCGTTCGCGCTCAGGTTTGGCGCCGCCAGCCGCTGCTGCTGCGATCGTCTGGAGGTAGCCATCACGCAGGGCGCCACCAGCGCCGTGGAGCATCAGGTAGCGGATGTTGAAGTAACTGAAGACGCTGGCCGCGATCTCCGCGGGCTTCTGGGTGATGATGTCCGGCGCGGGTTCGGCATAGGCAAACATCCGCACCGTGGGGATCTGCTCGACCAGGGGGTAGGGCAGCCGGCGCGAGGTGTAATACCAATTCCCTAGGAGGTCATCGCAAGCTCGGTCTGCACCAGGTAGGGGTAGCCACTGAGTGATTGCAGTCGCTCGGGAGTGTAGGTCGCAAGCACGGCTTCGAGTTCGTCCTGCAAGCAGTCGAGATGTGCAAA
>CAKZSI010000013.1 GCA_937918935.1 uncultured Chloroflexales bacterium | reverse complement strand
TTGCCCCACGCCCCGCCGCGAGGCTATTCGTGCTCCTCGTTTTCGGGGGGGAGCAGCGCGTCCCACCAGATTTTGCCGGAGCGTTTCTGCTGGAAGTCCACGTGGATATGTTTGGGTTCGGTGTATTCGAGCATCCCCGCCACGCCCATTTCGCGCCCGATGCCACTCTCTTTGAAGCCGCCGAAGGGGGCGTGGGGGTTGAGCATATGGTGATCGTTGATCCAGATGGTGCCGGTGCGCAGGCGTTTGGCGACCTCGATGGCCTGCTGCACGTCACGTGACCAGACCGAGGCGGCCAGGCCGTACATCGAGTCGTTGGCCATGGCGATGGCATCGCCGATCTCATCGTAGCGGATCACCGCCAGCACCGGGCCAAAGATCTCCTCCTGGGCCAGGCGTGAGCGGTTGTCCACGTGGGTGAAAATGGTTGGCTCCAGGTACGGCCCCTGCTCGAACAGCTCGCCGACGGGCCGCCCGCCGCCGATGGCCAGCCGCGCGCCCTCCTCGCGCCCGATGCGGATGTAATTTTCCACCCGTTCGCGGTGGGCAAAGCTGATCAGCGGCCCGATGTCGGTCTCCAGTTCCAGCGGATCGCCGACGCGCAACTGCCGCGTGCGCGCGACCATCCGCTCGACGACCTCATCGTACATCGAGGTGTGGACGAAGCAGCGCGTGCCGGCCTCGCAGAGCTGCCCGGCGTGGTAGAACATCGCGAACAGCGCCCCGTCAACCGCCTTGTCCAGGTCGGCGTCGGGGAGCAGGATGGTGGGCGACTTGCCGCCCAGTTCCAGGGTGACCTTCTTGATATGCGGCGCGGCGAGGGCCATGATCCGCCGCCCCACGTCGGTGGAGCCGGTAAAGGCGACTTTATCCACCTTCGGATGTGCCACCAGGTAGTCGCCGATCGCCCCGCCCGGGCCGGTGATCATGTTGAGCGTGCCGCGCGGCAGCAAGCCAGTCTCATCAATCATGCGCACCAGCTCGATCGAGGTGAGCGGGGCCTGAGTTGCTGGCTTGAACACCACAGTGTTGCCGGTAGCCAGGGCCGGGCCGAGCTTCCAGACGGCCATGCAGAAGGGGTAGTTCCAGGGGATAATCTGCGCGCAGACGCCGAAGGGATCGCGCCAGACGAAGCTCCAGGTGAGGGTGGGAAAGTCGTTCCAGGGCAGCGGCTCGTAGGGCGATCGCCGGGCCAGTTCGGCAAAGACGCGCATCATGTGCAGGCCCAGGGGGATGTCGTTGTAGGTCGTCTTGCGGATGGGCACGCCGACGTCACGGCTCTCCAACTCGGCCAGTTCAAAGGCCCGCTCCTCCATCACATCGGCGATCTTGTGCAGAATGCGGGCGCGCTCGAAGTGGGGGGTATGCGGCCAGGGGCCGTTGTCGAAAGCGTTGCGCGCCGCCGCCACGGCTCGATCCACATCGGCGGCGCTCGCGCTGGCGACGCGGGCAATCAGCCGGCCCGTGGCCGGCTCGGTCACATCGAAGGTCGCGGCGCCTTCCGCGTCGCACCACTCGCCATTGATAAACAACTGGTGGTACGGAACATCGGTCTCGGGGGTCTCAAGCGCCATCGCTTTGCTCCTTTGGCGATCCGGGTCATGCACAGGAAATGCTGCTATGCGTTATCATAACACGCTGCGTCAAGGGCGTGCAAGCGCCAGGACCCTTGTCCTCGCCAGTGAGCGGGGATCGGGAGGGCTATGCCCTCCCAAACATATCACTCGCGCCTACCGGCCCCGCCAGGCGCGAATGATCCGCAGGTAGAAATCGGCCGGCAGGGGGCGCCCGTTGGCGTCGGTGTAGGCCGCCGGGGCGACGGCGGTACTCTCGGGCCACTCGTTCCAGGTCTCGATCAGCACCAGGTCAGCATTCTCGGGCACCGCTGCCAGGCTGGCGCGCAGGAACGCGCCGGCTGCACGGGGCCCGCCGCCGGGCGGCAGGTCGCGCGGCTGGATGCGCGGTTCGCTGACCCACGGGAGGCGCGAGTTGTCGAAGCCCGGACCAACGCTGCTCACCCGGTAGCCGCGCAATTCGCCGGTGTGCGGCCCATTGAGCGCCGTGCCCCAGCGATAGACGCCATCGGCCACCTCGGCAGCGGCGGGAAGACCGGCGGGTGGTGGCGCGCTCAGCCATGTCTCCTCCAGGATCAGCCACGGTTCCACCCCAAAATCGGCGGCGAAGGCGCGCTTCACGCTGTTCCACAACTCGCCGCCATAGCCGATGTCGTCACAACAGATGGTCGTGTAGGTGATGATGATCGGCCGGCCGTTGACCGTGGCCCACATCTCCCGCGGCACCCGCCGGAAAAAGTCACGGATATGCCGGTCGTAGAAGAAGTAGCCGCTGCGCGGATCGCTCACCGGCATGCGTGGCGCGTCCGCGCCGGTCACATAGCCCTTGCCCAGGTGGTCTTGAAACATGCCCTGCTGCGCGGTGGTGTCGAGAAACATGCCGATCCGCAGGGGGCGCTCCAGAACGCCATTCGCCTGGACCAGCAGGTCGATGCGATCCTGCCGAAACCAGGGATGCGGATGGTCGCCCCAACTCACGGGGAAGACTATATCCACGCCGGTGGCGTCCATGGTACGGAGTTCCTGCTCGTACCAGTCATAGTTGTAGGATGAATAGCTCGCGCCATCGCGCGGGTCGGGGTCGTCGGGCAGTGGAGTGACCCATCCCGGCGGCAGAAAGCGTACCTGGGTCGGGTCGCACTCCTGTTCGGGGCAGTTGTACCAGTAGAAGAAGAAGGTGCCGAGTGGCGGACGGCGCGCCGACGCTGCTGGCGTGGGCCGGGTGGCAACCGGCGTCACCGGCGCGGGAGTGACGCGCGCCGGGGCCGTCACCGTTGCTGGTGGCGGAGCGGGTGGCGTGGCACAGGCGGTCAGCAGAAGGATTGCCAGGAAGACAGAGATGCAGTGGCATGTGGTGGTGGAGGTGGCCATAGACCTCAGAGCCAGTCGTTTGCGTAACAATATGGTATCAGGCGTGCATCTCCCTCCCCGTGGCGACAATATCAGCCAGCACAGCGGCGGCGGTTACGGCGATACCCGCGCCAGGCCCGCGAATGATCAGGGGGCGTTCGGCGTAGCGCGCGGTGGTAAAGGTGAAGAGGTTGTCGGGGCCGCGCAGGCCGGCGAGGGGATGGTCGGCAGGCACGATCTGGAAGCCCACCCTGGCGCCTTCCGGCGTAATGCTGGCAACGTAGCGCAAGGCGCCCCCGGCGGTGCGCGCCGCGGCGACCCGTTCGGCCATTGGCGCGTCGAGTTCTTCCAGACGGGCCATGAACTCGTCCAGTTCCAACTGGGCGAACTCGGGCGGGTACCACGGCTCGGGAGGGATCTGCTCGATTGTCCAGGGCTGGCCGCAGGTGCGTCCCAGAATGAGGGCCTTGCGGGCCACGTCCAGACCGCTCAGGTCGTCGCGGGGATCAGGCTCGGTATAGCCCAGGGCGTGGGCCTCGCGCAGGGCGACCGAGAGGGGCTTGCCGGTCTCCAGTTCGGTACAGAGGTAGCCCAGAGTGCCGCTCATGACCGCCTCGATGCGCAGCACTTCGTCACCGCTGTCGAGCAGGCCCTTCAGGGCGCCGATGATGGGCAACCCCGCGCCAACCGTGGCCTCATAGCGCGTCGCGCCGTTCTCGGTCAGGGTTGCGAAATCGTGATAGGCCGCGCAGAGGGGCTGTTTGTTGGCGGTGACCACGCGGTGGCCGAAGCGTACCGCGTCGGCAAGGATCACCGTCGTGCCAGCATACGCCGAGACATCCACGGCGATGCCCGGGGCGGTGATGGGCAGCACGCCCAGGCTGCCGCGCCGGGGCGCCCCCTGGTCGGCCAGGGTGCGCCCCGCGGCTTTGGCCTCGAGGATCTCCAGCACTGTCTCTTCAGGCAGGGGCGTGCCGGAGAAGAACATACCGGTGCTATCGGCAATCGCCAGGTAGTCAATCGAAAAGCCATAGCGCCGGACGATGGCGTCGTGCTGGGCGAGGATTTGCCGCGCCAGTTCGCGGCCCACGCTGCCAAGGCCAATCTGGACAATCTGAATGCGTTTCATAGCTCCCCGGTGGTATGCTGCGGCGCAGTAATCGCGGCGACAGGCTGGCCGTCCGAGAGGTGTTGTTCCAGCAGCAGGCGATGCAGGGCCGAGTGGTCAAGTTCACCGTAGCCGCGGGCGACGAGACGTTCGTAGCGTGCCAGGGTGCTGATCGACTCGCTCATCCCACCCCTCCGAAGGTGCGTTCCATCAATTTTCGCATACGCACGGTCGGGTTGGTTGGCTCGTAGTGCACATCGTCCCAGCGCAGGGCCTGGCCGGCGGGAACGGGGTGGCGCAGGGTGAGTTCGTGGGCCAGGCCGATGGGCAGCAGGCCGCGCTCCAGCGAGGTCGCCGCGGGCAGCAATTTCCCGTAGACGGTGTAGCCTCCCTCGCCGTCGAGGCGCTCGCCGGCCGCCAGGTTGCGCTTGGCGACCGCCGCCACGTCGCCGCAGAACGCGGTTGGGCGACCGGTGGCCTCGCCGCGCAGCCCCACCCGGAGCACGCTGACCGCCAGCTCCAGACCGATCAGGTGGTAGGGCCGGTAGAGTGCGGCGTAACGCCCGCTGGCATCGGTGACCAGGCCATATTCGGCGAAACATTGCTTGACATAATTGTCGGGGGCGGCAATGGTGACGAACACTCCCCGGCGCAGATCGCGGCACACCGGGCGGCCATCGCGCTCCAGGCTGCTGACGACCTCCACGGTCCCGGCGTGGGCCAGCCGCCCGCCATCGGCTTCAGGGCGGCAGACGTGGGGCAGGTCGTCCACGCCGCAGGGAGGGAAGCGCAGCCCATCGGGCTGCGGAGCAAGACCGCAGGCATTGGCGACGGCGGCCATCTCGATCGCCGATCTGGTGCCATCGAGGAACGAGTTGAACATCTGGGGATTGAAGCCGCCCCGGGCCACCTGTTCGGGCGTCAGGCCGTAATGCTCCCAGACCGTTTCGGGGGTTGAGGAGTGGTACGCCGGCAGGAAGCGGGCGCCCTTGCCGGCGCAGATCACCTCGAACCCGGAAACACGCGCCCATTCGACCAGCTCAGCGATCAGGGCGGGCTGGTCGCCATAGGCCAGGGAGTAGACCACCCCGGCCTCGGCGGCGCGGCGGGCCAGGATAGGGCCGGCGAGGGCGTCGGCTTCGACGTTGACCATCACGATATGGCGATGGTAGTCAATCGCCAGGAGGCAGTGGGCGATGCCCGCCGCGGGCACGCCGGTGGCCTCAACGATCACGTCCAGACCCGCGGCGGCAATGAGCGCCGCCGCGTCATCGCCCACGTGGGTGCCGCCGGTGGCCAGGGCTTCGGCCAGGCTCGCAGCGGCGAAGCGCGCCTCGGGCCAGCCAGCCCGCAGCAAGGCGCCGCGCGCGTGCTCGGGGGCCAGGTCGGCGACCCCCAGCACGTGCAGGCCGGGCACGCGGCGGGCCTGGGCCAGGAACATCGTGCCGAATTTCCCGGCGCCAATCAACCCGACGCGCAAGGGCCGGCCTGCCTCGGCGCGGGCCGCGAGCAGCGAGAGGAGGTCGCCGGACATAGGTTGCTCCCATGGTGTAGAGGGCATGATTACCCTGATTATCCCATAGTGTCGCCGATGCTTCAAGGGCGGGTTGGTCCGCCCGTGCACCAGCGCGCGATTGCCGCGTGCCATTCGCGTTCGACGGTTGCGAGGGGTGCTCCCGCCAGGCGCGGCCAGTCGCGGAGGCGGTAGTTGCCGTCCCGGTAGGCCCGGTAGAGGCGCCGCAGGCCCTCGGGCCGCTCGGTGAAGAGGTAGAAGCTGAGGGCCCAGGCGGCGTCGTAGTCGAATACCCCGAAGCGGTCGTAGCCCTCGCGGCGCGCCAGCAGATCGATGAGCGCCGGGGGCGCGGCCCGCGCGCACAGGCGCTGGAGTTGCGCCCGTCGCGGCGCAGGTTCGTCGGTGCCGCTGCCGGCGAGCACTTCGGCCAGCCCTTCGTCGGCCCAGCCCCGGGGTTCGCGGTGGTATCCCGGCGTGTGCCAGGCGCCGGGAAAGAGGTATCGCCCCGCCAGGTGGTGGCCCAGTTCGTGCCGCAGGCTCTCCTCCAGGCTGTTTGCGCTCTGCTCTGCCCCCCGGGCGTAGGTGTACAGCGTGGCGCTGGCCTCGTCATACACGCCGTCACCCTCCACGCTGAAGGCCGTAAAGGCCCGCAGGTAGTCGCGGTAGATGCCCTGGCGGGCGAAGATCAGCACCGTGAGGGCCGTGGCATCCTCGCCGGGAATCGGCTCACGCAGGTCAGACCCTACGATGGCGAAGAAGTTCTTCCGCGTTTGTTCGATCTCTTCCAGCAGCGGCGCAAGGCTCTCCGTGGGCAGACCGGAGCGGATGGTCACGCCGCCGCTGAGGCGGGCGTGGGGCAGGGCCAGGGCCTCGTAGTCGGCACGCAGACGGTTCAGATGGGCCGTGCCGCCCGCCAGGCGATCCTGTGCGCGGGCAATGGCAGCGCTGGCAGTCAGGGTTGTGGGAGGGCTTTCCTCCACTGTGGGGCGTGTGGGCGGCGGGTCATCGGGGGCCAGGCCGAAGGGCGGCTCGATGCTTCGTGCAGCGGCCAGGGCCGTGCCGAGGATGGCATGCGTGCCGGGGTCGAGTTGCGCGTTCCGCAGATGGGCCACGGCCGTAGCGGCGGCGGCGCACACGCCGGGATCATCGGAGCGCAGCCCGGCAAGTATGAAGCGCCGGTCGGCCTCGGCGAGCGGGCCTGGATGCGCGTGGACCAGGCGGGCGCGCGCCAGCGCGGCGCGGTAGCGCAGGTCGGAAGCGAGGGCCGCATCGCTGGACAGCCGCTCCAGGGCCGGGCCGGCGCTGAAGTCGGGGTAGAAGAAGGTGTCAATGAGCCAGATCGCGTCCGCCAGCACCAGGGCATCGCGTTCACCGTCGAGCAGGCCGGCGAGGGTAGCGCGCAGGGCGGCGCTGCGGGCGCGTGTCGCCAGTTCGTAGGCGCGGCTGCCTCGGGGGGCCTCGGCGAAGCGCCCCAGAACCCGCAGGGCGTTGCGACGTGCGCGAGCGTGGGCGCCGGTGGCGGCCAGTTCAAGCAGGGCGTCGGTGAGGTCCAGGTCGGCGCGGGGGCGCAGGGCGATGGCGAGGTCTTCGGTGCAGGCATGCCCGGCGCCAGGCAGTGCCCTCAGAAGCGCCCCGACGTCTGGATAGGTAATCGCGGGACAATCCGGGGTGTGGATGGGTGGCGCAACGGGCGCGACCGCCAGGGGCAGGGCCGAAGCCGGGCTGGTCAGAAGCAGGGCCAGGGCGATGAGGACGGCGAGACGTTTTGTCCCCATGTGATCAAAGCCCGATGGATGGTTTCGGGAGGGCGGAACCAGTCTGTAAAGTACGTTTCGTGGCATGTCCGCCCGCCTCTCAGCCTCCCCCCAACCGGGGGCGCCGGCCTTTCTTCCCCGGCGGGGGAGGGCGGGGGTGAAGCGAAAGACGTTATTTACAGCCTGGTAACCCTCCCAGCATGGAAGACAACCTGGTTATGCAAGCAGGCTCTACACCGACTCGGCCAGATCATGCCGCCACACCAGAACATCCCCTTGCCCGTCCGGGCGGGGCGCCAGCACGCAGAGGGCGCGGCGGTAGTCGAGCGTAACCCGGTGGAAGCGAGCAAGGACGCCATTGCCCAGATTGGCCCGCCCGGCGCGGCCCAGGTCGCCATGGCCGCCCTCGGGGGCATCGAGGGCCACGTCGCGCACCTCAAATGGGCCGATGCGCAGACCCGCGGCCACACCGCGCCGCACGGCGCAACCGCTGGCGAACCCGTGGCCCTCGCCGCTGGCGCTGTCGCGGCCCAGCCCCGCGCGGGCCGCCAGGTCGGCGCTCAGGGTGAGCGCGCCATTGGAGCCGGTGTCAATCGTCAGCAAGGGCAGTTCCAGACAGTGCCGCGGCCCGGCTGCATCGTCCGCGGGAGCCAGCAGGACGGCCCCTGCCAGGGCCGGGAAGTGGTCGAAAAAATGCAGTGGCAGGATCGCGCCCGTCTCGCCGGGGGCGAGCGGCTCCAGGTCGGGGTGGCACAGGCGCAGGCGTCGCTCGGCGTAGTGAATGTCAAGGGACAGGTTGCAAAGGACGTTATAGCCCAGCACCACGTCCACCTCAAACGGCGCCTGGCGCAGATCCACGGCCAGCAGGTAGAGATCGCGCAGGCACAGATCCCCCAGCCGTAACCAGGGCAGCATCGTTTCGGTAAACGGCACGCCATCGCTGGTCGCATCGGAGCCAAGGGCAAAATCGCCGATACGCAGGCCGAGGCGCCGGGCCAACCCCAGGTCAATCGCCGAGGGATCGGTGCCGGTATCAATCAAGACGGTGAGTGGGCGCCCGCCTGGACCCGCCGCGGTGCAGCGCAGCACCTGCGGAGTGAAGCGCAGGGGGACATCGGCGACGCCGTCCGGGGGAAACTCGAACCTGGTATGATCATCAAGCATGCCGATATGATACCATGGGTGCAGGAAGTCTATCTTGCTTCGGAGGGAGCAGGGAAATCTGGCTTTCTCACCCTCTCCTGCATCGCTGCGCTCGGCGCCCCGTCCCTCTCCACCGCGGGGGGGTAGGACCGATACCTTGCAATAAGACAAGGTTCACGGCACGGCCCCCCTCCCAGCCTCCCCCCGCCGGGGGAGGAGCAGGGCGGCGTGCGGCGGGTCTCGCGCCGGTGAGCCGGCGGGGGAGGGTTGGGAGGGGCGCGCGCGTATGTGAAACGTATTGGGGTCAGGACCACTTTCACCCCGGCTTCATCTGGTTTGACATGCCACGTGCCTGAGGTATAATGAAAGCGTATCAATGGCATTTTGATCCGCTTCCCCCACGCGCTGTGCGGCGAGACGGAAGGAGATGTGCATATGTTTAGCCTCGGCTGGGGTGAGTTGCTGATCATTCTGGTGATTGTGATTGCCATCTTTGGCGCCGGGCGCCTGGCCGGCATTGGCGGCGCGCTGGGCAGCAGCATCCGCGAGTTCAAGAAGGCGGTTAAGGAAGACGAGGCGCCCGCGGTCAAGGTCGAGCCGAAGGCGGACGACGGGACCAAGGCGTAGCTGGCGCGCCGCGGCGCGAGCCTTCCAGTGCGTGGGCCGTCAGGGCCGAAGCATTGGCGCAGCTTTTGCCTTGTTCCTGGTCATGTGCTCAAATGTACCGTGAAGCTCAGGGGCGGAACATCTTCCGCCCCTTTTGCGTAGCCACGTGCCGGCTCCGGAGCCTGTCGTGAGTATTACAACGAAGTTTCTCCCCGGGCCGATGCAATGTCCGCCTCCGGCGGGGGGAGGGGCGGCGCAGACGCTCGCTACGGTCATATCTGGGGCGCGCCACAAAGACTTTGGATAAGCTCTGCGCAGCCTCCGCGCCCTCCGCCGAGACGAAGCGCCTGATAGCGCATATGGTATATGGAAGATTATTACGACCGCGCGACGATCGTGGTGCGCTCGGGGGCGGGAGGCAATGGCGCCGCTACCTTTCGCCGCGAGAAGTACGTGCCCCGCGGCGGCCCCAACGGCGGCGATGGCGGGCGCGGCGGCCACGTCTACCTGGTGGCCGATCCGAACCTCAACACGCTGCTCCACTTCCGCTACGAGCGCAAGTTCGTCGCCGAAGACGGCGGTCATGGGCAAAAGAACAATATGCACGGGCGCCAGGGCAAGGATCTGGTCATCCGTGTGCCTCCTGGTACGGTAGTCCGTGCCACGATTGATGGGGTGACCTACGAAGTTGACCTGGCGCGCCCCGGGCAGCGCCTGATCGCCGCCCGTGGAGGCAAGGGCGGGCTGGGCAACGTCCACTTTGCCACGCCGACGCGCCAGGCGCCCCGCATTGCCGAACTGGGCGAGCCTGGCCGGGAGCTGGAACTCCAGCTCGAATTGAAGCTGCTCGCCGACGTGGGCCTGGTAGGCTTTCCCAATGCCGGCAAGTCAACCCTGCTCTCGGTGATCAGCGCCGCGCGCCCGAAGATTGCCGACTACCCTTTCACCACCCTGCAGCCCAACCTGGGCATCGTCGAGGTCAGCGTCCGCGATCGCTTCGTCGTCGCCGACATCCCCGGGCTGATCGAGGGCGCCCACGCTGGCGTCGGGCTGGGCTACGACTTTCTGCGCCACGTCGAGCGCACCCGCGTGCTGATCCACATTATTGACGCGGCCGGGGTTGATTTTCGCGACCCGGTGGCCGACTACCACGCCATCAACGCCGAACTGCGCCAGTACCAGCCGGCGCTGGCGGAGCGCCCCCAGATCGTGGCCCTCAACAAGATGGACCTGCCCGTGGCCCGCGAGAACCTGCCACGCCTGCGCGCCGAACTGCCCGTCGCGCCCGAGAACCTGTTCCCCATCGCTGCCGCCACCGGTGAAGGGGTTGACGCGCTCCTCAGACGGGTTGCCGATGTGCTCCGCACCCTGCCGGTTCCGGCGCGCGATCCGGTTGACCCCAAAGAACCACCGCTGACCTGGCCCCTCCCGCCCGTGGACGAACATGCCTTTACCATCTCCCGCGAAGGCAAAGGCTGGCGCGTGCGTGGCGTCCGCATCGAGCGCCTGATCAAAATGACCAACTTCGCCCAACCCGAGGCCCTCGACCGCGTGCAGCGCGTGCTTGCGGCCAGCGGTATTAGCCAGGCTTTGATCGAGGCCGGTCTCCAGGAGGGTGATACGGTCTACATTGCCGACGCTGAACTGGAGTGGGATAGCCTGCGTTTTGAGTGATCGGCGCCTTCGGCATATTGCACGAGGGATGGGAGGGCGAAGCCCTCCCATCCGGCAGGGAGGTGGGGAAAGCCGGTTTCCCCACCTCCCTCAATTCTCCAATACCCTCTAAAAGCCTTAACAGCCCAACGATTGACATATCACCAGCGGCTGCTATAATCAGAACGGGTGTTTAGCATTTTTGTGCCGCACAGACGTTCATGCAGCCAATCGCGATCATCGGTTCGCCGAATAGCACCACCACCTTCACCGTGGACATCCTCGAAACCGCCCGCGATCGGGCGCTGGATCACGCCTGGGTAACCTTCGAGGTGGTGGAACGCTTCAATGGCCGGGCCTATCGCAAGCGGGCCCTCTGCCAGCTCGGCGGCATCGTCACCCGCAACCGCTGGCACGAGGACCCGATCATCCGTGCGGTGATCAAGCACCAGGGCGCCCTGCCGGCCCTCTCCGGCGAGAGTGACCTGACCAGCGCCCAGTTGACGGCCCTGGGGGTGTTTTTACTCGAGGACGACGGGCGGGTGCGCCGCCGCACGACCCTCTCCACCCCGCCGCCCAGCGGCACTCCCGTGTTTCCTGCCACTGCCGAGGCGCTCCAGGCGCTGGTAGATACCGAGCCGGGCATCTTCTATGCCGGAACCTCTCCCGGCGATGGCCTGCCCGTACCGTTGACCCTGCGCCACTTCGGGCCGACCGAGGCGGGCGGCTTCGGCGAAGCGGTCATGATGGGCATCTTCGGCCAGACCCGCAGCGGCAAGTCCATTCTCGCAGCGCAACTGCTCGCCGGGTTTGCCAGCAATCCGCAGATGGGCCTGCTGGTGCTCGACCCTCAGGGTGAGTTCGGGCGCGACCGCTTCGCCGCCGGCGATCACCGGGTTGATTTTAGCATCAGACGCCTGCTGGGCAGCCTGCGCGTCAGTCGCGCCGTGAACGTCGTCAGTACCGACGAGGTGGCCCTCGAGGGCGCCGAGGCGTTCACCGAAACGCTGCGGCGCGCCGGCTTTTTCGAGAGCCTGGGCTTCAAAGGGGCCGGCAAGGAACGCGAGGCCAGTGAACGGCTCGCCAACCTGATTGCCGAGTTGACCGACGCCGAGGGCCGGCGCCGGCCCGTGCGCGATCTGCGGGGGGCCGATCTGCCCCTCCTGGTGCGTGACCTGGCCCGCTTCGCCGATGTGATCTACGCCAGTCGCCCCGGTACCACCCCCGGTGAGGGCCAGCGCGCCCAGGACGTGCTGGCGCGCTTCCAGCTCGATGAGGCCCGTCTCAAGCGGGTCTGGGCCAGTTCCCTGTCGGCCTTTCGCACCGACACGGGCCGCGTGCCCCTCTCGCAGCTCATCCAGCGCGTGCTCGCCGATCGCGAGGTCGTGGTGCTCTCTTTCGCCCAGGAGGGCGCGCACGACGCGGTACCCTATTTCTTGCTCAACGAGATTTTGACTCGCCTGCGCCAGGTGATCCACCGCAGTTTCAACCACGGGCAGCAGTCCAACGCGCTGGTGGTGCTCGATGAGGCCCACCTCTTCGCCGGGGAGCATGCCGCCGAGAGCAGCGATGGGGCGCGCACCCGCGCCCTGCTCGCCCAGAGCGTGCGCATGACCGGCAAGTACGGCGTGGGCTGGATGTTCATTACCCAGACACTCCACGATTTCGATAAAATCGTGCTGCGTCAGCTCCAGGTCAAGTGTTTCGGCCAGGGCTTCAAACTGGGCGCCGATCGTGAATATGTGGAAACCGAACTGGGCAAGGAAGGTTTCGCGCGCTACTGTTCGTTGCCCGATCCAAAACGCACCGGCCGCTACACGTTTATGATCACCGGCCCGATTGTGGCCCTTGGCAGCCTGGGGACGCCGCTGGTGCTGCAGGGCTTTCGCAGCGCCGATGACCTGATGCGTGCCAATCCGCATTGTTTCCAGCTACGCTGAGGTAAGCATGTGAACATAGCCGGTTGGAGGGGAACCGGGCAAACCAGGTTTCCCCATTCCCCTTCTGAAGGAGCGCACTGCGCAACCCGATGGCGTTGCGTGGTTCAGACGCGCTGGTGACCCGGCTGATCCACAATGTCAGGGAACGAGGAAATGATGGCCTATACCATTGACGCCGCACGCGGCTATCTGACCCTGGGGCGTGTTCGGCTGAGTTATCTGGATTGGGGCGGGGCGGGGCCGCCGGCGGTTCTGTTGCATGGCATCACCAGCAGCGCCGCGACCTTCTGGCGGGTGGCCCCGGCGCTGCGAGCGGCGGGCCACCGCGTGATCGCCCTGGATATGCCCGGTCACGGCCAGAGCGATGTGAGTCCGGCCCATGATCTGAACACGATCGCCGGGCTGGTTAGCGGGGCAATCGAACAACTCGGGTTGCGCGACGTGCGGCTGATCGGCCACTCGTGGGGTGGGGCCACCGCCCTGACCCTGGCGAGCGGCGTCCATCCGGCCCGCGCCGCCCTGGCGCGCGTGGTACTGGTGGACCCGGCGCTGGCGCTTGCGCCGGAGTGGGGCGCGGCGCGGCTGGCCGAGTTCCTGACGGGGGTAGGGGAACCGGCTGACGTCGTGCGCCCATGGGTGCGCGCCAATAACCCCGCCTGGGACGAAGGCGATGTGTACTGGAAAAGCGTCGCGCTCGAGCAGTGCCGGCGTGCTCAGGTCGAAGGCTTCTTCCTGCCGCGGGAGGAGTGGAACCTGGTGGAACGAGTGGAGCGTGTGGCTGTGCCGTTGCTCGTGCTGGTATGCGAGCCGGTCTTCAGTGTGCTGTCAGCGCCGGTGCTGGAGGAGTTGCGCGCCCGTCTGCGAAACGGTCGGGGTCAGATCGAAGAGGTGCCGGGAACGAACCATAACATGTTTCGCGGCCCCGGCTATGCCGCAACAATAACAACCCTGCTGGCCTGGCTGCGCGAATGAGCTTCGCCGCGCGCGCCCGGTTGCCAGCGGGGGTGACGAACGCGGTCCTGCATATTGCCAGCGGGTGCGCGGGCCGTGGCGTCAGGTAACCTGGCGTCCGGTCCGGCACTCGCTCGGTAGCGTCTAAGACGCCTGCTGCTCGCGTCGCTGGCCAATCTGGCTGCTGACGCCGGTGTTGTTTGACTTATAGCCGTTCCCGCGCACAATTTCGGCGTAGCGACGGGTGCTGCGCGGATCGCGATGGCCGAGGATGCGCCGGACCACCTGCTCAGGGTAGAAGGCGATCAACTCCGCGGCGGCGGTGTGGCGCAGGTGGTGCAGCGTATAGCGGGGCACCTCCTTGCCGTCCACCACGTCCACCAGGCGTGCCTGCTTGCACACCTGCACCCAGCGGCGGTGCAGGGTATCGTAAGAGGCGCGGTTGCCGCGCGACGACTGGAACAGCGGCGTGTCGGGGGACACGTCGTCACCCAGTTCGCGTAGCCAGCTCCGCAGGCCACGCAGGCTGCGGGGCATCGCATCCGGCGTGAGCACGACCATACGCTTGGTGCCGCTCTTGCTGTCCTGCACCAGCAGCACTTCGCGCCCCGGCTCCAGGATCACGTCGCCGACGTTGAGGTTCAGCACCTCATCGGTACGCACGCCAATCTCGCGCAGCAGCGTAAAGATCAGGCGATAGGGTTGCGGGCTGGCGCTAATCGCCGCATCGAGCGCCCGGCGTTCGGCTTCGCTGGCAATAGGTTGCGGGCGATGCTCGGCATGGTAGCGCACGCCCACCTGTTCGACCGGGTTGCTTCTGACATACCCCTGGCTCAGCGCCCAGCGGAAAAAGCGCCCCAGACTGGCAATGCGCCGGTTGGTTGTACCCGGCTGTTCGTTCCGACTCTCCAGAAACGCCTTGATGTCGCTGGTGGCAATTGCCTCCAGCGGCATCGTCAGTGTCGCTGCAGCCGTGCGCAGATCACACCGGTACGATGTGATCGTGTTGGCGCTCAGCCCGTGTTCGCGCTGAATGTCGCTCAGAAACGTTTCCAGTTCACTGGCGATCGTGCGCGACCCGGGCTCGCTCGGGCTATCGCTGCTGGACATACTCGCCCTCCTCTAGCACCGTGAGATGCTTGTTTTCCACATATTCGCACGGCGCCGCTGCCGTAATAGCCATCTGTCCAGATAACTCCTTCAGGAAGGTCTGGGAGGGCCACGCCTTCCCAGGAAACTTCATTATGCAGGTACGCGAAGGCGCCACATTCACCGCTGACCCCCGCTTGTAGGAGGGTGGGGAAACCTGGTTTCCTCACCACTCTGCCTTACGGGAGGCCCTGGGAGGGCGAAGCCTTCCCAGAATGCCAGTGGCCATCAGCCAGGGTGCGGCCGCGCAGCCGCTTCGTTCTCTCGTAAAATGCTGGCCCTGTTTTGCATTATAGCAAAAACTACGACACATTTCTAGTTCTAAGTTGTGAATATTTAGACTTCAGCGATTCGTGGGGCAGCGGATTATTGGCGGTGTCTGGTCGGGCGGGACGGGTGATTTCGGGAGGGCGCAGCCCTCCCGGGCCCTCCCGCCAGGCGGGATGATCGGCAGTGGCTAGACAGGTGAGGAAGAAGGTTGCTGGGAGGGTGCAGCCAGGGCCCTGAGAAACGGCAGGGCCAGGTGTCGGGCCAGGAAGGGTCGCAGGTGCGCGCCGCGCCAAGGTTCGGCCCCCGGCTGTTCGGGCAGGACGCCGATGTGCCGCCGGAGCGTGCCAGTAACGTACCACAGGTGGGCCGCGGTGGGGCGTTCGGTGTCGAGCCGGCGCTCGGCAGCTTCCAGCCCGGCGGCCGGGTTGATCGCGCAGGTAATCAGGTTGCGGGGTGCCCGGGCCGCACCCTCCTTGACGCTAAAACCGAGCCGGCGCACCAGGTCGCGGTTGTCAATGATCGCGCCGGGGGCCGCGAGCAACGCCGAACTGAACCAGCTCCAGGCCAGCACTCCAGTGAAGACAAAGGCGGTGTAATGGGGAATGTTGAGCGGCAGCACCCGGTTGAACAGAAAGCTAAGGCCGCACCCGAGGCCGGCGTGGCGCGTGTGCAGCCGCTGAGCTTCTGTTTCGATTCGCCATACGAACCAGTAGAGGAGCCACCAGAGAGCGTGGCGCGCCACGGGCAGGCGCTCCTCGGGGAAATGCCAGAAACAACGTGCCAGAAAGGCGTAGAGCCTGACGCCATTGTTGGTGATCTGGGCGCGCAGGGCCGGCGCCTCGCGACGGTGACGGTGGCGCGCGATGGCCTCCGGTTCGTAGACCGGTGGGTAGCCGGCCTTGAGCACGCGAAAGAACATCTCCAGATCGCCGCCGCCGCTGGTCGGCGTACCCACGTCGAGGGCCGGATCAAATCCTCCCACGCGGCTGAACACGCCGCGGCGATAGGCCATGTTCGCCCCGGCGCCGAATCGGGCGACGGCGATGTGCTCGGTAGCGGCACGCTCGCCGCCCGCGCGGTTCACGTCCGCCCAGTGGCGGATATAGCCGCGCCCAAAACCGCCGTAACGCTCAAAGGCCGCCTGGGCCGCCGTCTCCAGTTCCAGTGGCGCCACCAGGCCGGTGACGGCCATCACGCCGGGGTGCCTGACGAAGACGCGGGCCAGCGCACGCGCCCAGCTTCGGTCCACCACCACATCGTCGTCCACGAAGGCCACGATGTCGTAGCGGGCCTCGGCGACACCCCGGTTGCGCGCCCGGTTGAGACCGGGGCGCTCCTCACGCACGTAGTGTACGCCAGAGAAACGCTCTTGCACCAGTCGCGCGCTGCGATCGTCGGCGGGAGCATTGTCCACGACGATCACCTCCAGGTCACCGGGGTATTCCAGGTCGAGCAGGGACTCGAGGCACGTGGCGAGATCGGCGGGGCGGTTACGGGTGCACACAATAACACTGAGGGCGGGCCAGGTGACCGACTCCACCGGAGCGGATAGGGGTTGCGCGAACTGGTCAAGCAGGTACTGGCGGGCCAGCGGCCAGGCCAGATGCTCGTAGATCGTCTGCGCGACGACGCGCACCGAGACGACGCCATCGTCGAGTGGCAGTTCGATGCTGCCCAGGGGGGCGCCCTGCAGGCGCACCAGCGCCCGCACTGCACCGTAGCGCGTGCCGGCGCGCACATCGTAGAGCGGTTCGGTCAATTCGAGATCGATCACCTTGATCGGCTTGAAACCCATGCGTGGTGCGTCTTCTACCGCAGCGGGACGCCCCCACAGGTGGAGGTCTGGGGTCCTGCGGGCCCAAAAAGAAACCCGTTTCATTTCGGCAGGGCGTAGCGACGGCCTGCCGGGCCATCGCTACGCCCTGCTAAACAACAACGCACGTGTGAAAGATGCACACCGTTACAATCGTATGAAGTATAGGCGCGGAAGATATCTTTTTTGTGAGCTATAGCGAGATCGCGCTTACAGAGTTGTAATACCAATTCCCTAGGAGGTCATCGCAAGCTCGGTCTGCACCAGGTAGGGGTAGCCACTGAGTGATTGCAGTCGCTCGGGAGTGTAGGTCGCAAGCACGGCTTCGAGTTCGTCCTGCAAGCAGTCGAGATGTGCAAA
>CAKZSI010000012.1 GCA_937918935.1 uncultured Chloroflexales bacterium | reverse complement strand
CATCCGGTTGTGGCGGGGAGGGAGGGATTCGAACCCTCGACAGGGTCACCCCTGTAGCGGTTTAGCAAACCGCCGCACTAGGCCACTATGCGACCTCCCCGTGCGGTGGAACGCCTGTACTGGAGGGGGCGGTGGGATTCGAACCCACGAGGCTCATCGCCTGGATGTTTTCAAGACATCTGCCATCAACCGCTCGGCCACGCCCCCATGGTGTGCCGGCGGGTATAAAAATTGGCAGGCGGGACAGGAATCGAACCTGCAACCTGCGGATTTGGAGGCCGCTGCTCTGCCAGTTGAGCTACCCGCCTTTACACCCGTTGATGATACCATACCTGGTGGCGCTTTGCAACCGCGCACAGGTCGCGACGAGGGCTTTTGCAAAGTCCATGGGGCAAGCCCCCAACCCCGGAATAACCCCTGGGACGGCGTAGTCGCCCCACTTGTCACCGTAGGAAGGGGCTTTGCTCAAGCCGTGGACGGGGTAGTGCGGGAAAACCGGGTTTCCCCATGCTCCTCCCAGGGGCCATGTTAGCTATCAGGTCGTGCGCTCTGGCTTTCCAGGGCGTCGCGCATACGCTCCAGGCCCTCGGCCAGCAACGCCCGCGGGCAGCCGAAGTTGAGCCGCACGAAGCCCTCGCCGCCCGGGCCGAAGGCCGTCCCATCCGAAAGGGCCACCCTGGCGTGCTCGAGAAAGAAGTGGTAGGGATTGCCCTCGATCCCGGCTTCGCGGCAGTCGATCCAGCCCAGGTAGGTGGCCTCGGGAACGGTGGTGCGTAGCTGCGGCAGGTGCTCGCGCAGGTAGCGCAGGTAGAAATCGCGATTAGTGCTGAGGTAGGCACGCAGGGCCGCCAGCCAGGGTTCGCCTTCCTCATAGGCGGCCAGGGCGGCGGCGTAGCCCATCGCGTTGACATAGGGTACGATGCCTGCGCTGGCCCGCGCCAGGCGCGCGCGCCACTCGGCGCTGGGCACCACCATAAACCCGCAGCCAAGACCGGGGAGGTTGAAGCTCTTGCTCGGTGATAGCAGGGTGATCGTCTGCGCGGCGATGTCGGGGCCGAGCGTGGCCATCGGGATGTGGCGCCTGGCCCCCAGGAGCAGATCGGAGTGGATCTCATCGGAGCAGATCAGCGTGCCGTTTTGCAGACAGACCTCGGCCATGCCCCGCAGGGTGGCCGCGTCGTACATCAGGCCGACGGGGTTATGGGGGTTGGAGAGCAGAAACAGGCGCGTGCGAGCGTGGAGCGCGCTGGCAAAGGACTCCAGGTCGAGACGGTAGCTGAGCGTCCCCCCCTGCGCCTCGCGGGTCAGTTCGAGCGTGTCGCAGACGCGGTCGTGGAAGCCGGGGGCGCTGAGAAAGGGCGGGTAGGCCGGGGTAAGGGTCAGCACGTGGTCGCCCGGTTCACCGAACGCCCGGCAAAGGAGATTGATCGCCACCACCAGGCTGGGCACGAACATGATCTGCTCGGGCGTCACCTGCCAGTTGTACAGGCGCTCCAGGCGCTCACAGATCAGCGGCGCCAGGCGTGGTGGTGGCAGGGTGTAGCCGAACGTGCCCTGGTTGGCGCGCTCGCGCAGCGCGCGAATGACCGGTTCGGGCGAACGAAAGTCCATGTCGGCGACCCACATGGGCAACACGTCGGCGGGGTAGTACTCCCACTTTGCGCTGCCGGCGCCGCGGCGAGGGATGATCGTGTCGAAGTCGAAGTTCATGGGCAAACCTGAGTTGAATACGAGAAGCATTTGGGAGGGCTATGCCCTCCCAAACCATTCCAATTGTAGCCGCCTGCTGAGCACAGTCAAGGGCCATGCCCGGGTGTGCTACAATCCAACCAGGTCAACGCCGCAAGACCGTTCCGCTGGCGTACACAACGGGGAGCGGAAACCCATGAACGCTGCTACAGCATCCGACGACTTCGCGCTAAAGGGTCCCGTCACGATCTGGGATGGGCCGGTCTACTATCGTGAGGCGAATTCGGGGCCGCGCCCGCCCCTGCTGTTGCTCCACGGCTGGGGCGGCTCGTCGCGTTACTGGCGCGCCACCCTGGCGGCCCTGGGCGTCGATCGCCGCGTGCTGGCCCCCGATCTGCCCGGTTTTGGCGACTCGCCGCCACTGCAAGGCCCTGCCAGCGCCGACCGGCTGGCCGAACTGGTCATCGCCTTTGCCGATGCCATGGGTCTGGAGCAGTTCGATCTCAACGGCCATTCGTTCTGCGCCAGTGTGGCCGTCTACGTTACTGAACGCTACCCCCGGCGGGTGCGCCGGCTGGTGCTGACATGTATGAGCACTTTTCGCAGCGAGTTCGAGCGGCGGGTGGTCGAGCAGATCCACAACGTGCTGGCCCTGTGGATGGCCCTGCGGCGTCCCTGGATGGCCGAACGCCGCTTCGTCTACCGGGCAATTGCCTCGCGCTTCTTCTACCGTCTCCCCGCCACCGACGCCATCCTGCGCGAGAGTTTCGCCGATTTTCTGAAGATGGACCGCCGCACCGCGCTGGAGACGGCGGCCAATGCCGGCGATCCGCACATTAACCAGGCCCTCCGGGCGGTCCGCTGCCCTACGCTGGTGATCGGCGCGCGCCAGGACAAGATTATGCCCCCGCCCGGCACCCCCGAGGTGGCCCGTCTGGTGCCTGGCAGCCGCCTGATCTGGATCGAACAGTGCGGACACCTGCCCATGGTCGAGAAGCCCGAGGAGTACCATCGCCTGGTACGGGAGTTTCTTGATGGGTAAGGGGCTCGCGTAGAGGTGTGGAGGTGTGGATTAACATCTCCACACCCCCACACCTCTACAGACTGGTTACGTGAAACCGTGGGGGCAAGGCCAGGGCGGGTCATCCAGGTCCGAACCCGGCCTCAACGCCTGATCAGCGGCGCCGCAGCCTCAAACACTCTGTCTACCACAACAGTGGTTACGCTGATAGTCACCGGGGGCGCCCCTCGGGCCTGGAGTTCGAGGCTGCCGGAGTAGCTTCCCAGGTTGATGTTGCAGCCGTCAAAGCTGATCCGCAGAGCATTGTGCTCAGTTTGAACCGAGAAGAACTGGCTTGCCGGACCTGTTACTTGCGTCACACGCCAATCGAGCGACTGGCCATCTTGAGAGGCGATGGCAATGGTGACGTCACGTGAGTGCTGGCAACTGATCAGGTTGCCGATGGCGTAGGTCGAGGGTACGATACCGCGCGCTTGGAAGACCCCGCTGCCGCGGGCATCACGGCGGAACTGCGGCCAGGGGGCGCTAAAGGGGGGTTGCTGGCCCGAGGGGCTGTTCAGGCGCCCGGCAAAGCCCGTCCAGGCGTAGAGATGGCCGCGTGAGGAGTTGTACACGTGGCCCCCGCCGATCACCAGGTCGAGCTGGCCATCACCATTGATGTCACCAACTGCCGGGGTTGATTTCAAGGTGAACCAGGCGAACATGGCCGGCAGCGGGCCACACTGCGGGTTCTGGCAGGTCAACGGCGCGCCGGTGGCGCCATCGAGCACATGGACCGACCAGAAGTTCGCCGCGATGACCTCCAGCGAGCCGTTGCCGTCGAGGTCGGCGATCACTGTGGATTGCACGTCGCCGCCGTAGGGGTCGTTCGAGCCGGAGTTCGGATCACGGGGGACGGTGGACCACTTCGGCTGCGGGTTGGCGGGATCCCAGGCAACGATGCGGCTGAACCCATCACCGCCGATCTCGCGTGCGCCGCTCACCGTCGCGACAATTTCCAATTGCCCATCGTTGTCAATATCGCCGACCGCTGGCGACGACTGGACGCAAGCAGGGGCGTTGAGGGTCTGCAAAACCGCGCCATCGCCGGGACGAATGATTTTAATCCAGCGCCCGCGCTTGTCGGCGCTCCCGATGGGGAAGAAGCACCCCGAGCCGATAGCGATTTCAGGTCCGGGGTTTTCGAGCAGCAAATCGGCGGCCAGCGGCGAGGAGTACAGCACCTGATCAAAAGGAACGCGCCAGATGAAGCCGGTCTGGAAGGGGATGCGCCCCCCGGAGACCGGCGCGGTCTTGAAGGCGTGGAGGAACCCGCCATCGTGTGTCGGGGGCACGAGGCCGGGGTTGGCCGTAACATCCGTGGCAACGATCAGTTCGAGCGCCGGATCGGCGTCAATGTTCAGAAACAACGGAGTTGACCACAGCGAATCGGCGGCGTGGTAGTACCAGCGCAATGACCCGTCGGCGTTCAGCAGGTAGACGTTGCGATCCAGACCGCCGAAGGCGATCTCCAGGCGTCCGTCGCCGTCGGCGTCGGCCAGGGCCGGAACGGTAATCACGCCATAGATGTTCTCAGGACCTTCAACGGTCCGGGCATCGAAGTCGCGCTGACTGAAGTTCCAGACCGGCTGGCCATCGGGCCCGCGATACACGATAATTCCGCCGTCGCAGGCGCGCCCGACATTCTCCATCGAGCCATAACCAATGACAACGTGGGGTACGCCGTTACCGAAGAGATCGCCTACGGACGCCCTGCCATTGATCAGGGCCGAGGGGTGGCAGCCGACAACGGGTGTATCCCGCTCCCAGAGCAGCGTACCGTTGGCCCGGTAGGCATAGACCCGGCCGTCCTCGCCGCCGATTACAACTTCGTTGCCGTTGTCCGGGTTGCCGTCCACATCGGCAATCACCGGTGCTCCGCGACCAACAGGCCGGCCCGACAGCAAGATGCCGTTGCGATCCGGCGAGTCGTCCTGGTAGGGTCGTGCGTGCGTCCACCCTGGCAGCGCAGGGAAGGCATCGCGGATAGAGGCGTTCACCGGTTGGGCGATCAGCAAGCAGCAGATGAGGGCGAGGATAAAAGCGGAGGTTGTTCGCATGGTGCTGAGCTTTCGTGCAGGAAGGATTACAGGTGCGGCGTGGGCGTAGAGTGGAGTGAAACACCTGCGAGCGATGTTGTGGCAGCTCAGGCATCCTATCACGGAGCATGTTACCGGTGCAAGTGTAGCACGGTGTAGTAACCATCGTTATACACAGTCTTAAGCTCGGGCGCCGCGGCAACCGTCTCCTGCCAATCGGCCCAGATCGCCGTCAGGGCGGGCGTGTGGACGATCAGGTACTCCGTCTCGAGGCGCTGCAGCGCCCGCAGCGCCTCGGGCGCGGGAAACTCGCGCAGGACGTGGACGTGTTCGGCATAGAGGGGCGGGTTGAAGGTGCCGTACCACATGTTGCTCGGCTTGCGATAAAAGAGTGCGTAGTAGAGGCTGCTCCCGCTGGGCAAGGGGTAATCAGGCGTGCCGATGGGCAGTTCGATCACCGCGCCCTGCCCGGGCTGCGCGCGCAACCACAGATCGACCGCACGTGGTTCAGCCGTGGTAAAGGGCGACACTGCCGCCAGTTCGCCGATCAGCAGCAACGCGGCGCCGAGGGTCGCCGTGCGGTAGAGCCGGCGCTGCGGCGCCAGGGTGCTCAGTCCCAGTCCGGTCAGCAAAGCCGCAGCGAGCACGATGTAGAGCATCACGCGGTTCCAGACCCTGATCCCGTTCAGAACCGGCACGTGTTCGTAGATGAACAGTGCCGGGAGGGGCAGCACCGCACCTCCCGGCAGCCGCAACTCGGGGCCAAGGGTGAGCACAAAGGCACTCGCGCTGAGCACGACCAGGGTGTGTGTCAGGCGTTGGCGCCGCAATACCCAGATGCTTATCAGCATCAGCAGAATCACCGTGTAGCCGAGAAAGACCACGTGCTCCCCTCCATCGCGGCGCTGGAACTGTTCGGCCCAGGCGCCCCAGAGGGGGTGGTAGGGATTGGGAAGCAGGAAATCTCCTGGACGCGCCGCGTGCACCTGCAGGTGGACAATACTGTGGGTCATGTCCACTCCCTGAGTGCGCACTTCCAGGTACGGCTGGGCAAAGGGGACAATCAAGGCGAGCAGAACCACCACGCCACTCACAAGCGGGCGCCAGATTGTTTGCAAGAGCGCGGGTAATCTGCGTGGGCCGATGAGGAGCAGGACGTATCCGGCCAGGAACAGGGTGAAGGTGCTGCCAAAGTAGAGCGAGGCCCAAGTAGCCAGGGCCAGACCGGCAGCGGTCACGAAGGCGTCCCAGTTGCGCTGGCGGGTCAGCAGCCCGTGCAAGCCATAGAGTGCCAGGGGTAAGTACTGGGTGGGCATGTGCGGCAAATGACCCGCACTCATTTGAAAGTAACGGCGCAGGGCAAAGGCAAAGATGATGCCCGCCACCCAGGCGGCCAGGGGCTGCGCGCCCAGGCGTCGAGCCAGCAGGTAGGTGAAGAAGCCCGAAAGGACGTAGGAGAGCAGGTTGAGGGTGTTGAAGCTCACAATCGGCCCGAACATGCGCGTGAGCGGCAGGCCCAGCAGCGTATTGGCCGGGGTGATTTCGCTCAGGGCCAGTTCGAGGCCCTCCGGATACATCAGTTCAGGGAGAAAGGCAGGCGACTGGCGTCGATCAATCAGATAATCACTAAAGATCTGGAGTTTCCACAGGTACTCGAAGGCGTCGCCGGGATGGCCGGGAATATGGGTGGAGAACCGTAGCAGCAGCGGCAGGTGCATCAGCGCGGTCAGGGCCACGAAGCCGGCCAGGGCTGCCCGGTGCGCCCGCCACCACTCACGCCACGGGAGCGGCCCCTCGTCGGGCTGCGGGCGCGCGAGCACCGCCGCGAGAGCGGCCAGCGCCGCCAGGCCGCCGGTGAGGAGCAAGGCAGTGATACGGTAGCTGAAACGTGGATCGCTGTGACGCATCGCCATCTGGATCGCCACGAACAGGAACACGGCGATCAGACCGGCCAGCAATGGAATCCCCGCCCGCTGGAGCAGCAGCATCAGCAGCATCGCCGCGAGGCCGATTGCCAGCGCCTGCAAGGGCGCCAGCCAGCGCGGCGGCTCGATGCTTTCCCAGGTTACCGTGAAGACCGCCAGGCCCAGCCTGCCGCGCCGATCCGCTGGTCCGGCGATGGGCGTGGGGGTGAAAGTGGGACTGGCGAGGGTCAACTGGTTGTTGCGCTGGCGAACCTGATCGGCGGGGACCAGCAGGCGATAGCGCCGCGGAGTGCCGTCCTGAGTTATCTGCACCAGCGCCGTCTCGTTCAGAGTAATAGTGACCGGCACTGTTTGTGGCCCGTCGGGTCGTGGCGCGCTCAGGGTGACCACCAGCAGATGCGGCCCCGATCCCCGCGCGTCGAGGGTCATCGTCCCCTGCCCGTCGGTCCAGCGAAAGCCACGGCCTTCGGCGCTGGTTTCGGCCGGAAAGAAACCGCTCAGGCGCGACGACGACATGCCCCCCAGACGGAGGGTTTCACGGCTGGCCAGCGGCGATGCGCTCAGGTACCAGCCGCAGCATGCCACGACCACCAGCAGTACCGCCAGGGGCGTGGCCAGCCAGCGCCGCCAGGAGGTGATGTTCTGCCGGGTGATGGTTCGGTGTGTTGCTGGTTGTGTGGTCATAGCAGTTTTTATCCTGGGAGGGCGGCGTCCTCTCGGCCCTCCGCTGGTGGAGTGAGAGAGCTTTTTCCTGGGAGGGCCGCGCCCTCCCCGCCTCTCCCGTGGAGGGCCTGTGCTCTCCTCGGGCTACATTTCTCCGCGCCCATCCAAACGCTCACGCAACCGTTCGACCTCGGCGCGCAGGCGGCGTTGTTCGCGCAGGCTTGCGTCCAGCACGGGCATCAGGGTCTCCAGCAGATCGCGGTTGAAGCGCTCCTGGCTGGCGAACATCGGGTCGAGGTATGGCTCCTTCAGATGCGCGGTGATCTGGCGGCGCATCCAGGCGATGAGCGGACCGACGACGGGCACTTGCGAGCGCACCTGATAATCGGGGCGGGATACGCGGCCCACGTGACGCAGGGTCTCCTGGCGCACGGCGATGAACGAGGCGGGCCACTCCGCCAGGGCCCGCTCGACGAGGGTCAGCAATTCGTCGGCGAAACGCTGCCGGGTAAAGGCGAGCGCACGAGCCACACCGCGCTGGGCCAGGCGAGCGTACAGCCCGCGGGGACGGCTAAAGCGCGCCAGGGCCTCCTCGATGCGTGGCATAAGCACGCTCCAGCTATACTCGGCGCGCACGTAGGCCCGTCCATGGGCGCCCAGGGTGGCGCGATGCTCTGCGTCGGACAGCAGTGCATCCAGGGCGGCGCGAAAGGCGGGGTAGGCGTCCACGGCATAACCGCCACCGCTGCGCTCGACGTGCTCGCGGGTGACCGGGCAGCCGGCGTGGACAAGAGCCGGGCAACCGTGAAGCCAGGCTTCCATCAGCACGATTGAGAAGCTCTCGTTCAGCGAAAGCTGGCACAGAGCGGTGGCCGCGGCGTAGGCAGCGTGGAGGTCGCCATCGTCAAGATGGCCGACACTCAGCACATCAGGACGTTCCGGCAGAGTCACGCTGCCCGTGCCCGTGAGCACCAGGGCGAGAGGACCGGGGCGTTCAGCTTTATAGGCGGCGAACCATTCCAGCAGCAGGGGCACGTTTTTGGCCGGCTCCAGGCGCCCGCTGTAGAGGATGAAGGGCCCGATGAGGCCGGTTCGGGCGCGAAAGCGTGCAGCGTCGCCCGCGGGCGGGTCATCAGCGAACCCGAAACCCAGACAGGCGCGATAGGGGTTGGCGACCCCCAGGCCCCGCGAGGCCAGGTCACTCTCGGCGGGCGTGTTGAAAAGCAACGCGGCGCTGCGCTCCAGCAACTCGCGGTAGATCGACAGGTGGGCCACCGGCTCATCGTGCAGGCAGGGTGCCAGCAGCCAGGGGGCAGCGCCGTTCAGGGCTGGCCAGTACGAGGTGCCGAAGAGGTACGGCGCGGCGATGAAACAGACGTACTCGCCGGCGTGCTCGGCGACGTAGCGTTCCAGGTCGGCGCTGCGCAGGCTGTTGGCAATGAAGCGTTGCTCTTCGGCATAGCGCAGGCGTTCGCCACGGTTGGCCTTCTGCAACAGGCGATGGAAGAGGGGCGCTTCGACCGGCGTGGCGCTGAAGCGCCGCACCGTCACGCCGTTGAGTTGTTCGACGCCGGGGACGAGGTGGTCGCTCCACTCAGCCATATCCACGGTGCAAGTGGTCAGAGCTTCCACCTGATACCCGCGGGCGGCAAGTTGCTCGGCCCAGCTCCGCAGGCCCGTTTCGGCGCCTCCCAGCACCTCGGGGCCGTAGCGCGGGGTCACGATGGCAATCTTCCCCTGGCGCAGCCTCGCGAGGTCGGTCGCGCTGGCGGGGGCCAGCCGGTGGAGGGCCAGAGGATCGTGGTGGTCGTCGGGCGGGGGCAGATCGTCGAGCAGTCGGCAGATCTGCGCAGCCAGTTGGGTCGTGTCGCCGGGAGGGAAGAGCAGCCCGGCGCCGTCAAGGGTGTGGGGCACGGCGGTGCTGTCGGCGGCGACCACTGGTCGCCCGCGGGCCATGGCCTCGACCAGGGGCATGCCGAAGCCCTCATGGATGCTGGCAGTGACGAAGATCGCGCAGGCGCGGTACAACTCCTCAAGTGTCGCGTCGTCAACCTGGCCGGTAAAGCGAACGTGTTCAGCGACCCCCAGGGCGGCGGCGCGGGCGCGCACCTCGTCGGCGTAGGCGCGGTAGGCGGGCGCCTGGTCATCGCCGACGATCAGCAGCACGGTTGCGGGGTGGCGCTCGAGAATCGCCGGCAGCGCCTCGATCAGGTCGCTCACGCGCTTGTTCCGCGCGATGCGCCCCACGTAGAGCAGCACGTGACGCCCGGCCAACCCGAAACGCTCAACCACCGCCGGGTCGGGTGGCCCGGCATAGGAACTGTTCTCGACCACGGCGTAGGGCATCAGTTGGACGCGGCTGGCGGCGATCCGCCCGGTAGCGATCAGTTCATCGCAGGTGAAGCGGCTGTGGCCGATTGCGTAGTCGGCGTAGCCCACCAGGGACAGATTGTCGCGCCCCCGCACCACGTCCTGGTAGCCGGGCCACTCCGGCCCCCACAGTTCAGGCGGGGTGACGCCGTGATAATCGAAGATGACCATGCCGCGGCGCACCTCGCGAATGAGTTCGACCAGGTCGTAGTAATTGGAATAGTTCACAATCACCAGGTCGGCCCGGCGAAAGTGGGCCGCAGCGGGGGAGGCGCTCGCCGGATCGCGCAGGTGTTCCGGGCTAACCATGGCCATGCTGCGGCGCAGATCAGCGGGCAGGCGGCTATCAACGAAGCCGGTCAGCACCAGCACGTGGTAACCGGCGGCGCGCAGGGTCTGGAGCTGGGCGATAATGTGACTGCCAACCGCGTCGTGGGCAATAACGTTGCCGTTGAGGATGGCCACGCGGGGCGCCTCAGGCGGGGCAAATGCCACCTCCAGGCGCAGCGGGGCCACGCCGCGCTGGCTGAACCAGGCGACGCCTTCTTCGAGCAGTTCAACCTCCAGCACGTAGCGGCCCGCTGCGGGTGGCGACTCGACGCGGATCTCGGCGCGCGCGACCATGCCTGGCGGCACGGGGGCCGGGAGCAGGGCGCGCCCCCCATCGGCCACCACCGGCGCTCCGCGCTCGTTCAACCAGCGGTACCCCAGGCGTACAGGATGCGCGCCGCCGGTCAGCCAGGGGGCGCGCCCGGTGTTCCGCAGGCTCACTTCGACGATCAGCGCCTCACCAGCGTACAACCCGGTAGGGAGGGGCGCGTCGAGGCGATACTCAGCGGCAAGCGACGGGGAGTCAACTGGAGTTGTCATAGGCTGTAGAGTTCGGCAGCGCAGGCAGTGGCGCGCCGGTAGAAAACGCCGGCCAGTTCCCGGCGCAGGGAAAGCAGCAGGTCGCGCAGGCGCTCGGTGGTCTCGGAGGGGAGATCCGGCTCCAGGGCACGGCGCGCGGCAACGATGCCCGGCAGCGCGGCAAGGCTCTCGCTGTAGGCGTAGCGCAAGGCGCGGCCCTCAGGGTGGTGACCATGCTCGGCCAGGAACGCGCGCTCCGCGGCGGCGAAGGGCCCTTCCAGATCATCCAGGGCATAGCTCTTCAGCACGAAGCGCAACCGCCCGCGGTTGTAGCAGGCGCTACGGGTCAGCGGATCGCGCAACGAGAGTGACTCGGCGTGGATCAGCGTCGCGCGCGGTTCGTAGCGCAGCAGGTAGCCGGCCCGGCGCAGGCGCCAGCCGAGGTCAATGTCCTCGAAATAGGCCGGCCAGAAACCCTCGTCGAACAGCCCGACCTCCGCGAGGGCCGCAGCGCGCAACGCGATGGCCGCAGCGGTAAGATACTCCGCCTCACAGGCCGCATCGTACTGGCCGGTGTCGGGTTCGTACCAGCCGATGTGGTGCGCCACGGCCCGTGGCCAGTCAAGCCGCACCCCTGCGTGCTGGATGCGCCCATCGGCATAGCGGATCTTGCAACCCACCGCGGCAATGCGCATATCTTCGGCCAGCGGCGCGGTGATTGCCCCGAGCCAGCCAGGATCAACCAGCGTATCCTGATTCAGTAGAACGATGCTCTCAGGCGGCGGATCAAGCGCCAGCAGGGCCTTGATGCCGACGTTCATGCCCGCGGCAAAGCCCAGGTTACGCGGGTTGCGGATCAGGTCGAAGGCGGGAAAGCGTGCCGCCACCTGCGCGGCGGTGCCGTCGGATGAGGCATTGTCAACCACCAGCACGCGATCCGGCGGCGGATCAAGCGCGGCCACGGCCTCCAGGCAACGCATTGCCGCCTCGCCGCCGTTCCAGGTCAGCACCAGCACCGCGTTGCTCATGAGCCCTCCTCAGGTGTGGGAGGGGCCTCGCCACGGAGCAAGGCCCGCACCTGCATCTCGGCATCTTCCAGGCCGGCCAGTTGCTCGGCAAAGTCACGCACCTGCTGGCTCAGCACATGGCGTTCACGAACCGTCCGTTCGTTCAGTTCCAATAAACCTTCGCGTAGATGATCGATGCGCTGGACGGCAAGCACCAGCTGGTCTTTCAAATCGGCGATCTGCTGGAAGGCGAGCGTCAACTGGCCCTTCAGTTGGGTGACGCTTTGCGCCAGATGATCGCCGTATTCGGCGCTGGCGTACAGGGCGCGGATGACTGCGGCGTTCTGTTCCTGCTGGCGCGCGAGCAGAGGGTAGAGGGTGGGCCAGACTATGCGCTCCAGCAGCCGGCGGCGCAGGGCCGCGAAGCGCCCGGAGGCGGGGCCGCTCAGGCCATCGAGGCGCCATGTGGCCTCGAGAGCCTGGAGCGCGGCATTGCGGGTTGCCATCGTCAGGTTGCCCCGGTCAACCAGGCTGACGTCGGTAGGTGGCGGGGTTGGTTCGGGTGGCGTGGTCATAGGTTCAGGCATCCTCGTCAGGGCGCGCAGGGGCGGCGCGGCGATCCATTCTAACAGCGGGCGGATCACCTCCGGCCAGGCAAAGCGCGGAGCGAGCGCCCGGGCATGCGTGGCCTTGTCGGCGTGCAGGGCTTCGTCGGACAACAACGCTTGAAGCGCCGCAGCCACAGCGGCCGGGTCTTCAGGAGGGACGACCAGGCCGCAGCCGTGCTCGCGCACCAGGGCGGCGGCAGCGTCGCCATCGCTCCACACCACCGGCAGACCCACCCACAGGCAATCGAGGAAGCGCGAACGGAGCGCGGCATACGCGGTTTCGAGGTGCTGGCGGTGCAATGATACCACAACCGTAGCCTCGAAGAGGAAGTCGGCCCGCCGGGGGTAGGGGACCCATTCATCGTGAAAGAACAGGTGGCGATCAAGTAGACCCAGTTCGGCAGCGAGGGCCCGCGCCTGCGCTCCGGCTCGCGGAAGGGCCGTACCCCCTGGGTGCCGTCCGGCCAGGAAGACCAGGCGTGCCCGGGGATACCGCTCCACCACAGCGGGCATTGCTCGGACCAGCGTCAGGGGGTCCATCCAGTCCCAGAGGCCACCGCTCCAGAGGATGAGCGGGTCATCGGGGCCAATGCCGGCAACCACGCCACGCAGGGCCGGCCCGCCGCGCGTGGGTGCTTCGGCGGGCAACCCGAAAGGCAACACGTCAATCAGGGTCCGCGCAAGCGGATCGCGGTCGGCAAGGTCCGGGGTAATCCGCCCGGCGGCCATCAGCGCGCCCAGGTACAGATCGCGCTGGCGCTCGGTGGCGCAGAGCAGCAGGTCGCCGGCGGCCAGTTGCCGTTGCAGCAGGGCCACATCGCGCTGGTGTTGCGCCAGCCGTTCGCCTGCGGGGCGATCGCGCAGCAGTTCCAGGTTCTCCAGCAGCGTGGGGTCGTAGAGGTCGAGGATCAACCGGGCGGAAACGCCGGCCAGTTCGGGGTGGGCTTCCAGCACATACCCATTGGCCAGCACCACCTCGGCCAGGGAAGTGTGAGCGGCCAGTGAGCCGGCGTCACCCCAGCGGTAGACGCCGGTGGCAATGTCCGGATGGTGCAGGTCAATCGGCTGCGGGGCGATCAGGTGTACGTCATGGTGCCACGCCAGAGCGCGGGCCAGTTCCCAGTAGCGGATGCCCGGACCGGCCATGCGCGTGCCGACGACATCGTGACTGACAAGCAACAGACGCATCGGGTGTTCGCTCCCTGACTACACCTGCCGGCGATGGTCGCGCGGTCCGGTCAGCGTCCGTAGCAGACGCAGGATGCGCCCGTTTTCGATCTGCGCGATCAGCCGTTCCAGATGGGCGATGTGGGCGTTCTTGCGGGCCAGTTCAGCTTCGAGGCGCGCGGCGTAGGCTGACAGGTCGGCGGCTGCCTGATCCCGCTGCTCGCGGTGATGAGCGGCGGCAAGCTGCTCGCGCTGTTCGAGGGCCAGTTGGCGAAGGTCGGTATTCTCGCGGCGCAGTTCCCACAAATGGCGCTCATAGTCGCGAATAATACGGTGGGGCGGGTCGGTGCGCCGGCGAAAACGAACGGCCCAGGGCGTAATGAAGGAGGCATCGAAGTCAAGATCGCGGAAAAAGCCCTGACGGGCAAACAGATCGGCCCAGTACTCGGGTGGATTGACGTTGAAGTGGGTCGCCTCCTTGTAGTCGAGCGGCGAGGAGGAGAACAGCACATCATCAGTATGGCAGCAGAGATTGACCACAGCCCGCTCGGCCTCGGGGCGGGGCAGATGCTCCAGCACCTCAATGCAGATGATCAGGTCGTAGCGCCGCCCGAACGGCTCGGCAACCGACGCGACGCGCACATACTCGCGTACCGCCTCAGGCGCGTTGGCAATTGCGTAGGCCGAGATGTCCAGCCCTTCGGCCTCCACCCCGCGGAGGCGCAACTGCTCGACGAGCAGGCCCATGGCGCAACCGGCATCAAGCGCCGAAGCCGGACCGATCTCGGCGACGATGCGCCCGGCGATGCCGGCGAAGAAGCCCATCCAGTGCTCGTCGCGCTGATAGGGCGCGCCCAGGCCGGTGGCGTAGTAATGCGCGTCGAACAGACGCCCGTGATCGGGAACGTTCACTGCGTGCTCTTTTTCCTGTAGAGGGGCGGGGAGGCTACGCCTCCCCGCGCCCTCCTCCATTTCTTAAAGGGGTTTTCCTGGGAGGGCGCAGCCCTCCCAGACCCTCATGGCACGGGCGTGGGGAAACCCGGTTTCCCCGAGCCAACCGGCCATCTATTATTACGAGCCACTCTGTTAGTGCAAGCGCCATTCCCCGGGAATGGCGACCATCCCATAGCGATCGCGGCCCGAGCCATGCACCACGAACGGGTAAAGGCGATCGTGAAAGTCATAGACGTGGGTCTGCGTCTGATCAACCACGGCGACACTGATCTGAAATCGCCCCGTGTTCAACGGCAACGCGGGCAGGCGATAGTCAATCTGTCCGAAACCCTCGATGGTGGGAATGGGCACCTCGTCGAAGCCGGTGTTGGGGCCGCTAAGCCAGGCGCCGTTTTCGTGAAAGATGCCCACTCCGAATACGGGATCATTGATCCGTTCATGGGCCTGATAGTACATCCGAATAGTTAGCTCTTCACCGGTGTGAAAAACGCTGCGCTCCTCCCCTGCGGCATCGAGGAGCTGGACACGCACAATCTCCACTTCGCGACTGCCACGCCGAAAGGGGTTCTCGTCAGCCGCGACGCCAGGGCTGGCGCGGCCATGTTCCAGTGCGAGGCGTTCCTGCTCCTTGCGGTTCACATCCGCCAGGTAGGCATCAATCACCTTGCCGGCGGGACCACAGGCGCGGGCCTCGCCGTGGTCGAGCCAGATGGCCACGTCACACAGTGAGCGCACCACTTCCAGGGCATGCGAGACGAAGATGATCGTCTTCCCCGCGCGGCGGAAGTTGTAGATCCGCTCCAGGCACTTGCGCTGAAAGGCCTCGTCCCCCACCGCCAGCACCTCGTCGGTGATCAGCACATCAGGGTCAACCGCGGTGGCCACGGAGAAGGCCAGGCGGGTGTACATACCCGACGAGTAGTGCTTGATCGGAGTTTCCAGAAAGTCGCCGATGTCGGCGAACTCGACGATCTCGGGCAGGCGGCGTTCCATCTCGCGGCGGCTGAGGCCCATGAGCGAGCCGTACAGGTACACGTTTTCCAGGCCGTTCAACTCGGGATGGAAGCCGCTTCCCAGTTCCAGCAGCGCGGCGATCCGACCCCGCGTCTGTACCGTGCCGCTATTCGGCTCGAGAATGCGCATAATCAGCTTCAGGGCCGTGCTCTTGCCGGCGCCATTGTGGCCCACCAGGCCAAAACTCTGCCCCTCTTCGACGCAGAAGCTGACATCGCGCAAGGCCCAGAAGGCATCATCTCCGGGCGGGCGCCGCTGAAACAGACCGATGGCCCACTCTTGCACCGTCCGGCGCTCGATACGGTGGCGGACGAAGTACTTGCTGACCTGATCGAACTCGATCACCGGGCTCACAGCGCCTCTCCGAAGTTGCGCGCGGCGCGCTGGAAGACCCACATGCCGATCACCAGGAACAGACCGGCGGTGATGCTCACGCGCAGCACGCTATCGAGGGCCGGCAGACCCGGTGTAGGGATCTGGCCCACAGGAACCGGGTTGCCGTAGAGGATTTCGCGGTAGAACTCGATCAGCGAGGCCATAGGGTTCAGCCAGCGCACCAGCCGGGCGGCCAGGCCGTCGCCGAAAACGCCCAGCGGGTAGATCACCGGCGTCAGAAAGAACCAGATGCTTACCAGAATGCCCACCAGGTGCACCACATCGCGAAAGAAGACCGCCACGGCGCCCAGGAACAGGGCCATGCCGGCGAGCATGATCACCTGAATGATCAGCAATACCGGCAGGTAGGCGAAGGTCCAGGCGAAGTTGAGGCGGCCGATGGTCAGGAGTTGCACCGCGATCATCAGCAGCAGCATCACCGGCAGCGAGAGCAGGTAGTTGACCATGCTCGAAAAGACCGCCGTCAGCGGCAGCACCTCGCGGGGAAAGTAGACCTTCTTGATCAGGGCGGCGTTGTCAATCACACTGCGGGCGCCGCCCGTCACCGCTTCGGCGGTGAAGTTCCACGGCAGCAGGGCGACGATGAGGAAGATCGGGAACATGGCGATGCTGCCGGGCAGCAGCAGGCCGAAGACCAGCACATAGACCAGCATCATGCCCAGGGGCGCCAGTTGCGTCCAGAGGTAGCCGAGGGCGCTGCCCTTGTAGCGCGCGCGCAGGTCGCGCAGGACAAGGTTGCGGATCAGTTCGCGGTAGCCCAGGATCTCGCTGACACGGGCAGCAATGCCGGCGCTGCGGTCCATTGCCACGCCGGCCACGCCGATGACCAGGCCGAAGAAGGCCGCCAGGGCGAGGAGTTGGGTCACGTAGCGCGGCTCGGGTGCTGCGGGCAGGGTAGCAGCGACGCGGTGGGCCGCCGAAGGCTCATCGGGGTCGAAGCGTGCTGCGTAGGTCACGAGGACGTAATCCAGGGCGGCCTGAATGGCCCGCAGACGGGCGATTTCGCGGTTCCGCTCGATCAGTTCGGCGTGGGCGACGGCATCGGCGCGGGCGCAGGTTTCGAGGGCCTGCTCACGTGCGGCAGTGCCCCGTGCCCCGGTCGTGCCGCACAGGGCGTCGAGGGTGGCATTGCGCGTATTGATGGCGAAGCGCCACAGGTCATAGCGCGCCTCCAGGGCGCGGGCCAGATCGCTGAGTTCTTCGCGGGGCAGGTCGGCAATCACCCGAGGGGTGGACACCGGCTCCAGGTCACGCGACATGGGGAAGGCGTTCACGCGCAGAATGTCGCGCAGGAGCGTATCGAAGGGGGTGGGTGCAGGGCGGCCCTCGGGTTCCAGGGCCAGCCAGAGTTCCCAGCCGAGCATGTTGCGCAGGATCTCGCGCCCGCCGGCGGCGCGCACGTGCCGCGCCAGGGCCTCGGCCCCGGCGTTGGCGAGGGCCTGGGCCTCGGCGGCGGTGGGGCCGATCCCGCGCGCCTCGACCACGCCCGGCTCGCGCGGCGTAAAGACCACGCGGAAATCCGGGCGCCCGAAGCGCACATCGGCCCGCGCCAGCCGGTCCTGGCGCAGGGCCTCGGTGGCGTCGTTGATGGCGATGTCGAGGCCGCTGACTCCCGGGGCCACCAATTCGTAGATCGGACCGTAGCGGCGCAGGTCAAAGCGCGTCTCCGCACGGGCGACGTAGGTTACCGGCTGCGAGAGCACCCGCGGCGCGGCGACGGCGAGGGCGCCCGTGACTGCCAGCAGCAGCCACAGCCAATGGTACAGTTTCAGGCCCAGCAGCGGCGCGCCGAGCAACCCGAAGCTGGCGCGCAGACGCGCCAGCCGGCCAGCGCCCTGTTCAACCGTCCTGGCCATACCGCGCCTCACGCTGATGACACGAACTCACGGCGTCAGCCATACCCGTACCTCCGCCGTCTGTCCGGCAGGCAGATCGAACGTCGCAAGGCCGGCGACGAGCCACCATCCCCGTCCGGCAGGAAGCCCCTGTTCGTATCGAGCCAGTTCATCGCCATTGACCGTGACGCGCCGGGCGGTGGCGGGCATGTGCATACTCAGATCGGCGAGATCAACGGCGCTGGGATTGGTGACGCGCACAGTGAGCGCGCCCTCTTCGCCCGGCCGCACGGCAACGGTTTCGACCCTCACGCTCGCCAGGGCCGCCTGCCAGGCAGCGATCTCGCCGAGGGGCGCCACCCAGAGCCGCTGATCACGCGCCACGCGCTCCACCACGTGCTCCCAGGCCCGGATCTGCTCGGGGGACGTGACCTCCTCGGTGTGCGCCCAGAGGTCAATCGCACCGCCGGCGGCGACGGCGCGTTCAACCTGTCGCAGGGCCAGGCTGACCCGCTCAGGGGTCAGATAAAAGTCGGGACAGGCCAGGAGGCGCCCCTCGCGGCCCGGCAGCCAGCGGCAGCGCGGCTCAAGCACCACGCCATCGCCATCGGTCGGAAACAGATTGTACTGCATCTGGTTACTCAGCCGGGTGACACTGCGGATCCCGCCCTGTTCGAGCACGTCCCAGTTAGCCTCGCTCATGCCGGCGCTGCCGCTCCAGGGGAAGGCCAGCGAGGTGGCCGGGGCCACGCCCCGTTCGGCTGCCACCTGGTTCCAGGCTTGCAGGTCGGCCGCCCAGGTGGCCGCATCGGCCAGGCCGCCGTAGAGGTGACTGAAGGTGTGGCTCTGGATCTCGTGTCCGGCGTCGCGCAGGGGCCGGATCAGATCGCCGAAGTACCAGGCCGGATGGCTATGGTAGGCGCCGAAGGGATCGTCGGCGAACCAGGGCGTGTGCGTCCAGCGATCAGTGATCCAGCGGTTTGCCGGGCTGGCCCAGGCGAACACCGGGTCACCCATGAAGCGACGGCGCTCGAGGTTGCCGAGGAGGAAGTTATAGCCGGTAGCGTAGTAGGTGGCACGCACGCCGTAGGGCCGGAAGAGTTGCAGCGTAGAGGTAATGCCCTCGCGCATCCGCAAGCCGCGCGCCTCGGGGTCCTTATCGTAGTTGGGGTCGCCGACCGAGCGCGAGTGGATCAGGCCGCCCATAGCCGTTTCCCAGTCGAAGGTGAAGGCCACGGCGGCCTGGCGGCCCAGGGGCCAGGGTGCCAGGCGGGGCGAATCGGTGACGATGGCGGGCCCAGGCGCGGCCAGACCGGCAAGGGCGCCACCACCCCGGCGTGCGTGCATAGCATCCAGGTAGATCCGGTCATCCGAGGCCGGCTCGATACGCACCACCAGCGAACGCGCCTCCGGCGGAGCGACGAAACTGCCTTGCAGCCGCGACCAGTCGCGGGGCGGGGCCTCGGGCGTCCAGAGGGTCACTGGCTGCCACAGGGTCGCCGCTTCGCTCACGGCGCCACCGGAGGCGTCGCGCCAGTCAAAGACCAGGCGGGCGCGGGTGGGGGAACGCTGCTCAGAGTCGGTGAGAGTGAAGCCGGTGAAGCAGTAGCGGGCCCCGGGCCGCACCGGAATCGGCGGAGTCTGCACATAATTGGCTATGCCGAGCAACTGCAGCGCCCGCCCATCGCCGTCGAGGTCAAAGCCCTGCCCATCGACGGCGGGGCCGCGCAGTTCCACGCCCCCGGCGCGGCGCTGCCAGCCGTCGGGCATCCCTGCGGCCTCACCGGGAACAAGACCGGGGTTGGGCAGCAATTCGGGGGCAACGAGGGGCACGAAGGCGCACGCGGCAACCCGCTGTTGCGCGTAGAGCAGTACGCCCAGGGCGCCAACCAGCAGACTGACCATTGTCGCGCCCAGAAGCAGTCGTCGTGAAACCATCGAATCCGGCGCCATCGGTGCTCAAGAGCACGGACAGCCATGGGCCGTTCGCCTAAACGCCCAATTGTAGCATGAATCGGCACATCGCCGGACGGCGCCCGGCTGAAGGGGAGGTGAAGCGGGGATGATGCCCGATGGGAGGGTCCGGGGGGGCTGCGCCCTTCCAGGAAAACTCTTTCCCTCCAGGGCGCGCGGCGAAGCTGCACCCGTGTCTACCGCAAATAGCGCGTCGCCAGGACCAGCGTGGCGATCCCAATGACGATGAGTGGTGACATGCGGCGCAGCCACACCAGAACGGGATCAGCTTGCACAAACTGTTCGGCTTCGGGGAAGTGGCGCGCCAGGTGCAGCAACCCCAGGGCGATGATTGCCAGGGTCAACATCAGACTGCCGGTGAGCAACCAGGCGAAGCACAGCAGCGCCGTGGTGCCGACAATTGCCCAGTAGGCCAGGGCATTGCCCTCGGGCGGTTTGTTCGGTTGTGGCTCGTCGGTCATGGCACATTTGATCGTGTAACCAGGCTTGCCGGTTGCGTGCTGCGTTCTTCTTCAGTATACCCCGAATGGTTACATAATGCGCGCATTATGTCTAAAACACGGTTTCGCTGCGCGGCCCTCGCTCTCCTTTGTCACGTTGCCCCTGGCGAGGGTTGCAGGGGCCGCAGGACCCGGAAGATCGTCAATGCAGCGCGGCTTCGCCGCGCCGCATCAGAGAGAGGAAGACTCGGAGGGGTGTAGCCCCTCCGAACCTCCTTGTGACCATCTGGGGGAGGTGGGGAAGGCGGGCCTCCGCAGAACGGGTGCGCAGGGAGGTGGCCCGCTACCGCGCCCGTTCGAGGGCCAGGTGGGCCTCGTGGAGCATCAACTCGGTGGTGGACCAGCCCACACAGCCATCGGTGACGGAGACGCCATAGCGCAGCTTCGACCGATCGGCGAGGAACGGCTGTTTGCCCTCCTCCAGGTTGCTCTCGACCATCATCCCGACGATGGGGGTTGGACCATGGATCACCTGCTCGACGACATTGTGCCAGACCGTCTCCTGGCGCCGGTAGTCGCCGCCGGCGTTGGCATGGCTGCAATCAATCATCACAGCGGGTTTGAGCGAGGCCTCGCGCATCAAACGTGCGGCCCGCACGACGTATTCGGGGTAGTAATTGGGGCCGTGACGCCCTCCACGCAGAATGACGAAGCCATCGGGGTTGCCGGTGGTCTTCACCACCGCGCTGCGCCCGCGGTCGTCAATGCCGAGGAAGCTGTGGGGCACAGCGGCGGAGACGCAGGCATTGACGGCCGCCTCAATCCCTCCGTCGGTGCCATTCTTGAAGCCCACCGGCATCGAGATGCCGCTGGCCAGCGCCCGGTGGGTCTGAGCCTCGCTGGTGCGCGCGCCGATGGTGGCCATGCTGATCTGGTCGTCCAGGTACTGCGGGCTGATCGGGTCAAGCATCTCGGTAGCCACCGGGAGACCGAGTTCGTTGATCTCCATGAGCAAGCGGCGGGCAATCATCAGCCCGGATTGCATGTCAAACGACCCATCAAGGCGCGGGTCATTGATAAGGCCGCGCCAGCCGACGGTGGTGCGGGGCTTTTCCAGGTAGGCGCGCATGATCAGCACTAGCTGGCTGCTCAGGTCATCCTGGAGGCGGCGCAGGCGGCGGGCGTACTCCAGGGCCGCCTCGGGATCGTGAATGGAGCACGGGCCAATCACTACCAGCAGCCGCCGGTCCTCGCCACGCAGCACGCGCCGGATCGCCTCGCGGGCGGTGGTCACGGTGCGGGCCGCAGTTGAGCTGAGGGGTAACTGCTGTTTCAACTCCAGCGGCGATTGAAGCGGGGTCAGTTCGCGCACGTGCAGGTTCTCAACCTGCCTGGAAAGATTGGGGTTGGTATCCATACCTCTGTTGCCTTTTGCGAGAAAAAACGCGGAAACCAGGTCACCCCGCACCCGGCCCGGTGTAGAGACGGCCCGCCGGACCGTCTCTACGCCGGGCCGGCAATCAACCCCCGGCTGGCCGCGTCGGCGGCCAGGGCATGCGTGGCTGGCGCCAGCACCATCGGCACATTGAGGCGCCGGGCTTCGGCGCTCAAGGCATGCACCTCCTCTGCGCGGCGTTCGTGGCTCACATGGCGGATATAGATGGCCACGACGCGCCCAGGGTAGGCACGCGCAACCTCCAGGTAGATCTCCGGGTCGTGCTGGCCACTGTCGCCGATCAGCACCAGTGGCAGATCTGAATAGGTGGCGGCGATGCGCCCGATGGCTTGCAATTTGTGCCGACGATGGCCCTGCCGGACCAGCCGATCGCGGTCGAGGCCGTAGTCGGTGAGAAACAGCGGTCCTGCGGGCAAACCGTGGTAAGCCAGAAAATCCACCAGGAAGTCGTACAGGTTCCAGGGGCTGCTCGACACGTAGAAGATGGGGTTGTGGCGCTGGCCGTCCGCTCCGGCCACCAGCGCCCGGTAGAGCGCCGCCACACCTTCGAAGGGCAGCCGTGTGCGGGCGTTGTGCAGAAAGGTGAGGGCAAGCATTTTGAGCTTATCGGTGGCGTAGGTCTGCAACACCGTATCGTCAATGTCGCTTACGATAGCGCAACGGGCGCTCGGAGGCGGAACGAAGACCTCGCCGGCGCTGCGCGCACCCAGGTCGGGCAGTTCGAGGTCTACTCTTTGCACGAGCGTATCACTGAGGGGGGCGCTCGGCTGCAGGCTGAGGTGAAAGTAGCCCTCGGCGTCGGTGGTGGTTTCGACGACCACATCCTGGAACGTGGCGCGCACGCGCACGTGGGGCAATTCGCGCGAGCCGAAGCGCCGCCAGTTGGCGCGCAGGTTGGCCCAGCGCGTATCGGCGTCCTTCGGGGGCCTGATGCCGCGGTCTTCGAGCACGCGCCCGCTGAGGTGCAGCGCGGCGGGCGTACCTATGCCCCGATAGGGAACGATCAGCGCGGGGCCGGCGCGCCGTCCGGGGCGCGGCATCCGTTCGATCAAGCTTTCCGCGTCCACGGCGGCGCGGCTAAGGAACCGTTGCAGGCGCATCAAGGTTACCTGTTTTTCTGGCGGCGCAGGGGTGCGTTCGGAAGGGTGCGCATCTGCCGGGGTCTCCCATTCGTCGGCAAGAAAGGCGCGCACGGTCTGTTCAAAGGTGCGTGGGCGTTCGTCCATAGGATTGTGCAATGCACCGGGAATCTCCACGAAGCGCGCGTGGGGGATGCGCCGGGCCAGACGGCGCGAGTGCTCGCGGGGCACGAGCGCGTCGAACTGCCCGCTGACCACCAGAGTGGGTATCTGGATGCGGGCGAGCCGGCGACCGGCGCGGGCGCGGAAGAGGGCGCGGTAGGTCCGGTAGAGGGCGTCAGGATCGGAGCGGGCCATGTAGGCGCCGCGTCGCAACCAGGGCCGCACCCAGCCACCACGGTGAGTGTGGGGCACCTGCGCGCCGATGGGGCTAAGGATGCGCGCGCCGAGCAACACCAGGCGAAACACGGCCCAGCCAGAGGTGGGGAGCAGGTACGTCCGGGCGAATTTTGGCATCTGGTAGGCGTCTACTGCCGCATCCACCAGCACGAGGCGGCGCACCAGGTCGGGCCGGCGCAACACCAGCGCAATGGCCACCGCGCCGCCCATCGAGTGGCCGATCAGGGCGATCTCGCGCAGATCCAGACTGTCGCAGAACGCGCCGACCGCATCGGCCAGTTCGCGGATACTATCGCGGTGGTGCAGCGGCGAATCCCCGTGACCGGGAAGATCGAGTGCGTAACACCGATGGTCACGGCCCAGGCGGCGCAGCGTGTTCCACCATAACTCTTTGAACGCGCCCCAGCCATGGAGCATAACCACGACTGGCCCACGCTCGCCTGCCTGCAGGTAGGCGATGTCGAGCGTGGCATGATGCCGCTTCGCAATACTCGCCCAGGCTGTTGCTTCCACACCCGATGGATTCATCGCCACAAATCTCGTTTCTTGTATTATACTTCACTATGTTGGTGTCGCCTTCGGCGAGTATCCTTACCTCATGGTCGGGAATGAGAGTTTCTGGGAGGGCCAGGCCCTCCCAGCCCCTCCCGGTCAACAGGTCGGGAACGAGGGTCTCTGGGAGGGCCAGGCCCTCCCTGTTAACATCTTGCCGGTGTGCTATGGTTTGGGGTGGCCTTCCCCTGCCAGACGCTCCCGTTCAACAACCTGGTGGTGCGCCAGGGGCGCGGAGGATGCAGCCCTATCAGGCTCTCCCGGTCAAGAGCCGCGCCCTACCAGAGGGCGCGGCGCAGCCGCCAGATCGAATGCAATGCTTTTGTTCGGATCTTGCAAACCCCAGCCAGACCGTGTACACTACGAAGGCGCTGTAATCCTGCAGCCAGGCTCGCGTGGTCCAGAGGTGTTCCACGTGGGAGGGGCATGGGCAGCGTCTCCGGCGTCTTGAAAGGTTTGTGTCCATGCCCCTTGATCTGATTTTTTGTCGCCATTGCGCGAGAAGCCGGCCCAACTTTCTGGCGACGCTCAAGCGTCTTGCCGCTACGCATCCTGAGGACATCCGCCTGGTCGAACTCGAATGTATGGCCGCCTGCGACGATGTGCCGGCGGCGATGATTGAAACCGAGTACTTCCCCAGGGCTAATCCTCGCGAGTTCGAGCAGGAAGTATTGAAGCGCCTGCGCACTGTACAGGGTGTGACGCGCGAATAGCTCCCCTGCGGTTGACGTACCGATGCCTCCCTGTCGCGCCGTTCGCGGTTGCGTACCCTTCTGAAACCGGACTGCGCTCAAGCCCTGCACCATTGCCAGAGGCAGTGATCAGGGTCCGGGCCAGGGGCAAATAGGCCGCGGCCCGGCGCACGTAGTCGCGGGCAGTGGGATTTGCCTGAATGGCCCGCACGTCCACAATCCCCTGATTGTGCCAGGCCGCCAGCGTCTGCCAGGTGACCGGCAGGCCCTCGAGGGTTGCGCGATAGATCCCCCGTTCCAGGTTGGCCGCGAGGTAGGCTATGGCCAGATCATCACGGCTGATTTCGGCATTGATCGCCGCTAGCAGATCGGCCAGACGCGCATAGGCCGCCGGGTCGATCTGGCTGCCTGCGACCCGTACCGGCACACGGATCATCCGCCCATCGGCCAGGGGTAATTGCTGCTTCAGGATCTCCAGGGCCACCGAAGGGCGCAGGTTGACCGGCCAGACGCTGAAGTTGCTTCCGGGCAGGCGCTGGTTGGCTGCCTGTTGTAATCGCTGGTACAGCGGGGTAACCATCCGCAGGGGGGGGATGTCCTCCTCCAGCCAGCCGAAGTTCTCATTGTAAATGATCAGAGCAATCACCACCGCGAAACTCTCGTCGTCCATACCCGAGAGTTCAGGCCGGTTGTGGCGCTGCGCGGCGGCGAGGATCAGCGGGCGCAGCCGTTCCAGGCGCCGGGCCAGATCAGGGCGCACAAAGGGCTTGATCGTCGGTCCTGGCTGAACGAGCGAGTTCAACGGCGCTCCGAAGCCTGCCAGGGCCGGCGGGGCCGGATCTGTCTGCGCGGCCTCCGGCGCCGTCGCAGGGGGGAGACGCGGAGGTGCGGGGGCCAGGAGCAGGCTCAAGAGCAGACAAAAACTGAACACGGGTTGCCGGTTCATGCTTCCTCATGGAGTGGGTCACTGATTCCTCCGGCGCCCCATTGCGCAGCATTGGTGCAACGTTGCGTTTTCGCAACTCCAGACCTGGCACGTGCGGCAATGGGGCAGGCCCGTGGCCGGGTGCTCACCGCCATTGCCGCGCCTGACAGGTTTTTTTGACGTTGCATCGGCTCTGCCCGCCGCGTTTGTCACGGCGCGCGACCCGAGTCTACCACGATCTTGTCTGCCCCGCACACGCCACGATTGTAGCCCATCCATCGGGTTATTGAGCCATTTCCATGCGCGAGCGTCAGGCAAAACGCTTGACACCCGTTAACATCGAACCGTATAATGGCCGTATGGACAGCGCCAGCTTTGAACAACTTGTCATTGAGGCCCTTGACAGCCTGCCCGATGAGTTTGCTGCCTATCTGGAAAACGTCGAGATCATTGTGGAGCGCCGGCCCACTCGCGAACAGCGCCGTATGCTGGGCTTGAAACCCTGGCAGTCGGTCTACGGGATGTACCACGGCGTTCCGCTCACCGAACGGGCGAGTAATCTGCTGGTATTGCCCGACACGATCGTGATCTTTCAAGAGCCGCTCGAGCGTGACTTCCGCACCGCCGAGGCGCTGCGCGCCCAGGTGCGGCGCACCGTGCTTCACGAGATTGCCCACGTCTTCGGCATCAGTGATGATCGCCTGCGTGAGCTCGGGGCCTATTGAGTATGCGACGCCCGCCCGCCTTCGGCGCTCTCATCCTCGGCGCGCTGTATATTGCCGCGCTGCTGGTTGCCGGCTTTCTGATCGCTGAGACGCTGCGCCTCGCCCGGCAGTTACCCGAGGTGCAGGCCGCCGCGGCCGCCACCGCGCGCGTTGCCCCCACCAGCACGCCAGCGCCGCCGCTCCGCATTCTGCTGCCGACCCCCGTGCCGCCGACACCGGTTCCTACCGCCGCCGATCCTCAGTCCGGCCCCGTCAGTTACCATCCCAAGAGCGGGCGCTACATCGTGGTCTGGTTGCCGCCGCTCTTCGAGGGCGGGGCCAGCGAGTCGTTTTTCGCCAATGCCGACATCATTGACGATATCAGCCCCTTCTGGTACTTCAGCGATGCCAGCGGGCGGATCTATGGCGCCCGCAACGACGACCTGGTGCGCATCGCCCATGAGCATAATGTGCGCATCATTCCCTCGATCCACAATGTGACCGCGAACCCGAACGCCGTCGTAGCCGTTCTTCGCAATCCGCAACTCCGCGCGCGCCACGTGCAGAACATCCTCGACGAGGTGCTTGCCCGCGGCTACGACGGGATCGATATTGATTACGAGGGCCTCGATCCGGCCCTGCGCGGGGATTTCTCGGCCTTTATCGCCGAACTGGCCGCCGCCCTGCATCGCCACGACCGCGTGCTTACCGTCGCGGTGCACGCCAAAGCCAGCGACTGGGGCGGCCTGGGTGGCTTCCAGGATTGGGCCGAACTGGGGAAGCACGTTGATCAGCTACGGATCATGACCTACGATTACCACTGGCGCGGCAGCGGCCCTGGCCCGGTGGCCCCGGCGTACTGGATCGAATCGGTGGCCGAGTACGCCCGCGCGGTAGTTGACCCCTCCAAAGTGCTGATCGGCGTGCATTTCTATGGCTATGACTGGCTGCCCGGCGGCCCGGCGATTGCCCGCCCCTGGAAGACCCTTGAAGAGATTATCGCCACCCAGGGTGTGACGGTGAACTTCCGCGAACGTGACGCCCGCGGTCGCGTCGGCGAAAGTACCTTTTCTTACCGCTCGCCCCAGGGCTGGCGCGAGGTCTGGTTCATGACCGAGGTTGGCCTGGCCGATAAGATTAAGACCGTCCAGACCCAGGATCTCGCCGGTATCGCCATCTGGCAACTCGGCTACGAACAACCTGAGTACTGGCGCGCCATTCGCGCCAGCCTGGTTGAAGATGCTACCCTCGTGCAACGGGCGATTAATCCGTTGTTGCCGGACCATTAGGCGCCTGTCCGGATGTCCGGGGTATTCGATGCCGTTCCGGGAGGGTGTAGTCCTCTCTGCCCCTCCCAGAATGGCAGGGACGTGGGGAACCCTGGCTTCCCCATGCCTCTCTCATAGGCCGCAGAAGGCGGGTTCGCGGGAGGGCGCAGCCCTCCCATAAGGCAGAGGCGCGGGGAACCCCGGGTTCCCCCCTCCTCCAACGGAGCGCGGAGGACGGGTTCCTGCCAGGGCTTTGCCCTTCCAGCCCCTCCCAAAGGAGTTGTCCGGAGAGGCTCTCAGACCCATGACCAGCAGCATCGAGCCGGCGGTCAAAGCGAACATCGGCGAGGCCCGGGGCCTCTACCAGCGGGGCGTGGCCGCTGCCCGCAGCGGCCAGAAGCGCATCGCCGCCGGTTTGTTGACCCGTTCGCTGCAACTCGACCCGAGTTGTGAACTGGCCTGGCTCTGGCTCAGCGGCGTGCTCGATGATCCCGACGAGCAGGCTTTTTGCCTCGAAGCGGTGCTGAAGCTGAACCCGGATAACCAGCATGCCCGGCGCGGCTTACGATTTCTCCGCGAAGGCAAGGGCTACACCGGCGCGGCCCGCCCCGCCCCCGGGCTCGCCGAAGTCTCCGCTCCTTCTCCTTCTGCCCCCAACCAGCGCCGCGGAACCGACCCCGCCTGGTGGATCGGCTGGCGCCACTCGCTCCGCGAGACGCGCCGGGCGCGGCTTTTGCTCTGGGCCTTTCCTATTGCCCTGCTGCTCGTCGCCCTGGTGTTGCACCAGAGCCTGCTCATGACCACACAACGCGCCTGGGCCACTCTACCGGTCGCCGAAGAGGCCGTCTTCAGTGTGGCCCTGACCACGCCCGTGCCGGCCACGCCTACCATCGCGCCCATCCTCGAAGCTGAACCGCTCGCCGTCGTCGAGGGCCTGACGGTCAGTTATCTGGCCGCCTTCGAGTCCGTGCG
>CAKZSI010000011.1 GCA_937918935.1 uncultured Chloroflexales bacterium | reverse complement strand
GAGGGGACGCGCTACCGCCTCTACTACACCACCAGCACGCGCCCGAACTCGTTCCGCTTCGGGCTGGCCGAGATGACCCCGGGGACGCCGCTCGCCGGCCTCAGCGCCGAGCGCGCCGGCACGCTCTACACCCTGCGCTTCACCAGCGGGGCCATTCCTGATGGGGGTAGTGTGCTGATTACCCTCCCGCCAGACATTGACTTCAATGGGGTCAGCGGCGGCGCCCTCAGTGGCTTTGGACCAGGCGCCACCCTCAGCGCCGATCCGGCAGCGGTCACCGATGCCTTTGCCCAGGGTACGGCCCGTGGCGCGCTGGTCGTGCGCCTGCCCGGCGGTGCGGGCGCCGGGGAGAAAAGTGTCAGTTTCACCGTGACTTCAGCGGTGCCCGACGGAAGCGTGACTTTGATCCAGGTATTCAACAGCCGTGAGGTGATCGCCTACGCCGAGACGGCCCTTGCGGGCAACGGTCTTGCACCGACCACGACGGCCACGGTCGAACCATCACCCTCGGCAATCAGTACCCCTCCACCGACGGCCACCGATACGCCCGGGCCGTCACCAGGCCCAACCAGCACCGTTGCTCCGACCAGCACGGCATCTCCAACTGACACACCGGCAGCGGGGAGCAATTTCGCCCTGGCATTCGCCGGAGATAACGACCAGGCCCGGGGCGGCCCCATCGCCAGCCTGGGCGGCGCCCAGACCGCGGAACTGTGGGTGCGCCCCGCCACCAACAACCAGACCAGCGTCATTGCCGGCACCAGCAACGGTGACAATGGCTGGTCCATCGAACTGGAGAATGGCCGGGTGGTCTGGTGGCTCTTCGCCAACGGCCAGTGGCAGGTGGTCACTCACCCTACTATCCTGGCCGCCAACACCTGGTACCACGTCGCCGTCACCTATGACGCGACCACGGGAACGGCCCGGGTCTTCGTCAACGGCGTGGCAGGCGCCCCCGGCACGGTAGGCGCGCTGGTCACCGGCACGACCTTCAGTCTGGGCGGGCTGACCGGCTACCCCTTCTTCAACGGCCAGCTCGACGAGGTGCGCCTCTCCAACAGCGTGCGCTATACGGCGAGCTTCGCCCCGCCTACGACGGCCTTCGCCAGTGACGCGAACACGATCGCAATCTTTAGCCTGGACGAAGGTACCGGCCAGGTCGCCCTCGACCGCTCCGGCAATGGCTACAGCCTGACCCTCGGCCTCACGGCCGGCGCCGACAGCGCCGACCCCGCCTGGGTCACCTCAACCGCTCCGGCAAACTGAGGTGGAACGTACCACGAAGGCTTGCAGATCACAAAGATGGTGAGGATTTGGGAGAGTTACGTCCTCCCAGGAACATCCTTATTTCGTACCATCGTTGTGCGGCACAGCCGCGTGGGAACAAGTCAGGACAGGAGAAGCGCATGAAACCCGGAACAACACGTTTCCATCGAGGCAGGCACCGGGTCTGGCTGCTTACGCTCATCGTACTGTTCCTGTGGTTATCTGAAAGTACAACCGCCGGTCCCGCTGCCCAGACCACCGGGCAGAGTTCACTACGCTTCTTCGGTACGGGCGCGGAAGAACCCGGCCGGGTGCGGATCCCATTGGGACCGCTCAACGCTGGACGCATCACTGCCCTGGCGCCGGTAAACGTCTCTGGCGACTTTACCATCGAGTTCTGGATGAAAGCCACCGCTGCCGACAACCCGGCGCCGGCCTGTCCGAATGGCTGGTACTACGGCCATATCATCGTTGACCGTGATGTAGACGGTGCGGGCGACTACGGCGACTACGGCATTGCGCTCTGCGACGGGCGGCTCGCCGCTGGTGTGAGCGTGGGCGAGGATGACCGGCAACTGGTGAGTAACATTGTAGTTACCGATGGTCAGTGGCGCCACATCGCCCTGACCCGTAGCAACGGTGGACGAATCGAGCTTTTTGTTGACGGTACGCCCGCGGGCAGCACCGATGGGCCGACCGGTCGAGTTGATTATCGGACCGAGCGCGAGACCGAGCAACCCGATAGCGACCCTTACCTGGTGCTGGGGGCCGAGAAGCACGGCTACCCCGGCTCGTACCACTACAGCGGCTTGCTCGACGACCTGCGCATTTCCAACGTGGCACGCTACAGCGGCCCCTTCAGCCGCCCCACCGGCCCGCATGCGGTGGATGCACAGACGGTTGCGCTGTATCGCTTCGATGAAGGTTCGGGCACGTTCGTCGGTGATAGTTCAGGCGCCACAGGAGGACCATCTCACGGCACGCTCATCGTTCGCGGCAACCCGGCTGGACCGGTGTGGTCAACCGACACGCCGTTTAGCCCTGCCCCGCCCACGGCCACCGCTGCGGTCGAAACCGCGCCTGCGGGAACCAGCGAGCCAGGCGAGGCCACCGTAACGAACGAACCGACAACTGTACCGCCGATCGTCACGGTGGTAGCGATTCAATCCGCTCCGGTGCTTTTAAGCGAGAACGTGAGCCCCACGACGACGACTGCGCCCACGGAACAAGCGACGCCGGTGGCAGCCGCCGCTCAACCTTCTACGGTGGCTAACGAACGCAGCAACGCGCTGGCCGAGGCGCCACCTCCGGCCAGCGGCTTCACGATCCTGGTGCTCGCGTGGATAGCCGCCGCGGTTATGATTGCTCTCGCGATCGTCGCGCGAGTGCACCGGCGTTTGCGGCGCCCGTAAGAGGCTATCTCAAAACTTTGCACGATCGCACATGGCAGCTATAAACAACATGTTTTCCCGGCGCGTGGCGCTCTCTCAGACCCTCCCCTTACATGGCGCATCTGGCACCTTCGCTGACGCTCAGCGCCCGTGAAGAAGGGTTTCTGCAAGGATGAAGCCATCCTTCGACCATCCTGATGGCAACCATACTGAGGAAGCTTATGCGGCAACTTCGTTTCGCGCCCGGCGCTACGCTCACGGTCCTGACGCTCCTTATTCTCCTTGTCTGGCAGGCAGCGCGGCCCGAGCCAGCACCGGCCTCCCAGGGCGCCTCCTTGCGCTTCTTCGGCACTGGTTCGGACGACCTGGATCGGGTCAAGATCCCCCTCGGGCCAATCAGCAATGGGCAGATTACCGCCTCGCGCCCGGTCAACGTCAGTGGTGATTTCACCATCGAGTTCTGGATGAAAGCAACCGCTGCCGACAACCAGGCGCCAGCCTGTCCGAACGGCTGGTACTACGGCAATATTGTGATTGATCGGGATGTGTTTGAAGCGGGCGACTACGGCGACTATGGGATCGCCATCTGTAACGGGCGGATCGTCTTCGGCGTCGCCGTGGGCAGCGATGACCGACTCCTTGTCGGCAATACGGTTGTCACGACGAACACCTGGCGCCATATCGCCGTCACGCGGGCGAATAACGGCCCGATGCGCATCTTCGTTGATGGCGCGCCTGACGCAAGCCGGGACGATGGCCCAACAGGACGGATCGACTACCGTCTCAACCGCGGCACAAGCTGGCCGAACAGCGACCCGTACCTGGTGCTGGCCGCCGAGAAGCACGACTATCCGGGCAGTCGCTACTACACCGGTCTGCTCGACGACCTGCGCATCTCGAACAGCGTGCGCTACAGCACTCCGTTTACGCGCCCCAACGCCCCACATCCCGCCGATGCCAATACTGTGGCGCTCTACCGCTTTGACGAGGGCGCCGGCACGGCCATCGGCGATAGCTCGGGAGCGGCGGGCGGCCCCAGCAACGGCACGCTGAACCCGCGTGCCGGCGGCCCTGCTCAGCACTGGTCCAGCGACACACCCTTCAGCGTCTCGCCGCCGCCCCCTCCGCCGAGTCCCGGCCCGAGCCCCAGTCCCAATCCCAGTCCCGGTCCCAATCCCAGTCCCGGTCCCAGCCCGAGCTCCAGTCCCGGTCCCAATCCCAGTCCCGGTCCGAGCCCGAGTCCTGGTCTCAACCCTACGCCGTCGCCTGCTCCACCCACCGGTTGCGTGACTGGCCGAACGAACGCCACGTCAGCAGGTGCAGACCAGCTCACCCCGATACCACAAGGCTTCGACACCCGGGCGGAGGTGGCCAACGCCCGATTCAGGATCTATCTTCCGCTGGTGACGTGCCCGACAGTCTGACCGGGGGCCATGAAGTGGTTTAACGTGAACATAGGCGGCTGGAGGGGTGTGGGGAAACCAGGTGTTTCCCTACACCTCCGCCGGATTCGAGGCGTCGGGAGGATAAAGCCCTCCCAGGAAAGCCCTTCTTCGTCCCAACGTTGTACAGCGCACCCGTACAGGGGGAAAAATCTGAGTATGGGGCAACGGGGTGTACCCATACTCCCCGTGGGAGGGTACTCAACACTCTCAACGCCGACCGGAATAAGGATGGGAAAACTTTCCCTACACCGCTTCCCGACAGGAACAACAATGATGGAGCGAAGTCTTACCATTGCGCTCGACCCGATCCTTGAGCCGTTCCGACCAGAAATAACCTACACCTGGCGCAGCCTGCTTACCGGCATGGGGTACGCCTGGATCGAAGAGTCCTGGAACGGCATCCCGGTGGACATTGCGTATACCACTGACCCGGCGCTGGCCCCGCCGGCCCGCCTGCTCATACGGGCGAACCCCGAGCGCTGGGAACGCCCGGCACAACAGGTGCTCCGGGGCATAGAAGCCGGCTCGGGATGGACCCGGCCACACTTTTCCGGCCCGAGCGAACACGGCCCGCCGGTCACGCTGCAGGATGGGCGGGTGATCATCGAGCGCGATGTGGTCTTCGACGTCTTCTGGCTCCTCAGCGGGCAGGAGGAGTACCAGCGTCCACGAGGCCGGCACGGCTACATTGACCTGAGCGGCACGGCTACCCTGGAGCTGGGTGTGCTACGGCAGGCGCTGGCTTCGGCCATCGGGCAACGCATCGAGAGCCAGCTTGCCGAACTGGGTTATGGACCAGGGATACCGCGCTGGCCCTACGGCGCGCGCCTGGCGGCTGCCTGCGGCCACGATGTAGACTACCCGGAGATTATTCGCTGGATCGAGCCACTGCGCATCCTCGCCCGTCAGGGACTGGCTGGCCTGGGACCGGCTGCGTCCGTCGCGCTGGGACGGCACAGCCACTGGCACTTTCGCTCGTGGATGGAACTGGAGCGGCGTTTCGGGGCGCGCTCTGCCTTCTACTTCATAGCCCGCAAAGGCTCACTGTACGAGTATGCCACTGGACTGCCCGACGGTTTCTATGACATCAGAGCGCCGCACTTCCGCGCCCTGTTCCGCGAACTGGCCGCCGAGGGCTGGGAAATTGGCCTCCACGCCAGTTATCTGGCCCACACCAGTGCCGAAAAGTTCGCCGCAGAGCGGGCCTTGCTCGCCGCGGTCAGCGGCCAGCCGATCGCGGGCAACCGCCACCACTACTGGCGCCTCGATCTACAGAACCCGGAGGACACGCTGCTGCTCCACGAGCGGGTGGGCTTTGCCTACGACGCCTCGCTCACCCACAACCGCTACCTGGGCTGGCGACGCGGCTCAACCTGGCCGTTCTACCCCTGGCATCAGGGGCAGCGCCGGCCCCTGCGTACCCTGCAACTCCCCACGGCCTGGATGGACGATCACCTGTTCGGCCAGCGCGCCGACAACCCCGGTGATCGCCGCTCCCTGTTACACGGTCTGGTCGAGACCACTGCTCGACAGGGTGGTCTACTGCTGGTGGATGTGCATGATTATGTCTATGATGATGCGCTGTTCCCTGGCTGGGCGGCGGCCTATCGAGAGCTGTGGGAGCATCTGTTCACGCGCGGCGATGTCTGGTTTGCCACCCCGGTGGCGATTGCGACCCACTGGGCCGATCGCCAGGCCATGCTCGAACATGCCAGCACGGGGCTTGAACCCGGCGCTGCACCGGTGACGCCAGGAGTACGGGCGCGGCGAGACTAGAAGCCTCTCCAGATATTCAGGGTATCCGCTGGTTGTGGGAGGGCAAAGCCCTCTGTTCAGGCAGAGGCGTAGGGAACCCGGGTTTCCCCACCTGCCCCCAACCGGCGGTCAGTGGTACATGCGACGCCTTCGCCTACTCGCATAGCGAGAAAACGTGAGCCTTCCCCAGGTATATGAGCTTTCGCACCCTCATATTCGCGCTGCTCTTCGTTCTGCCGCCGGCACTCAAGCCCTGGGTGCTGCGAATTTGCTGCGGTGCGCGGATCGGACACAACGTGCAGATCGGCTGGTTCGCCAGCGTCATAGGCCGCCACATCAGCCTGGGCGACCACTGCGCGATCCGAGCGTTGACCCTCATTCGCTGCGACGGCGATGTGATGATTGGCCCCTATGCGCTGGTGAGCAGCTTTACGCTGGTCTACGGAGCAAGGGGCCTGCGCCTGGGCGCCCATAGCTACGTGGGTCCCCAATGTCTGATCAACACCGAAGAGGAGGTGCACATCGGCAACTGGAGCGCGCTGGGGGCGCGCTGCATGGTCTACACCCACGGCTCGTTTTTGCCCTACACCGAGGGCTACTGGGTACGCTTCGGTCGGGTAACCGTGGGCGACTACGTCTGGTGCGCCGCGGGGGTCTTTTTTCAACCCGGCGCCGAGGTGGGCGACAACAGTTTCGTCAACTCGCGCGCGGTGGTAAGCGGGACGCTGCCCCCCGGCAGCGTCGCCGAGGGCAGCCCCGCCCGTGTCGTCAGCCCGATGGAACGCATGCGCCGCACGCTGAACCCGCGCCAGCGCGACGCAGCAGTTATGCAGATGCTGCGTCATTTCGGCGAACTGATCCTTACTGACGGTTTGGGACTGACGCCACAGGAGGAGCGGGGCGCGCTGCGGTTCACCTATCACCGGCAGCCGTACCGCATCGCCGTAGCTCCCGTCCACGGGCCGCTCCCGGCGCCGGGGACCGCCGGCGAGCGAACCATCTGGCTGGTGAACCGCCCCGACTGGCGCCCTCCGGCGCCGGATCTCTGGCTGGATCTGGATCGCAAACAGATGACCGGCTCACGCGATCATATTTATGTTGAACTGATGCTGTTTCTCAAACGCTACTATGGTGTGCAACTTGAATATGCAGAAAGGTGTTGAGGTATGCCTTCCGTTCTCACCATCCTGGGCACGCGACCGGAGATTATCAAGCTCTCACCGGTGATCCCGCTGCTGGAGCAGCGTTTCGACCACGTGCTTGTCCATTCCGGCCAGCACTACTCGTATGAGGTGGACGCGATCTTCTTCGAGGAACTGGGCCTGCCGACCCCGCAGCACACCCTGGGGGTTGGTTCGGCGAGCCACGGGGAACAGACCGCGCGCATCCTGGCCCGCCTGGAGCCGATCCTGCTCGAACGGCGCCCCGACGCGGTCCTGGTGCAGGGCGACACCAATACGACCATGGCCGGCGCGCTGTGCGCGGCCAAGCTGGGTATTCCGGTGGTGCATCTGGAGGCGGGTGGACGTTCATTCAACCGGGCGATGCCAGAAGAACAGAACCGGATCATTGTTGATCACATCGCCGACCTGCTCCTGGCCGCCGATGACATCGCCGCCGACAACCTCCGGCGCGAGGGGCTGCCGGAGGAGCGCATCAGGATTATCGGCTCAACGGCGATCGACGCCGCCCAGCGCCACCGGACCCGCGCCGAACAGGCGCCTATCCTCGATCAGCTCGAACTGCAACCCCGGCACTACCTGGCGCTGACCATCCACCGGGCCGAGAACACCACCCCCGACGTGTTGCCCGGCATTGTACGTGCCATTAACGCGCTGGCTGAAGAGCATGTCATCGTCTTCCCGGTGCATCCACGCACCCGGGCGGCCCTGGATCGGCAGAGTCTGGCCCTGTCGCCGCGCGTCCGCGTCTGCCGGCCCCTGGGTTACCTTGACACCCTGCGGCTCGTGGGCGCCGCCCGCGCCTTGCTGACCGACTCGGGCGGTTTGCAGGAAGAAGCGGCGGTACTGGGCACGCCGCTGCTAATTGTGCGCAACGAGACCGAGTGGCGCTACCTGGTGGATGCCGGGGTCGCCGTGCTGATCGGCAACACCTTCGAGGCCATCACGACCGGCGCCCGCACCTGGCTCGCGCCACAGGCCCTCGCGCGCCTGCGCGAAACACCCGCCCCGGTCCGCGCCGGGGCCGCGGAACGGGCCGTGGAGGCCATCGCCGGTCTCCTGGGCGGCCCGCAGCAACCCGACGCCGTGTAACAGAACTGTCAGCGTGTGTAAGCGTTTGATTTAGCTAATCGTTAGAACCCTTCTGTATCGTATCTTTCGGTACAGGGGAACGTGCCATCCGTCGCGCATCCGGTACGTGATGGAAGGAGAGAATTGAGAGAGCTTCTCCCTTCCCAATGTCTGCCCGGCTTCGCCGCTTCCGGCTGTGATGCGCCACAGTGTGGGAGACAAAACCCTCCCGCATGCTCCCATCGGACACACCGGGCCGAGGGGAAAGCCGGGTTCACCATCTTCAATCGCTGTAACGGCAATGGCCTGGGAGTTCGTTTCCGATGCGTAACCAGTTCAAGCTCTACCTCTCACGCCAGGCGACTTCACTCCCGCGCTACGTGCTCGAGCAACTGATTCAGGCAACGCTGGCATGGATTCCGGGGCTGCCTGGCATCGGCCTGCGCGCCCTGGCCTACCGGACCATGCTCCGGATGGATGGCGTCGCCGCGATCGAAGATGGCGTGCGCATCCGCTTCGCCGACAACGTGCGGCTGGGCCGGGGGGCCTACCTGGATCACGGGGTCTACCTGCATGCCTGCCCTGGAGGGATCAGCATCGGCGCGGACAGTCTGGTGATGAAGAACGCCATTCTACATGTCTACAATTTCCGCGATCTGCCCCATAGCCACATCACCATCGGGGCGCGCTCACTGATTGGCGAAAGTTGCATCCTGCGGGGGCAGGGGGGGATCACTATCGGCGACGATGTCTATCTGGGCACCCTGGTGCAACTCCTGGCCGTCAACCACGTGTTCAGCGACCCCAACCGACCCATCAGCCACCAGGGGATCACCGCCCAGGGCATCAGCATCGCCGACGGCGCCTGGATCGGCAGTGGCGCCATCGTCCTCGACGGGGTGAAGATCGGGCGTAACGCCGTGATCGGAGCCGGCGCCGTAGTCACCAAAGATGTCCCTGACTACTGTGTCGCGGTGGGCAATCCTGCCCGTGTGGTGCGCGACCTGCGTCGCGATCCGCTGCCCGCGCCGCAGCCCGAGCTTGTCGTTTATTAACCGTTACCCCGACCGCGCAGGTCGGGCGTACAGAGGAGCGGCTCGTATGCCCACGCTCTCCGTAGTGATACCCGCCTACAACGAAGAAGACGGCATTGCAGCCATTGTTGAGCGCGTTCTGGCCATCCGGCCGCAACTGGCCGCGGTCGGCGTCGATGAGCTGGAGTGCATTGTCGTTGACGACGGCTCAACCGATGGCACCGCGGCCATCGTGCAAGGCTATGGCGACCAGGTGCGCCTGATCCGGCAGCAGAATCGCGGCTACGGCGGCGCCCTGAAAACGGGCTTCAGCGTGGCCCGCGGCGAACTGATTGGCTTCCTCGATGCCGACAGCACCTACCCGCCTGAACGCTTCCCGGACATGTGTCGCCTGGCGCTTGACGGCGCCGAGATCGTGATTGGCAGCCGTATGTCCGGCGAGCACAGCGAGATGCCCCTGGTACGCCGCATCGGGAACACCATCTTTGCCACGATGCTCTCGCTGGTCTCAGGCGTGCGCATCAGTGACAGCGCCAGCGGCCAGCGCGTGCTGCGGCGCTCGGTATTGCCGATGATCTATCCCCTGCCCAACACCCTGGACTTCACCCCGGCGATGAGCACGCGGGCGCTGCACGAGGGTGTGAAGATCGTCGAGATGCCCATTCCCTACAAGGAACGCTCCGGCCGCAGCAAGCTGAGCGTGGTGCGGGACGGGCTGCGCTTCACTAAATCGATTGTCTGGACCGCGCTGACCTACAACCCGGTGCGGATCTTTGGCGGCCTGGGGCTGGCGCTGCTGCTGGCAGCACTGCTGATCGTCGGCGGCCAGATTGGGCTGCACTTCGCTACCGGTCAGGCCGGCTGGTCCTTCCCACTGCTCTTTGGGGCCCTGGTTCTGGCCGTGGCCGGGGTAACACTGTACACCACCGGCACGACCTTCAGCTACGTAGTTGCCCTCTTCCACCGCCGGCCAATCCGCCAGGGACTCTTTGGCCGCCGGGGCAATGGCCGCCGCATCGAGAAGCACTACTGGTGGCTGGGCCTCCTGGCGATCGTTGGCGGCTTCGGCACCTACCTGGCAGCCGTCCTGTTTGACCTGACCAACCCGGCCCTGGCCGCCTCCTGGTTCGCGCCCGTGGTCAGCGCGCTGCTGGTACTCACCGGCGTACAACTGGTGAGCGCCTGGAGCCTGGCGCGAGTGCTGGCCGAACTCAGCCGGCGCGAGGTGGAAGCCGAGGCCGACCTGAACTGGAGCTACACGCCCGCGCCAGCATTGCGGGGCGAGGCGGCAGCCTGATGGACCTGCTACGCGGTTGGATGCAGGTGTTTGAGCAATGGAGCTATGCCACGCTCGGACAGTGGCACTACGCCCTGGGATACTGCATTGTTCTGGTCACGCACAACTGGCCGATCATGCTCGCAGCGGGCCTCAGCGTCTGGTTTGGATACCGGGCCTATGTACAACCAACCCGGCTGAACGTGAGCTGGTTGCTTACGGCCCTGCTGCTCGGCCTGCTCTATGAATACGCCAAGCACATAGCACGAGAGTTGCACACAGCGATAGACTTTCTCTTTGGCTTAGAAATCGCCCATTTGAACCGGCCGTTGCACGTTCTGGTCGGGCCAGCAGCCATAACCATCTTGCAACTCAGCTTCCTGGCAATGCTGGCCCAATCACTGAGGCTCTCCCTGGCTGCGCGACGCGCCAGGAAGCGTAATAGCATCACCCACAGGACAATTCAGCCCGAAGGTTCATAAGCTATACCAGACGACAATCGAGACGGTGATAGCGCCCGACACGCGCAACGAGGAGAACTTGCAGATGAGTGAGCACGTCCACGACGCTACCCCCACGTCTACTGACAATGGCGCTGAGAAGCGCGTCGCTCCCGGCGACAAGACCAGCGGCATCAAGCTGGTGGCCCCGGCCAGGGTCGATGAGCGGGCCGGCGAGATCCGCTTCGTTGAGATGCCACGCGAACGCCCGAAACGCCTTGATGTGCTGGTGCTGAACCCGCCCTCGCCTGACGGCGACCTGTTTTTGCGCGACATCGCCCGCGTCGGGCGGCGTACCCGCGACGGGATCATCTGGCCGCAGACCGCTCTGGCCCAGATCGGCGCCGTGGTCAAAGAGGCCGGCTACAGTGTCGAGGTAGTTGATGCGATCGGCCTGATGATGGACTGGAAGTCATTCGAGAAGTATATGTGGGAGAAAAAGCCGCGCTACATGATCATCCATGCCACGGCGCCCACATTGACGAACGATATGCGCACCACCTTCGTCGGCAAGGCCGTCGGCACCATCACCATGGCCATCGGCACCCACGTCACGCCGATGAGTCGCGAGACCCTCGAGTCGTACCCGACGCTCGATGTCGTCGTGCGTGGCGAGCCTGAATTGACCATCGTGGATGTGATCAGGACGATCGATCGCCAGGTGGAACTGGAGAAGGCGACCGAGACGGTGCCGGTTGGCAATCCCGACCTGACCGCGCCCTGGCGCAAGCTGCCCTTCCCCGATGCTTCCTACCTGACCACCCGCGGGCGCTTCCTGGGGGTCTATCCCCAGACGATTGCCCGGGCGCTGCGCGAGACCCTCGGCATCGCCTACCGCGATGAGCACGGCGAGGTGCGCATTAACCCTGACCGGCCCTTTATCGAGAACCTCGACAGCCTGCCCATCCCGCTCCACGATCACCTGCCCTGGCGCAAGTACAAGGTGCCGATTGTCGGCGGTCCCTACACCTTCGTGCTCACCAGCCGCGGGTGCCCGGCTGGCTGTCGCTACTGCATCAAGCACGTCACCTATCAGTCGAGCGTGCGCCACCGCAGCCCCGAGCACGTGCTCCAGGAGATGATCATGCTCAAGGAAATGGGCATGCATCATATTCACTTCGAGGCCGACCTGTTCACGGTCAAGAAGGAGTTCGTCTACGACCTCTGCAACACAATCATCAAAGAAGGTTTGCAGTTACGCTGGAGCTGCAATAGCCGGGTCGACTTCGTGGACGAGGCCGAGCTGCAACTGATGCGGCGGGCGGGCTGCTTCATGATCGCCTGGGGCCTGGAAAGCGGCAGCGAGACGGTCCTCAAGCGCGCGCGCAAGGGCACCACCGTCAAGCGCATTGAAGAGACGATTGCCGCCAGCCACCGCGCCGGGATCATGAACTGGGGCTACTTTATCATCGGCCTCCCCGGCGAGACGGTCGAAACTATCCAGCAGACCATTGCCCTTTCCAAGCGCATCCCGGTGGACATTGCGCTGTTCCATATCGCCACCCCCTACCCGGGCACGCCCTTCTACTACGAGGCGGTCGAGAACGGCTGGATCCAGATGAACCAGTGGGAGGACTACGATATGTACTCCCACACGGTACTGAACTACCCGCACCTCAGTTCGAAAGATCTGGAGTACTGGGCCAGGCGCGCCGCCCGCGAGTGGTCGTTGCGCCCCGGGCCGATCAAGACCTTCCTCAAAGGCGCGACCAATCCCGACACCCTTGGACAGCTCTGGACCATCGGCGTCAACCATCTTAAGTGGATGGGTGGCAGCCTGCAGGGCAAAGGAACGCAGCGCCTGGCCGGTTCGGGCGACTGAGGACCCTCATTCTCCTACGTGTAGTCGAACGAGAGGGGAGGACGTAACCTCCCCTCTCATTCAACCGGGGGTAGCTGGCGATGTCAGAACAACTCTCAGTCGGGCACGCGCCTCTCGCACATCAATCAGCCGCCGCGCGGCGAAGCTGGGAACGAACCATCGCCCTGGCCCTCGCTGTTCTGGTTGCGCTCCTGGCACTGATCAACCTGCCCTACGCGCCGCCGACCTGGTTCGATGAGGGTTCGCACCTGCACGTGCCCAGGACGCTCGTGCGCTACGGGGTGTACGCTGACATCAGCAGCGAGGGCTTTCGCTACTTCGGGCCGACAATCGGCGTCGGCCCGACGGTAATGCTGCCCGTGGCCGCCGCGTTCAAGCTCGGCGGGGTAGGCCTGCTCCAGGCGCGCCTGGTCATTGTGGCCTATATGGCCCTCGCGCTCGTCGCGCTCTACTTCCTGGCGCGCCGGCTCTATGGCTGGCAGGTGGCCGTGCTGGCGTTGCTGCTGGCGCTGGCTTCCCGGACACTACGTTTTGACGGGCTGATGGAGTACGGACGTCAGGTGCTTGGCGAGGCGCCGGGCATGGCTTTTCTCTTGCTCGGCCTGCTCGGGTACAGCGCGGCCATGCTGAAGCCAGCAACGGCGCGGCGTTCCAGCCTGCTGGCCGGGCTGGCCTTTGGCCTGGCTCTGGTGACCAAGAACCAGTTTGTGCTGATCGTTCTGCCATCGCTGGCGCTGCTGGCCCTGCTCGACTGGCTCTACTACCGGGCGGGCAACTGGTGGGTGCGCCTGGCCCCCCCGGTCATCGCTGTAGCTTGCTTCGGGATCTGGACCGTGGTCATGCTCACCTTTTTTGGTCCTGACGGTTTCGCGGCGAACCTTGCCAAGACGCGCCAGGCTGCCGGCGGCGCGATCTTCGTGTTTGACTTAGAAGCGAGTCTGCGGGCCGCGCGCTACCTGATCCAGGTCTACGGCGGTTTGCTCCTCCCCGGTCTAGTCTATGGCCTCTGGCGCGCCCGCGCGCGCAGCCCGTGGGCCCTGGCGCACCTGGCCCCAACCCTGATGGCGGTGCTCTGGATCGCCTGGTTCATGATTTCGCTGGGCTGGCCGCGCTACGCATTCCCCGCCGTGATCCTCGGGTCTCTCCCCGTGGCCCTGCTGGCCCACGATCTCTTCCAGGCTCTGCGAAACCGCCAGCGCGCCGCCCTGGCCTGGCTCGGCGCGGGCTATCTGGCGCTGGTCATTCTGGCGCCACTGGCCCTGACCACGCGGGTCGTGCTGAGCCCCCGCTACGCCGCCCACGAGATGGCCGCGTATCTGGATCGCAATGTGCCCGTTGGCGCACTCATCGAGACCTGGGAGCCGGAGATGGGCGTGCTCACCGACCACAACTACCACTACGTACCGACAGAACTGCTCGATCCGGCCGTGCGCCGCACCTGGCTCGGCGGCCCGCCCGTCCAGTACGATGGGCTGGAAGCCCGTCCACCCTACGTATTGCTCGGCCCGTTCAGCGTCTACACCAGGATCTACCCGGACGACGTGCTGAAGCGAGACTACCAGGTCATCTTCACTGCTGAGCCGTATGCGCTGCTGCGGCGCAGCGCGCCGTGAAACGGAGGCAGGAGCAATGCGGCGCTCACTTCTCATTTTCATCCTGCTCCTCACCTGCTACGCCTATGTGCTGCCGCGCTGGTCGGACTGGAACCAGAACTCGCGGCTGAACCTGGTGCTGGCCATGGTTGACGATGGCACGGTCAGCATCGACCGCTATGTCGCCAATACCGGCGACTACGCGCTCTACAACGGGCGCGCCTATACCGATAAGCCCCCGGGGCTTTCGTTCCTGGCGATGCCTGTGTACATGGCCCTCGGCCCCGCGCTGAGTATCCCACCGGTACGTGAGCGTCTGGAAGTGATCGGCAGTGGAACGGCCTTTCAGTCCACGCTGCGCGAGGATGGCAGCGGCCTGCGCGCCGACAAGGTTCGCTTTGCTCTGGTGCAGTACGCATTGACCCTGGTAGTCGTTGCCAGTGCCACGGCGGCTCTAGGGGTAACATTCTACCTGGCGCTCTTGCGCCTGGGCGTGGCTCCGTCTCTGGCAGCTCCGGGCGCCCTGGCCTACGGCCTGGGCACCAGCGCCGCACCCTACGCCGGCAATTTCTACAGCCACCAGGTTGCGGCCACACTGCTCTTCGGGGCCTTCTTCGTGGCCTGGCCGCGCGACGATGAGGTGGGCCGGCCCGCCTACGCCCGCGGCCTGCTCTGCGGGCTGCTGCTGGGCTGGGCGGTCATCAGCGAGTATCCGGTCGTCCTGCCGGCCGCGCTGATCGGCCTCTACGCCCTGGCGCGGCGCGGCTGGCGCTGGATCGGCCCGCTGGCGCTCGGCGGCGCCCTTCCGCTCGCGCTCCTGATTGTGTATGACCTGGTCGCCTTCGGCACGCCCCTGCCCATTGGCTACGCCCACTCGGCCCTCTGGCAGGAGCAGCACCACACCGGGTTCATGAGCATCACCGGTCCCCGGGCCGAGGCTCTCTGGGGCCTGACCTTCGGAACCTTTCGTGGGCTGTTTGTGCGCGCGCCGTGGCTGCTGCTCGCGCTGCCGGCGGCGATCGTCTGGTGGCGTAGCGGCGCGCGACGCGCCGAGTGGTGGCTGCTGTTCCTGGCGCCACTGAGCCTGATCCTCTTCTACGGATCATCGGCGATGTGGTGGGGCGGCTTCGCCGCTGGCCCGCGCTACATCGTGCCAATCATCCCCTTCCTGGCCCTGAGCGCCGCCTGGCTCGCCGCCCGGCTCTGGGCGCAATCGGTGGCACGCGCGGCAGTGATAGCGCTGGTCATCGGTTCAGTTACGCTGGTCTGGGTTGAAAGCGTCGCACAACAACTCTTTCCCAGCGACACGATCCGTAATACCTGGACCGGTTACGTGTTCCCCGCCTGGGCCGCGGGAGATATTGCGCGCAATCTTGGCATGGCCCTCGGCCTTACCGGCGCGATGAGCCTGATCCCGCTGCTGCTGGCAACCCTGACCCTGGCCGCGTTGATAGTGATCCCGGCGAACCAGCGGCGATCGCGGCCTTCGGCAACTGTCGGGGTCAACACCGCCCTGCCAAACGAGGATGGTATTTGACGGCAACCGGCGGATGTGGAGGAGCGGCTTTCCGTACACGCTGCTTCGTGGAGGGCCTCGCCCCCCTACACCCTCCCAGCCGGAGGAAGAAATCTATCAAAACCGACGCAACACGTGAGTCTGCCATGCGCATTCTGATGTTGACCCTGGTGGCGCCCTACCCGCCCGACAGCGGTCCCAAGGTGAAGACCTACAACCTGCTCCAGTACCTCGGCCGGCATCACGACGTGACCCTCGTCTCGCTGGTGCGTTCCGAGCAAGAACGGGCTCATGCCGAGAGCCTGCGGGGGCTGTGCAAGGCCGTCTACACCGTGCCCTTCCGGCGCTCGCGCTGGCGTGATGCACGGCATCTGTTGAGCAGTATGCTGACCGGCGAGTCGTTCATCATGCGTCGTGACGCCTCGCCTCAACTCGATGCCCTGCTGCGCGACCTGGTCCGCCGCGAGACGTTCGATATCATCCACGCCGATCAACTCAACATGGCCCGCTTCGCGGCTGACCTGCCTGGCGCGCGGGTGCTGGACGAGCATAATGCGGTCTGGACGATTGTCGCCCGCATGGCCCGTCACGGCGGCCCGTTGCCGAAGCGACTGTTCCTCGAACTCGAAGCGCGGCGGTTGCGACGCTACGAGGCCCGTATCTGCGCCCGCTTCGATGCCCTGCTGGCGGTCAGCGAGCCGGATCTGCGCTTCCTCGAACTGGCTGCCGCCGAGGCCGGCGCCAGCCTGCCGTCTACGGCGATCATTCCCATCGCCGTGGACGCGCACGGCGAAGCGCCGGTGCAGCGGGTTGCAGCGCCACGCACTATCCTCAGCATGGCCACAATGTTCTGGCCGCCAAACGTTGACGGGGTGCTGTGGTTCGCCCACGAGGTGTATCCGCTGGTCAAGCGCGAAGTGCCGGAGGTAAACTTCGCGGTTGTTGGCGCGCGACCGCCGGCGACGGTGCGCCAGTTGAGCGAGCACGACTCGAGCATCGCCGTGACCGGCTACGTTGAGGACCCCCGACCATACCTGGAGCAGACCGCCGCCCTGATCGTGCCGGTGCGGGCCGGGGGCGGCATGCGGGTCAAGATCCTCGAAGCCCTGGCCCGCGGACTGCCGATCGTCTCCACCACCATCGGCTATGAGGGGATTGACCTTACGCCGGGCAAACACCTGCTGGTCGGCGACACCCCCGCCGACTTCGCGGCGGCCCTGGTGCGCATCCTGCGCGACCCGGGCCTGGGGCAGCGTCTGGCTGCCACCGGGCGCCGCCTGGCCGAGGAACGCTACGACTGGCGCGTGGTCAACCCGCGCGTGGAAGCGGCCTATGCCGCGGCCCTGGCCCGCGCAGAGGTGCGGGGGGCCGCCGCGTTTCCGGTGCACCGATGAGCACACTATCTGCCTCACCTGATCGGGTCAGCGCCGATGGAGCAAGTTCGCGCTTGCGGATCCTCTTCGTCGCGCCCTACGCACCCTCACCGATCCGCGTGCGTCCCTTCCAGTTTCTGCGCCAACTCGTGGCCCGGGGCCACGCGGTCACCCTGGTTTGCCCCACCAGCGGGGCCGACGATGTCCAGGCGCTCGACACTCTCCGCAGGCTGTGCCCGACCGTGGCCGTGCCTCACGGGCGCCGGGCCATCCTGGAAGCGTACCTCCGTGCCGTTCCCCGCCCACTGCCGCTCCAGGCGGCCCATTGTCTCAGCCCGGCGCTGGTGGGGGCGGTGCGCGAGGCGATGGTCAGTGACAGGTTCGACATCGTGCACATCGAACACCTGCGCGGCGCCGAGGTCGCCCGCGTCGCCGCGGCCGGCCTATCCAGCGCCCCGCCCCTGGTGCTGGACGCGGTTGACAGCATCAGCCTGCTCTTCGAGCGGGCCTTGCGTCATAATCCCGCCCCGGGCACGCGGGCCATGGCGCTGCTCGACCTGGCCCGCACCCGGCGCTACGAGGCCGCTTATGGGCGAGCCTTCTCCCAGGTGGTGATCACCTCGCCGGAGGACCGCTGGGCGCTGGAGACACTGCGCGGACAGTTCAATCAGCCCCCTGGCGCGCCGATCCGGGTCGTGCCGAACGGGGTTGACTGCGATTACTTCCAGCCGCCGCAAATAGCGCGTGAACCGGCCACCATCCTCTTCAGCGGCAAAATGAGTTACCACGCCAACGAGGCTGCCGCCCTGCACCTGCTGCGCGAGATCATGCCCCTGGTCTGGCGACGGCGCCCCGACGCGCGCGTAGTCATTGCCGGGGCCAACCCCGGGCCACGCCTGCGGGCCTGGGGGCGCGATCCGCGGGTCGAGATTACTGGCTACGTCCCGGAGTTGCGTAGCTACCTGCAGCGCGCCACCCTCGCCGTGGCGCCACTCACCTACGGCGTGGGCATTCAGAATAAAGTGCTGGAAGCTCTGGCCTGCGCCACCCCGGTGGTCGCTGCGCGCCAGGCCACGGTCGCGCTACAGGCGCGGGCGGGGGTTGAGTTACTGGCCGCCGGGAGCGTCTCCGCCTTCGCTGAAGCGATTGTCACGCTGCTTGAGGACGCGCGCTTGCGGGCACGGCTGGGCCAGGCTGGCCGCGCCTACATTGAGCGCCACCACACCTGGAACGCCAGCGCCGCAACCCTTGAACTCGCCTACCACGCCGCACTACAGGCGACCCCGTACCGCGCTCCCGAACTGTAACTGTAGCTTGCGCCACATAACGCCCACTTCAGGGTGGCTTCTGGGAGAGCTTACGCCCTCCTGAACCCTCTCACGGTAAGGGTGTGGGGAAGCCCCCGGTTTCCCCGTGTTCACCCACGTTCCCGTTGGACGTGGCAGGGAGGGCTGCGCCCTTCCTGACTGCCCCAAACGGGCACGCAACAGGCCGCACAGCGAACCGAAGTCTAAACGAACTGTCAGATGCCCGATCGGCACGATTTAGTTAAAAGTTAGAAGCTTCCGGCATACTGAAGGCCGTAAGTGGGCAGAGCACCTCTCGCGGAGCACAGAGCCGTCTGGGGATGCCAGAGCCAGGCGAGGAGAAAACAGACCATGCAAACACTCGACCTATCTATTGTTATTCCCTGCTACAACGAGGCCGAAGGCATCCCGACGATGCGCAATCGGATCGGGCAGGTGCTCCCTGAATTGCGCCAGCGCGGTAGCGTCGAACTCATTCTGGTTGATGATGGCAGCCGCGACAACACCGGGGAACTGCTCGCCAGTGCCTTCCGTGATGTGCCCGAGGCGCGCATTGTCACCCACGACCGCAACCGCGGCCTCGGGGCGGCCCTGCGCACGGGCTTCGCGCACAGCCGGGGCACGGTGATTGTCACCTGTGACAGTGACGGGACGTACCCCTTTGCTGAAATTCCGGCGCTGCTCGACCGGCTGACGCCCGATGTCGATATCGTCACCGCCTCGCCGTACCATCCCGGAGGCGGTATCGAGAACGTGCCGGCGTATCGGGTGGCGATCAGCAAGAGCGCTTCGCTCTGCTACCGCCTGCTCGTTGACTGGAACATTCACACATACACCGCGCTGTTCCGGGCTTGCCGCCGCGAGGTGGTCGAGCGGATCGCCACCCACGCCGATGGTTTTCTGATGGTCACCGAACTCCTGGTTGAAGCCCGGCTGGCCGGTTACCGCATCGCGGAGTACCCGACAACCCTGCGCGTTCGCCGCTACGGGCAATCCAAGGCGAAAGTGCTGCGCATCACCCGCACCCACCTGCGCTACATGGCCGGCCTGATTGGGCGGCACCCTACTGGTGGACAGGGTTGGAACACAGCGCCGCGCCCCGAGTGAGTAATCGCGCTCGCAGCCGCCTGAAGGAGAGCCAGGGAATGCAGCATATCGACGAAGTGACCGCCCCCGTGCGCGTCTCAGCCCCAGACAAGGCAACGGCACGGCGAATCGGAGGGTTGTTGATGAGCACATGGATGCTGATCTTGATCGCGACCGTCATGGGAATTGTCGGTCAAACGATGTTGAAACACGGGATGAATCAGATGGGTCCGCTGGGCCTGAGCGCTGAAACAGTACCGGGGATCATCTGGCAGATCGTGCGCTCGCCATACGTTATTGGAGGATTGCTCATCTACGGTTTCGGCACCTTCTTCTGGTTAATCACCCTTTCACGGATTGACCTGAGCGTTGCCTATCCATTTGTAAGCCTGAACCACGTGCTCCTCTTCCTGATCGGCTGGCTCATTCTGCGCGAGAGTGTCAATCCCCTGCGAGCGGCCGGGGTCGCCGTCATCTGCGTCGGCATGATCCTGGTGGCCAGATCGTAGCATTCCAGCGCCGAATGCCTGCACAACCCGAACACATGCTTCGACCGTTTGACTACTCAGTTCCCAATGTACGGCCAGCTATAGCGCCCTGGAGGTAAGGCCCTGTGGCTTAGCCCCCGGTAGAGAGTACTGACACCTATGATTACCCCGCTCAACCGTTATCTCGACCTGGTATCGCAGAGCCTGCAACAACTGCCGCATGAGCCTCTCCAGGCGATTGCCGATGCACTCTGGCACACCTACGAACGCGACGGCACGATTATTGTGTGCGGCAACGGGGGCAGTGCCGCCACGGCCTCCCACTTTGCCTGCGATTTAACCAAATGGACGATCAAGCCCGGTGCGCGTCGCGTGCGGGCGCTGGCTCTCACCGACAACGTCCCGGTGATGACCGCCTTTTCCAACGATCAGGGCTATGCCGACATCTTCGTTGAGCAGTTGATGACCCATTACCGCCCCGGTGACCTGCTGTTCGCCATCTCGGGGAGCGGCAACTCGCCAAACGTCCTGGAGGCCGTCAGGTGGGCCAATGCCCAGGGCGCAGTCACCGTCGGTCTCACGGGCTTCGACGGCGGCAAGCTGGCCCGTCTCGCTCAGATCAGCTTACACAGCGCAACCTACCACATGCCGGCAGTGGAAGATGTGCACAGCGCCATCTGTCACTCCCTGGCGGTCACGATGGGGCTGCGCATTGAAGAGAGCCTCCTGGAGGTGAGCGAGGTAAAACCTGAACCGTACTACGCCCTGGCTACGCGAACAGTAGGAGGAGGCCGGTAATGATCTCCGTCGCCCGTCCTCAGATCGGCCCCGAGGAGGAGGAAGCCGTCCTTGCTGTGCTGCGTTCGGGCATGCTGGCGCAGGGTCCTGAAGTCGCACGGCTCGAAGCGGCCTTCGCAGCAGTCTGTGGTGTGGCGCACGCCATTGCTGTAAGCAATGGCACGTCAGCCCTCTTTCTGGCCCTGCGGGCCCACGATATTGGACCTGGCGATGAAGTGATCACCACACCGTTCAGCTTCATCGCCACCGGCAACAGTATCCTGATGGCCGGCGCCCGTCCGGTCTTCGTGGACATCGATGAACAAACGTTCAATCTGGACCCCGAACAGGTGGAGGCGGCAATCACGCCGGCGACGCGGGCAATTATGCCCGTCCACCTCTACGGCCAGCCGGCGGCGATGGACGCCCTGTGCGCCATCGCCGAGCGACACGGGCTGGTGATTATCGAGGATGCCGCGCAGGCGATCGGGGCCCAGGATCAGGGGCGCCCGGTGGGCAGCTTCGGCACCGGCTGTTTTTCGCTCTACGCCACGAAGAACATCATGTCGGGCGAAGGCGGGATGATCACGACCAACGATCCGCAGATTGCCGACCGGCTGCGGCTCTTGCGGAGCCACGGCAGCCGGGTGCGGTACTACCACGATTTCCTGGGTTACAACTTTCGGATGACCGACCTCCAGGCGGCGATCGGCAATGCCCAGCTTGCCAAGCTCGAGCGCTTTACCGAGCGCCGGATCGCCAATGCCGCCTTCTTCGACCAGACGATCAGGCACCCCCAGGTGCGCAAACCGTTCGCCCGGCCCGGCGTGCGCCACGTCTACCACCAGTACACCGTGCGCATCCTGGGCGATCGTGACGAAGCGATGCGCCAGCTACGCGCCGCAGGCGTGGATACGGCGGTGTTCTACCCGTTGCCCATTCCGCACCAGCCGATGTACCGCGCGCTGGGCTACGACCAGTCGCTGCCGGTTACCGAACGGCTCAGCAGCCAGGTGCTGGCACTGCCGGTCCACCCTGGCCTGAACAACGAGGAACTGGCCCACATCAGTGAAGCGGTGAATGCGCTGTCGCTGGAGACCAGCGAGGTGCTGAGCCGGTAGTTCTACAACGAGACTTACCTCTGTAGGGGAAGCCTGGAGGGGCGCCCCTCCGAAAGGGAACGCTTGCGGGGGCCTGCGGCCCCCGCAACCCCCACTGAGCCGAAGTCGCGTCGCAGTACTGAGCAAGAACCCTTTTCAGATGGGCAGCGAAGTCGCAGGGTGTCTGGTCAGGATCAGAAATAGGTACAGGAAACAACTAATGATTGACATCATTGGCGGTGGCATTCTAGGACTTACACTGGCTCACGAGTTCTTGAAATGGGGCAAATCGGTCAGGGTCTGGGAACGCGCTTCCAGCCTGGGCGGTCTGATGGGACGCACCACCTTCGACGAACTGGGGGGCATGAGTTGTGATCGCTACTACCACGCCATCCTGAGCAGCGATCAGACCCTGATGAGCCTCATGGACGAACTGGGCCTGCGAAGCCGCCTGCGCATGGTCTCAACCAGAATGGGCTTCTACCACGACGGGCGCTGCTATCCCATGACAACGCCCCTCGAGTTCCTGCGCTTCCCGCCTCTGAACATGATCGACCGGATGCGGCTGGCGTACACCATCCTGGCCTGCCGACAGATCAAAGACTGGCGCGCCCTGGAGCAGATCCCGGTCGCGGAGTGGCTGCGGCAACTGAGCGGTGAGAAAACGACCCGCCACATCTGGGAGCCGCTGTTGCGGGCCAAGTTCGACGGCGACTTCTCGCAGGTGCCCGCGACCTACATCTGGTCACGGCTGGTACGCACCACTGATACGCGGACAAAAGGCGGAAGCCAGGAATTGATGTGTTACCTGCCCAATGGGTATCAGGAGTTGATCGACGCACTGGCGACAGCGGTGCGCGCCCGTGGGGGAATGATCACCACCGGCGCTACGGTTGACCAGGTGCGTGTCGCTGATGGACGAGTGGCGGGCCTGAGCATCAACGGCGCCGAGTATGTGAGCGACCAGGTGATCATTACCACGCAGACGCCTATCGCTCGCCGGCTGCTACCGCCCGAGGCAGCGGCCGTTAGTGAGCGCTGGAGCCGCCTGGAGGGCTTCCTGGGCATCGTCTGCGTATTGCTGGTGCTGCGCCGCAGCCTGACACCGTACTACACCCTGAACATCACCGACGAGCGTATTCCCTTCACCGGCGTGATCGAGACAACGAACCTGATCGATCCGGCCTGCGTGGGCGGCTACCACCTGGTCTACCTGCCCAAGTACGTGGCGCCGGGTAGCCGCTACGCCACTATGCCCGATGACGAACTCCGCGCAACCTTCCCTGGCTACCTGCGCCAGATGTTTCCCGACCTGCGCGACGAGGAAATCGTGGCAGTGCGCATCGGTCGTGAGCGTTATGTCGAGCCGTTGCATCCCGTGGGAATGACCGACCTCATCCCGCCGATACGCAGCGAGATCGCCGGGCTTTACCTGGCCAACACCAGCCAGATCTATCCACAATTGACGAATGGCGAGTCGGTGTGCACCTTTGCCCGCCGCACTGCAGGAGAAGTCATCGCTGACGTTGCCGGGCGCAACACACCTGCCACGACAACCCTTGTCGGCGCGTGAGACCCTTGATGAAATGAATGGTGGGGATAGCTATGAACAACCAGTTGCTCGACATTCTAACCGGACAGCTCTTCCCAGCCAGAGAAGCTCGGCGCAACGAATGGCGATGGTTGCTCCTGGGGATGGGGCTGGGCGATGCCCTTTGCGTGGCGGGGGGATTCGTCCTCGCTTACATGCTTCGGTTTTTCACCGACTGGCCGATCTTCTACCCCGGGGATGCGCGTATCGGCTTCTATGCAACGTTGATCGCCTTGCTCGTCCCGTCCTGGGTGGCGCTCTTCGCCCTGTATGGTCTGTACAACCCGCAGATCATCTTTGGAGGCACAACCGAATACGCCCGCATTTTCAACGCCTGTACGGTGGGCCTGCTGGTGATTATTGTGCTCACGTTCCTTCAGCCCGACTTTGTGATCGCGCGCGGATGGCTGCTGCTGGCCTGGGCCTCGGTCTCGGCAATGGCGATCGGATGGCGCTTCACCGTCCGGCGCGCGGTCTATTCGCTTCGAGAACGTGGCTACCTGATCCAGCGTTCGGTAGTGCTGGGCGCCAATGCCGAAGGGCGGGCAGTTGCCCAACAACTGAATGCCTCAAGCAAAGCCGGCATACACGTGATTGGCTTTGTTGACGATCACCTGGCGCCAGGCACGGAAGTGTTGCCGGGGGTGCCGGTGCTTGGCCCGGTCACAGCCTTTGATGCCATTGTCACGCACACAGGTGTGGATAGCGCGATCATCGCCGACACCGAGATGGTGCGCGAGCGGTTGCCTGCGGTGTACGGCGCCATGGACGCCCTGCGCCGCCTTGACGTTTCGCTTGCGCCGGGGATCTTTGAACTGCTGACCGTGGGGGTGCAGGTGCGCGAGCGGGGTTCCGTGCCCCTGCTGGGACTCAACAAGACGCGCATTACCGGTCTGCACGCGGTCGGGAAGGCAATCATCGATCGGGGAGGGGCGCTGGCGGCCTTGATTCTCCTTAGCCCCCTGCTGGCACTGGTCGCCGTGCTCGTGCGTCTCGACAGCGCGGGGCCGATCATTTACCGCCGCCGGGTCGTGGGTGTGGGCAACCAGACCTTCGACGCCTTCAAGTTCCGCACCATGCGGGTGGATGGCGAGCAGTTATTGACGCCCGAACTGCGTAAAGAACTGAACGAGACCGGCAAATTGCAAAACGATCCCCGGATTACCCGGCTCGGGCGCTTCCTGCGGCGCACCAGCATCGATGAACTGCCCCAACTGGTGAATGTGCTCCTGGGCCAGATGAGCCTGGTCGGCCCGCGGATGATCACCACCGACGAACTGCGGCACTTTGGGCGCTGGCGCCACAACCTCGTCACCGTGCGCCCCGGTCTCACCGGGCTGTGGCAGATCAGTGGGCGCAGCAACCTCGGCTATGAAGAGCGCGTGCGCCTGGATATGCACTACATCCGTAACTACTCGATCTGGCTTGATCTCTACATCATCTATCGCACCATCGCCGTGGTCATATCGGGTCAGGGAGCCTACTGAGGCCGCAAGGCATTTGCACGATGCCCGTACCGACGGGTCGTGGAACCATCGCATCGTGTCTGGAGGTTGTTATGCGCGCACCACTTCGCGCCGGCGTCATCGGCGTCGGCAGCATGGGACGTAACCATGCCCGCGTCTATGCCAGCATGGACGGGGTCGAACTCGCCGCCGTGAGCGATACCGATCCGAACACAGCAGGGCGGGTCGGTGACATGTACCGCTGCCGGGCCTACACAAACTATCGGGAGATGTTGGAAGAAGAGCGTCTCGATCTGGTATCCATTGTTGTACCGACGAAACACCACTTCGAGGTTGCGCGGGCCGTGATCGATCACGGCGTGGCCCTGCTGATCGAGAAACCGATCGCTGCGACGGTAATTGACGGATACGCGCTGGTAGAAGCCGCCCAGCGCAAGGGCGTACTGCTTACCGTTGGTCATATCGAGCGCTTCAATCCGGCGATCATCGCGCTCAAGCAGCAACTCGACGCGCACGAACTCGGCCACATCTTTCAGATCACCGCGCGCCGGGTCGGTCCCTTGCCGGCGCGGATCATGGACGTCGGTGTGGCCATCGACCTGGCCACGCACGAAATGGACATCCTGAACTATCTCCTCGGCTCGAAGATCAGCCGGATGCACGTCGAACTGCACCGTCACCTGCACCGCTCGCACGAAGACATGCTGTCGGCGGTGCTGCGCTTCGAAAACGGCGTCGTCGGGATCCTCGACATCAACTGGCTCACACCTACGAAGATCCGCGAACTCAGCATTGTCGGCGAGCGGGGGATGTTCGTCGCCAACTATCTCACCCAGGATTTGACCTTCTACGAGAACGACGAATGCGTAGGCAAGCACTGGCCGGCACTGGCGACGATGGGAGTAAGCGAAGGTCGCATGATTCGCCACAAGGTGCAGCGGCGCGAGCCGCTCTTCGAGGAACTGCGCGCCTTTGTAGAGGCGGTGCGCGATGGTCGCTCACCGGTTGTCAGTGGCGAGGATGGCATCACAGCACTGGCCATGGCGCACCAGATCATCCGATCGGGGGTTGTCTCCCAGGGCGAAACCAACCTGGTTGAACTGGCGATCGGGGCTGCTGCCTGAGCAACTGGTCTGAAATGACACATGTGAACAGGTCGTTACGGACTGATGCAGTTGCACCGCTCGACAAGGAGATGAACAAGAGGGTGTGGGAGGGATAATCCCTCCCACACCCTCCTCTCAGGAACGACAAGGGAAAACGCCCTTTACGGTCGGAAGGTATAGCCCAGGTCGCGCACGCGAACAATATGGGCCGGTTTGAGCGGATCTGCTTCGATCTTGCGGCGCAGCCGCCCGATGTAGACGGGCACCAGATTGCTATCGGTCGTATCTTCCAGCCCCCAGACCTTCTGCAACAACTGCCGGGTGCTAAGAACACAACTGGCGTTTTGCACCAGGTAATAGAGCAACTGGAACTCGCGCTCGGTCAGTATTTGTTCGTTACGGCCATTGATGACCACGCACCGGCGTATCGGGTCGAGGTTCAACGGGCCGACGGTGATAGCAGGGATGGCGCGCCTGCCAGGATTCTCTGCCGCCCCACGGCGGGCGACTGGTTCGAGCTACACCAGGGCGCGCCCGCTATAGACGGAACCGAAGGTTGCAGGGAGGCATAGCCTCCTCGCAACCCTCCACGATGGTTATGCCAGAGACAACAAGCGCGGCTGTCTATCCAACAGCCGCGCCACGACCCAACTCCACTGCTGCTAATTGTGAGGTTACTGTCGATCCAGCCTCTCCAGCAAGCGCCACCCTCCCGGCAGCGCCAGGGCCGCCAGCAGGATCTTGATCGCATCGCCTGGCAGGAACGGGATCACGGCCATATTCAAGAGCGTCACAACGTTAACGGCGCCACGGAGCATAGCCGTGACTCCGGCTAACCAGAGAAAGCCCAGGACGAGGATAATCACGTTCCCCAGGAGCATGGCGGGGATGGCCGTCTGCACCTTGCGATCCCAGCCGCGGTGCGCCAGGGCGCCTACCACCGCCGCCGCAATCGGATAGGAGAACAGGTACCCCGCCGTCGGACCAATAATGACCGGAATACCGGGAATGCTGCTCGGCGTCCAGGCGCTGCGCCCGCCGGCAAACACGGGCAACCCCAACAGGCCCTCGGCCAGATAGACCAGCATAGTGAGCGCACCGAGACGGGGGCCTAACAGTGCTCCGATAAGGAGCACACCGAACGTTTGCCCGGTAATTGGAACCGGGGTGAACGGCAGGGGGATGCTGATCTGCGCCGTAAGCGCCATAAGCAGGGAACCTGCCAGAACCAGCAGACCATCGCGGACGAAGGGCTGTTGCAGCGCGCCTCGCGCAGGCACGAGTCGCTGCGCAAGGGTGCCCGGGCTCGAAACGCCGGTGTTGCTCATAGGTACCGCTCCTTTTCTGCTACGCCTGATAGGGCTGATTGTAACATATCTGCCATCTTCTGCCGCAGGGGTGGTTGGCGCCTCCAGCAACGTCGCTTGCACGAATGGTCGAGGAAGAGGATTTCTGAGAGGGCTGCGCCTCCCCAGACCCTCCCGTGTGAAGCGTATGTTCACATCAGCCTTGTGGTATCATGCACGCTATGAATGTTGCCTCCTCGTTGAACGGCCAGCCAATCCGCGTAGCGATGCTGGCTCGCGTGGTCTTTCCACTGCATGGCTACGGTGGCATCGAGCGCCATGTCTTCCATCTGGTCACCCACCTTACACGCCTTGGCGCCGTAGTGACGCTGTACGTACAGCCGGCTGACCCGGGCCGGCAGACCGCCGATGACGAGGCTACCCGCGCTGTGACGCAGGGGTTGCACGGCCTGATCCAGGTGCGCTACGACCATACCTCACCCTGGCTGCCGCCCAACGGGATCGTCGGTCGCCAGATCAACTATCCCTGGTATTCCTGGCAACTGGGCCGCGCCGCCGCCCGCGCGGCCCGCCGGGGAGCCTACGACGTCGTCCACAGTCAGGGCCTCTGTGCGACCGGCTATGGCTTTATCCGCGCCCGTGATCCGCTTTTGCGCACCCTGCCCTTTGTCGCCAACCCCCACGGTATGGAGGAGTTTCGTACCCCTGACCGGCGCAAGTGGCTGGCCTACGCGCCCTTCCGCACCCTCTACGCCTATGGCCACCGCCAAGCCGATCGGGCCATTGCCACCGATGCCTGCACCCGCGACGATCTGCCGCGTTACCTCGGTGTCGATCCGCACCGCGTCACGGTGATCCCCTCGGCGATTGACGTGGATGAGTGCCTCGGTTATGTCAATTCTGATGTGCGGGCACACCTGCGCGAGCGCTGGAACCTGGATGCAGCCGATCTAATCCTGCTCAGTGTGGGACGTCTGGAACGAAACAAGGGGTTTCACGTGCTGATCGCGGCCCTGGCTCGCCTGCGGGCCGAACTACCCCCACGCTGGCGCTGGCTGCTGGTTGGCACTGGCAAGGAGCGCGCGGCGCTGGAGCGCCAGGCGCGGCAGGCCGGGATCGCCGGGCACATTGTCTTCGTTGGGCGCCTCGATGATACGGCACTGCACAGTCTCTACGAAGAGGCGGATCTGGTAATCCACCCGACGCTGTACGAAGGCTCAAGCCTGGTGACGTTGGAGGGGATGATACACCGCAAGCCGCTGATAGCCTCGGCCAGTGGCGGCATTCCCGACAAGGTCTTTGATGGGCGCAATGGCTACCTGGTGCGCCCCGGGGATGTGGAAGACCTGGCGGCGAAGTTGCGCCTGGCCCTCCTGGCCCGCCCTCTCTGGCCCGCCTGGGGCGAGGAGAGCGCCCGCGTCGTTCACTCGACCTTTGCCTGGCCGGTGGTCGCCCGCCAGACACTCGAGTTGTACCAGGAACTACTGGCATCCAGAGTTGCTCGCGCCCGGAGCGCGAGCGACCGCGGGGTTGAACGATAGACTCCCCGGGGGCTGATCACAAACGGCAGGATGACCACGGAGGTTTTTGGAGAACCGCGCCCTACCTTCCAGTAGAGTTGTGGGGAAATCAGGTGTTCCCCGGGGCTGATACCGGGGACGGGCCGCCGCGGGCGGTCGCCATCGCCGGTTGTGGGGAAATCAGATTTTCCCCAGGGCTGATACAAAGTCCGCCTCCGGCGGGGGGTGGGTCTCAGCCCAAAGACGTTGTATGAGCCCTGGAGGTTTCTCCATTGAAGTATTGACACCTGGTTGCCCCATCGCATACCATACTCTGCAACATGGTCCACATTGCGCCGGTCACGTCGCTCCAGCGGAGAACGTATGAACCTCAGCGACCCGCCCGCTTCCAGGCTCAGACTCGTCGCCATCGGGGGTGGAGGTGGCGTTAGCCAGGTACTTCTGGGGGCCAGGCCCTACTTCAGCACCCTCACCGCAGCAATTGCCGTAACTGATACCGGGCGCAGCACCGGTACCGCCCGCGCGATTGCCGATATGCCCGCTCCCGGCGACCTTCGCAACACGCTGGCGGCCCTCGCGCGCGATCCCGACTCGCTACTGGCCCGCCTGATGCAGTATCGCCTGCGCTCGCCCACCGTGCCCGTGCTCGATGGGATGGCCTTCGGCAACCTCATGATCGCCGCCCTGACGCAGATGACCGGCGATTTCGCCGAGGCGGTCGAGGCGGCCAGTTTGATGCTCGACTGTACTGCCCGCATCCTGCCGATCTCCACCGTCAATACGCACCTGTGCGCCGAACTCGAGGATGGGAGCGTGGCCGAGAATGAACTGGCCGTGCGGGCCCTCAACAAGGCCCCGATCAGCCGGCTCTACCTCAGCACGCCCGGCGCCCCGGCCAATCCTGCCGTTATCCAGGCCATCCTGCAGGCCGATGTGGTGACGATCGGTCCCGGCAGCTTCTTTACCTCGGTGCTGGCGAGCCTGCTCTTCGATGACGTTGCGGAGGCCCTCCGCGGGACCCGCGCCACGGTGGTCTTCATCTGCAATACTACCACCCAGCCCGGCCAGACCGACGGTTTTTCAGTCGCCGACCACGTGCGCCACCTGGTCAACTTGCTCGGGCCGGGGGTGCTTAATATCGCCCTGATCAACCGCAGCGAGCAGATTGACCCGCGGGTCATCGCCGAATACGCCGCCGAGGGGTTGCACATGCTCGAACCCGGCGAGGCTGATCTGGAGCAGATCAGCAGGCTCGGCGTGCGCCCGCTGGTGCGTAATCTAGCCGAGGCCGTTGAGGGGAAACGCACCCTCTGGAACAAGCAGGATACCATCCGCCACGACCCCACCCTGATCGGCCTGGCCCTGTGGAAGATCGCCCTCGATCGGGAGGGGATATGACGGGCGTGGAGGTGTGGAGGTGGGAAACCGGGTTTCCCCACCTCCCTCCAGCCACATTCCGGTTAGAGCTTTTCTCGAAACGCCTGACCCACAACCATGGCGGCGCAAGCGCCGCGAGCCTCAACGCTCAGCGCCCTAGAAAAAACCCAGTTCCTCGCGCGCCTCTTCGCTCATCAGGCTGGGGTTCCAGAAGGGCGTCCACACCAGGTTGATCCGCACGTCTTCGAGATTCTTGAAGACCTCCTGCAGGGCCAGCACCTCGCGCCGGGCATGGTCGAGGATCTGCGGCCCGGCAGGACAAGCCGGCGTGGTCAGGGTCATGTCAATGTCTACCACGCGCCCTTCTTCCAGCACGTCAATACGGTAGACCAGCCCCAGGTTGACAATATCCAGCCCGATCTCGGGATCAACGACGTTCTTGAGCGCAGCGCGCACCATCTCCTCGGTGACCATCGGGTTCCTCGATTCCTATTGCGCGTGACCGTCTCTGGAACAGAACAGGTCGCGCCGGACATGGCCCACCGACCCTCTTTCGTCCATTTCCGGTCACACTCGTTGCGTTATCAACCGATAGGGGTATGATACCATAGCTCCACGGAGCGGCGCCCTGGCCGGCTGCGCGGGGCCGCGAGAGGGATGTGGGGAAACCAGATCTGCCCATGCCCGTGAGCGGGTCCAGGAGGTCTCTGCCCTCCCGCGAACAGCGATATGCTCCTGGATTGCACCATGATAACCCTGCTGATCAACAACCCGCTCCTGCTGCTCTTCCTGGTCTCGGCCATCGGCTATGTGCTGGGCCGTGTGCAGATCGGCGGCGTAAGTCTCGGCGTTGCCGCGGTGCTCTTCGTGGGCCTGGCCTTCGGCGCTCTCGACCCGAACCTGAAGCTCCCCGAAACTGTCTACCAGCTCGGCCTGGTCCTGTTTGTCTACACCATCGGGTTGAGCGGCGGCCCCGGCTTTTTCGCCTCACTGCAGCGCAAGGGGCTGCGCGACAACCTGCTCGTGCTGGGGGTGTTGCTCCTCGCCACCGCGCTGACCGTTGCGGTGCACCTGGCGATTGGCGCGAGCGCGCCGATCACCGCCGGTGTGTTCGCCGGCAGTCTGACCAACACGCCGGCCCTGGCAAGCGTGATCGAACAACTCAAGCGCAACGCCGGCGATGAACTGAGCGACGCCGTCCTCACCGGGCCCGTGGTCGGGTACTCGGTCACGTACCCCATGGGCGTGCTGGGCGTGATTATGGCAATCTCCTTCTTTCAGCGTCTCTGGCGGGTGGACTACGCCGCCGAGGCACGCTCCTCGCCTGACCTGAGCCTGGGGGTCGAGAACCTGGTCAACCGCACCGTGCGGGTGACCCACCCCGAAATGGACGGCCGTAACCTCGGCGAACTGGTGCGGACCAATGGCTGGGACGTGGTTTTCAGTCGCCTGCAGCACGACGGGCATATGAGCATCGCCACCAGCGACGCCTATCTCCGGCTCAACGACCTGGTGAGCGTCATCGGCACACCGGAGGAGGTAGAGCGTGTGGTGGCGGCCCTGGGCGAGCCGGCACCTGAACCGCTGGAACTGGACCGGCACACGCTCGACTTCCGGCGCGTCTTTGTGTCGAACCCCGAGGTGGCGGGCAAGCGCCTGCGCGATCTCGACCTGCCGCGCACCCAGGGGGCGATCATCACCCGGCTGCGGCGCGGCGATGCGGATATTTTGCCCCACGGCGACACGGTGCTCGAACTGGGCGACCGGGTGCGCGTGGTGACCCGGCGCGAGAACCTGGATAATGTCAGCAAGTACTTCGGTGACTCGTACCGGCGTCTCTCCGAGATCGACGTGGTCTCCCTGGGCCTGGGGATGGCCATCGGGCTACTGGTGGGGATGATCCCCTTCCCGCTCCCCGGGGGCGGCACGTTTACCCTGGGTTTCGCCGGCGGGCCGCTGATCGTCGCGTTGATCCTGGGCTGGCTGGAACGCACGGGGCCGATTGTCTGGAGCCTGCCCTACAGCGCCAACCTGACCCTGCGCCAGGTCGGGTTGACGCTCTTTCTGGCAGGGGTAGGGCTGCGCTCGGGCTACAGCTTCGTGAGCACCATGGCCGAAGGAGGTGGGCTGGCGATCTTCGTCGCCGGCGCCCTGATCACTGCCGTGTCCGCCGTGACGCTGCTCTTTGTGGGATACCGGCTGCTCAAGATCCCCATGGGGCTATGCGTCGGTCTCCTGGCGGGGATGCAGACCCAGCCGGCCGTACTGGCCTTCGCCAGCGAGCAGACCCGCAACGATATGCCCAATATCGGCTACGCCACGGTCTACCCGCTAGCGACCATCGCGAAGATCATTCTGGCGCAGGCGCTGGTGGCGTTGTTACGGTGAGAGGAACAGGGGTGGCTTTCCCCTGTAGGCGCAACCCTCCAGGTTGCGCTCTAGTATTTCGCCACCGTCGGGTCCACCTCATCGCTCCAGCGGAGTATGCCGCCCTCCAGATTCTTGATCTTGCGGAAGCCAGCCTGCTTGAGCAGTTCGACGGCCCGCGCGCTGCGCACGCCGCTGCGGCAGTAGACCACCATCTCCCGGGCGCTGTCGAGTTCGTGGATGCGCTCCGGCAACTGGTCAATGGGGATGAGCCTGTCGGTGCCGGGAATGCTGGCAATAGCCACTTCGTAGGGATTGCGCACATCGAGGAGGAAGGGCCGATTGTCGGCCTGGAGCCAGTTGGCCAGCTCGAGCGGCGTAATCACGTACTGGCCGCCGATTGAAGGCGCTTCGCGGGTGATGCCGCAAAACTGCTCGTAGTCAATCAGCGTGGTCACAGTGGGGTTCTCGCCGCAGACCGGGCAATTCGGATTGCGCCGCAGCTTCAGTTCACGGAAGCGCATGCTCAGAGCATCGTAGAGCATCAACCGGCCAATCAACGGCTCGCCGATGCCGGTGAGCAACTTGATCGTCTCCGTGGCCTGAATGGCGCCGATAACCCCCGGCAGCACCCCCAGCACGCCCCCCTCGGCACACGAAGGCACCAGACCCGGCGGCGGCGGTTCGGGGTAGAGGCAGCGGTAGCACGGCCCACCCGCCTGCGGGGCGAACACCGTGGCCTGGCCCTCGAAGCGAAAGATGCTGCCGTAGACGTTGGGCTTGCCCAGCAGCACCGAGGCGTCGTTGGTCAGGTAGCGGGTGGGAAAGTTGTCGGTGCCGTCCACGATCACATCGTAGGGGCGCATCAGATCAAAAGCGTTCACCGAGGTGATCTGCGTCTCATAGACGCTAACCTCAATATGCGGATTGAGATCGAGCAGGCGCCGGCGGGCCGACTCGGTTTTGGACAGGCCCACCGTGCTGGTGCCGTGAACGATCTGTCGCTGCAGGTTGCTGGAGTCGACCACGTCGAAGTCAACCAGGCCGATGTGACCGACGCCCGCCGCGGCGAGATAGAGCGCCAGCGGTGAACCCAGCCCGCCGGCGCCGATCAGCAGCACACTGCCCTGCTTCAGGCGCCGCTGGCCCTCCATGCCCACCTCGGGCATGATCAGGTGGCGGCTGTAGCGGGCGATCTCCTCATTGGACAGCGAAACGTTGCTCATCGGCGTCCTCCCGCGATGGCAGGAATGATCGACACGGTCTCGTCGGCGCTGAGGGGAGTTTCTTCGCCCTGCAGGAAGCGAATATCCTCGTCGCCGACGTAGATGTTCACGAAGCTGCGCAGGCGGCCATCCTCGGCAAAGAGGTGCCGACCGAGAGCAGGGTGCAGTTCGACCAGGCCGCGCAGCAGCGCGCCGACCGTGTCGGCCTCCAGATGTACCTGGGCGTTGCCGCCGGCATACTCGCGCAGCGCGGTAGGGATGGTTATGGTTACGGCCATACCCTTACTCCTTGTATTACCATAGAGCTATCTCAAAACTCAGTGGAACCTCACAGAAGAGGACAATGAACAAGTTTTCTTTGGGAGGACTTTGCCCTCCCAAACTCTCTCCTCTGACGGGGTGTGGAGAAACCAGGTTGCCCCACTGTCCTCAATCGGCCAGTAATCTTTTGCAGAAGGTTACTGTATGCCTGCAATGATGACCTCTTCCGCTTCAAAACGCGCCCCGGCATCAACGAGCAGCCAGCTCGTGACTTCGGCGGCGCGGCCCTGGCGCACGGCCTGAATGACGAAGGCGAAGGTGAAGCCACCGATGGCCTGCGCGCCGACGCGATCGCGCTCGGAGGGGGTGGCGGGCGCGTCGGGGTGGGAATGGTAGCAGCCGACGATCTCCAGGCCCCGCGCCGTCGCCGCGCGGTCGGCGCGCAGATAGTCGCGCGGATCGAGGTAGAAGCGATCGCGCCGCGAGGTGGGATCGTCGTTCGCGCCGAGTTGCACCTGGCCGCTCCAGCGGTTCTCTACCGGAAAGGCTTCCAGGGCCAGCTTGTCGGCGCCCTCCAGGCGCCCCAGTAGCAGGCCAACGCACTCGTCGGGGTAAGTTGCCTCGGCGTGAGCGGCAATGGCGGTTGCCGTCGCGGGTGAAAGGGTAAGAGTTGGGGGTTTCATTCCTGGTTCCAGCATACGGAGCATCTGGGTGAGCAAGTCCTTTTTATACCAGTTTCTGTTGAAAACTGTGCATGCACATCATCGCCTGGTCTCACCGGGAAGCCCTATTCAGCCATCGAAAATCCAAAATGGCATTAAATCCCGCTGCCCTGCTCGAAGCCCGGCTCCTCCCAGAAGCGTTCGCTGAGGTAGCGATTGGCGCTGTCGCAGAGGATGGTCACGACCACGCCGGAGTGCAGATCGCGAGCCACCTGCAGCGCGACGGCGACATTGGCCGCCGCCGAGATGCCCACCAGCAGCCCCTCCTCGCGGGCCAGGCGCCGGGCCATGGCAAAGGCGGCCTCGCTGCTCACCTCCAGAATGGCGTCGGGGGCCGCCGGATCGTAGATCGCCGGAACAAGGCGCGTTGAGGCCATATGCTTGACGCCCTCCAGGGCATGGTAGGGACCATCGGGCTGCACGGCGATGGCCCGCACGGCGGGGTTCAACTCGCGCAGGCACCGCGTCACACCCATAAAGGTGCCGCTGGTGCCCAGAGCGGCGACAAAGTGCGTCACCCGCCCCCCGGTCTGGCGCCAGATCTCCGGGCCGGTGGTCTCGTAGTGGGCCAGGGGATTGGCGGGGTTGCTGTACTGGTCGGGGTAGAAGTAACGTTCAGGCTCGCGAGCCACAAGCTGGCGAATGGTGGCAATGGCCAGATCCATGCCCTCGGCGGGGTCGGTGAGGATCAGCGCGGCGCCGAGGGCGTGCAGGGTGCGCCGACGCTCGGGGCTGGCATTGGCGGGCAGCGCCAGGGTCACGCCGTAGCCCAGGGCCGCGCCGATGGCGGCATAGGCGATGCCGGTGTTGCCACTGGTGGCGTCGGCAATGCGCATGCCGGGGCGCAGCAGGCCCCGGCGCTCGCCGTCGCGGATCATCCACAGCGCCGGGCGATCCTTCACCGAGCCGCCGAGGTTGTACCACTCCGCCTTGGCGTAGAGTTCCACCCCGGGCGGCAGGTCGGCGTTCAGGCAGGTGAGCCGGAGCAGGGGTGTCTCGCCGATCAGATCGAGGGCCGTGGTCATCGTGTCTCCTGGGGCGGCGCCTCGCGCCGCTGGCGCCGGTAGGCCAGCACGGCCGCCTGAAGGGTGTGCAGGGCCAGGGTGGCGCAGCGGGGGCGCGCCCGGGCAACTTCGTAGCCGACCAGTTCCAGCGCGGCGGCGTCATCGAGGGCTTCGATGGCCACCAGGGAGGCGCCTTGCAGCGCCTCGGCCAGGATCGAGGCGGAGGCCTGGCTCACGCTGCACCCCTGGCCCTCGAAGCGCAACCCCGCCACCCGCTCGCGCTCCGGGTCAACCTTGAGATAGATCGTCACCTGATCGCCACAATCAGGCATGCCGCCAGGCATGATCACGTCGGCATCGGCCAGGGGGCCGTGGTAGCGGGGATATTCGTAGTGGTCGAGCAGCCGCTCGATGATTGCCTGGCGGTCCATGGTGCGATTGCGGATTTTGGATTGCGGATTGCGGATCGGACACGGACGCGGTCATGCGACCTGCGCCCGAAGTCGCAATGGGCACCCTTATATGCCGACACCCTCCAGAGGGGGGGCGCCAGGCGCGGGGGCGCTAGCCCTTCTCAATCGGCAGGCCCACGCCGTTGCCCCACTCGGTCCAGCTCCCATCGTAGTTGCGCACCCTGGGATAGCCCAGCAGGTAAGTGAGCACGAACCAGGTGTGGCTGGAACGCTCACCGATGCGGCAGTAGGCAATGACGTCCTTATCGGGCGTAATCCCCTTGCCCTCGTAGAGCGCGCGCAACTCTTCGGGGCTTTTGAAGGTGCTGTCCTCGCGCACGGCCTGGGCCCAGGGAATATTGACGGCGGTAGGGATATGGCCGCCGCGCAGGGCGCCCTCCTGGGGGTACTCTGGCATATGGGTGCGCTCGCCGCTGAACTCCTGCGGGCTGCGCACATCCACCAGCGCCGCGCCGGAAGAACGCTTGATGTGCTCAAGAACCTGGTCGCGGAAGGCGCGAATAGTGGCATCATCGCGCGGCGGCGCGACGTAGACCCCGCGGGGGTAGGTAGGAACCTCGCGGGTCAGTTCGCGACCCTCGGCGATCCATCTGGCCCGCCCGCCGTTCAGAATGCGCGCATCCTGGTGGCCAAAGAGCTTGAACACCCAGAAGGCGTAGGTAGCCCACCAGTTATGCTTGTCGCCGTAGAAGACCACCGTCGTATCGTTGGAGATACCCTTACTCGCCACGACCTCGGCGAAGCGCTCGGCATCCAGGTAATCGCGCACCACCGGGTCGTTCAGATCGGTCACCCAGTCAATTTTGACCGCGCCGGGAATATGGCCGGTCTCGTAGAGCAGGACATCCTCATCGCTCTCGACGATCCGCACCTTCGGGTCATTCAGATGGTCGGCCACCCAGGCCGTATCAACCAGCACCTCGGGATGGGCATAGCCGCTCATCACAGGCTCCTTTGCGCTCGAAGCTGCTATCGGCACGTTCCCATTGTAGCCCTGGCGCCGGATTTAGTCAAGTTGTTACGCTGGATACTCAACAAATACCGTGTCACCCTCGATGAAGGCGCGGTAGACAGTGACCGGCTCAAAGGCGGGGAAGGTGCGGGGCGCGCCGGTACGCACATCGAAGAGCGAGCCGTGCAGGGGGCACTCGACGCACAGTTCATCGGGATCGAACTCCCCGGCGCTGAGGGACGCCTCGGCGTGGGAGCAGGTATCGTCAATCGCGTACACCTCATCGGCGACGCGAAACACGGCGATGCGCCGTCCGTTAACTTCAAAGGCCCGTCCAGTCCCATCGGGAAGATCGGCCAGGGTCGCAATGTTGATGCGTGGCATAGGTGGCTGTTGGTGGTGCTATGATGGGGAACCCGGGTTTCCCCATCCCCCTGCCGTAACAAGGGGGATGGGGTGGTGCAACCCCATCCCCCTTCGGCAACCTGGGAGATGAGGAGAGTTACCCCTCCCCATCTCCTGCGGACACCCGCTTACCCGACCGACCCCTCCATCTCCATCTGGATGAGGCGGTTCAGTTCCACGGCGTACTCCATGGGCAGTTCGCGGGTGAACGGCTCCATGAAGCCAAGCACAATCATCGAGAGGGCATCGGCCTCGGGCAGGCCACGGCTCATCAGGTAAAAGAGTTGCTCCTCGCCGATGCGGCCCACCGTGGCCTCGTGGGCCAGGGTGCAGCGGTCCTCTTCGATCTCGATGAAGGGGATGGTGTCGGAGGCCGAACGCTCATCGAGGATGAGGGCGTCGCAGTTGACATTGATCTTCGCCCCGTAGGCCCCGGGGGCCACCCTGGCCAGACCGCGGTAGGTGGTCTTGCCGCCATCCTTGCTCACCGACTTATTGGTGATACGGCTGGTGGTCTCGGGCGCGACGTGGACCATCTTGGCCCCGGCGTCCTGGTGCTGGCCCTTGCCGGCATAGGCCACGCTCAGCACCTCGCCGCGGGCCTTGCGCCCCATCAGGTAGACCGAGGGGTACTTCATGGTCAGCTTGGAGCCGATGTTGCCGTCCACCCACTCCATGCTGGCCTCTTCGTAGGCCACGGCGCGCTTGGTGACCAGGTTGAAGATGTTGTTGGCCCAGTTCTGGATGGTGGTGTAGCGGAACTTGCCGCCCTTCTTCACGATCACCTCCACCACCGCCGAGTGCAGCGAGTTGGTGGAGTAGATCGGCGCGGTGCAGCCCTCGATGTAGTGGGCCTCGGCGCCCTCTTCGATGATGATCAGCGTGCGCTCAAACTGGCCCATGTTCTCCGCATTAATGCGGAAGTAAGCCTGGAGCGGAATATCTACCTTGACGCCGGCGGGCACGTAGACGAACGAGCCGCCCGACCAGACCGCGGTGTTAAGCGCGGCGTACTTGTTATCGGCGGCCGGCACGATCGTGCCGAAGTACTGCTTGACCAGATCGGGATACTCCTTAAGCGCCGTATCGGTATCGAGGAAGACGACCCCCAGTTTCGACCACTCCTCGCGCAACGAGTGGTAGACCACCTCCGACTCATACTGCGCGCCCACGCCGGCCAGGAACTTGCGCTCGGCCTCGGGAATACCAAGGCGCTCGAAGGTGTTCTTGATCTCCTGGGGCACGGCGTCCCAGTCAGTCTGCGGGCGCTCCCCGGCGCGCACGTAGTAATGGATCTCGTCGTAGTTCAGCTCGGCCAGTTCCGGGTTGGCCCACATGCCACTGAGCGGGGTCGGCTTCTGATTGAAGATCTCCAGAGCCTTCAGCCGGCGCTTGAGCATCCACTCTGGCTCGCCCTTCATGCCCGAAAGCTCGCGCACGATCTTCTCGTTCAGACCCTTCGGCGCTTTGTAGAGGTAGTTCTCTTCATTGCGGAACCCGTACTTGCTATAGTCAAACTGGAGATTGACTGCCTCGGCGACCATGCATGTCCTCCTCGTAATGGTTCTACGTCATTATTATCCATTGTTCGGCGCACGCGCCGGGTGATTGTCGTGTGTCAGGCCCTGATGGAGCCGAAGTATCGGCCCTACTCGTCGTCAACATCCACCGATGCCACCCCGTACAGCCCGGCCTTGAGCGCCTTGAGGGACAGGAGGGCGCATTTCAGGCGCGTGGGGTTCTTGCTGAGCGGGATGCCGATCAGCGTGAGCAAATCGTCCTTGCTGAACGCCTTTGCGGTTTCGACATCCATGCCCTTGATCTCATCGGTAAGCATAGAGGCCGAGGCCTGGCTGATGGCACAGCCCTTGCCGCTGAAGCGCACATCGGCGATCACCCCATCTTCAATCAGCAGATCAATGCGCACCCGGTCGCCGCAGAGGGGGTTGTACTCCTCGTGGCTGACGGTCGGTTGTTCGAGCGTACCGAAGTTGTGGGGGTAGCGGGCATGCTCGAGGATCTGCTCGCGATAGATGTCATCCATTCCACACCTCAGGCGAACAGGCGCTTCGCCTTCTCGAGGCTCGCGACCAGTCGGTCGATCTCTTCGGCCGTGTTGTAGATATAAAGACTGGCCCTGGTGGTAGCCGGCACGTCGAGAAGCCGGTGGAGCGGCTGAGTGCAGTGGTGCCCCGCCCGCACCGCCACGCCCTCGCTGTCGAGCACCGCGGCCACATCGTGGGGATGCACACCCTCCAGGGTGAAACTAAACACGGCGCCGCGCTGCTCAGTAGTGTGCGGCCCGTAGAGGGTCAACCCGGTCACCTCGGCCAGACGCTCCAGGGCGTAACCGAGCAACTCAACCTCGTGTCGGCGGATGGAAGCCATCCCCACGCGGTTGAGGAAGTCCACCGCTTCGCCCAGGGCGATCGCCTCGGCGATTGCCGGCGTGCCGGCCTCGAAGCGGGCCGGCACATCGGCGTAGGTGCTGTGGTCGAGTTCCACCACCTTGATCATCGAGCCGCCGCCGAGGAAGGGCGGCATGGCCTCGAGGATCTCGCGCCGCGCCCACAGCCCGCCGATCCCGGTCGGCCCACACATCTTATGGCCGCTGAAGACCAGGAAGTCACACCCCAGTTCCTGCACGTTCACCGGCATATGCGGCACGCTCTGCGCTCCGTCCACCAGCAGCTTCGCGTCAACGGCGTGGACCCGCTCGGCCAGGTAGGCCACCGGGTTGATCGTGCCCAGCACGTTCGACTGGTGGGCCACCGCCACCAGGCGGGTGCGCTCAGTGAGCTTTGTGTCCAGTTCCTCCAGCGCCAGCCGCCCCTCGCCGTCGAGGGACAGGTAATCAAGGCTCGCGCCGACCCGCGCGGCGAGCATCTGCCAGGGGACGATGTTGGAGTGGTGCTCCATCAGGGTGAGCAGGATGCGATCGCCGGGGCGCAGATTGGCATCGCCCCAGGCGCGGGCCACCAGGTTCACCGCTTCGGTCGCGTTGCGCGTAAAGACCAGTTCGCGAGGCGAGGTGGCGCCAATGAAGCGCGCCACCTTGCCCCGGGCACGCTCGTAGGCGAAGGTGGCCTCTTCGCTGAACTTGTAGACGCCCCGATGCACATTGGCGTTGTAGCGCCGGTAGTAGTCTTCGAGGCAGTCAATCACCTGGCGCGGCTTCTGCGACGAAGCGGCGCTGTCGAGGAAGGCGACGAGCTTGCCGTTGACCTCCTGCTGGAGGATGGGAAACTCGCGCCGGATGGCAAGCACATCAAACTGGGAGAGGATGGACATAGCGAACCTGCTAGCCGGTATGGGCGGGGTGGCGCACCAATCTGCGATTCGCGCGCCGTAACTCTGCAAAGAGAGGTGTTCCTGGAGGACAAAGCCCTCCAGGAACACCTCGAAGCTCAGCTCAAAATCTTGGCCTCGATCGCCGCCTCCAGCTCCGCGCGCAGCGCCTCGACGGGAATGGTATCGAGGGCCGGGCCGAAGAAGCCCATGACGATCATGCGCCTGGCCTCGGTCTTGCTGATGCCGCGGGACTGCATATAGAAGAGTTGCTCCTCGTCCACATCGCCGCTGGTCGAGGCGTGACCGCCCTTGAGCACGCTGTTCGTATCGATCTTGAGGCCAGGGATCGAGTCGTTGCGGGCGCCGGGGTTGAGGTGCAGGGCGTGCTCCTCCAACCGCGTGCTGGTGCCGGTCGACTCGCGCTCGATCTTGATCATGCCATCGAAGACCGAATACCCCGTATCGTTAACCACCGTGCGGAACTCCATGTAGCTCTCAGCATGGTGGCCAATGTGGCGCAGCCAGGGCGCGGTGAGCAGCTTTTGCGCGTCGCCAGCGAAGGTGGCTCCCAGCCAGTTGACCCGCGAGCCGTCGCCCTTCAGTGCCGTCTCGGCCTCGATGTGCTGCACCTTCGCGCCAATGGCCACGCTGGTCCACTCCAGGTCGGCGTCGCGTTCAAGGACGACCTTCTGCCCGCCGATGTGGTACACGCCGTCACCCCACCGCTGGACGCTGACAAAGCGCACGCGACTGCCGGGACCGGCGAAGATCTCGGTGACCGGAGCGGCCAGGGCCGTGGCGGGCTGATCGCCAGAGAAAAACTCCTCGATCAGCGTCACCTGGGCATGATCCTCGACGATCACCAGCGTGCGGGGGAAGGTGACGCGGCTGCCGGCGGGCAGACCGTAGCGCACGCGGATGGGCGTCTCGGCGGCCACGTTCTTTGGCACGTGCAGCAAGACCCCGTCCTGCCACAGGGCGGCGCGCAAGGCGCTGAACTTATGCTCCAGCGCCGCCACCGCGGTGTCCATCCGCGCCTTGATCAATTCCGCATGGCTGGACAGCGCCGCGCCCAGCGGCTTGAGCGTCACGCCCTGCCCGGCGAGGGCCTCGTCCCACTCGAGGGTGAGGGCGGTGCCAGTGGTCGGCGCCAGTTCCTCGGGCCGCAGCCCGCTCAGGTCAGTGCGGCGCCACTCCGGCGGGCCGGACTGGGCAAAGAAGCTCCACGCCTCACTACGGCGCTCGGTGAGCCAGGCCGGCTCGCCACGTTGCCGCGAGAGGGCGGCGATGGCGTCGGCGCTCAGTTCTTTGAGGGTAAGCGATGTCATAGGTAATTTCAGGCCCTTCAACTCATCACGCCGTTCCCGCCAGTTCCTCCCGCAGCCAGTCGTAGCCCTTCTCCTCCAGCTCCAGCGCCAGTTCGGGGCCGCCTTCGCGCACGATCCGCCCGTCCATCATCACCGAGACGAACTGGGGCTTGATGTAGTTGAGCAGCCGCTGGTAGTGGGTGATCACCAGAACGCCCATCTCGGGGCCGGCCAGGCGATTAACGCCCTCGGCGACGATACGCAGCGCATCAATATCCAGCCCCGAATCGGTTTCGTCCATCACCGCCATACTCGGCTTGAGCATGGTCATCTGGAGGATCTCCAGGCGCTTCTTCTCACCGCCGCTGAAGCCCTCGTTCAGGTAGCGCCGGGCAAAGCTCTCGTCCATTTCGAGGAGCTTCATGCCTTCGCGCAGTTGCTTGCGGAACTCGGCCACGGGAATGGCGGTCTCCCTGGGATCCTTGCCCTCCTCGGCGCGGTGGGCGTTGATCGCCGCGCGCAGGAAGTTGGCAACCGTCACCCCTGGCACCGACACCGGGTACTGGAAGGCCAGGAACAGGCCGAGCTTGCTGCGCTCATCGGGCTCCAATTCAAGAATATTCTGGCCCCTGTACCAGATCTCCCCGCCGGTGACCTCGTAGCCCGGATGGCCGGCGATCACGCTGGCCAGGGTGCTCTTGCCACTGCCATTGGGACCCATGATGGCATGGATGGTGCCACCCTGAACAGTCAGGTTGACCCCCTTGAGGATCTCCTTCTCGCCGATGCGCGCCTGCAAATCCTTGATAACCAGGTCGTTGCTCATGTGCTCCTCTGTTTTTCTTGGTTGAGTACCTGAACCTGAGCTTTCCAGATTTCATAGAGTGGGAGGATGTTTCTGAGGGAGGGCAGGTCCTCCCTGAAAGCCTCCCTTAGCCACATCCGTAAATCCAGCATCCCCAATCCGAAATAGTATTAACCTTCGTCCCGCGCGCCGACGTGATCGGCGGTGCGCGCGGGGGCCACGGGGGTGAGGGGAATATCCACGCTCCTCAGCACGAAGCGGCAGGTATGGGCGCCTTCGCGAATGGTGCTCTCCAGGGCCAGTTTCTCGCCCAGGGCATACTCGATCATCTGCCGCTCCATCGAGCAGACTTCCGGGTGATCCTGGGCCACGTCGTAGAACGGGCAGGCAAACAGGCGGATGCCATCACCGCCCTCGGCCACCTCGGCGGGCACACCGCGCTGCTCGAGCAACCGGCGCAACTCATTCAGCCGCTCGCTCACCTCGGTGCCGGCCATGCGATCGGCGTACTCTTCGGCAAGCCGCCGGCTGACCCGTTCGAGCAACACTTCGACCTTATCGGCGCCCTCCAGGGCAATCAACTCGCGGAGGAGGCCGGTGATCAGACGATCGTACTGCTTGGGGAAGCGGCTGCGCGCCTCATCGCTAAGGGTATAGACCAGGCGGGGGCGGCCAGGGCCGTGACGTTCGGCCCGCACCGACACCAGACCTTCCGCCTGCAGATGGATGAGATGGTCGCGTGCGGCGGTGGTGCTCACACCGAGGAGCGTGGCCAGATCCTTGACCGTGGCCTCGCCGGCGCGTTGAAGATGCTGCAATATTTGCCCGGCCGCGCTGCTGGCGGAGTAGCCGATCACAAGCATAGTCGCAATCCTCCGAACTACCAGGGTGTAGTCTACCAGTCTCTGAGGGTTTTGTCAATAAAAAAGGGAAATACTTTGTTTATTCCGTGGACTCATGTCGGGTTCGATGCGGCTGCGCTGCCCGCTCCGAGGGTGAGTTGGAGATGTTGGTGGGAGGGCCGTGCCCGCCCACACCCTGCCTGACGGCAGGGGCATGGAAAAACCCGATTTCCCCGGCTTTTCAACCCGGAAGAAAGGGCAGGTAGGCTGCGTTTCCAAACCCGGTCAAATGACCCGTGAACCCGGCAAGGCCACGTGCTACACTCACCGTGTGACGCCCACAGGAAGCGCCCGAGCGGCGGGGCCGGTTGCCGCGGCCCCGCGCCGGGTGATCGGCGGCGGACAAGGAGGTATCAGATGAGTGCCAGGTGGGAATACAAAGTCGCCTTTGTCGAGCAGTGGGAGCGTGTTTCGGTGGAGGGACACGAGACGCGCCCGGAGAAGGGTGAGCGGCGCAGCGCCTTCGGGCGGCGCTTTCTCAACACCCTCGGCGCCGACGGCTGGGAACTGAGCGGCGTACAGCACACGATGCCGGGGCGGGTCTACCTGATCTTTAAGCGCCCCATGGAAGGAAACGCCGAACCGGACCTCTCGGTGGTGCGCCACGAACAACCGGCGCAGCCCGAGGGCCAGTCACCGCCCCCGGCGCAGCCGTCCGAAGGTGGAACCGGGCCACAGGTGGTATCGTTGTAGGGGAAACGATTCTGGGAGGGCTGTGCCCTCCCAAACCCTCCCGTGGTAGTATGGCCTTTGTTCTACTCTGAAGCGATTTGTGTTCGTAATTGAGCGTAGCCCTCCCAAACCCTCCCGTGGTAGTATGGCCCGTCGTTTTACGAACGACCCTCGTGGCGGCGAGGATGGACGCGAGGGCCGCGGACGCCAAACGAACCAGCGCCACCTTCGGCGGTATTGGCCTTTTCGCTGGTCAGACTTATACTGGGGGGCTGCGGGCCATCACTCGGGGCAACGTGGAGCCGGCCCACCTCCTGCATGCGCAGTTGTTCGGCCTGGCGCAGGAGATCCGGGGCAGCCTCGTAGAAAAACTCCAGCGCCTCGCCGTGCTTATCCACGCCCGTATAATCAACCACGACATGGCTGCCCGCGGGAATGCCGCCGGAGGCAATCAGATCGGCCAGCGGAGCGTCAATCAACTTGAGCAGTTGCTGGCGCAGGGGGCGCGCGCCGAAGCGTGAGTCGAAGCCCTTGCTCAGCAGATACTCGCGCGCCTCAGCGGTGACGCTCACCTGAACCGCCTGGCGCAGGTACTGCTCGTTGCACTCGCGCAGCATCCGCTTGAGCACCTGGCGCAGCACATCGCTGGAGAGCGGGCGGAAAGCGATAATCTCGTCGAGGCGGTTGATCCACTCGGGCTGAAAGACCTTTTGCAGCGCCTCAAAGCCAATCTGATAGATCTGCTGGCCCGTGGCCTCGACATCGCCGTGGGGGGTGCGAAAGCCAATCGTGCGGCGGTCGAGATAGTCCACCATCTCTTTGGCGCCAACGTTGGTAGTAAACACAACGATGCTGTTATGGAAGCTCACCCGGCGACCGCCGTTGAGCAGCAGGATCTCGCCATCTTCCATCACCTGGAGCAGCAGGTTCCACAGCTCCGGCTGGCCCTTCTCAATCTCGTCAAAGAGAACAACGCTATTTTCCTGTTCAATAATCTCGGGGTTGAGCAGAGGCTTCTGATCGCGCCCGACGTAACTGGGGGGCGCGCCGACCAGGGCGCTCACCTCGTGGCCCTGGCTAAACAGCGAGCAGTCAATCTTGAGGAACGCCTCACCGTCGGGGCGGAGCAGTTGGGCGAGGGCGCGCGCCGTGGCCGTCTTGCCCACGCCGGTGGGACCGAGGAACAACAGCGTGGCGCGCGGGCGTCGCGTATTCCCCGCCGAAAAGCCAAAACGCGCCCGGTTCAGCACGCGGATCACGCTCTCGATGGCTCGTTCCTGGCCAAAGATCTCTTCACGCAAGCGGCGCTCTACCATATCCAGCGGGTTTGCGTGGCCCCGCACCGCTCGCATCATACCCCGATGTTTCTCTGTCATACCGCCTCTTCGGTTAAGTGGCGCGGCGCCAGGAGACCTGGATCTGTCTCGGGCATTGCCTGTCACGATTGTAGCATGCCCGTTGTACGGCGTCGTAGCCTGAGGGTAGAGTAGGGCCGAAGGGTTGGTGCAGCTAATCCTTCGGCTCCACAGGACGGGGCAATATCCCTCAGCGCAGGCGCACTACAGCGGACACGATCGTAACGACGTTGAAGAGGTGCAAGCCAGGCGGCAACCCGAAGAACAGCGCCCCGACGGCCCCCGGCGAAGGCCCGCCGGTCAGCGCCACGGCCAGCCCGCCCAGCATCAACAGAAAGCCCGCGACGTAGGCGATGCCCACGCTTAACTGCATCAGTTGGCCGCGCTTGCTGCGAGTGAAGCGATCGGTCAGGCGCACCAGCAGATCCCCGGCCACCGGTCCCAGCAGCAAGGCGACCAGCAGACCGAAGAAGCCGATGCTGCCAAGAATCAGCAGGGCGAAAGTCGAGACCAGAGTGCTGTACACCAGGGTCGTGGCGCCGGCGATGGCGCTCTCGACGGCGGAGACCTGGTAGTTGACCGGCCGCCGGACTCTGGCGCATTCGGGGCAGAGCTGGCCCACGGCGGCGGGGCGCACACAGTCGGCGCAAATGGGCCGGTCACAACTCGTGCAGCGCAGGCCGGTCTCGCGGTCGGGGTGCAGGTAGCAGGCCTGGATGGCGGCCGGAGCGGCGGTCGGCTCGGGCGGCGGCGCCGGGGGCGCTTCGGGCGCCGGGGCGGGTTGCGGCTCGCGCTCGCGGACGCCGCCGGGGGCCAGCACCTCGCCGGCGGCCAGGCGCGTCTCGACCTGCTCCAGCACGGCGCGGGCGTGCTCGTTGTCGGGGTCAATCTCCAGGGCGCGCAGCAGGTGCTCGCGCTTCTCGCGGTAGGGGCGCACGCTGCCGGCCATGCCGATCAGCGCATCCACCCGGCGCGGATTGCGCTCCAGTGCGGCGCGAAAACGCTGGCGTGCGGTATAGGTGTCTCCGGCGATCAGCGCCGCATTCCCCTCGGAAACCAGCGCGGTCACATCGTCGGTAGTTTCGGTCATGTCTGTCATAATGGCCCTCCTGAGAATCATTATAACAGTTTGACGCTGGCACGGGGGGGAGGGTGAGGAGAACAATACTTCGCGCGACGGGAGGGCAATGCCCTGCTGGACCCTCCCGTGGTTGGAAAACCCGCGTTTCCCCATTCTCATCTGAGCAACCCCCACTCGACCGCGCGGGCGGCGGCCTGGGTGCGGTCGCTCACCCCGAGCTTGGTGAGAATACGCTCGACGTGGTTCTTGGCCGTGCCCGGGCTGATCCCCAGGCACTGGCCGATCTGCCGGTTGGTGCGTCCCTGGGCCAGCAAGCGCAGCACCTCCAGCTCGCGCGGCGTCAGCCGGTCGGCCAGGTCGGCGGGGGCCGGCGCAGGGATGGTCCCCAACTGCTGCAGGGTCTGGATGAGCAGGGCCTGGGTCAGCAGCCTTTCACCGCGGCCAGCACGGTGGATGGCCTCCACCAGCTCGCCGCGGGAGGCGTGCTTGAGCACATAGCCCGCCGCGCCGACGCGAAAGGCCTCGAGCATGTACTCAGGATTGGCGTGCAAGGTGACTATCAGCACCTGGATGCGGGGATGGGCCAGTTTCAGCGCCCGGGCGGTGGTCAGGCCATCCATCCCGGGCATGCGCACATCGAGGAGCACGACATCGGGTCGTTGGCTGTGGCACGCTTCGAGGGCCTGCGCGCCATCGCCGGCCTCGCCGACTACGGAGATCCCCGGTTCCGTCGCCAGCAGCGCGCGCAACCCTGCCCGGGCAAGGTCGTGATCGTCTACGATAAGCACGCGCAGGGGCGGGGAACACGCTGGCGCGAGCGGGGTGGCGCCGGGCATAGCAGAACCTCCTGGATTTTGGATTGCGGATTCTGGATCGTGAATCGTTGCTGGCATTCACTGATGTTTTCGGATACTACACATGAGGGCCAATATGTTGCGGCTCTGCCCATTCGCTCGTCATCAACCATTGCTGGAGGAAGAGCGCCAGGCGACTTTCCCCGGCAGGAGGGAGATCGGGGGCCATGGCGCGATGGCGCGTATGCGCTGCCCGAACAGGTCGCCGGGGACCGCGGTTGCGGTTACGCATGCAAAAACTTGTGAAATACCTCACCAGAAATGCAGCCCGGTTCAGTATAGGTGTTAGTCGAACCAGAGTGTAACCGGCGCTGCGCCGGAGAGTGGAAGGACCTCGTACTCCAAAACGTGATCACAGGAGGCTCATGACCTCGCCTGCGCAGGCATTTCAGACTTGATCGTCTTTGAGAAAACCTGACACCCGTGGCCGCATCGCGATCGTGCTCCCTCCCCCTACCCCCGTTTCCGCAGCACAAAAAAGTAATACGGCCCATCGTCGCCGGGCGAAGCGTCGTAGATGCGCCGCAGCAGCGGCTCCCAGAGCAGATTGGGGGTGAAGGGCGGGGCCAGCAGCCAGCGCCCGGTGAGCCGGCGGGTGAGCAGGGAGGGAGCACCGTAGTAGTGGCTGAGGTCGAAGAGCTTTAGCGCGGCGCTGCTGAGGTAGGGGCGCCAGGTCAGCACCTCGAAGCCGGCCCGCTCAAAGCGCGCGCGCCACTCGTCCGCGCTCAACGTATTAAAATGATAGGAGATGCGGTTGAACCAGCGCCCGTAGCGCGATCCGTCCAGGCCCAGGCGGTTGAGCAGCCACGTGCCCAGCAGGTCCTCGGCGAAGCGGTTGCCCACCACCGAGGCCACAAAGCGCCCCCCGGGCCGCAACACCCGCGCCGTCTCGGCGACGGTGGCGTCGAGGGGCACAACGTGCTCCAGCACACAGTTGGAGATGGCGCTGGCGAAGCAGCCGTCGGGGAAGGGCAGGGCCGCGCCGCTGGCGACGCTCAACCCGGCGTAGACGCCCCGGGCGTGGGCCTCGCGCGTGTCGGCCCGCAGAGGATCGATGCCGAAGATGGTTTTGCCGGGCAGGGCGATCTGCACGAATGTGCCGTCACCGCTGCCAATGTCGAGGATCGGTTCGGGCAGATCGGGGGCCAGTTCGGCGAACAGGCGCGCCTCGACCGAGCGGATCATGGCCCGGTGAATGGGCAGGGTGAGCAGGTGGGGCCGCAGGTAGTCCCGCGGGGGTGGGGCAGTGGACATGGGCAGACACCATTATCGAGGGGGCGTGCGGGTCGAGCCGCGTCCCCGCAGTGTCTCGAAGAGCTGTTCATAGGCCGCGGCGGTCCGTTCGGTAGAGAACTTCGCGGCGATCTCGGCCCGCGGGCGCACGTAGCGCTTGCGCAACTCGATCACCCGCAGGATGGCCGCGGCCAGGGCCTCGCTGTCGCCAACAGGCACCACCTCGCCCATCCCCGTCTGGTGCACTGGCTGCCGCACGCCTGGCAGGGCGCTGGCGATGGACGGGGTGCCGCAGAGCATGGCCTCGACCTGCACCAGGCCGAAGGTCTCGGTGGAGTTCAACGAGGGCACCACGATGACGTCGAGGTTGGGGAAAAAGGCGGCCATTTCGCGCGGCCCCAGCGTGCCTAGAAAGGTCCAGTGGCGGCTGAAGCGGGCGAACTCGGGCGCGAGGCGCTGGGCATAAGCCTCTTCGCCAAGAACGTTCTCGTGGGGGCCGGCAAAGAGCACCCGCGCTTCAGGGTAGACCTGCAGGACGCGAGGCAGGGCCTTGAGCAGCACTTCGACGCCCTTCTCGGCGGCGAGCCGGGCGGCCATGCCGATGACCGGGCCGTGCAGGTTCCAGCGTTCGCGAAAGGCGGCGATCTCCTCGGGCGTGGCCTCGGCCACCTCGACCGGGGGAGGGATGACGACGATCTTCTCGCGGAAGCGCCGCAGGTAGGGCGAGTGGTCGGCAAAATCCTGGGTGTAGGCGACGATGCGCGTCGCCAGGACGCCAGCGGCGAGGTTGGCGGCGTCCACCACCCGGTTGGCGACGGTGTTGAGCATACTGAAGGGCAGTTGCAGGTCGCTGTGGTAGGTCAGCACCACCGGCTGCCGCAGGAGGCGCCCGCGCAGGGCCAGGCCGGGCGCGTCGAACTGCGGCAGGTGCAGGCTCATCGCGTCGTGTTGCTGCGCCAGCGAAGTGGCCAGCCAGCCGAAGGTGGGCATGATCACGCCCTTGCTCACCCGCGCCACTACCGGGGCGCGCACGACCCGTACCCCGTCCATCCACTCGGTGAGGGGCAGGCTGGGGTCGTACTGCGAGGTGAGCACGGTCACCGCGTGCCCACGACGGGCCAGCGCGGTTGCCAGACGCTGGACGTAGATGGTCAGGCCGCTGATGTAGGGGCGGTAGTAGGTGAGGGCGCAGAGGATTCGCATTACCGGAACAACTCGCGATGCTCGGCGACCCATTTCCAGAGGCGCTGCATCCCCTCTTCGAGACCGACACGGGGACGCCAGCCCAGATCGCGCTCGACCTTGCGAATGTCGAGCACGCAGACGCGCTGGTCGCCAGGCCGCCATTCGCCAAAGCGGGCAGCCTCGACCGGGCGACCGGCCAGGCGGCTCAGCAGCGGCTGAAACTCGGCCCAGATCGAGAGCGTATGCTCCGGGCCGCCGCCGACGTTGTAGATCTGCCCGGCAACGGTGTCAATACGGGCGAGCGCCAGTTCGTAGAGATCGACCAGGTCGTCAATGTAGAGCATATCCCGCACCTGCTTGCCATCGCCATAGATGACAATCGGGCGGCCGGTCTGAGCGGCAATCACGAAATGCGCCGCCCAACCCTGATCCTCCACACCGAACTGGCGTGGGCCATAGATCGCCGACTGCCGAAACACCACCGTGGACAGGCCGTAGATGCGGTGGTAATCGCGCACGTACTGATCGCCGGCGCCCTTAGAACAGCCATAGGGCGAATAGAAGTCCAGCGGGTAGGTTTCGGGCACCCCGTCGGGCAGATCGCGGTAGCGGTAGCGGGTTTCTTCTTCGACGATCGGCAGGTCGCTCATGCCGCCATACACCTTATTGGTCGAGGCGTAGAGCACCGCCGGGCGGGCGGGGGCGCGCCGGGCGGCTTCGAGCACGTTGAAGGTGCCCAGGGCATTGATCTCAAAATCGGTGCGCGGATCGAGCACCGAGGTGGTAACGGCGACCTGGCTGGCCAGGTGAACAATCGCCTCGGCGTCGGCGGCGGCGAGCATCACGGCGCGGGCGTCGCGCACATCGCCGCGGATAAAATCCAGCGCACCGGGCGCATCATCGGCGAAGCGTTCGAGCCAGTCGAGGTTGTGGGGCGTACAGGGCCGCGAGAGGTTGTCGAATACCGTCACGCGGTGCCCCCGCATCAGCAGGCGGTGGGCCAGGTTGCATCCTATGAACCCGGCGCCGCCGGTGATTAAGATCCGCATAGCTCGCTCTTTACTCGTCAGGCACACAGTATGAATACAGGTTTATCCTGGGAGAGCGAAGCCCTCCCAGACTCGTTCCTGCGGGGGTCTGGGAAAACCGGGTTTCCCCAGACCTATCCATTATTCATGTGATACACTTTTCAGACTTCAGCATTATACCGACGCGCGCAGCACCTGACAAGGCGCGCCAGAACACAAAACGCCCCGCTCAGCAGCGGGGCGAACCGGATTGGAGGCGACGGCGGGAATCGAACCCGCGAATGGCGGTTTTGCAGACCGCTGCATTACCACTTTGCTACGTCGCCAGGCACCGGCCTTATTCTAGCACAGCGCCGCCCGCGCCGCAACTGTGACCGTAATAATGCGCCAGACCCTGCTTATCTTCGCCAAACAACCCGTCGCCGGTCGGACCAAGACCCGTCTGTGCCCTCCCCTGAGCCACGCCGCGGCGGCGGAGTTGTACGCCTGCTTCCTGCACGACACCCTGGCGCTGGCCCGGCAGGTCCCGGCCTCGTCACGGGTGATCGTCTACCAGCCCGAGGAGGCCGCCAGCTACTTCGCGGCCCTGGCCCCCGATTTCGCCCTGCTGCCCCAGCAGGGCGCCGATCTTGGCGAGCGTATGGACCGCTGCTTCACTACCGTGCTGGGCGCCGGCCCGGGCGCTGCCGTGCTGATCGGCTCCGACATTCCCACCCTGCCTGCGTCTTATGTCAATCACGCCTTTGCGCTCCTCGGCAAGCATGACCTGGTGCTCGGCCCCAGCGACGACGGCGGCTACTACCTGATCGGCATGCGCCGCCTCCACCCTCGCCTGCTGCGCGAAGTAACCATGAGCACGCCCACGGTGCTGCGCGACACGCTGGCAATCGCTGCCGAGCTCGATCTACGCGCGGCGCTGCTGCCCGGCTGGTACGACGTGGACACTCCCGCCGACCTGGCACGGCTGCGTGCCGAGCTGGCCGCTGCTCCGCCGACGGTTGCGCCACACACCAGAGCCTGGCTGGCGACATTCGCGGAAGATTGACCCGTCTCCCGGCGGCTCTCAAAGCACCGGATACACCAGCAGCCTGCTCAGCCCATAGGCGAGAAGCGCAAGCGCGATGGCGATGAGGGTCGTGCGCACGAAGAGGAGCTTGAAGTTCGAGACCAGGCCGCTGAAGAAGAGCACCAGGGCAAGGATCACCGTGTTGAGCACATATCGGTCACCGATCTCATTGGCGGCGATGCCCTGGTCGAACATTTCACCGGCTTCACGTTCCAGCCGAGCGGCCTCCTCCTGAGCGGCGAGCCGGTACTCCGGCAATTCGAACGGGTTGGAGGCGGCCTGCGGGTTCTCGAGGGGGCGGCTCGTCAGCCACGCCTCAAAGGCGGGCACAAACTCGGGCCGGAAGCGCGTCCGGTAAAAATCGGCCAGCGCCTGATTGTTCGCGGCGGTGGCCCCCAGCCAGTTGGTGAACAACTGCACGTCGATCTGGATATTCCGGCTGGCAATCCCGCTGTTTCTAACCGACTCGACACGCAGGGCGCCTGCCTGGTTGAAGCGAGTCGCCATCTGCCCGTTCCAGAGACCGGCCTGATAGCCGCTCCATGAGGTTCCCAGCGCCGCCAGTGAGAGCAAGATGGCCGAAAGGGTTTCAATCACCTTCAACCACTGCTCGATGCTCAAGCCGAAACGTCCCTCCAGCCGTTCGGCCATCTCGCGTTTTGAGCGCTGGTTTTGCATGGCGCACCTCTTGACCTGACAACCACGGGGCAACCGGGTCGCCTCGCGCACCCACCTACCCCAGCGGCGACCTGGCAGGGTCAGCAACGTGAATACGGAACAGGGCCTGGCGCAATTCGCCGTTCACCTGAGCGTACACGGTAATCTCCCACTCCCCGGCCATCTGGTAGACCGAGCGGGCTTCGTACTGCCCCGGCCCCACCGGTGTCGCCAGCGGCTGCGCGCCACTGAGGCAGATCATGTTCATGTCCAGATCGAGGTAGACGCTGGCTCCATCGAGGGGCCGCCCCAGCCGGTCGGTGAGGGTTATCCGGAAGCGTTGGGGCTGGTTGATCTGCGGATCGCGCTGCGTATCCAGGGTAATGGTCATGCCATTGACCGTCTGCCGGGCACGCACCTGGTCGGGCGCCAGTGGTGGCAGGCTGCCCCCGCCACAGGCGCCGGCCAGAAGCGCCGCCGCCAGGGCCGCGAGAAGGGCCAGCGCGCGCCAGGCGCCCTGCCCCGGCCACGCCCGGCCCACCCTGAGCGGCCAACCCGCCCCACGGCGATGATCATCACGTCCCGGCACAGGCGCCGGGGGCCTGCCTGCGCACACGGTCAACCTTCTTTCAACAACTCCCGGACACCCGCGGCGATCACTTCGGGGGGCGTGCCAAAACTATACACGACACGCAGGCGCCCTTCGGCGTCAATCAGATAGGTCGCCGAGCTGTGATCCACCAGGTAGGCCGCACTGGTGCCTTGCGGCGTGTTGCGCTTGTAGTACAGCCCGTACTCCGGGCCGATGCGCCGCAGGGTGGCGTCATCGCCCTGGAGGCCGATGAAATCAGGATCGAAGGCCGCCAGATGCCGCGCCAGCACCTCCGGCGTGTCCCGCTCCCCGTCTACGCTAACAAACACCACCTGTAAGCGTGCGCCATCGGCGCCAAGCTCCGCCTTCACCCGCTTCAACTCCGAGAGCGTCATGGGACAGACGTCGGGGCAGAAGGTGTAGCCGAAGAAGAGCACCACGGGCTTGCCGCGCAGCTCGCTGAGGCTCAGATTACGGCCCAGGCTGCTGGGCAGGGTGAAATCGCTTAGTTGCGCCGGGGGTTCGATGCGCGTGCCCTGCTCCATTGAAGACTCGGGCGCCGGTCCGGGCACCGGTCGGGCGCAGCCGCCCAGGAGGACCATGACAAAAATAATGAAGAACGCTGCCAGACGATGCATAGGTTTTTCCAGTCAGTTGTGGTACAACCCTCCGGGTTGTAATCCGCGAAACCAGGTTCCTGCCTGAGAGCTGGGCGGGCTACACGCGCCCAGCTCTCAATGCTTGTCTCACGGCATCCGCACCGGAGCGTCCACCGTCATCTCCCCGGCGCGTTCGAACTTCAGCGTGAGCCGCACGGTCTCCCCCGCGGCCAGGTCGCGCTTCAATCCGATCAGCATCACGTGGAGACCGCCGGGCTTCAATTCGACCTGCCCGTTGGCCGGGACGGGGATGCCGCCCGCGACCGGCGCCATCTGCATGACATTATCCACCATTTTAGTCTCGTGCAACTCGACCACCTCGGCCACGTCGGTGCTGGCGGAGACCAGCCGGTCGCCGGCGCCGCCACGGTTGATCAGCACCATGTAGGCGGCGCTGGTGCCACCCGCCGGCGTCATATCGGCGCCGCCGTGGCCGCCATGGCCGCCCATCGCGCCCTGCGCGCCCATACCGGTCATAGCGGCGGCGCGCACCCAGGGTTCGTTGACGGAAATCTGCGGCGTCGCCGCACCACAGCCGGCCAGCAAGGCCAGGCTCGCCAGGATGAGCACGAGCACGTTTGTCACTCGCATGATTCGGCTCCTTAGTTTAGTATAGGTAATGCGGTAATGCGGTAATCCGGTCGCTGTTGTGAACATTGGGGAAAACCGGGTTTCCCCATACCTGTGACTGCGGGGAAACGCTACGGAACAGCCCTCCGCGTGGCGCGGGGGGCAAGCGGGTTTCCCCATGCCCTGGACTGCGGGAGAGCTTCAGGCGCCGCAACGTCGCTGTTGTGAGGAGGGCGGGGCAACCAGGTTGCCCCACGTCCCTGCTCGGGAGAGAGCTTCGGCCAGCCCGAATCGGGTTAGATTAAGGTGGGAAAACGGGATTACCCTTGCCCCGGCTCATCGGGAAGCCTGTAGCACAACCCTCCAGGTCATCCCTTTCCTGTCAGGGGATACAGCAGCGCGGTGGGGGTATCGGCGGTGGGAATAGTGGCGAGGCGTGATGCTGCACGGAGCGCAGGGCGAGGGTCAGCACCAACGCTACGGCCAGCGCTAACAGCGACGGCGCCGGGGCAAGCAGTTCGAAGAAGGCCCGAGGCGAGGTCGTTGCCAGCCCATCGGCCCCTGCGATCGTCACCGCCTGAGCATGGTGCGCACCGCAGAGGAACCAGGCGCCTGGCGGTCGTTCCGCGCGCGCCTCCAGGAAGCAGTGGAACACGCAGGCGAGGGGCACGAGGAGGCCCAGTTGGAGGGCGATCAGCAGGCCGAGGGCGCGCGGCAGCCAGCGCCGCGCTGCGCCGCTGCTCCAGGAAACATGGTCGGACCTACGGGGCGTTCCAGCGCGACGGTGGGCAGGCGCTTCCCTTTTCTGCGTGGCATCCATCACAAATGGGACTATACCAGATCGCGTCGCCGCGCTCAAGTTGAGATTGCTTCACTGGCTTCCGGGCGGTGTTGAGGTAGCAGGCGGCCCAACACCGGTTGGAAGGCGAGGAAACCCGGTTTCCCCACCTTCCCTCCCTTCTCAGGTGCAGGGGGTTCCGGCACATCCTCGTGTCGCATTCACCATCCGGGACATTCGGACGCCCGGCTCCCCCTCTCCCTCAGCGGGAGAGGGGGCAGGGGAGGTGATGATCACAAGCGCATTGGAATGCCGAAAACCCCTTCTCCCACCCTGCACCTGAGTGCCTCCCCTCCCACCCGAGGGTGGACAAGTGGCCCGACCCTCGGGGTTATGCCCCTGCACTACGCTCCAGCGGTCGCTCGGCGTACAGATCGGCCCGAGTTAAGGGTAATTCGACCCGGCCACGGGCGGTCTGCCGGGCGAACAACATTTGCACAACGCCGATCTGCCCCACCCGAAAGCGCCACGCCGAACCGGCCAGGTAGAGCCGCCAGGCGCGGTACAACGGCTCGCCCACCAGCGCCACCGCCTCAGTCTGCCGGGCCTCCAGGCGCCGCCGCCAGTGGTCGAGGGTCAGGGCATAATGCTCGCGCAGGCTCTCCAGATCGCGCGGCTCGAAGCCGCACGCTTCGGCGTGGCTCAGCATCTCCCCGGCGGGCAACAACTCGCCGTCGGGGAAGATGTAGTGTTGAATGAAAGCTCCCTGTCCCCACAACCTCGCGCCCAGACGTCTCAGCGTCCCGCCGGGTTGGGGAGCCGCCAGGACGATACCGTGGTTGAGGAACAGGCCGCCAGGGCGCAGGTGACGGAAAGCAGTCTCGAAGTAGGCCCGCATCTGCGCCCGGCCAACGTGTTCGACCATGCCCACGCTGACGACCTTGTCGAACACCTCCGAAGGCGGCAGTTCACGATAGTCGCAGATCTCCACCCGGCAGCGCCCGCTCAGCCCCGCCGCCGCGATACGCTCGCGGGCCAGTTGCGCCTGCGCCTGGCTGAGGGTGATGCCCAGGGCCTCGACTCCATAGCGTTCGGCGGCGAAGCTGATCAACCCGCCCCAGCCGCAGCCAATGTCGAGCAAGCGCTCGACGGGGCGCAGGCGCAGCTTCCGGCAGATTAACTCCAGTTTAGCCTCCTGCGCATCATCGAGGGTCTCGCCGCCTGTCGGGAAGTAGGCGCACGAGTAGACCATGCGCCGGTCCAGCCACAGGGCATAGAAGTCGTTGCCGAGATCATAATGGTGGCGAACGGCGGCGCGATCGCGTTCCAGCGAATGGCGCTGACCCTGGTGCCGAAACCGCCCCTCTGTCCGGGCAACCGGCGGCTCATCGGCGACGGGGAGGGCCTGCAGGCGCAGCAGTACACGCGCCAGCCGCCCCGGCGCCGCGAGCAACGCGCCGAGGTCATCGGCTACCCCGCTGGCGGCGCCGAGATCACCCTCGATCTCGATGTCACCCCGCACATAGGCTTCGGCCAGCGTTAACTCCGACGGGGGGAGAAGCATGCGCCGTAGCGCGTCAGGATGGCGCAACACCAGGGTGAACTCGGGCGTCTGTGCGCCCGGCGCCTCACGCGTGCCATCCCAGAAGGCGACGGCAAAGGCGCGCCGTTCCGGGGGGCCGAACAGATCCAACAAGATCTTGCGGCTCAGATCAACCGTGTCTGTTGTTGCTTGCCGCGTCGTTGTTTGCCCGGGCGTTTGCAGAAAGTCCATCGTTGGCCCTCCTCCGCAGGTACAATACAACCAGCAAGAGATGTGGATTAAACAATTATATCGAATGATGCGTCATAATGCGTGAAATATGTCACTCTGATAAAGTAAGGAGGGAAACCAGGTTTCCCTCCACCCTGGCTGTTGAGGGAACCAGTCGTAGCGTAACCCTGCGGGTTGCGCCCGGGGAGCTTTACCCACTATGGACCACCACGATCCCGTCCGGCGCGCGGCCGAGTTGCGCGCCGCCATCGAAGAGGCCAACTACCGCTACTACGTCCTCGACGCCCCGAACCTGAGCGACGCCGAGTATGACGCGCTGATGCGCGAACTGCGCGCCCTCGAGGCAGCCCACCCCGAGTTGATTACCCCCGACTCGCCCACGCAACGGGTGGGCGGGGAGGCCAGCGGCCTGTTCGCCAAAGTGCGCCACCCTCAACCCATGCTCTCCCTCGGCAACGCCATGAACGAGGCCGAACTCCGCGAGTGGCGCGACACCCGCGTGCTCAAACTGCTCGGCCCCGGCGTTCCCGTCACCTACGTCGTCGAGCCAAAGATTGACGGCCTGGCCGTCGCCCTCACTTACCGCGACGGGGTCCTCGTGCAGGGGGCCACCCGTGGCGATGGCGAGGTTGGCGAGGATGTCACCGCCAATCTCCGCACCGTGCGCGACATCCCCCTGCGCCTGCGCGACCCGCGGGAGACGGGCCTGCCCCTCGCCAGCCTGATCGAGGTGCGCGGCGAGGTGTACATCCGCACCGCCGATTTCGAGGCCCTGAACGAACGCCTGGCCGCCGCCGGCGAAAAGACCTTCGCCAATCCCCGCAACGCTGCCGCTGGCTCCCTGCGCCAGAAGGACCCCGCAATCAGCGCGGCACGGCCCCTGCGCTTCTTCGCCTACGGCGTCGGCCCCTTCGAGGGCGTCCTCCTGACCAGCCAGTGGCAGACGCTCCACTACCTGCGCGCCCTTGGCTTCCCGGTCAACGCCGATGCCCGCCACTTCGAGGACTTCGAGCAGGTCATCGCCTACTGTCGCGAGTGGATGGCCCGCCGCGACCAGCTCCCCTATGAGGCCGACGGCATCGTGATCAAGGTGGATGACTTCGAGCAGCAGCGTGTGCTAGGCGCGGTGCAGCGCGAGCCGCGCTGGGCGGTGGCCTTCAAGTTCCCTGCCCGCGAGGCCGTCACGCGCTTGCTCAACATTACGGTCAACGTGGGCCGCACAGGGGTGGTGACCCCCAACGCCGAACTAGAGCCGGTGGTTATCGGTGGAGTGACCGTGCGCAACGCCAGTCTCCACAACGCCGATTACATCGCCGAGCGCGACATCCGCATCGGCGACTATGTGATTGTGCAGCGCGCCGGTGATGTTATTCCCTACGTGGTCGGGCCGGTGCTGCACCTGCGTACCGGCGCCGAACGGCCCTGGGTCTTCCCCACCCACTGCCCGGCCTGCGGCACGCCCCTGGAGCGGCAGCCCGGCGAGGCGGCCTGGCGCTGCCCCAACTTCGGCATCTGCCCGGCCCAACTGGTGCGCCGGGTCGAGCACTTCGTCAGTCGCGGCGCGATGGACATCGCCGGCATTGGCGAGCGCCAGGCCGAACTCTTCGTGACTATGGGCTGGATCAACGATGTGGCCGACCTCTACAGCCTGACGCCAGAGCATTTCCAGGGCGTGGAGGGCTACGGCCCCAGACGGGTGGCCAATCTGCTGCGGGCGATTGAAGAGTCGAAGCAACAGCCCCTGGAACGGGTGATCATTGGCCTGGGCATTCGCTACGTCGGCAGTGTGGCCGCCGCAGCCCTGGCGGCCCATTTCGGCAGCCTCGACGCAATCATGGCCGCCAGCCAGGAGGAACTCCAGGCCATTGACGGCATCGGCCCGGTAGTGGCCACCAGTGTGGTGGACTTTTTCAGTCGCGAGGAGGAACGGCGCGTGGTCGAAAAGCTCCGCGCCGCAGGGGTGCGTCTGAGCAGCGGCGCTCCGCGCCCGAGCGCAGGCGCCAATCTCGCCGGCAAGACCTTTGTGCTTACCGGCACGCTGCCAACGATGACTCGCGATCAGGCCAGCGATCTGATCATTGCCCATGGCGGCAAGGTCACCGACAGCGTCAGCAAGAAAACCAGCTACGTGGTGGCGGGGGCCAATCCGGGGAGTAAACTGGCCAGAGCGGGGGAACTCGGCGTGCCCGTGCTCGACGAAGCGGGCCTGCTGGCCCTGATCGGCGCGGGTGACGGCAACATCGAAGGCGAGCGGTCCCTCCCTCCGGCCCCCCAAACACAGTAGGGGCGACCGGCCGGTCGCCCCTACCTGTCCGCCCTGAGGTGTGTTGGTTAAGTAGAACGGTCAAGGTGTGGAGGTACGGAGCATTCTGCCGAGCCAGAGGAAACACCCCTTGCCGTTGCTTCACACCTCCACAGATAGAGCGGAGCATCTGTCAGGTAGCAATCTCCAGGTCTGAACCCTCCCCAACCCCTCTACCCCTGACGGTCCATACGCCTGATCCAGGCCTCCGGATTGCGGATCTCCTCCAGAGAAGGCAGGTTCTCGGGCCGCTCCCAGACGCGGGCGGCGAAGGCCACGCCACGAGTCTGCGTCACCGCATTGACGAAGGCCTCGCCCTGCTGGTACTGGATCAGCTTCAAGTCCATACCTGTAATCCGGTTTATCAGCACCTCCAGGATGGACTTATTGGCCTGGCGCTGGGCCACACGCTGTTCGATCTGCTCGAAGCTAGGGAGCAACTGCCGGCCCACGGCGTTCATCACGTGGTTGCCATAGCCCTCGACGAGCGACATTAGCGCCTGAAGTTGCTCGAAGATCCGCCGCTGCTCGGGGGTAAGCATGGTCTCGATCCAGTGCTGGCCACTGGCGAGGCCCTGGACGATGCGTGCGAGCAACTGCGGCAACCCACTGCCGAAACGCTCGAGTTGCAGGTTGAGCTGATCGAAATACTGCTGCAGCAGATCGCGGAAATGCTGGCGCACCCAGGGATAGGCCTCAAACTCAAACACATGCGTCGCCTCGTGCAGGGCGATCCAGAGGCGGAAATCCTCGTCGTTGAGGCCGAGTTGCTGCTGGACGCGGGCGATGTTCGGCTCGACGAAGTAGAGCGCGCCTCGCGCGGCGGGATCGGGTGAGAGGAGACTCAGATCGTACTGACCAAGCACTCGGCGGGCCAGGTAGCCCAGTAGCAGGCCCAGTTGCGTGCCGAGGAACTTGCCATTCAACTCGCCAAAGAGCACACCACCCACCCCGCGGCCTCCGCCATTCTGCTCGTAGATCTCCTCGATTGGGCGGAACAACTCCTCGAACGACGCAAGGTTCGCCTCCAGCCACTCGCGCCGGTCGTGGACATAGACCCGGGTGATCGGCTGGGGCAATTGCACTCCAAGGTACTCGGCGATCAACGGCTCACTGCGCTTCACCAGGCGAAAATACTGATCGTGGCGGTAGGCGCGGTTCACCACCGGGGCCTGCTCCCACTGGGCCACACGCAGGGCCATGTCGCGGGCCTGTGCCCAATCAATCAGCCGTGGCGGGCGGTAATCCCCGCTACGGGTGCGGCTCTCGATATAGTGACGCGCGGCGGCGCCCGCTACAACCCCCAGAAGCAGCATGGCGCCAAGCCGGCGAAGCTCACTGCCAGGTGTAGACACAAACAAGTCCTTTCTAATCTGCAAGCGGGTTACTGGCGTTTCCTCCCGCCTCTGCCAAGAAGAAACCCCTGGAGGCAACCCTTCCGGTTGCGCAGTGGGCAGCGACGGCTCCCTACGCCCCTTCCGGCCAGAGAGCCTTTCCTCTTGCAACGTAATATATTAAGAAACAGTGTAACACGTTTGCAAGCGGCGTGTCCAATCATTTCCATACACGCCCAGGGCCGCCCCTACGCGCCCTGCCGCCCAAAGGCCCGGCGACGCCACCCCCACCCGCACGGGCGCCCACCAGGGCCGCCCCTACAGTCGGGGCGAACAATCCGCCCGATGGCGGGAGCCTCGTCACGAGGGACCGGGAACACACGACCGTTGCCAGAGGGGCGTGGTTGCACGGGCTGCGTGCCAGCCATTACGCCGCACCCTTCCCAATGTTTGACATCCCCCACCCATAATGGTATACTTTCTACGTTGCGGGCGCATAGCTCAGTTGGGAGAGCGCGACAATCGCACTGTCGAGGTCCGGGGTTCGAATCCCCGTGCGTCCACAGGGTAGGGGCCATAGCTCAGCTGGGAGAGCGCAACACTGGCAGTGTTGAGGTCAGCGGTTCGAGCCCGCTTGGCTCCACCAGACTAACAAGAGCCGTCGCACTGACATGCGGCGGCTCTTTGCATGGCCCGTTCTCAGTGACACGACCCGACCCTGGCCACGGTTCCAGACGATCGCTTCGAGCATCAGCGCAACGGCGACTGCATCCGGCGGCAATACGCCCGGGGCACGACCCAAAATCTATAATCCGTAACCGTATGTGTTTACCCATGTCCCGGGAACGAGGGCGCACTGGACCCCGGGATCGCAGGCATCTCGCCCGCATGCGTTGTGGCGGAGAACATCGCAGGCTGCGCGACCGGGAGCGTGCGGCCTCACCCTCTGCGACGCATGCGCCGCCTCCGCAGCCACGCGGCTGGTTCCGAAGATCCCCTTCCCCGAAGTCTAAACAGTTACCTGCAATCAACCTTTGCGCCCTACGCCCCATTGTGATAGATTAAGTGCCGGTATCATCGCAGATTCAAGGTAGAAGCGTGTATGCGTATCGCCATGATCGTCCACGGCGGCGCCTGGGCCATTCCTGATGAGCAGGTTGAGGCCCATCTGGCTGGCTGTCGTGCCGCCCTTGCCGCCGGCTGGGCCATCCTCGAGCGCGGCGGGTCGGCGCGCGACGCCTGCGAAGCCGCCGTGCGCCTGCTGGAAGATGATCCCACCTTCGACGCCGGCACCGGCTCACACCTCACCGCAGCGGGAACGGTTGAACTCGACGCCGCAATGATGGATGGGCAAAGCCTGCTCTATGGCGCCGTGGCCAATCTGCGCCGCGTACGCAATCCGATCAGCCTGGCGCACCGTTTGTTGCAAGGCCCCGCCACGTTCCTGGTAGGCGAAGGGGCCGAACACTTCGCCGCCGCTCAGGGCATCACCCTGTGCGACAATCGTGAGTTAGTGGTCGAACGTGAGCGCAAGCTGTGGGAAGCGTGGCGCGCCAGTCAGGCCGCCGCTGCCGATCGCGGCGCGCAGTCCGTCATGGGCGGCCGCGATACAGTGGGGGCCCTCGCCCTGGATCAGAGCGGCAACCTGGTGGCTGCCAACTCTACCGGCGGCACGCCATTCAAGTTCCCCGGACGGGTCGGCGACACACCGCTGATCGGCTGCGGGCTGTACGCCGACGCGCAGATCGGCGGCGCCGTCTGTACCGGATGGGGTGAAGCGATCGTGCGCGTCGCTCTCGCCCGCCGCGTGGTTGACCTGCTTGAACGGGGACTGGCGCCCCAGGCCGCTGCCGAAGCCGCGGTGCGCATCCTCAACCGCCGCGTTACTGGTGGCGCTGGCGGTTGCATCGTGCTTACCCCCGATGGCCGGCCGGGCCTGGCCTGGAATACCCGCCGCATGGCCTATGCCTACCGCAGTGGCGCCAGCGATCCGGTGTATGGGGTATGAAGGTGGCGGTTGAGAGGGTTTCCCCGCCCACAGGAAGACTCCAGAATGCCCGCACTCTCACAGAGCGTCGTTGGATCTCTGGATATTCGGATAAGCTCTTAATGCAAACTTAACATATACTTGCGCAGCATTTAATCTCAAACCACTAAGATGTCGCTGTTAGCGTAGGTGCGATCATCAGGAAGCCACGCTGCTCATGTCCCTGAGAGACAGGTTCTTGAAGGCCAGGGCAAGCTGCTTTCTGGTCAGGCATTCTCACGCTACGAGTGCGGTACACCACCGGGGTGTTCCGAAATGGCAAGCTTAGTGGAGGTTATTGGCATGTCTCGTGTTCGCACTCTGACGGCGCTGCTGGCGTTCGTGCTGCTGCTGCCCATCCTCGCAGCCTGTGGCGGCGGAACCGCCACCGCTCCGACCACCGCTCCTGCTGCCCCTGCTACAGAAGCTCCGGCGCCTACAGCGCCACCGGCGCCCACTGCGGCACCTGCCGCCACTGAGGCGCCCACTGCGGCACCCGCTCCCACCAGCGCGCCCGCGCCCACCAGCGCGCCCACTGGCGGAGGACTGATCCCCTTGCCCGAAATTGACCCGGCTTCGGTCAGCGGCAATATCATCATTGCTGGCTCCTCGACTGTGTACCCGCTCACCGAGCGCATGGCCGAACTGTTTAAGAAGGACGGGTTCAGCGGCCAGATCACCATTGACAGCATCGGCACTGGCGCCGGCTTCGAGCGCTTCTGCAAAGCTGGTGAAAGCGATATCTCCAACGCCTCGCGTCCAATCAAGCAGGAAGAGGCAGAGAATTGCGCAGCGATTGGACGCACGCCGATCGAGTTCCGCGTCGGCACCGACGCCCTCGCGGTAGTGGTCAGCGCGGAGAATACCTTCCTCGAGAACCTGACCAAAGAGCAACTCGCCGACATCTTCTCGGCCAAGGTGAAGAAGTGGAGTGAGGTGGACCCCAGCTTCCCTGACCAGCCCATCCAGCTCTTCAGCCCCGGTACCGACTCCGGCACCTTCGACTACTTCGTTGAAGAGATCTTCAAGAAAGATCCCCAGCCGATCCTGGCTGCCAACCCGCAACTCTCGGAGGACGACAATGTTCTGGCCAAGGGCGTTGAAGGCTCCCCCTATGCAATTGGCTACTTCGGGTACGCCTACTACGAGTCAGATCGCGGCAAGCTGCGCGCCATCAAGATCGAGGGCGTCGAGCCGACTGAAGAGACGGCTGAGAGTGCTGAGTATCCGCTCGCCCGCCCGCTCTTCATCTACTCCGATGCCAAGATCCTGAAGGAGAAGCCTCAGGTCAACGCCTTCATCAACTTCTACCTGACCTATGTTGACGAAGAGGTTCTGGACGTGGGCTACTTCCCGGCCAGCGACGAGGCCCTGAACGAGGCGCGCCAGAACTGGCTCGACGCGCAGAAGTAGCACGCAAGGGTAACGGGCACCGTGACGGTGACGTCTGAAAGTTCGTCTAAAATATTAGGAGGAGCGTGGGGAAACCAGATGTTCCCCACGCCCCTGCCAACTATGGCACAACCCTCCGTGTTGCGCACAGGGTACACGATGACTACGCTGAGTCTTCTGAAGACTCAGAGGGACCTGGCCCCTTCGAAAGTCTCTCCGCCTGGTGCGGCACAGCAAGATCCTGCGGGATTCCGAAGCCCCGCAACGCGCACAAGGCGAAGTGACAGGTCTTTTCTTGATGGTTTAGCAGGCATCAACAAAACCCAAGGATCATGCGTATGGCAGATCAGGCGCAGGCTAAGGCCGAGCAGGGCGCCGCGCTCGCGGTGAGCATTCCCCAGACCATAGACTTGCGGAAACGCCCCCGGATAGGCGAGTCGATCATCCAGACCGTGCTCTTCATTTGTGGTTTTATCTCAATTTTCACCACTATTGGCATCGTCTATGTGTTATTTCAGGAGTCACTCTCGTTTTTCGCCGATCCCGCAGTGACCCTGTTTGAGTTCTTTACCGGCACCGTCTGGCAGCCGCGCATCGGCGAGTTTGGCATCCTGCCCCTTCTCAATGCCACGCTGGTGATCAGTTCCATTGCTATGCTCGTAGCCGTCCCTCTGGGGCTGGGCATGGCGATCTATTTGAGCGAATACGCTTCGGAACGTGCCCGTGCCATTCTCAAACCGGTCATCGAATTGCTGGCCGGCATTCCCACCGTGGTCTATGGCTACTTTGCCCTCACGTTCGTCACCCCCATTCTGCGCGGAATCTTCGGCAACGATGTCGTTTCGGTCTACAATATGCTGTCGGCAGGGATGGTGGTGGGCGTACTGATCACCCCCATTATTGCCACGCTGAGCGAAGACGCTCTGAGCGCCGTCCCTGGCAGCCTTCGGCAGGCCAGTTTTGGCCTTGGCTCCACCAGATGGGAGACCGCCATCAAAGTGGTGGTACCCGCGGCCCTTTCCGGTATTTTTGCCGGCGGCATCGTCGCAATGTCGCGCGCAGTCGGCGAAACGATGGTTGTGGCCCTGGCCGCCGGCGCCAGCCCTAACCTGACGTGGAACCCCTTTGAACCCGCCGAGACAATGACTGGCCATATCGCGCGCATCTCCGGCGGTGACCTGAGCTACGGCAGTATTGACTATCGCTCGATCTTCGCCATCGGTCTGGTGCTCTTCTTCATAACTCTGGCGCTGAATATCGCCAGTCGCCGGATCGTGCGGCGCTTCCGGGAGGTGTATGACTGATGAGCACTGAATCGCTACGACCAGAACGTCAATCAATCGGCAGCCTGCCCGAAGGAGAAGCCGCCCGCCAGAACGTCAGTAGCCGCCAGCGCCGCGGTAAGATCTGGCAGGGTATTCTGCTGGCCTGCACCATTTTCGGCATTATTATCCTGCTGATGCTGGCCTACAATATTGTTAATGACGCCTTCGGCGGCATCGGGGTGCAGTACGCGGTTGAGGAAGAGGATCTTACTGATGGCCGGCCACTCGAAGAATTGTCGCAGGCGGAACTGATTGCTATCCTGGAAACGAACCTGCGCTCCCGCGTGCTGAAGAACCTGGAACGGGAACGACCACTGGCCGAACGCAGCCGCGAGGAGCTCATTGACATCATCAACGACGAGATCATCAAGCCCGAAGTGGTTGCTGTCTATTCGCTCAGCGAGTTCCTCTTCGACCGCCCCACTATCGAGGCCGAGTTGCGCAAGAGCCATCCACGCGCCGAGATAGAGTTCAAGAGCTGGCTCTCCTGGGACTTTATCGTCACTCCCATGTCGAGCAATCCCGTTGAGGCAGGCATTCGCACCGCGATCCTGGGAACTCTGTACCTCCTGTGGTTGACCATGCTGATCTCATTCCCACTGGGGGTTGGCGCGGCGATTTATCTGGAGGAATACAAGAACGATAAGCCCTTCGATGAACGGATACCCGCCGGCCGCTGGATGAACAATGCCATCCAACGCTCTGCCGGGTTGATCGAAACCAATATCTATAACCTCTCCGGTGTTCCATCTATCATCTATGGCATCCTGGGCCTGGCGATCTTCGTGCGTGCGCTCGAGCAATTTACCAGTGGCGCCGTTTTTGGGTATGCCGATCCAACGACGGCTAACGGGCGAACAATTTTGTCAGCAGCGCTCACGATGTCGCTCCTTGTCTTGCCGGTGGTTATTATCTCCTCCCAGGAGGCTATTCGCGCCGTCCCTGGTTCGATGCGCCAGGCCAGCTACGGCCTGGGGGCCACCAAGTGGCAGACGGTCTGGAAGATCGTCCTGCCGAACGCTATGCCCGGCATCCTTACCGGTACGATCCTGTCAATTTCTCGCGCCATCGGTGAGACTGCACCACTGATCGTCATCGGCGCCTCGACCTTCATTGTCACCGATCCAACCAGCCTCTTCTCCAAGTTTACCGTTCTGCCGCTCCAGATTTATAACTGGACCTCACGGCCCCAGCCAGAGTTTCGTGCGATTGCCGCCGCAGGTATCATTGTTCTGCTCGTTCTTCTGCTTTCGCTGAACGCTGCGGCAATCCTCTTGCGCAACTATCTCCGCTCCAAGAGGGTGTCTACATGAGCACTACAACCATGAATGACTCGAAATACGCCATCGAAACGCGGGCCATGAATATCTACTATGGCGCGTTTCGGGCGGTGAAGGATGTAACCTTCAGCATCGAACGCAACAAAATCACTGCGCTGATCGGCCCGTCGGGTTGCGGCAAGTCTACGGTGCTGCGCTCCTTCAACCGTATGAACGATCTTATCCCCGGTGCTCGCACCGAAGGCGAGGTGCTCTATCACGGCCAGAATCTGTACGATCCCGATGTAGATGCGGTACAGGTTCGACGCCAGATCGGCATGGTGTTCCAGAAGCCCAATCCCTTCCCCAAGAGCATCTATGACAACATCGCTTACGGCCCTCGCATCAACGGCTGGAAGGGCACCAGGGCCGAGATGGACGAACTGGTCGAACGCGCCCTTGTCGGAGCAGCCCTGTGGGATGAGGTCAAGGACAAGCTCAACCAGAGCGGTCTCTCACTCTCCGGTGGCCAGCAGCAGCGCCTCTGCATCGCCCGGGCGATCGCCGTGCAGCCCGAGGTGATCCTCATGGACGAGCCCTGCTCGGCCCTCGATCCGATCTCGACCCTCAAAATTGAGGAGTTGATGCTGGAATTACGGCAACGCTACACCATCGTGATCGTGACCCACAATATGCAGCAGGCTGCCCGCGTGTCCGATTACACGGCGTTTTTCCTCATGGATAAGGAAGACCGCGCCGGTGAGCTGGTTGAGTACGATGTGACCTCGAAGGTCTTCCAGAACCCTGCCGACAAGCGCACCGAAGAGTATGTCTCCGGGCGGTTCGGATAGTCTATTGCCACCCCAGGGCCGCCTCCAGCACCGCCGCCGTGACCGTGTGATGCCGGTACGGCGGCGGTGTTCGTCTGGGATAGGTGCGGTTGCTGAGTAGCACCAGGGCCAGACCTTGAGCGGGCACCCCCACTATTGCCGGGCCAGTGAAGCCCGTGTGCCCAAAGCTCCCCACCGGCGCTGCACCCATGAAGTTCGCCCGGTCGAGCATCCACCCCAGTCCCGTCCGCACAGGCACGCCGCTCAACGCCGGCAGGGCCCCGGTATAGTCGCGCAGCGCCGCGGCCACCGTGGACTCCCGCAGCACCTGACGCCCCTCCCAGGTCCCTCCCTGCAACCACATGCGCAACAGCCGCTCCAGATCGCTCGCTGTGCTGAACAACCCCGCATGGCCTGCTACGCCCCCCAAAGCATACGCGCTCTCGTCGTGCACCACTCCATGGACCAGGCCGCGCCAGTCCGGCTCGATCTCCGTCGGCGGAATGCGCACTCGTAGCTCCGGGGGCGGGCAAAAGCCAGTTTCGCGCATCCCCAGCGGCTCAAGGATCAACGCACCGATGGCCGCATCGAGCGGCGTGCCGGTCAGCGCGCTCACCACTTCACCCAGCAAGAAGCTGTTGATGTTGGTGTAGGCCACTATACTTCCCGGCGGGTGTGCCGGCGTGACCTCATACACGGTGGCGCGAATGCCCTCCGGGCCAAGGGCGCGCAGCACCGAGAGCCGCGCGTCCAGGCCGGAGGTGTGCGTCAGAAGATGGCGCACCAGCACCTGCTCCGCCCGCAGGCGCGGCAGGTAGCGGCGCACCGGGGCCTCCAGGTCGAGCAACCCGGCATCGTACAACGCCAGGGCCGCAGTGGCGGTGAAGACTTTGGTGAGCGAGGCGATATCGAAGATGTCGGTTGGGGTCAGAGGGCGCGAACCTGGCGCGGCGTACATCGTAGCGCCATAGGCGGCGTGGTGCAGCCGCGCCCCCTGGCGGGCCACCAGCACCACGGCGCCCGGAAACATCTGCCCGGCAATGGCCCGGTGGATCAGACGATCAATGATGGCCTGCATCACGAGCGCACGAAGACTCCGCGCCGCACGGCGATCTCCAGCACCCACAGCCCGAGTGCCAGACCGAGCAGCCAGGGCCACAGCCCCTCGGGCGTCTCCAGCGCCCCCGCGGCCGGCAGCCCCGCCTGATTCAGATCGGCCAGCACCGTGCCGCCGGTAGCTGCGGCGATGGCCTCCAGCAGCGCCCGGCCTTCGGCGGGGTCACCCCGCTGGCGATACTCCGGCGCGACAGGCTGCACGAAGCCCAGGTCACGCTGTTGCAAGCGGCCTTCGTGGACCAGCGCCACTGAGACCAGGTAGGCCCCCGGCGCGGGCAGCACCAGATCCTGCGTGTAGCGACCGGGAGCGGTCTGCGGCACATCGAAGGCGCGCTGCTCGCCATCGGGCAAGGTGACCCGCGCGTTCACCGTAGCCAGGTCGAGCGGGACACCCCCCGGCTGCAAGGCGTCCACCACCAGGCGCGATCCGCCAGGACGGGCCTCGATCCGCACCTGGAGCGGGCCGCTGTCAGGTTCGGGCAGGGTGTAGCGCACCGTCTGGGCCCAGAAGCGTTCGAAGCCCTCCCAGCGTGTCCAGGCCCCGGCCCATGGCTCGCCGGCCGTGGGCATCCAGGCCACGGCGCGCCCCAACCCGTACTGCCAGGCGGCCAGCAGCGGGTCATCTTCGGGAGAGCGCAGCACGACATCTGCCGCGGGACGGGCGGTAGCAGCCACGTAGCCGGCAAGGTCGGGCAGTTCCGCCGGGGCGAAGTCGCGCACAATGGGGTGCGGGTGGTCGAGGGCAGGCTGCACCACGCCCTCGACCACCGGTGCGGAGCGGGCAATCTGGCTCTCCAGCAGGGTGAGCCGGGGAATATCCTCAGGACGTTCGGCAAAGTAGTAGCGGCCGGCACCCCAGCGGGCCAACTGGTCGAGCAGGGCGGTATCGGCGTCTTCGCCGATAGCGATCGTCGAGAGAGTGATCTGCTGATCACGGGCCGTCTGCACCAGGCGCTCATAGTTGGCCATGTTGTTGGTGAAGCTACGCCCATCGGTCAGCAGCACGGCGTGACGCACGCTGGTGGGTTGTCTGGCCAGAGCCGGCAGGCCCTCGGTCAAGGCCAGTTCAATGTCGGTGCCGCCGCCGCCAGGGAGATCCAGGATGGCCTGCTGGATGGCCGCCAGGTTGGCACCCTCGCCCACCTGCTGGAAGGGCACCACCCAGAGTTGCCCGGTGTCGAAGGCCAGTACGCCGATGCGATCCTCTGGCTTGAGACTCTCGGTTGCCAGAATGGCGGCCTCCTTGGCCATGTCAAACTTGCTGACCCCCACCGCGGCGGTCATGCTCGCCGAGCGGTCCACGATCAGCAGCAGGGCAATCTCGGTGCGCTGAGGGCGCGGCGGCGGGTCCATCGTCACCGGCAGCGCCTCCTCCAGCGGCGTGTCTTTGTAGGCCCCCGGGGTGAAGGAATTGCGCCCGCCAATCACCACCAGTCCGCGGCCCTCGCTGCGCACCAGTTCGCGCACGCTGGCCATCTGGTCAAGACTCAGGGCCGCGGCCGGCACGTCTACCAGCACTACGCCGTCGTAGGAGGCGAGGTCAACCAGGCGCGAGGGCATCTCGGCAGGCCGGACCCGGCGCGTCTCGACCCCCTGCCGCCGCAGGGCATCGCCCAGCAGCGCCGCTTCGTCGTCGCTCGCCGCCACCAGCAGCACCTGCGGCGGCGGGTTGACCTCGGCGACGGCCGCAGCGCGGTTGTTGGCGCTGAAGGTGTCGCCAACTGGCGTTTCAAGCTCCGCCCGCAGCCGGACGACGCCCACGACGCTGGCGGTATGCGAGAAGGAAAAGACCTCCTCGCCAGGGGTCAGCAGCACCTCCTCGTCACCCAGCAGCACCTCACCTTCCCATAGCCGCAGGCGCCCGCTCACCGGCGCACCGGTGGAGCGCACATTGATCTCGATCGGATACGCTTCCCCCAGGCGCAAGGTTCGTGGCACGTTCAAACCGGTGATCGCCACCTCTGGCGCCTCGGCGGGAGCTACCGGGGCCACGTCCACCCGCACCCCGGCCTGCGCGGCCAGGCGGCCCTCAACCAGCGCGTCCGGCGACGTGGCCAGGCCATCGGAGACGAGGATGATCTGTCCGCCGCCGGGCAACAGCGCCCGCGCCGCGCGCAGAGCCGCCGCCAGGTCGCTGCCGCCCGGATCGAGGGCCGCGGGCAACGCCGCGCCCTCCTGCTCTCCGCCACTGACCACGTTCGCGCCAAAGTACAGCACCTTCGCCCCGGAATCGACGCTCCGCGCCAGTTCCGCGATCTGCGTTCGCAGCATCGCGCGCGCGCCCTCCGAGAGACTATCCGACTGATCCACCAGCACCACCAGCGCACCCTCAGGGGATGGGGCCGTGCCGATGAAGGGATCGGCCAGAGCCAGAATCAGCAGGGTCACAGTCAACAGGCGCAACGCAAGCGCCGCCGCCGGGACCCGCACGCCATGCCAGCGCCAGAACAGCACAAACGCGGGCAGTGTCAGGAGGAGCCAGAGCAACTGGGAATTACGGAGGATCATCCGCGTTCAGCTTTCGGCAAAGCCCCGTGACCGACGGGCATGCACGTAGACCCACTCGCCGAGGATGACGATCAGGGCGAGCGCCACCAGCCAGGGCCAGAGCGGTTGCACGGCCTTGTCACGCTCGCGCCGCGCCAGCGGCGCCGCCACCGGCTCGGGTACGGGTCGGGGTCGCAGATCGGACTCAAAGGCCGCCCCGGCATTCACCCCGACATAGGCGGTGTACAACCGCTGCGCGCCTGCCAGTTCCACCAGAGTGTAGCGACCAGGCTGGTCAAAAGTGACCGGCGCGTAACCTTCCGGGCCGATGGTCAGCGGGGTTGTCGTCCCATCGGGCGCTGTCACCTCTACGATTGTCGCCCGCGGATCCACCGGCAGGCTCAGTGTCGCCCCGGCCAGCGCCGAGCCCGGCGCGGCGGGTGGGATCAGATCGCGCGCCGTGCGGGCTACCAGCAGGGGGAAGGCCAGCCGCGACGTCAAATTACCCTGAGAGAGATCGAAGGCCCAGACAGCGATCGCGCTGCCGGGGACCCGCCAGCGGAAGATCAGCGGCTGGCCCGCGCGGCTCAGCAGGGTGACGGCCTCGGCAGGAGGGGTTACTGGCGTTGCCGGACCAAACTCCACCGCCCCCAGGCTAATCCCCTCAAAGAGAGCCGCCCCCGCCGGGGTGATGGCCGCTTCACCGGAAACCGGCGCAGGAGGTCCCGCGGCCAGCAAGGTCGCGTCGCGCGGCGGATGAATGGCCAGCACGCCGCCGGAGGGCCAGGCCGCCGGAAGGAACCCGTCGAAGACCGTCAAATCCGCAGCATTGCCCCGATACTCAGCCGGAGCCACCACCGTCAGCTCCAGGCCAGGCACGGCGCGCAGGGCCCGTTCCAGGGCCGCCGGCTGCTCGGAAACCAGCAGCACACGCGCGAGACGATACATGGCCAGACTGAGCTCGGCACGATCATCGGCGGGCAGGGGGTCATTGCCATCCAGCTCTGCATGCAGGAACCCGATACCGCGCGGTACGGTCCATGTCAACTCGACCTCACCATCAGGCTGCAAGGTCGCCGGGCGGGCATCGAGCAGGGTCCCGTCGCCGTACAGACGCACCACCGTGCGTAGTGCCCCGCCGCCGTAGTTCACCACCCGGGCATAGACCTGCACCAGGCCAGCGCCGGAGGCTGGTCGCGCCGCGAAGGTGACGATAGCGCGATTGTCCAGATCGCCACCGATCGTCTCCCAGCGGAGGGGAACGGTTGTGCCGCGCGTGGCGAGTTCGCTGGCAAGCGCCGGGAGAGCCGCGTCGGTCAGCACGATGATCTGTGGGTTGGGACGCCCCTGCAAGGAGGCCTCGGCCAGGGTCAGCGCGCCCGCCACATCGCTCCCCACCCCGGTGGGTTGCAGCCTGGCAAGAGCGGAAACAAGGCGGACGCTATTGCTGGTGTCGCTGTCAAGCACCTGCGCCTGCGGGCCGGCGGCGATCAGCGTGGCGCTGCCCCCACCGGCTGCGCCCAGAAGCGACTGCGCACGGACCCGCGCGGCGTCGAGGCGGCTGCCGCCAGTGCCGGGCGCCGGGGCGGCCATGCTGATCGAGGTGTCGATGACCAGGGCCAGGTGACGCTGACGCCCGAAACCGATCAGATCCCACTGCGGGTGCGCCAGGGCCAGGGCCAGCAGGGCGGCGACGAGAAGGTGCAGGAGCAACAGGAGCGTGATCGACAGTCGGCGGCGCTGGCGGGCGGCGTGGCTCTGGGACAGCAACTGCCAGAGCAACAGCGAGGGCACGATCACCCGCCGGCGCCGCTCGCGCAGCATGTGCAGAATAACGATGACCGGCAGGGTCAGCAGTGCCAGCAAGCCGAGGGGGGCGAGTAAACTCATCTCCGTGCCTTACGACAGCAGGCGACGCGCGTACAGGTAGGGGATCACCTGCCGTTCGAGAGGCCAGTGGCTCAATATCGGCGCGTAGCGGACGCCACGGCGGGCGCACAGCCGGGCGATCCCCTCCCGCCATTGGCGCGCGGCGCGAGCATAGGCGCGCAGGGTCGCATCATCGAGCGTCACTGCCAGGCGCTGGCCAGTTTCACTATCTTCGAGCTCCAGCGGCCCCTGCATGTCCGGGTGCAGATCGCGCTGGTCGAGCAGGTGCAGCACCAGCACCTGCCAGCGCGGCGGCGCCAGGACGCGCAAGCCTTCTTCCAGCCCATCGGACGCCAGCAAATCGGAGCAAACCACCAGCAACCCGCCCTGGGGATGCTGGCGGGCATAAGCGGCAAGGACTGCGCCCACTCGCGTATCGGGCTGGGGGGTGATGCGCTCGATAAAGCCAAACATCTCAGGTACGCGACTCTTGCCCTGGGCAGGGCCGAAGGGTCGCGCCACCTGCGGACCGAAGGGCGCCACGCGCAGGCGGTCGCTGTGGGCCAGGGCGAGGTAGCCCAGGGCGCCAACCAGTTGCTGGGCCAGGCGCAGGCGCGGTGGACTACCCACGGTCATGCTCCGCGAGGCATCAATCAAGAGGTGCACATGCACATCCTGCTCGGCCTCTCCCAGCTTCACCAGCACCTGCTCCTGGCGCGCATAGGCGTTCCAGTCTACGTAGCGCACATCATCGCCGCGGGTGTAGGGACGATGTTCGCTGAACACGGTGGTCGGCAGGCGACGACGGCTGGGATGTTCGCCGCTGGAGGGATTGCCGCGCAGGGTGCGCTGAGCCTGAAGGCTCAGCCGTTCGAGGCGCCGCAGGAAGGCCTCGTCAAACAACGGCCCATCGGAGCGTGTCGCGGCAGTTCTCGGTTTGCGAGACGCGGCTGGCTTACGGCGAAAAATAGTCTTGAACCACATCACGGAGATCCCCGGGAATACGCAGCGGGTCGGCCTCAACGGCGATTCGCTCGCTACTCGGGCTGCCACGCGCGAACCCCCCCGTCCCTGCCGGGCCGCCAGCGCCTGCGGACTGGTCGGCGGCGCCGGGCGCCGGCACGTCCCCGGGGCCAGCACTGGCCAGTTCGAGAGGCACGCCATCAACGCCAAGGCGCTGGCTACGCTCGCGCTGCTGGCCGGGCAGACTACCCTGCCCGGCACCCCCGCCACTGGCGCCTGGCTGGCCCGTCTGCTCCGCCGGGAACTGGCCAGCCTGCGCCCCCGCGCCGGCCTGCTCCACCAGTTCCGCCAGGCGCTCCAGGGCCTCGGCTGCCCGGGCCTCGCCAGCGCCGAGGTCTTCAGCGATCTGTTCTACCTGGTCGGCAAGGCCAGAGTTGGCGGGCGCCAGTTGCCTGGCGGCCTCCCGCAGGGCCTGGCTCAGATCCCCGCGCGCCCCGGCGGACATCTGGCCGGCCTGCCCGGCCAGATCGCGCAACTGCCGGGCCGCTCCCGCCGTATCGCCCTGATCGAGCGCCTCGGCGGCGGGGCGCGTCAGACTCTGGTCGCGCAGCGCATCGGCCAGCGCGGCCAGTGTCGCGGCGTCACCCGGGCCGGGCGCGAGCACCGTAGCCTGTCCGGGGCCATCGGCGGCCTGATCACCAGGAGGAGGCTGGTAAGGCTCCTCAGGGAAGCGCTCAGCCGGATCGACGGGACGACTCAGCGGGGGGAGCGGCTCGACGGGTGCCGCGAGGCGATCGGCCTCGATAGTTGCCACGATAGTCAGGCCTGCCAGGAGCACGGTGAGAGATATGACGAGCGCCAGTTCCGACCAGGGAAAACGTTGGCGGGCCGCTACCTGGCGACGGATATGGGCCAGGGTGCGCCGGGCCTGATCGTAGAGGTACGCTCCCGCGCCCTCGGCCTGCGGGCCAACCTCGAGGGCGGTGGTTAACTGCTCGTGGAGCTGAAAGCGGCGATCGAGCCGGCGGGCCACATCAACCGCACGCATGCGCGGTCGCAACACCAGCACGGCCCCCAGGGCAATGCAGGCCAGCGCCGCAGCGCCGATCAGCGTCCAGCGCAGGGGTTGGCCGGTGAACAGATGCACACCAGAGGCCAGACACACCAGGGCAAGCGCCAGCGCGGTCGCGCGCAGCAATACACGCACGCCTCGCCTGGCCCAGCGGTCGCTGGCAAGCCGATCAAGTTGAAGCTGTAGCGAGTGTCGCACCCTTGCAGTATACCCGTGGTGCTCAGGCGGCGTCAACGCGAATGTGCCGTGTGTTAGCTGATTGTCATCAGCACGGAGGTCTGAGGCGAAGCCCTCCCGGACCCTCCCCGCCCGTTGACCTCCGGGGTGCAATTCAGACCGTATCGGCGGTCAGCAGACTGAAGACTACCACATGGTAGCGCCACTGAGCGCGCAGACGCAGACCAGCGATGGCGAAGGCGCGGTTCAGTTGCTCCAGGGTGGGAAAGCTCACCCCGGCCAGACCGAGGAAAGACTGCACGGCGCGGCCCGGCGCGCGCTCATCGCGAACGAGGCACATGAGCGCCACCCGCCCGGCAGGCGCCAGTACCCGTCGCAGTTCGCGCAGTGCCCGGGCCGCATTGCCGATCTCATTAAGCGAACCGCCCATTGCCAGCACCGACGCTGCTCCGGCGGCGAAGGGCAACGCCTCGGCCCTGGCGCGCACGTAGCTGATGCGCAGCCCCTCGGCACGGGCGAAGGCGCGGGCCTGCCGCAACATAGGTATGGCGTAGTCAATCCCCACCACGTGTCCCGGGGCGGCGCCGCGGGCATGTTCGAGCGCCCGCGCATACAGCCCATTCGAGCAGGCCACATCAACCATCAGGCCGCCACGCTCCGGCGCAGCCATGGCGGTGATCAGCGGCAACTCGCGCTCGTAGCCGAATGGCTCGCCACTCAGCATCGTGAGCGCTTGCGGTCGCCAGGTGCGCTCGTAGCCCCAGGCGGTTAGCGGCAGCAGATTCAGCGCCTGGGTCAGATTCTCGGGGAAACGAATTGGACCAAGCAGATCGGCAATACCCTCGACAATCGGGTAGCGCGCCGCGCACACCGGGCAACGCAACACCCCGTTAACGATCTCGCCATCGTCGGCCCGCCGCTCACCCCCCTCCAATACCAGTGGCGCATCAGGATGGTGTGGACACGTGAGATATTCCAGCACCTCAATGTACATGTTTCACCCCGCGCCAGCACCCTCATCCTCTGGCCGGCACAGCATCTCAAAGGTGTGCACCCCGCTCTCGAGAGGTTCGAGCAACTGCCCGGTTTCGATCAACTCCAGGAAGCGATCGAGCAGCACAGGATCCCACTCGCGCCCCCGGCCCTCGCGCAGGCGGCGCAGGGACTCGGCGCGACCCAGGGCGCGCCGGTAGGGCCGGTCGGTCATCATGGCATCGTAGGCGTCAACAATGGCCACGATGCGCGCGCCAATGGGAATGTCTTCGCCGCGCAGCCCGTGGGGGTAGCCGCTGCCGTCCCAGCGCTCGTGGTGGTGGCGAATGATCGGGCAGACATCGGGCGCGAAACGCATCTGCGAGACGATCCGCGCGCCGTGCTCCGGATGCAGTTTGATCTGCGCGTACTCTTCAGGGGTGAGCTTGCCGGGCTTGCGCAAGATCGCGTCATCAATGGAGATCTTGCCAATGTCGTGCAACAAGCCCCCAAAACGGATGGCGCGCACCTGCGTGGCGCTCAGGCCGATGGCCTGAGCCAGTTGCTCACTGTAGCTCGACAGACGGCGGAGGTGCCCCTCGGTATAGGCATCCCTGGCCTCAACCGCCAGGGCCAGCATAAAAATCACGTTCTCGGTGCGCTCGAGCTGATCGGTGAGGCGTTTGATCCGCAACTGCGAGCGGATCCGCGCGCGGAGCAGGCTCTGTTCAAACGGTTTGGTCAAGAAATCGTCGGCGCCCACCTCCAGGCCGCGCTGCCGGTGCTCGCGATCGTCCAACCCGGTGAGCATGGTTACTGGTATCAGGGCCGTCGCTTCATTATCTTTCAATTGCTGGCAGACGGAGAAGCCGTCCAGGACAGGCATAGTGACATCAAGCAGTATCAGGTCAGGCGCTTCTCGCTCGACGAGATCCAGGGCCTGGCGGCCATTTACGGCCGTGACCGGTTGATAGCCATCGCGCTTGAGGATGCGCACCAGGAGATCAAGGATCGCCGGATCGTCATCTACTACGAGTATTTTCGCTGACACCTCAGTCCCTTTCCGGCATATGGCTTGAGCGTCCCGGAAGAAGCTCTCCGCGTGGGTGACCGTCAGACCGTACCATCAAACAAAAGGCAACATTTCAGATCGGAGCATTTCAGCCTGACCGTTGCCCAATACGTTCACGTAACCGGTCCGTAGAACGGTGGAGGTGTAGACATGCGGAGCTGTGAAGGTGTGCCGCAGACGGTCAAGCAGGAGTGAAATGTGCCGTTGCGCTACGTCTTCACACCGCCACAGACCGGTCGTGTGCAGGTGTGGAGACGTGGAGGCGAAGACCAGACTGTCAAACTCGTTCGAAACATGCTGTACCGATGATCCCTGGAGGTTTGCCCCCTACAAGACTCTCCCGTGCCTGGCCTCTGTTCACCTCGGTGGGCATCTGTCGAAGTATACCCTGCACACGCTTCCACAGTGTAACAGTGTAACTATACCACATGTGAAAGAGGAGTTTCTTAATCCATTCAATTAACTTTTGGAGGTAGGGGGTATGATGGTTACGGCCTGCGACGGCAAGAGGACGTTGCCAACACGGGAGCGCCGTTGTTCACCCTGCCGGGCGGTCCGCGGCGCGTGGGCGACTGCAAGCGTATCTGAGACCGTTCAGAATGGTGAAGGGGTGAGACGCAACTGTGGCGGCGCATCGCTGGCGCCGGCGCAGATCAGGTCGAGATGAGCGCGCAGGGCAGCCAGATCCAGGCCGTGAACATGGTCGGGAAGTTGGTCCAGACGCGCCCGGCTCTTGGCCCAGTTTCGGACCAGGCCGCGGGTGTTGCCTTGCTGCCACTTGACCAGCGCGGCGGCAGCCTGAATGATCGCTTTGTAGAACAGGGCGTCATCGCCGCTGGCTGCGAGCCAGCAGGCTTCCCACTGTTCGTGGGCGTGCCAGTAGTGGCCCGCATTGAAGAGGCGAATGCCTTCAAGGTAAGCAGGGGAGTACATCGCAGAACCAGCAGGCGCTTACACGAAGGGTCTGGCGCTGATTAGTCTGTGAACGAAGTTTCCTTGCATGGCTGCCCCACTCCCGGCCTCGCCGCCTCGGGGTGAGGAGCCGAACGCCAGCCCCCCAACGGGGGGAGAGTTGGGAAGGGGGGTTAGCGAAAAACTAAGTTCACACGCTACTGATCATTGTAGGGGGATGTGGAAACCAGGTTTCCCCACCCCCCTGCCTGATGGGAGGGTAAGAAGGGATCTACATCTCCCAGAACGTCATCGGACACTCTGGTTAACAGGCTCTCAGCCGCAGGAGCTGCAGCCGCCGCCACTTGCACCGGCATCGCCGCCACCGGAGGTGCGGAAGGAGTGCCCGCAGCCACAGCTCGAAACGGCATTGGGATTATCGATCTTGAAGCCGCCACCCATCAGGCTGTCAACGTAATCGATCGAGGCGCCCATCAGATACCCGGCGCTGATCGGGTCAACCAGCACACGCAGGCCACCGGTGCTGAACTCGCTGTCACCCTCACGGGTCTCGTCGTCGAACGTCATTCCGTACTGCAACCCCGAGCAGCCACCCCCGGCCACGAAGACGCGCAGGGCATAGCCCTCGAGACCCTTCTCGTGCATCATTGTGAGCAGCCGTGATGATGCAAGCTCGCTGACGCTCAGGATAGGCTGATCTGTCGCCGGTTGCATGCCGATCAGATTTTCCCCGATCGTGGTCATATCACATTACCTCCTCGTCGAACCCATCACACCCCGGCCATGCCGGAGGGGATTCTTTGCGCCTAGTATAACATGCCGTGGGCGAAAAACGCTAGATCTGACTTTTGAAAAACTGGCGGGCGCGGAGGGGCTTCGCCTCTCGAAAAACCTCTTCCTGGCGTGGCGCGCCAGAAAGAGCAAGCTGGAGGTCCGCGGCCCCGGTGACCCATCACCGCGACGGGGTCGCGGTGGAGTCAATTACAAGATCGCCCGATCCAGGGCCATGGCCGCGAAGAGCAGGGCCAGGTAGAGCAACGAGTACTTGTAGAGTCCCCAGATGCTGGGCTGATCGCCCCGACGCCAGGTGTTCCAGGCGTAACGCATAAACACTGCGCCGAGCAGGGCTGCCGCGACGAGGTACACCCAGCCCATCGCGCCGATCACGGTGAGCAAGCCGGTGAGGGCCACCATGAGCGCCGAGTACACCAGGATCTGCCAGCGCGTCTCGACCTCGCCCGCCACCACCGGCAGCATCGGCACTCCCGCCCGCGCATAGTCCTTCTGCTTGACCAGGGCCAGGGCCCAGAAGTGCGGCGGCGTCCAGTAGAAAATGATGGCGAAGAGCACCACTGCAGCCAGGCTCAGGTTCCCGGTGACGGCAGTCCAGCCGACCAGGGGCGGGATCGCCCCCGCACCGCCGCCGATGATGATGTTCTGCCAGGTGCTGCGCTTGAGCCAGCGGGTGTAGAACAGGGCGTAATAGATGACGCCGAGACCCGCGAACAGGGCCGCCAGTGGGGTGGTGAAGACGAACAGCACGACAACGGCGAGGAGGCTGAGGACCAGGCCGAAGATGAACGCGCTGCGTGGGGCGATGCGCCCGCTGGGCACAGGGCGGCGGCTGGTGCGGCCCATGTTGATGTCAATGTCCCGGTCAAAGGCGCAGTTGATCGCCCCGGCGCCACCGGCGGCCAGATAGCCGCCCACCATCGTCCAGAACACCAGCCAGAGTGACGGGGCGCCGGCCTCGGTGATGTACATGGCCGCCAGGGTGGTTACCAGCAACAGCGAGATTACCCTGGGCTTGGTGAGGCTGAGGTAGTCGCTGACAAGCGATGGACGCTCAGGCCGGGACTCGGCGCGGGGCGCCGGCACGGCAACGGGCGCCGGGCGGCGTGCCGCCAGCACTGCCAGGACCAGGGCCGTGCTCCACACCAGGGCGCCGAGACCTACCCCGAAGCCGGCCGCCGCGGGCGGCAGGAGCAGCGCCAGACTCTCCGCAGCGATCAGCGCGGCCAGGAGCGCAGCCATACCGACGAGCAGGCGATCGCCGCGGCGCGCGCGCCAGGTTTGCCAGAACGTCCCGGTGGCCAGCACGCCGGCCATGGCCAGGGCGCCGAAGGTATTGGCGGGCAATAGCGTGGCGGCGCTGGCCACCGGAGCGGCCGCGGCGCGCGCGCTGAGGGCCAGGGTGAGCACCCCCGCCGCACCGGCGGTCCACCAGGTAAGGCTGCGCAGGCGGCGGGTTTCGCGGGCGGCGCGCCCGCCCAGGCGCCCGGTTTCTGCCCGAGGCTGCGCCAGCACGGCCAGCGGCACAACCTGACAGGCCAGCACCAGCAGCGCCAGCGCCAGGTGCCATACATCGGCGGCGCCAAAGAGCCGCAACTGCACGATCAGCGCGCCGAGACCGGTCTGCAGCATGCCGAGCAGGGGGGCGAGCAGCAAGGGCAGGCGAGCCCATGGCTCAAGCGCGGGGGCGCGCCAGGCGAACACGGCCCCCAACAGCGCCAGCAGCGCGGCGAGCAACACGGCAATCCGATGGCCGGCAGCGATCCAGGCAGCCGGCCCGGCGTGCAGTTCCAACCCATCGGTGCAGAACGGCCAACCCGGACAGGCGGCGCCGCTCATGGTAGCGGTTACGAGACCACCGGAAGCAATCGCCAGCAAGGTGGCGGCAGCGCCGGTAAGGACCAGACGGTGCAAAGTGATATGAGGCATACCAGGGCACCAGTACTCAGAGAACAAGATTGCCAGGACAAACAGCGCCCAGTGGAAGCGCGGACCATCGGCGGGTGTCAGACTCGTAGACAGGTCCGAGCACCAGCCTCGCCCTGCAAGGCCGCAGCATTGGCCGTGCCAATGCTGCGGCTCTACTACGGCAACGTCGCATAGGCGGCGTAGAACATCACCGCGGTGGCAGCGGCGGTGATCAGCGTCCAGCCCAGATCGCCACGCGGGTCACTCCGCGGGACGCGGTCGGGCGACTGCACTTGAGGGCGCCGGAGGCGCCAGGCCGCGCGCACCAGCAGGGCCTGACCGGCGACAAAGACGACTACAATCAGCCAGAAGAGGAGGTGGGGAAGCACGAGCCCTCACTTTCCAGGAGCGCCAGCAGCGCGCGCGTGAGCGGGCAGAGGCAATATCGTGCGTTTCTTCACAAGTTTACGTTTCCGGCGCATTATAGCACGCGCCAGGCAGGTGGATCAACGCCAGGAAGGCTCAGTTAGAGGATCTCAATGATCTGAGATCAATTCGCAATTAAAACCCATCCCCACCGCCGGCAGGAAGATGCGGGGCAACCCGATTGCCCTACGCCGCGACCTCGCGGACGGCTGCGGCGTCCCCGGCCCCGGAGGGGAAGATGCGGGGCAAGCCGGTTGCCCCACATCCCGGCGTGGCGGGGAACGGGCGGGCGCGAAACCGCCTGGTTACGCGCTGGCGGATTATGGCCTTTCTCGAAAAGCCCGACCCGCAACGATGGCGGAGCGAGTACAGGGGGCCTGTAAAGTGAGTTTCCTTGCCTTTCCGCCCCCCTGCCCCCTCTCCTGCTCGGGGGAGCGGGGGGAGTTGGGCCTCCCAATGGCGAATGCAACGCGAGGCTGTGCCGGAAAACCCTACACCTGAGAAGAGTGCTGGGGGAGGGGGGTTAGCGAAAAACTCGGTTTGCAGACACTCAGGGTCCTCAGCGGATCAATCCGGTCAATACTCTAAAAAGGCTGGATGAGGGGGGCCTGGTTGATCATGGCGGTGGAAGCCTGCTCGAAGTAGCGGCGCATCGCCGTGCGAGCCGGTTCGGGCACACCGACCTCATCGAGGGCGGCCAGCATATGGGCGAGCCAGGCATCACGGGCGGCCTGGCCAATCGGAAAGGGGGCGTGCCGCATCCGCAGCCGGGGGTGGCCTCGCAGCCGGTTGTAGTCATCCGGGCCGCCGAAGTACTGGCACAGAAACAGGAACTGGCGCTCTTTGCCGGGTTCGAGGTCAGCGGGAAACATCGGACGCAGGAGCGGATCGCGCTCAACCCGCGCGTAGAAGATATCGACAATGCGCCGGATGGTCGGGGCGCCGCCGATTTGCTCGTAAATCGAAGGTTGATCACTCATCTCTGTTGCGTAGGTTTAACTCTGCACCTCTACCAACCTTGCCCCGAGTAGTGTACCATATGGGCGAATCAACGCGCATTGCCAGGGTCCATGGATGCATCTTGTTGCAAATAAGACAAAGACGGCAGTCTGGCACAGGCTGGATCAGGGCCGAGTTTGTTGCCGGCACGCGCGCCCGCGCCGTTGAGACGCAAGGCGGAGAGCATGATTGACGCCAGTGTGACGCAGACGGTGGTAGAAAGCGGAGAGGCTTGCTGCGCCATCTGGCCACCGGGAGCGCCTTCGGCGGCCCTGGTGCATATGAGCAACTTTTGTTGACACTGCCCGATAAACATGGTACTATTGCACCACAGCAAGCAAGCGTCTGTCCGTACTTATTGCTGCATACTTTTGGCATTTAAGCAAAAATTCTGGCCCCGGGCATCGGGGCCAATCCCCTGATACTCGCCCGCGTCAACTCGTCGAGCGTTCCGACCTGGAAAGGCAACGATGCGTACCCTGATTTTCACCGGCAAAGGCGGCGTCGGCAAGACGAGCGTCGCCGCAGCCACTGCCCTGCGCGCCGCCGACATGGGCCTGCGCACCCTCGTGATGAGCACCGACCCGGCCCATAGCCTGGCCGATTCGCTGGACCTGGAAGGCCCCCTCGGGCCAGAGCCGGTACGGATCACCCCGACCCTCGACGCCCTGGAAGTGAGCATTTATCACGATATCGAGTCGAACTGGGGGATCGTGCGCCAGCACTTCTCGCAGTTGATGGCCGAACAGGGGGTTGAGGGCATCCTGGCCGATGAGATGAGCATCCTTCCGGGCATGGAAGAGGCCTTTCCGCTCATCAGGATCAAAAAGCACAAGGATGCGGGCGACTATGACCTGCTGGTCATTGACTGCGCGCCGACGGGGGAAACGCTGCGACTGCTGTCGGCCCCCGAGAGCTTCAAGTGGGCGATCGGGATGCTGCGGGGCGCGGAAAAGTACCTGATCAAGCCGCTGATTCGCCCGATGAGCCGGATCACCCCCGGCCTGAACAAGATGGTCGCACCGTCCGAGGTCTACGAAGCGGTGGACGATCTCTTCCGGCAGATGGAGGGTGTCACCGAAACGCTGGCGAACCCGCTGGAGACCTCGATCCGCCTGGTGATGAACCCGGAGAAGATGGTCATTAAGGAGAGCCAGCGGGCATTGACGTACCTGTCAATGTACGGCATGACCGTTGATATGGTCATCGTAAACAAGATACTGCCCACGGACAAGGACAGTGGCTACCTGAACCACTGGAAGGAGATCCAGCAACGCTACCTCCAGGACGTCGAGCACTCATTCGTGCCCCTGCCCATCCGGCGGGTGCCCTACTACGCCGAAGAGGTGGTGGGGCTGGAGAAGTTGCGCGTCATGGGGCAGGACATCTATGACGACAGTGACCCCACCGCAGTGCTCTACCGTCAGGCGCCGATGGATATCAGCAAGTTGCACGATGGCACCTACCGGGTGAAGCTGAAACTGCCCTTTGCCGATGTCAATCAACTCGATCTGTTCCAGAACGGCGATGAACTGGTGGTTCAGATCGGCGATTTTCGACGGGTGATCACACTACCCACCAGCCTGGCGGGCCAGGAGGCCGGCCAGGCCGAGATGGACGGCGACTGGCTGATCGTCCCGTTCTACGCGGCGAACGGGGTGCGAACGTAGGGCGGCACGTGGGAGCGTGGGCGCCCGCCCGTTCTTGCTCGCGCTCAGGCTGGGGTTATCGGGGCTGCGCCCCGTGGCCTATAGGGTGTCCATATTTTAGGTTTAAGGAGGTGTACGCATGGCCGTGACACGAGGCTGGTTCTCGGAGTCGTCGGCGCAGGTCGCACAGATCGGCGACATCATGTTCCAGGGCCACTGGCAATGGGTGTCGAACGCGCTGCAAGCGACCTCGGCCGCGGTCGAGAACATCAACCGCAATGCCTACCCGGGCATCGCCCGCAGCGGCAGCGGCGAGAGTGGCTACACCGCTCGCGAGGTCGGCAACTTCCGCCCGAAGCGCATTCGTTCGCGCTTCAATCGGTAGCAGGAGGGTAGGGGCCTGGATACAGGGTATCCTGCGGAAGCCGGTATCCTGTATCCAGATCCGTTGCACCTCATTATGATCAGTCTGCTCTACCACAGCCATACGATCGTTCCGGCGCATCTGGCCGCACTCGAGACGCTCAACGTGCTTGAGCACGACGAGCACGTTCTCGTCGCCCTCGATGGCGTCCTCCTCGATGAGAACGGGCGACGCCTGAGCGGGCCGACGTTGCACGATTACTGCCTGATAACCAGCCTGCGGGTGGTGCTCTGGGCGCGGGACTACGGGCGGCACCTCTGCTGCGCCTTTCCTCTCGCTGAACTGGTGGAGGTGCAGGGGAGCGGTCTTGATCCGCTCCACGCCCAGTTGCAACTGCGCTTCGCCGCCCCGGATGAGGAGGAACAGCGGTTTACCCTGACCCTGTTGCCCCTGGCCGATCTGCAGCCCGGGTTGACCTTGCTGCGCACGGCCAGCGAAACGGCCCGTGGTATGCTTGAGGCAGGCTTTGATGCACGCGACTCTGGTCCGGAAGTGATTGCGGTGCTGAGTGAGCAGATTTTTGGGCACGCGGACGGGCCGCGGCCCGGTGAAGCGCCCTACCGCTGGCTCGGCGCGGTTGCAAGCGCGCCCAGCGCACCCCTCCCCGCCTTTTATCAGGACCCGGCAAGCCTCCCTCCCGGCCAGGTCTACGCTGCGGGCCGTCTCGCCCGCTCGGCGTGGGATACGCTGCGGCGCTCGTTGCGCGAAGCTGATCTGCCCTTCGATCTGAGCGCCTTGAATAGTAGCAGTCTGCGCGATCTTGCCGATGCGGTCCGGGCCATCAACGAACTGGTGATGACGGTGTCAAACAACCCGGTGGCGCAGCAGATGGCGATGAGTCTGATCAATCGCCAGACGGGCGCGCCATCGGCCCGGGCGGCGACGGTCGCCTCCCCCGCCCCACCCGACGCTCCCGCGGCAAGCGAAGAGCCAGCCGCTCCTGCGGAACGGGCAGCGGCGCCGCAAGCGGACGCAGCGCGCACCTACCACGAGATCCCTCTGCGCCGCCGCGCCTCCGCTCCCGCCGAGACGTCGCCAGCACCGACCAGCACCGCTGCCGCCCCGCGTAGTGAGCCGCCGCGCGTGACTCCGAGCCCGCCAGCGTCGTTCCCCGACCGGCGCGATATCCCCCTGCGCCGCCGGGGCGCCCCGGCATCGCCAGCCTTCCCCGTCGCTCGCAGCGGCTCGGGAGACGTCGGCCCCACGGATCGAATAGCGTCCGATGAGCGCCGCCCGTCCACCAACAATGGTGGACGGGTAGAGCCAGTAACTTCTCGAGAGTAGGGAACGATTATGAGCACTCGCCCGTATCTCGGCGTCAATGTCAATGCGGCCAGCGTTGAAGAGCTGCGTTACCGCGGGCTGCTCGAGGAGGGCGAGACGCTCCTCGCGCTCTTCGACGGCGTATTGCTGGACGAGCAGCGCCGCCGCGTCGGCGGCCTCGCCCTGTCGGACTATGTTGCGCTCACGGACCAGCGCGTGGTCACCTGGGCGCGCGGGTTTTTCAATGACACGGTCGACGGGTTCGCATGGAAGGACGTGGACATCGTCCAGGCCGAAACCTGGGATCCCTGGCATGGACGGGTGACGCTGGCCTTCCGCCTGCCGCCGATAGCCCCGCGCACTCGCCGCGTGGCGATCAACGGTTCGTCCGAGGAGCCCGGATCCGGCGAACGGCTGGTGATCAACACCCTGGATTACATGCCCTTCGACGATGTCAGCGTGCTGGCCGAAATGGTGCGCTGGGTGGGCGATCAGGTGGTAGCCGGGCTCGCCGGTGAAGAACTGGTGGCCGCCTTTGTCGAGCGCTTCCCGGCCGTCGAGCGCCAGCCGCTGCAACCGTTCTTCACCACGCCCGAGCCGCTGCCGCCTGCAACGCCCCCGCCGAGCGAGGAAGCCAGTGGCAGGCGGCGCTGGCGCTGGTGGCGGTTTGGCGCCGACGAGGAGCCTGCCTCCAACCTGACGCCTCCAACCACCCCGGGCAATCTGATCGCCTCCTATGAGAGCCAGCGCCATGCCGCGGCCGCCGGCAGCGGCGTGCCGGCGATGCCGGTCTCCGGGCCAGCAGGCCCGCTGCCGACCCTGCCCGAGCAGCCAAGTATGTACGAGGTCAGCCGCTCGCTGCGCCTGATGCTCGAGGGACCACGCAAACTGGCCCGCGGGCTCCGCCGGGCGACCGAGGCGGTGAGCGGGGCAACCGAACTGGTCAACGGGCTGCAAGATCCACGGGTGCGCCGCAATGCCATGCGCGGCCTCTATCATGTGGCGGCGCAACACGAAGCCGAAGGCGGCCCGCTGGCCCCCGTCGGGCCCGTGGTGCGCGCGGCGGTGCGGTTCGCCGAACCGATTGAGGACTCGCAGGGCGAGAGCGCCCAGGCCCGGCGTATCCAGGTGCGCGCGAGTGTGCGCCGCGTGACCCCCGAAGTGGCGCCCGCCGCGCCACATCAGCCGGTTGCTCCCGAGTCCTCCGCAGAGGGATCAACACGTGCCGAACCGGTGCGCCGGAGTATCAGCGTGCGACGGGTTGAGTCGCCAGCGCCCCCGCCCGATGCCGAGCCGTCCATGGATGAACCGCCCGCCGAGCCGCCAGCGCCGGAAGCGGCGCGCGTGGCGCCCGTGCGCCGAATCGCCGTAAGCCGCGTCGAACGGGCTTCGGAAACGACCAGCGTGAGTACGAACGGGAAGTACGAGGAGTAGCACCAGGTACGCCACATGCGCGCTTCGATCCGCGGCGTCGGGTCGAAGCGCACCCGTAAGGGCCAAACTACCGTCAGGGGACGTATGACGCGTGTTATCATCTACTCGGGGAAAGGCGGCACCGGGAAGACCACCATCTCGGCGGCTACGGCGACGTTGCTGGCGCGTATGGGTCGCCGGACGCTTGTGCTCTCCAGCGATCCGGCGCATTCCCTGGCTGACGCCCTGGGCACGACCATAAGCCGCGACCGCCCCACGCCGATTATCCCCGGGCTGTATGGCCTGGAAGTGGATACAATTTACGAGTGGCGTCATAACCTGGGCGGTTTCCAGCAGTTCGTCGCCTCCACCTATGCCAACCGGGGCATCGATCGCTCGACCGCGGCGGAACTGGCCAACCAGCCCGGGCTCGATGAGATCCTCGCCCTGCAACGGGTGATGCTGGAAGCCCAGAGCGGCCGCTGGGACGCGATTGTACTCGACACCGCTCCTACCGGCAATACCCTGCGCCTGCTGGCCTATCCGGAGATGATCATCGGCGGTGATGCCGGTAAGAGGTTTTTCCGCGTGTACCGTGGTCTGGCCAATGTCGCGCGCACCTTCAAACGCGACCTGCCCGATGATCGCTTTTTCCAGGAGGTGGGTACGCTGCTGGAAAAGATGGAACAACTGGCCAATTTCTTGCTCAGCCAGGAGATCTCGCTGCGTCTGGTGCTTAACCCGGAACGGCTGCCGCTGCTGGAGACGCGCCGCGCCTACACCTTCCTCAACCTCTACGGCATGCTGGTAGACGCAGTGATGGTGAACAAGATCCTGCCCCGACGCGCCGATCTCGGCCCTTACTTCGACTACTGGGTGCGCCTCCAGCAGGGTTACCTGCGCGAGATTGACGCCAGTTTCGCCCCAACGCCAATCTTCCGCACGGTGTTGCAGGAGGGTGAGCCAATTGGAGTGAAGGCCCTCGAAGCAATTGGGCGAGCGACGTTTGGAACCGCGGACCCCGGGGCGCTGCTCTACGACGAGCGCCCGATCTGGTTGGAACAATGGAACGAAGAGGGACAACGCGGGCACTATGACTTGTGTCTCCGGCTGCCCTTCCTGGACGAAGAAGAAGCGGTCGAGCTGAGCCGCAGCGGGCCGGATCTTTCGCTCTCGGTGGGGCGCGTTCAGCGCACGATCGCCCTGCCGCGCATTCTCTACAACTGCACTCTGGGCGAGCATCGCTACGAAGATGGGGTGCTGCGCCTGGAGTTCCGCGAAACGGTTGAGGAACGGGTTCAACCGCTCGTGGATGAATCTGACGAACTGCGGGTCGAGGCAGCTTAGCGCCATTGCAGATATTCGATTGCGGATCGGGCGCGGCGCATTCGGGAGCATAACTCTCCTGCGTGTCCGGGCGGGCCATCCGGTACAACCAACCGATAACCACACAACCGTGGCGCGCCGCTCCTTGTCGTCCGCGCGGTGCGCGTAATCCGTTCGGGAGAAGGGGCGGCGAACCGTGGACACCCCTATGCGCATTCTGGTTTTTACGTCGTATAACAACATCTTGCAGAGCGCCGCGGCGCTTGCCACGGCCTGCCACGCGGCGCGGCGAGGCGCGCGCGTGTTGCTGGCCTCAGTTGGCCCCGGGCACCTCGTCGGCGCGCTGTTAGGACAGAGTCTCGGTTCACGCCCCCTCGAACTGGAACCGCACCTGGCGGCTATGGAGATTGATCCGATCGAGGAGATCGGCGGGCGCTGGGAAGAGGTGCGCAGCACTTTGCGGGGCAACTTCGTCAACCGGCTGCGCGAGATTGGCTCCGAAGAACTGCCCGCCTTCGCCGGGATGGACGCCACCGCTGCGCTGCTGGTGGCCGACCGGGCGCGACAGACAGGGCGCTTCGACCTGCTCATCTTCGACGGTCCGACGCCTGATACGCTCATTCGCTCGATGGGTCTACCCGACAGCCTGCGCTGGCTGCTCCGGCTGGTCTTTGGGCTTGACCGCGGCCCGGGGCGTTCGCGGCTGTCGCTGGAGACGGCGCTTATCCCGGCGACGTTGATTGCGCCGAGCGCGCTGGCACCACTCCAGGATCTGCGGGTGATGCTCGAAGAGCAACGCGCCCGCTTCGATGGCGTCACCGGCACGCGCGTGCGTATGGTTGTCACTCCCGAGGAACTGCACCTGCCGGCAGTGCGCCAGGCGCTTACGGCTCTCGGCTTCCACGGGCTGGCGATGGACGAACTGGTCGTTGCCGGTGAACTGAGGGAGGTGGACGAGGCTTCGCGCCGCGATTTCTCGTCCGAAACCGGCGACGTGCGTCCGCATCTGCGCGTGGGGCCGCTGCCCACCCGCCCCAGCGACCGCGACACCTGGGCCTTGCGTGGCGCGACGCTCTACCGCGACAGTGACATCTATAGCCCCACCGCGCCAACCCGCCCGGCCGTGGGTGAACGGGAAGTGCGCCTCTACATTCCGTTTATGGATCCCAGGAGCCTGGATCTGGCGCTGGTGAGCGAGGAGGTGGTGGTGCGACTGGGCGAGCAACGCCGCCATATCTTGTTGCCGGGCATCGCCGAAGGGGGCCGCCTGCGCGCGCGCGTGGAAGGCGAGATCCTCCGGCTCTGGGTGGAGTGAGCCGCCAAGCCGGCCCGTAATGCGTAGCTGGACGCTACGTAGAGAGACGGCCATGACCGTAACGTCACACGTGGCGCCGACTGCCAAGTACACCTCCTACAAAGCTGAGGTGGAGACAAAACTTGCCGGCAAGCTCAGTGCGGGCGAGCGGAAACGCCTGGCAGCTGAACTCCGGCTCATGGAGCGTGCGCGCTTTGTTGACGTGCGTGGTGTGACCCATCACTATATGGACGTCGGACCGGGTGATGGCGAACCGCTCATCCTCATTCACGGCTGGGATTGCTCCTCCTACTGGTGGCACCACATTATCGATCCTCTGGCGCAGGCAGGCTACCGGGTGATTGCCTACGATCTGAAGGGCCATGGCTTCTCCGACAGTGACCCCAACCGCGATTACACCGTGGCCGGTTTCAGCGCCGATTTGAAGGCATTGACCGAGACGCTGGATCTGCCCCCACAGCACGTGGCCGCCTTCTCGTTGGGATCCTTCGTGGGTCTGCACTATGCGGCGCACTTTCCGGCCCAGGTGCGCTCCCTGGCCTTCTTCAATTTTGCGCTCTTCCAGTACAACAAGTTCGCCTCGGCGCTGATTCCCGTGACACTCGATACGGTGTTCAACCGGGTGTTGCGTCCGATCGAGCGGCGGGGTCTATGGTGGATCCCCTACCTCTACGCCCTGGCCGTGTTGTCGAAGAATACCGCTCCGGTTAGCGATGTTAAACTGGCCACCCTGAGTCTGCGCTGCTGCGACCCGGAGGCGGTGCGCGTCTCCGCGCGGGAACTGTCGCGCCAGGAAGTGCTGGAGGCGGTGCGAGAACAGATCACCAGTGTACGCCGACCCATGCTGCTCGTCGCGGGCGCGGGAGACCCGATCATGCGCCCGTCGGGCGGCCGCAAGTTGATGCAACTCGCGCCGAGCGGCCAGTACCTTGAGGTGCCCCGTTGCGGGCATCTGATCCTGTTCGAACTTCCCGAACAGGTTATTCAGATCATGCGGCTCTTTTTGCGTGGAGCACGTTAGCGCAGAGGCGGAGATCGGCTATGCAACTGCTTCTTCGAGCCAATGGCCAGCAGGTGGCGATCGACATGGATCGCGCCGGCAATCAGGTGCTGATGGTGGGTGAGCACCGCTATCAGCCCGCACGGATGGCGCGAAAGGTGCGTCGGCTCACGGCTGAGATGTGGGGGACGGCGATGGCCCCCGAGATCCTGAACGAGCGCCTGACCTTCGAGGCCCTGGAAGGCAGCAAGCCCACCGGTCCGTGGACCGATAGCGGCAGTTTTTCGCCTCGGAGTGGGTCCTTCGTCAGTCTGGGCCGCTGGGATGAAGATGGCAGTGTCGGCATCGCCTTGCACGAACTGGCCCACGAGATGCACCTGCGCGCCGGCGGCTACGACGAGAGCGATGGTGTGGTGCGCGAAGCGGTCTCCCTGCTCGCCGAACGCGAGGCCGGTCTCATTCGCACCTTCGAGCGCGAGCCGTACTACACCGCCAGCAACCTGGTCGCTCAACTGTGCGCCCTGCCGGCCTTTACCCACCAACCCTTCGAGAAACGCTGGCACGAGATGATGCAGATCACCAACGATGTCGGCCTGGTTGACCTGGTCAACTACTACCTGGATAAGAGCGAACGACTTGGACTGGCGCGCTGGCTCAAACGCGCTACGGATAATCTTGACCTGCGTGACGCGCTACTCAACAAACTGGCCGTCACTTCGCTGCGCTACAGCCTGGAACTGCGGCGACAGTTGATCAGCAACCTGGTACGCTGCAATCCGCAGACACCGCCCGACCAGGTGGTCTACCTGCTTGACGCCATTATCACCCTTGACCGGCGGTATCCCGGCGATGATTTGAGCCAGATTATTGATTTCTGCTTCGCGCCGTATCTTCGCCAGCGCCGTCGCATCTTCGCCCTGGGCTAGCACCGTTTGGGCCAATCAGGCGCAGGCTCCCTGCGCACGTGATGAGAGGAAATGTCTATGGCCGACAAGTATGGTTCTCCGAGCGGCTCATACAGTTGGCTGCCCGACTTCGTGCGGAAATGGTTGAATCTCGACGAAGCAGTGCCCGACTATGGACCAGGCGCTGAAGTCAGCGCCCCACTTGCGCGCCCGGCGCCAACCTACGGGGCCGCCCCGGCGCCCGCCTACGGCGCCGCCCCCGTGCCCGGTTATGCGCCGAAACCCGGCTACACCCCGCCCACGTCAACCTATCCTCCACCAGGCGCGACGGGCGCCTACCGGGCGTTTGCCGCGTCGGGTCCTTCCGAGCCGTCGGTTCCCCCGCCTCCTACGCCGCGCCCGGAACCCGCGGCGCCTACCGGCGCACCTCTCCCTCCTGTCGAAGGAGTGGTACAGCCAGTCGGGTATCTGATCCGCTCTTATGTTCGTGGCGCCCTGCCACCGCAGGGTCTGGAGCAGTTCACCCGCGAGGCCCGCGCCACTTTCACCGATGTCTGGAAGTTCTACAGCTACTGGACGCGCTTCCAGACCGATGAACTCTTCCACATGGCACGCGAACTGACCGACGCCGTGTTCGGCGAACGTGGCCGCAGCCTCGAAGGTGGTAATGGCGGACGTGATCAACCCCGCCGCATTCGGGTGACTACTGCCAACGACACCGAGGAGTCTAAGAAGCCCTCACCAATCTACACACCGCCGCCTCCGCCGAGCGCACCAACTGCTCCAACAGCCAGCGCCGCGACCACGGCAGCCGAGAAGGCTGCCGAGACCGCCGAGAAGGCTGCCGAGATCACCGAGAAGGCTGCCGAAGCCGCTAAAAAAGCCGCGGACGAGACAGGCAAGCAGGGTTAAGAGACGTTCTCAATTGGGGGGATGTGGGGGATCCGGGTTTCCCCACGTCCCTCCCGGGTGGAAGGGTCCGGGGGGCTATGTCCTCCCAATACCCTATGACGTGCTTGTGGGGTCTCGGGGAGTCTTGCAGGTACCGCAGGCCCCCGCCCCCTACCCCCCGCTAATTCCAATTCCTGTTGAACACAGTACATTCGCATCATCGCCAGGTTTCATTGGGACGCCGTACACGGCAATCGAGCATCCAACATCCACAAAGGAAGTCTGATAGTAAGACGACCCTGCCCAGGGTCTGCAACCTTACATGTAAGGAGACGTATGCAGCGGCCGATTGTGATCGTGGGAGGCTGGCTCTCGTCCCCAAACGACTACTTCGGCATGGCCCGCACCCTGGCCGCCCCTCCCTACGGGCGCATCGTTTATATCACCGATTTCGGTCGCATCGCGTGGGCCTCGCTACGTGATCCTGATTTCACGCCGGTGCTCGATGTGCTGGCGCAAACCGTGGAACTGGCGCTTGCCGAAACCGGCGCCGACCGCATTGACCTGATCGGCCACAGCGCCGGAGGACGCATTGCCCGCGCCTATCTTGGCCACCTGCCCTACAACGGGAAGGTCTATAACGGGCAGCGCTTTGTCGCCACCCTGACCACCCTGGGCACCGCCCATACCACCTATGAGGTGTGGGTCAAGATCTTCGCCGGCCTGGTGAATGAACGCTACCCCGGCGCCTTCTACCCTCACATCAGTTATCGCTCCGTCGCGGGGCGGAGCGTGCGCGGGCGCCGTTTTGGCGCCCTGGAGGAGATCATCGCCTTCCGCTCCTACGAGGTATCATTCGGCGACGGCAATCAGATTGGCGATGGGATCGTACCAACACACGCATGCTACCTCGAGGGCGCCGACAATGTCATCCTGGAAGGCGCGCGCCACGCACCCTACAACGCACCCCGCACCTGGTACGGCGCTGCTGACGTCATCCCGCTCTGGTTTGAGGAGGTCGTTGTTCCCGCCTGAGGTATGGTTCAGATCCCGGCATTCCGGGTAGACCAGTGCTCCGCCGCCCCGGCCGATCGGTCTGTGGAGGTGACTGGATGGTCAATCCCGTTTGACGCACGCCAGCCTGATGGGCGGGTTCGGAAGAGCCAGACCGCTATCCCCGAGCCCGAGCGGACAGGATACCGACATGCGCCACGGAAAGCGGATAGACGTATGCGCCCACTGGTCCTGATTGGCGGCTACCTGACCGGTCCAGGCGATTTCACCGACCTGGCCGCGGCCCTCGAGCAGCCACCCTATGGCTATCGAGTGTTTGTGACGCCTATAGGGCGGCTGCGCTGGGCGCTGACACGTGATTGGGATTTCCGGCCCGTGCTGGAGATAGTTCGCACAACTGTGGCGCGGGCGCTGGAGGAGAGCGGCGCCGATAAAGTGGATATGCTGGCTCACAGCGTCGGCGGCACGGTGGCGCGGATGTACCTGGGCGAACAGCCGTACCTGGGGCAGGTTTACGGCGGCCGGCGGCACGTGGGCGCCCTGGTAATGCTCGGTACGCCACACCACAGCCAGGAATACTGGACGCGGCGGTCAGTTGGGTTCGTCAACCAGGCCTATCCGGGGGCATTCTACGATGACGTGCGCTATGTGTCAGTGATAGGGCGAGCCATTCAGGGCCATCCAGGCGGCACCCTGCGCCAACGTATGGCGCGCAGAAGCTACCGGATGGTTTCGGGCGTCGAACACGAGCGGGCCTGGGGTGATGGCATCACCACCCTGCACTGCGCGGCGCTGCGAGGCGCGGAATACCTGGTAGTGGACGGGGTGAGTCACTCGCCGCTCCACGGGCGCCCGTGGTACGGGGATCGCTCCGGCCTGGCACGCTGGGGGCGAGTGTTGAGGAAAGAAGCCTTAACGGAGGCCCCAGTTGTTTGAAATACCTTTCTTTTGTATTATAATACAAAGGTGAGGTGGAGTGTTGTTGCACGGGTCACCTCTTGAATCTGATAGGGTTGGATTGGCGGTCGTGGCCCTCGCCCGTTGCTTGCGGGAAAGGTGAGCCCACTACACCACGCACCCGGCCTGGCATTGAGCCTGCGCAACATCTGAGAGACGGCTGTTCCAGTGTCACGCCGACCAATCCTGGTGGTTGTCTAGCAAAAGGACCGACGGTCATGACCAGTTCGCAGGTGCAGTTTCGGTGTTTCCCTGATTGCCGCTGTATGCACGATGATGAGGAACTCGCGCGCCATGTGGAACGGGCATACGAGATGGTTTTCAAGGGCACGGTGGATTTCTTTGTGATTAAAGCCGCCTCGGAACTGGGGCTCTTCGAGGCCATGACCGGCGATCCTCAGACCGTTGCCACCCTCGCCGAAGTGACCGGCAGCGTACCAGCGCGTCTTGAACGCCTGCTCATCGCGATGCAACAGGTAGGCCTGGCCCGTAGCACCAGCGATGGTTGGACCTTGACGCCCTTTGCGGAACAGTTCTTCACGGATCCGGAACACCACCGCAATATGACCATGGTGCCATTCGTAAGCTTCATGGTGGATCTGGTGCAGAGCTTCTTTGGCAACCTCGCCGATGTAACCCGCGGTAAGCTGGATTTTACGAGTCAGGTGCCGCATCCGCCGCGCACGCGTGAGGATAGCGCCTTCTACGAAACCATTCATCGCGCCAACATCCACTTCGTACAGAAGTTGCTGCGCGACAAGGCCCGCATGGATGGCGTCCGGCGCCTGATTGACGTGGGAGGCGGGATCGGCGACATCGCGGCTGCGTTGTGCGACAAGTACCCTGAACTGCACGTCACCCTGCTGAACCTGCCCAGTGCGCTGGACCTGGTACGCGAGAACATGGCTGCGCGAGGCCTGAGCGAGCGGGTTACGCCCGTAGCGGTGGATATGTACCGCGATCCGTATCCAGAGGGCGACGCGGTACTCTTCGCGCGCATTCTCTACCCGATGAACCGCCAGTTCTCGGCAATGCTGCTCAAGAAGGCCTACGACGCCCTTCCCGTTGGCGGGCGCGTGATTATTCTTGATATGGACATCAGCAATCCGCAACGCCCAAACTATGACTACCTGACCCACTACCTGTGCAGTATCGGAATGAACTTTTCGGTGCTGGAGTTTAAAGAGCACGCGATTTATCCTGACTTGCTGCGGGAACTGGGCTTCGGCGACATCAGCTTCGACGAGGCCTACGACCATGTGCTGTATCAAGCGGTGAAACTGTAATTTCACGGCTACGTTACGGTTGGAGGGGGCGGGGAGGGTATGTCCCCGCACCTTCCCCCAAAGGCAAGGCAAGAGGTCGTGCAGCGAAACTATGACTCATACGTCACGAGAACCAGAGAACCAATCCATCGATGATTACAACCTCTGAAAAGCAAGTCTCGCCAGGCAAAAAGATCCGCGCACACATTGAACTGGCCGATCCAGTTACGTGGATTTCTCCAACAATTGTTACGCTTTTCGGGGCGCTCGCCTCGGGGCAAGACATTGGCTTCCAGTGGACCAGTGGGCGCGACTGGGCAATGGCAATGCTGGGAGCACTCGTGTGCGGCCCGTTGGGTACCGGTTTTAGTCAGAGTATTAACGACTACTTCGACCGAGATATTGACGCGATCAATGATCCGGGGCGGCCAATTCCAGCCGGGTTGGTGTCGCTGAACGAAGCGCGCTTGAACTGGATCGTGCTCGGCACAGCAACACTCCTGGTATCACTGGTCTTCGGGAATCCGCTGATCACGATACTGGCGGTGCTGGGAATCATTCTCTCGGTGCTCTACAGCATGCCTCCAGTCAAGCTGAAGAAACACTATTTTCTAGGCCCTCCCGCGGTTGGTCTGGGCTATGTCAGCATGAGCTGGCTGGTCGGCCATCTCATCTTTGCACCGCTTACGTGGGAAAGCTTGATTGTCGCATGGATTAATGGATCGATAGCTTCGGGCATGCTCTTTCTAAACGACATCAAAAGCGTCGAGGGCGACCGGCTCCATGGACTACAGTCATTGACCGTCGTTATCGGAGTGCAGAAGACGCTGATTATCGCCTTTGCGACGATCAATCTTTCCCAGGCGCTCCTGATGGGACTGGCGTTCTTCTGGGGCTACTACTGGGTGGCTGCATTCATTCTGCTCGCCATCGTGGCGCCAATACGCAACCAGGTCCAGTTGTACCGTGATCCAACCCAGAAGAACTATTTGCGCTATCTGGTTACCAGTAATCCGTTTGTGGTGCTCATACAGGTCGTGTCGGCCCTTATGGTAGGCGGCTACTTCGGATAATCGTTGGAAGTATGCACACAACGGTCAAACACAGGGTCAGGCGTGACGTCTGACCTGGCAGCAGCGCTCTGAGCTTAGACAAGGGAGGTCGGCCATGACGGAAACCACAGGTGAGGTGCGGGTGCGGACGCTTCCAGCACGTAGAAGCGACAGCCTGGTTGAGTCGGTGGTGGAGTTTGGCGGGGGCATCTTCCGCCTGGGCTTTTCGCTCATTATGCTTCCGCTGGGGATTCTGCCCATCGAGACACGCACCCATATGCGGAACGCGACCAGGGAACTCATGTATGCCTTCGCGACCCTGCCGCGCGACTTCGCCGAGACCGCGGGACAGGCGATCGAGGCATGGGCCGCCGAAACACCGGCGTTGGAGGCAAGTCACACGAAGGCGCCAAAGGACGAGGTGTCGGCAAACTAGGAGCCTGTCAGCACAACCTGGCGGACGTGGCGTGTTTCTCCTGAACCAGGATCGTCGGCCCACCGTCAGGTGCGACCGGCGCGATACGTTATCGCACCCGTATTAAGGAGTACTTCTATGAGCGACACCGGAACCACAACCGTTACGCGCACAGAACGTGAAGGTCTGTTTGAACTTACTGCCGTACTGGTCGGCGGGCTAACTCGCGTGGGCTTATCGATCGCGGCGATTCCCCTGATCCTGCTGCCGAAGAACTCGCGACGGCGCGCTCGACGCGCAATGGCCGAATTTGCCCTCGCCGCCGTGGCGCTGCCCAAGGAATTGACAGCGGTGTCGGAACGCGTGGTTGACGACCTCTTCTCCGGGACCCCGTCAACGCCGAGCCTGCCCAGCCCGCAACAGCTCACCGATCGCGCCCGTGCCTTTACCGAGCGCCTGGCCCGCGCCGCGGACGAGTTCGGCGCCAGCGTGGGTCGCGCTGCTGGCCGCGCCGCCGATCAGGTGGAGCGCACCGCCGCCAGGGTGGACGAGTGGGTAGAACGACCTCCGCAGACCCCCTCCGCGTAGAGGGCGCCTTCGGACGGACGCAGAGGGAGCGCACGGGCCAGAGCGCGCGGAAGCGTAGGAACCTCTCGGTGGCGTCAATCGGCTAAACGCCGGTCTGGACCCACTGATGGTGGTTCCTGCGTTTCTGTGTCAGCGAGGTTCGGCGCTCCCTCCCGGCATGGTACTCTGGAGACGGCCGCACGGCAGGGGTGGGCTCGTTTTTTTTGATTCCTGTTGCGAAAAGCGTGGTATTCTAAGAAAGACAATGGTTTCGCTGCGCAGACCTGCCGGGTTGCCGTTCGGGCGAGGTGTGGAAGGCTGCACCTCCTCGCGCCCCTCCCAACGGTAACGCAGGTGTGAACCAGGTCTGACGGAATGACTATCGCAATCGTTTTCGGCCTCTGGGCAGACATATGCACATCGTTATTCTGGGCGCCGGCTACGCCGGACTTCGCGCCGCGCTTGACCTCGATCGCCTGCTGCGTGAGCACGGCCATTCCGATCAGGTCACCCTCGTTGATCAGCATGGCTACCACCAGTTGATCCAGGTGATCCACCGTGTCGCGGCCGCGTCTATGCCACCTGAAGCGGCGATCTACGATCTGAGAACCCTCCTGCATAACCACGCCATCAATTTTGTGCAGGGGGCGGTTCGCGAAATTGTGCCACTGCAGCGTACCGTCTGCCTCGAAGATGGGCGCACGCTGAGTTACAACCGCCTGGTGATTGCCCTGGGCGCCGAAACGGCCTACGGCAACGTGCCCGGCGCGCGCGAGCATAGCCTGCCACTGCATACCTTCCAGCACGCCCTGCGCCTCCGCGACCATCTCGTCGCCCGGTTCGAGGCCGCCACGAAGACCAGCGATCCGCGTGAACAGCGCATCCTCCTGACCACAGCCATCGTTGGCGGAGGCTATACCGGCTGTCAGTTCGCTGGCGAACTGGCGGAGTGGGTTGACGATCTCTGCGCACAAACCGGCGCACCACGTCGCGAAGTGCGCATTGCCCTCCTCGAACGCACGTCGCTCCTCCTGAGCCAGTTTGGCGAATGGGCCACTCGTACCGCCGAGCGCATCCTCGATGAACAGGGGGTCAGCGTCTACCTGAATACGGTCGTGGAGACAGTGGAGCCCCAACTCCTGCGTCTCGCCGGGAATCGCATCCTCCGCGCTGGTACCATCGTCTGGGCCGGCGGTATCCAGGGACCGCCGCTCCTGCGCGACTCAGGGCTGCCGGTTGATGCCGCCGGACGTGTGCTGGTGGACCGCTACCTGCGGGTGCGCGATCAGGCGCTGATTTTCGCTGCCGGCGACTGCGCCGCCATTCCCATGGGCTATAATGGCGCCACCGTTCCGGCAACGGCCAGTTTCGCGATGCGCCAGGGCGAGCATCTCGCCGAGACGCTGCTCGCTGAGGTGGAGGGCCGGCCCCCTCGCACCTACGAACCGCTGGTGCTGGGTGAACTGGTTTCGCTGGGCCATCACTACGCCGTGGGCAATCCCCTGGGGATGCCTGTTACCGGTTATCCAGCGGTGATTCTGAAACAAGGCGTTGAACAGTACTACCGCACAACGCTGGAAAGTTCGCGCACGTTATAACAGGGTGAGGTGTCATGCGCCGCAACCCTGGCGGCACAAGGGGGCGCGCGCCCCGGGAGTAGTGGGATGATTGTTCAGGAAGAGTGGGTCTCGATTAACACCACCCCGGATGTGGTCGAACGCTATTTAACATCGCCAGAACTGATGAACCAGTGGCGCTCGCCTCAGGTAGTGCTCGAACCGATCCAGGGTGAGTTGCTGACTCCCGGCAGTATCCATAAAATGCGACTCAAGCCGCTCGGCCTGGCCGGCGCGGATTATACCGTCGTCGAACGCGACTCGGGCAAGATTCTTATGAAGATCGAAGGCCTCTGGGAAGGCACCGAGCTGTGGCGCTGGTTCCCCGATGGCAATCGCACCGTGGTGCAGAACCGCGTCGAGTACGAGGTCCCGAATCCGGGCCTGCGTGTCTTTGTGGTGGGCATCGGGCGCCTCCTGGCCAGCCTGGATATGCGTATCCAGCTCGAACGCCTGCGCCAGGCGATTGAGGGCCCGCCACCCAGCATGGCCGCGCTCTTCGGCGGCACGACCAGCACCGGGCCGCGCTCCCAACGCATTGATATTGAAACGTAGCCGCTCTGGCCACGTTGGCCATGGAACCGTGCCCCATCCCGGCGGCTGCGCCCCATACCACTGCGATATAACAGGGTTTTTGTGGGAGGGCTCCGCCCTCCCACACCCGTCCCTCCTCTAGAGGTGCAAGGCCCCTCCCACATGCTCCCCTCCGGCAGTGTTCCGCGCAAGGCGGGTTGCTCCACCACTTGCAACATTTATGCAAAACCCTTTTCCCCTGGCGAAAATGCGCCCCCTGTGCTAGGATACAATTCAGCCGGCAACGACGCTCGCCCGGCACTGCAAGGGGGTTTCGTATGGCACAGGAAGGTCGTCGGTTCAGTCCCCGCGATGAGGCCTATCTGAACAGCACCGGCTTCGAACCCTATATGGCCGCCGGGATCGTGTTCCTCGTGATCCTGACCGCCGTTTTCATCTTCAGTATCAAGATCCACTTCGCCTGGTTGTTCTGGCCGGGGATGTTCGTTGCGGTCCTGGGCGGGTATGCTACCCTCAACCGGCTCGAACGCCGCGAGTACCGGCGCAAACTCGCCGAACTCGAAGCCGAGGCCGCCCAGCGCAAAGCCGTCAAGGCGTGAAGGCGTTGGACACCACACTGTAATCCGGCGTTTATGTTCCTGTCATCCTGAGCCGGCGCCGCCTGGCCTGCCCTGTGCCAGGCTACGGCTACATCGTGATCTGCTCAGGAGACAGCACCATGGAGACCCTTCGCAGCCTCCGCTCTCGTCACGCTCTTTCGTTGCTGGATCTCGCCACCCTGTCCGGTATCCCCGCCCGCCAGATCGCTGAGATCGAGTACGGCCTGCGCTGGCTCAGCCCCGAGCAACGTGAGCGTGTGGCCCGCCTCTTCGGCCTGCGCCCGACCGATTTCACCGGGCCGCACCAGCGACTGACCGGCGCCGCGGTGGCCACCGCTCCTCCAGCCGAGCAGCGTGCTTTGCAGATCCTCGCCACGCTCGCCGTGGCAGCCTCGCTTGCCACCACCGGGGTTAGCCCTCTGCCCGAGGTCAATGTCCCGCGCTGAGCTATCCCGGGGGCAATTATGTCTCGGTACAGGACCCCGGCTAACGGGCAGGTTGCCCAGGGTGCATCGCTCCGCATCGCCAGCCAGCGATGGGCTGCCTCGTGGTGGAGGTGCATCGGATCGCTCAGCGCCAGGAGCAGGTTGATGTCAAACAGGTAGATCGTCATCACAGCTTGTCACGCAACTGGTTAATCAACTCCGGGGTAACCACCTGGGCGCCCGGCTGGATGGGGAAGAGCGGAACACCGTTGCGAATCTGGCCCGGTGCGGGGGGAGTGAGCGCCTGGCGCACGAGGTCAGAAATGACCCGGCCAACAGACACGCCTCGCTGCCACGCCCTACGGCAGCAACTCGGCCCCCAGGCGGCTCAACTGCACGCGGCGCGCGGGCGGCTGGTCGGGGTGCTCCTCGAAGCGGCTCCGCTCGAAGTACTGCACGGTCAAGGCGCGCCCGCTCTCCACTGGTTCGGTCAGCGGCTCACTGAGCGGGTAGCCGAATGTCGCCAGGCCGCCGTTGCGCTCCCAGAAAGCGCGGAAGGGCGAGCAGAGGCTGTGCTGCGTCTCGGGGAAGTAGCGGCAGCCCGGCGCGGCCCCGCTCACCGTGGGCAGGCTGCGCCAGTCAATGCCACGGCGCGCCAGGTACTCCACCCCGAGCAGCCCGCTGAGGACATCGTTGGGCGACGGGTTCTCGGGGTGGTACTCCAGGCGGGTGCGCTCGAACCACTGCACGCGCCGCTCGTGTCCGTCGGCACCGCGCTCCACCCGTTCCGGCGTTAGCGGCAGGCCCAACACGGTCAGACCGCCGCCCCGCTCCCAGGCGGCCAGAAACACCCCGCTCACCGTCAGCCCCGTCTCGGCGAAGCTACGTGACCGGCCAGGCGGCATCTGGCGCAGGTACACCGGGCGCTCCCCCACACTGATGCTCGCTACACTGCCCGCAAGTGGCTGCTCGGCCCCATCACGCTGGATCAGGGCCGCGCTGCGCCCCGGCGCCAGCGGCAGCTCAACGCTGCGCCGCTCGCCGAGGCTCCAGAGGACATCTACGCTGCCGCCGTCGGGTTGAACGAAGCGGTAGTGGGCCAGCCGTCCGGGGCGATGGGCTGGCCCGATCCCCTCGTAGCGCGCGAACTGCAACTGGGCTACCATTGTGCCGTAGGCCAGGTAGGCCGGTCTGGGGTTGAGCGCGTCGTCAACGATCGCCGCCGGCCCCCATGGTTGCTGCGCACCACCGAACTTGTCCTCGAGCTGAAAATAGCTGACGTGGGGAATGCCCGCCGCCGCCGCCAGCACGAAGGTACGCACCAGGTAATCAGCCTGCTGGTCAAGGCTTTTGGCGAACTGGGGCGCACAGGCCCCGCCGCAGACGCTCCAGCCCACCTCGGTGACCCACACCGGCTTGCCGCCGCGGGCCGCCCAGCGCTTCGCCAGCTCGAGCCGCCCGGGGATAGTCACGTCGAAGCGCTCGCGGGGGTTGATCAGCGCGGGATCATCAGGAGCGTGGTCAATCAGCCAGGGATGGATGGAGAGTACATCAAAGCTCTCCCAGCCCGCAATTTCAACCACCCTGTCCATAAAGGCATTCTGGCCGACTGCGTCGAAGACGTAGACTCCGCCGCTCAGCACGAGCGCGGTGGGATCGGCCTGCTTGACCGCGGCATACGCCTTGCGCAGCATCATGGCATAGGCCGCCGGGTCGGCCCGGGGGAGCCAGGTGCCGTCCATATCCGGCTCGTTCCAGATCTCCCAGGCGGCCACGCGCGGCGAACCGGGGGCGTCGTTGACGCCGTCGCCGTCGTAGCGTTCAACGACCTGGCCAACCCAGCGGGCGTAGGCATCCATGTCGGTCGGGGCGCACCAGTATGCAGGCTGGCTGGTGGCTCTGGCGTGGGCCACGCAGCGCGGGTCGCGATACTGCTCGGGCGTGGTCAGGAGCATGCCAATGATGCCAATGCCCGCGTCGGCGAGCAGACCGATGCGCCGGTCGTAGAACAGGTTCGCGGCCTCCCGGCCCCAGCAGGCCCAGCAGATCTCCTCGCGGGTCCAGTTGGCCCCGATGCGGGTGGCCATCGCCACCAGCGCGGCGGCCTCAGCATCGCTCCGCTCGCGGCCGGTGATGTACATGTTCAGGCCGAAGAGCGTGGGCGGCCCCGCGGGTTGGCGAGGGGCAGCGCCCACCGTCGGGGTGCCTGGAACGAACGAGACCAGCAGTATCAACACCAGCACCAGCACGCTGGCCATCGGGTATCGCCCCATAACTCCATTCCACTCCATTGCTTCGACTCGTCGCGGCGCATCACGCGACATCCGCGCAGCCCGCGTCCCTCCTTGCGTCCTCCGAGCGCATAGGGTATCACATATCTCGGCGTTCGTAGCTCACCGGTCAGCAATCCAACATCGTGCTCGCGCCCGCCCTTGACCAGTGATGCAACCCGGAGTACTCTATTCCTATGAATACCACTAATAAACGTATTGTTCTCACCGGCGCGACCGGGTTGATCGGCACGAAGCTGTTCAGCGCCCTGCGCGAGCGGGGTTATGAACTGGTCATCTTCTCGCGCAACCCCGTCAAGGCGCGCGCCACCCTGCCCGGCGCCGCCGAGTATGTATCCTGGTCGCCCACCGAAGGTGGCCCCTGGACCACGGCAATTGACGGGGCGCATGCCGTTATTCATCTCGCCGGGGCGCCTATCGCCCAGGGTCTGCTGGGGGTGCGCTGGACGCCGGAGTACAAGCAGGAGATCCTCAACAGCCGCGTCATCGGCACGCGAGGCATCGTCAATGCCATTGCCGCCGCCGAACAGCGCCCTGCCGTGCTGGTCAACGCCTCGGCGATTGGCTACTACGGTTATCGCGACGATACCCCCCTCGACGAAAGCTCTCCTCCCGGACACGACTTCGTCGCCGAGGTGTGCATCGCCTGGGAACGGGAAGCCTCCCGCGCTGAGGAGTATGGCGCGCGCACGGCCCTGATCCGCACCGGCATCGTGCTTGACCCGGAGCGGGGCGCCCTGGCGCAGTTGCTGCTGCCGTTCCGCCTCCGCACCGGCGGCCCGATCATGCCCGGCACGCAGTATTACTCCTGGATCCATCCCGACGATGAGATCGGCATCCTGCTCCTCGCTCTCGAAGACGAGCGTGTGCGCGGACCAATGAATGCTACCGCGCCGACCCCCCTGACCAACCGCACCTTTTGCGAGACCCTCGGCGAGGTGCTCGGCTCACCCTCGTGGCTGCCGGTGCCCGAGTTTACCCTGCGCATCGCCCTCGGCGAGATGGCCGACCTGGTGACCAGGGGCCAGCGCGTGCTCCCCAAACGCGCCCTGGAACTGGGCTACTCCTTCCGCTTCCCGACCCTGAAGCCGGCGCTTCAGGATCTGCTGAAGTGACAACTGGGATCTGGGAGGGCTGCGCCCTCCCAGGAAAACTTCTTTGCTTCCCTGCCTTCGCATTGCGTCCACCCTCTCATCCAGTTCTTACATCCACTTAACCTCGTCCTCAGTCGTCTGCCATATACTGAAAGCAGGACATCCGTCCTCACGGCGTCAGGCGGCTCCAACGCCGGCGGTCCTCCCCCCCGGCAGACACGCAACAGCGGGGAGAGATAAAGATGCTTCGCCCCTGAGTGAAAAAGGTTTCCCCCCTTACCTTGTGATGGGCACTCCTCAAGGTTGCGCCAATCCGCCATCCAACATCCACAAATGGTATAGCCCATGGAACGCAAACACAATCCGCTCTTGCTCCTGGCCGTCCTGCTCCTCGGGATTGTCATTGGCATCGGTGGCGGGGCCGTGGCCGGCGGGGTCGTGGCGATGGTCGTCACCGGGCGTGAGGCCTCCGCTGCACCCGCCATCGCTGCACAGCCGGTAAGTGTACAGAGTGAGGCGCAGGCTGCCCCACGCCTGGCGCCTTCCACGCAGAGCGCCGTCGGGCACTCGGCCCACTCCGACGCCGTGGTCGCCGCGGTACAGAAAGTGGGCCCGGCAGTGGTCACGGTGATCGTAACCACCCGGCAGGGGCGCGGCAGCGGCAGCGGTGTGGTCATTACCGAACAGGGTCATATCGTTACCAACAACCACGTAGTTGAGAATGCCACCGGATTGCGCGTGCTCTTCGCCGACGGTACATTGCAAGAAGCGCGGCTGATCGGCACGGACCCGCTCAACGACATCGCCGTAATCCGCGTCCAGGGCGCCGTCCCCGGAGTGGCGAGCATTGGCGACTCGACGAAGTTGCAGCCTGGCGAGACGGTGCTGGCCATTGGCAGCCCGCTAGGCAATTTCCGCAACACCGTCACAGCCGGCGTAGTCAGCGCGCTGAACCGCTCCCTTCCCGGCACCGGCCTGGAGGGACTGATCCAGACGGATGCGGCGATTAACTCGGGCAACAGTGGCGGCCCGCTGATCAACCTGGCCGGCGAAGTCGTCGGCATCAACACCCTGGTGGTGCGTGGCGACACCGGCGGTTTTGGCTTTGGCGCCGCGCCGGTCGAGGGGTTGGGCTTCGCCGTGCCCAGCGCGATCTTCCGCAACGTGGCCGACCAGTTGATCACCACCGGGCGGGTGCGCTTCCCCTTCCTGGGGATCACCTACATCACTATTGACGGCCAGGTAGCCGCCGAGTTCAACCTGCCGGTGCAGAACGGGGCCTACATACGCAGCAGCCGCCCCGGCGAGCCGGCTGTGCAGCCCGGTAGCGCCGCCGCTCGCGCCGGCCTGCGCGAAGGCGACATTATCATCGCAGTGAACGGCGTCCGCCTGGATTACGGCACCTCGCTCCGCCAACTGCTGCTGGGCTACAAGCCCGGTGATACCATCACCCTTACCATACTCCGCGACGGCCGGGAGCGCAATATCCAGGTCACCCTGGGCGAACGCCCCGCCAATCTGTAGGCGCAATCACGTCCACCCTTCGGGCAGGGGGCAGGGGAAACCAGGTTTTCCCTGCCCCCTGCCACGTTAAGAAGAAATTATGCTATAATCCTCTCCGTCCACCAGGATGTGGCGATACTACCAGGAACGTAGACAACGGAGGACCGATTGAGTAGCAAGCGATCCCCCGGGTTGTGGTCGCAGCCATTCTGGGCGCTCTTGATCCTCATCGCTGCTCTCGTCCCTGCCCTTCCCGCCCTGGCAGACAGCCCCGTGTACGCTGGAAGCCTGGAGTTGCTTGACGGTGTGTGGAGCAGCCCTGACCGCTCCCTCACGCTCGTGGCCGACGCCGGCCCACCCCCGTCCATCGTCGCCGGCTACCAGCGCTATGGCAGCGCCCTCTTCGAGCCTGTTCTGCTCAACCCACCCGTCACCCGTCTGAAACTGAGCTACGCCGCCACGCTCCCTCCCGGCGCCGAGGCGCGCGTTGATCTGCGCGGCAGCCCCGACGGGCAACGCTGGTTGCCCTGGGTCACCAATCTTCCCGACGGGGCCGTAGTTGGCTTCGAGCAACCCCTGCGCCGCGCACAGTACCGCGTGATCCTGCTCGGCAGCGCCGACGCGGCGCCGACAGTACGCGATGTGCGTCTCGCCAGCACCAACCAGGCGCCCTCCGTCTCCACGGCAGCCAGCGCCGCGCCGTTTAGCATCGCCCCAACCTTCCGCATCCGCGCCACCCGGCTGGGCATGGTCGGTGGGCGGACGGCCAATGGCTACGTCATTCCGCCGCGGGCGCGCTTCGTCGCCTTACCCTCGTGGACGGTGCTCTCCACCCGTGGTCGCGATGAGTATCAGGTACGTATCAGCTACCAGGGTCGCAGTGTGGTGGCCCCGGTCTACGACGTCGGCCCCTATAGCGAACGCGACGACTACTGGAACCAGCCGCGTGGCGGCTTTCCGCAGCTTGAGCGCGGGTGGCCCCTCGACCACGCCGCATACTACGAAGGCTTCAACGGCGGGCGTGCCGATAAGGGCTTCGTGCGCTTCCCTACGGCTATGGATGTGGGCGATGGCATCTGGTGGGATGACCTGGGGATCGTCGGCGACCAGGCCGAAGTGGAGGTTACGTACCTCTGGCTGGGACAGGACCCCATCGCCGGCCCTCCCCGGCGCGACCCGGCCGCTCCCGAGCACGTGGTTGACGAACTCGGCGGCGATTTCTGGCACAACGAGGCCGTTCTCACCGCCAGCCCCGTTGGCTGCGGCATGGGGCGCCATGCCTACCAGGCCACCACAGTGAACGACCCGGCGCGGGGTGGTCTGGTGGTCCGCTGGCAGCCAGATCTACCCGTCGAAGCCGAGTACGATCTCTTCGTGCACGTTCCGACCTGCCCGAGCAAACGCGAGCGGGCCACGCAGGCGCGCTATGTCATCCAGCACCGTGACGGCACGTTGGAAGTTACGGTCAACCAGCGTGCCCAGACCGGTTGGGTGCACCTGGGGCGCTTCCCCTTCAAGGCCGGTATGGAAGGCTACGTGCAGAGCGGGGCGCTCGCTGGCGACGCCGGGGCAACGATCTGGTTCGACCAGGCGCGCTGGGTGCGTGTCCCATAAGAACTTACCCGGATAACCAGGGTATCCGATGTTTTTCCAGGAGGGCTGCGCGCTCCCGGCCCCCCCTTCAGGCAGGGGATCGGGGAAACCTGCTTTCCCCCTTTGCTCCTACCCCGCCGAGCGCCCAACCGGAAAGCAAAAAGGGATGGGAGGGCTTTCGCCCTCCCATCCCTTTTCATTTATCCTGGTCCTACTCCTCGCTCCGTTCCTGGATGACATAGAGGAGCTCAAGCAGCACGTTCTTCACGCTCTCGCGGTCGGAGGCGACGCAGGGCAGCACCTTGATATGCGGCGGCTGGCGCAACGCGAGGCGTAGTTCCTCAGGACTCCAGGCGTTGGGGCGATCTTGCTTATTTGCCGCGATGACATAGGCCGTATCGCGGTAGGAGATAAAGAAATCGATGATCCGGTTCGTCTCGCGGAACGTCTCCGGGCGCGTACTGTCCACGAGGATAACCAGACCGAGCATTCCCTCGGAAAGGATCTCCCACATAAAGTCGAAACGCTTCTGCCCCGGTGTGCCGAAAAGATGCAACACCAGATCGGGCCCGATCGCGATGCGACCGAAGTCCATCGCAACCGTGGTCTCCTTTTTGATCATCCTGGTATCATCGGTCGCGCGGCGCTCGGTCGAGACCACCTCGATCTCGCTGATTGAGCGGATGAACTCGGTTTTGCCGGCGTTCACGGCGCCGCTGATTACCATTTTTACAGTCTGCACTCCAGCCCTCCGCTTCGGTGCTGTGCCCTGGATGAAGCACACATCGGGTGTTACATACCTTTGATACGATTGATGATGCGATTCACCAGGCTCCGCTTGACCCGAGACATCTCAGCGGGGCCGCCACGGGCAAGGGGCATCGGCACAGGCTTCTTCACCACCTCTACCAGACCCGCGGTCAAGAAGCCATAGACGATTCGGCAGACATCGAACTCTTTGAGATTCGTCTTCTGCGCGATCTCGGCCAGGGTGTCGCGGCCATTGATCCGGGCAATAACGCGCCATTCCTCGGTCGAGAGCTTGATCCCTTTGATCCGCACCCCGGGCTGATCGAGAAAGCGGACTACCAGGTCGGTGGAAGGAATGCGATCTTTGATCCGGCCCATCTCATCAATCCGGCGGGAGCCTTCCATGATCAGGTGATCGACCGAGATCGGCGAGGGAATGGTAGGCGCTGCCGGATCGGGGCGCTGGTTCTGCTCGAAGCGAAATTCGCCTTCGGGCCAGCCGAAGAGGCTATAAACCGCCTCTTCAGAGAAACTTTGCAGTGCCCCCTGAAGTTGCTCACGCGGCGCCAGATTCTCGGCCAGGATGACTTCGGTCAGCGTTGCGCCATTGCCACGAGCGGCCAGACTGGCGCGAGCGCGGGCCAACTGGTTCTCACTGAGCAGACCCAGCCGCACCAGCAAGTCGGGCTGCTGATCCTCGGGACGTCGCACAGCCATCACCAGCTTGCCCCGTTCGAAGAACAGTAAGGCAGTTTCCTGTCCGTGCGACAGGTACAACCCCCCGGTTTTGTCACCCCGATCGACCAGGTACAGAAAATCGGAGAGGCCAAAATCGCGAATGTTGCCTACGAGGGCCATTGCATTGCCTCCAGAGGCTCGGCACACATCGTGGGCGGCTACGGATTACGCAGGTCTTGCCGCCGGGTCGTGCGGGCCTCACGCAGTAACGGCGAAAGCGGCTTCGGGCGCCTCCTCCACCGCAGCCGATGCGACGCCGTCCGCCTCCAAAACGGGGACGAGGGCGGCGATGGCCGTCGCTATCATCGCATCATCAGGTTCACGGGTTGTCAGGTACTGCGTCGCCAGGGCCGGGGTGAGCAGCCGTTGCACCCAGGGCCGGTGGTAGTGCGCGGCGGCGAAGCGCATCACCTCGAAGGCCACCGCAGCTACCACCGGGATGAGCAGGATGCGGGCGCCAACACGCTGCCAGAGCGGCAGACCGCTTACCGACAGAAAAATGACGAACCCTATGAGCGCAGCGATAACCAGAAAACTGGTACCGCAGCGGGGATGAATACGCGAGAACTGCCGGACTGACTCGACCGTCAACGGGGCGCCAGCTTCATAGGCATTGATCACCTTGTGCTCGGCGCCGTGGTACCCGAAGACCCGCTGAATGTCCCCCAGGCGACTGATCGCATAGATGTACGCCACGACGAGCAGCAGATTGATTGCGCCTTCGATCATCTCACGCACCAGTACCGGCGCGCCATGTTCAGCGGCGTAATTGGCGATCAACGAGGGCAGCAAGACAAAGACCCCCAGCGCGATCCCCAGCGCCACCACCAGGATGCCGAACTGCGCGAGCGGGTGAAGGTCCTGATCCTGATCGCCAACCGCGACCGTGGCCGAAAAATCAAGGGCCTGCTTGCCAATGCGGACTGCCTCCCACAACCCGACAAGGCCGCGGATAATGGGGCGCCTGGTCCACCCTGGCCACGTCTGAGCAGCGACGGGAATGTGCCTGACAGCGAGGGCGCCATCGGGCCGGCGGACGGCGACGGTAGCCTGCTGGCGGCCTCGCATCATGACCCCCTCAAGCACTGCCTGACCACCGTATGAAAAGCGCTGTGCGTTCATCGCCCCCGGATCTTTGCGCTCATCGAGCGACACTCCAACAACCCGACCCAGGATCGAGGCTGCTGCTCCCGTTGCTTGTGCGGCAGCAGCAGCCTGCCGGCGTGTATGATACCACGCTGTGGAGCTTTCCGACAAGGAATCGTACTTTTTCACCATGCAAGGCACCATTGCGGCGTGCAAGGTGTAGCAAGTATAGCGCGGGCGGATTACCAGAGCGTAGCCTGGCGGCTACGACTCGCTGCTAAAACGCTCCGGCGCGTCGCGGCGGGCGAAGGTGGTGGCCGCCGCCGCGACCCCGGTGACCAGGCTGGAAACCCGGATGATCGGTGAGACGACCCGCTCCGAAACGAACCCCGTCGTTCCGACGACCGTGCCGGCGGTATCCTTCGCGTTGGCTGCCAGGGTTCTGGTGCTGTCAAGCACGTCGTTCAACTTGACCGACAACTCGTCAAGTTTGGGCATCAGACTCAGGCGCGCGAGCCGATCCAGGCGATTGAGCACGTAGAGAAGTCCGAAGAGGATCGCGATCGTCAGGATGGTACTGGCAAGCGTGAAGAAACCCAGGATGATGATAAAGATATCGCGCGTCGCCTCACGAACGCCAACCGGGGCGAGATACAGGCCAACGACCGCAGCGATCAGCAACAGGAGCAGTACACCCAGGCCGATTCCAATCCATCGTAGCACGGCAGGCCCTCCGCTCTTGGGGCATCATGGCCCCATTTCTTTATCCTCGGCATCAGAATGCGGTATTTTGCCCGGACAGCGGCGGCGATTATATCATACCCGCAGGCGCGAGACAATGATCATCAGGATCCAGGCTAGCAACACAGCTTCGAGCACCGGAACTTCGGCGGGTTGCGGCAGGGCCAACGGCAGGCGTAGGCCCAGGCCGTAGGCCAGCAGGCACCCGGCAAACGCCGTCAGCCAGAAGATCGGCAAATGCCGCCAGCGTCGCCCCAGGAGGACGTACCCCAACGTGGCGCAGGCAGTAGCGAGGAGCAACAGCAGGAAAATGGCCGGCGACAGGCCACTGAACACGGCATTGCCTTTCTTGAGGCGCGCAGCGGACCTGCCCGCGCTACCCCTCCGGTCTCGATCGCACGATCCGACCCCCGCCGATGACCCGATCGCCATCGTAGAAGACCGCGGCCTGGCCCGGGGTGATCGCCTTGAGCGGCGCCAGCAGGCGCACCTGCAGCCGCCCATCGGGCAGCGGCGCAACCTCGGCGGGCGCGGGCGCGGCGTGGGCGCGCACCTGCACCTCACAGCAGAACGGCTCTTCCGGGCGCTGCCCCTCCACGAAGCTCGGACGGTCCACATCGAAGCGGTCGCGCAGAATGGCCTCCAGCGGGCCGACGATCAGGGCATTGCGGCCCACGTCGAGGTCCACCACATAGAGCGGTATGCCGCCGCTCACGCCGAGGCCGCGGCGCTGGCCGATGGTGTAGAGCGGCAGGCCCCGATGGCGGCCGATCTCGCGGCCCCGGAGATCGACAATCGGGCCGGGAATCAGGCTCTCCGGCGCCGCCTCGCGCAACAGGTTGCGATAATCGCCTCCCGGCACGAAGCAGATGTCCTGGCTTTCCTCACGATAGGCGCTCGGCAAGCTGCGCGCTGCGGCCATGTCGCGCACCTGGGGCTTGGTCAACCCGCCAATCGGAAACATCAGCCGCGCCAGGTCGCTCTGCCCGAGCATGTAGACCATGTACGACTGGTCCTTCTCCCGGTCGATCGCGCGCAACAACTGGTAGGGGGCCTCCTCGTGCCCACGGGCGATGCGTGCGTAATGGCCCGTCGCCACGTAGTCGAAGCCCAGGGCACGGGCGCGCTCCAGCAGCGCCCGAAACTTGATCTCGCGGTTGCACTCCAGACAGGGGTTGGGCGTGTAGCCCTGGGCGTAGGCGTGCACGAAATAGTCAATCACGTGCCGCCGGAACTCCTGCTGGTAGTTGAAGACATAGTAGGGGATGCCGAGGCGCGCGCAGACGCGCCGGGCGCTCTCGGCCATCTCCGCGGCGCAGCAGAGACTCTCGGCCAGGCGCTCGTCGTCGTCGTCCCAGAGGTGCATGGTCACCCCGACGACCTCGTGTCCCGCTTCGTGTAACAGTGCGGCGGTGAGGGAACTATCCACGCCGCCGCTCATTGCGACGATGATCTTTGCCATGGTGACAATTATAACAGTATCTCCCCGGTAAGGCCGAGACTTCGGGCACGGAAAGGCAACCGGCTTGCAAGCCCTTCGGCCCAACCAGGCGCGAACGCGGCGCTACGCCCCGCCTGTCGCCGGGACCGTGGCCGCCAGCACGCGCGCTGCCCCTGCCTCGCGCAGGGCGCGCTCGACCGCCGGCTGGCTCTTGGGGGTAACCAGGGCCAGCATCACCCCGCCCCACCCCGCACCGGAGAGCTTGGCCCCCAGGGCGCCCGCCCTCCGCGCCGCGGCTGTCAGGCGCTCCAGTTCGGGCGACGAGACGCCGATCTGCTCGAGCAGGGCCTGGTTGGCGTCGAGGAGCGCCCCCAGGAGCGGTGCATCGCCGGTGGCCAGGGCCAGGCGCGCCCGCATGACCAGTTCGCCGACCTGGTCGAAGAGCGCCTCGTAGCGCCGCGGGTCGGCGCGCCAGCCTTCCCGCACCGCGCCCACCGGCAGCCGGGTGGCGCTGCGCACGCCGGTGTCACCCACCACCAGCAGCAGCGGGGCAGCGATGGTCAGAGGTTCAATCAGGGGCGCCGGCTCGCGCCGCACGAACCAGATCGCCTGCTCGTGGGCCACGACCGTGTTGTCAATGCCGCTGGGCGTGCCGTGGAAGCGCCGCTCGCTGGCGTAGACCAGGGCGGCCACCTCCTCGGGCGCCAGCGCCACCCCGATGTGGGCCGCCAGCGCGCGCACCAGGGCCGTGCCGATCGCCGCACCGCTGCCCATGCCGCTGGCAATGGGGATGTCCGAACGCAACCGGACGGTCAGATCGATTTCATGCTGCCCCAGCCGCGCGAGCGTCGCGCGAGCCAGTTCGCTCAAGGGATGCTCGGGTTGGCCGGCGGCGGTCCAGGACTCGCCGAGGTCGGGCGCGATGAAACCGAGCCCGCTGCCAGGCCCACCCGGCTCTATCTGAGCATAGGCTCGCAGGTCGCCAAGGGGCGCGGCAATCGCCGGACGCCCGTAGACCACGGCGTGTTCGCCGCAGAGAATGAGCTTTCCAGGGGCGGAGGCGCTGGTCATGGCATTGCATTCCTGTGCGGGTTTCGCCGCACACCACCGGGTTCTCACCCACTCCCGCCTTGCTGCGCCTGGCACCCCCTCCCTCTCCACCTACGGCGGCGAGGGAGGGGACAGGGGGAGGGTGAAGAACAACGCATCACTCCCATTCGATCGTCGCCGGAGGCTTGGAGGAGATGTCGTACACCACCCGGTTCACGCCGGGAACTTCGTTGACGATGCGGCTGCTTACCCGGGCCAGCACCTCGTAGGGCAGGCGCGCCCAGTCAGCGGTCATAAAGTCCTCGGTGGTGATCGCCCGCAGGGCAATAGTGTCGGCGTAGGTGCGTCCATCGCCCATCACCCCCACACTCTGCACCGGCAAGAGCACGGCGAAGGCCTGCTGCGTCGCGCGATAGAGACCAGCGGCGCACAGTTCGTCCAGGAAGATCGCATCGGCCCGGCGCAGCGTCTCCAGGCGCGTAAAGCTCACCGGGCCGATGATGCGCACGGCCAATCCCGGGCCGGGGAAGGGGTGGCGCCAGACCCAGTCTTCGGGCAGACCCAGTTCCAACCCCGCCGCCCGGACCTCATCCTTAAACAGGTAGCGTAGCGGCTCTACCAGTTCCATCTGCATATCCGCCGGCAGGCCGCCAACGTTGTGGTGGGTCTTGATTGTCACACCCTTCTGACGGTCGGGCGCACTCGACTCGATCACGTCGGGGTAGAGCGTGCCCTGGACCAGCACGTTCACGTTGCCCAGGGTGCGCGCCTCGCGCTCGAAGATGCGTATGAACTTCTCGCCGATGATTTTGCGCTTGCGCTCCGGGTCGGCCACGCCTTCCAGCGCGCCGAGGAACTCCTCGCGGGCGTCCACGGCGATCAGCGGCACGTGGAAGTGCTCGCGGAAGGTGGCGATCACCTGGTCGGCCTCGCCGAGGCGCAGCAGGCCGTTATCCACAAACACGCACGTCAGCCGCTCGCCGATGGCTCGATGGACAATCAGGGCCGCCACGGCCGAGTCCACACCTCCGGAGAGGGCACAGATCACCCGCCGCTCGTCGGGGCCGACCTGGGCACGCACGCGCTCGACCGCCTCAGCAACGAAGCTGGCGGGGCGCCAGTCGGCTACCGCGCCGCAGACGCGAAACAGGAAGTTGCTCAGCACGACGCGCCCGTGGACGGTATGCACCACCTCGGGGTGGAACTGCACCCCATACCAGCGCCGCGCGTCGTCGGCGATGGCGGCGAAGGGCGTGGCGGGGTTGGCGGCGATGGCGCGGAAGCCGGACGGCAGGGCCTCGATACGGTCGCCGTGGCTCATCCACACCGCCTGCGTGGGTGGCGTGCCGGCGAAGAGTTCGTCCGGGTCGAGCACCTCGATGTTTGCCGGGCCGAACTCGCGGGTATCGTGGCGCAACACGACGCCGCCAAGGGCCTGGCTCATCAACTGCATGCCGTAGCAGATCCCCAGCACCGGCAGGCCACTGGCGGGCAACCAGGCGGGCATTCCCGGCGCGCCCGGCTCGTAGACGCTCGCGGGGCCGCCGGAGAGGATGATGCCCACAGGGTTGAGCGCGCGCACCTGTTCCTCGGAGGCGTCGTGGGGCAATAACTCGCTGTACACGCCCAGTTCACGCACGCGGCGCACGATCAACTGGGCCGTCTGTGAGCCAAAATCGAGCACGGGAACGCTCTGATGGGTCATGGGATAGTGATCCTTTCCTCGGGAAGGGTTTTAGAGAAACCAGGTTCCGATGCCGCTCCTCTCGGGCTGGGCGCCCCTGGCGCCTGCCCGGCGCAGGGTGTGGGGAACCCCGGGCTTCTCACGCCCTCCTGTGCGGAGCCAATCGGCCCGTCCCTCAGGGAAGGGTAAGGGAAACCCCGAGTTCCCCAGAAATCCCCCACCTGCGGCCGAGCCGCCCGGGGTAGGGGCGTGGGAAACGCCGGATCCTCTAACATCCCCAACCCGCGGCGGAGTCGCCCGGGGCAGGGGAATGGGGAACCCGGGGTTCCCCATTCCCTCCTGTAGGGGGCCGTTTTTCACTTCAGCCTGAAAATGGACGGATCTAGCCGGTTGAGGCGTGCCGGAAACGACCGCGGTTGAAGGGGATGACCCGCTCATCGGGGTAATCGAGCGCAGGGGGATCAAATTCGGGCGTAACCACAACGGAGTTGTCGCCACCAAAGCGGTTGGATACGTAGGCGTCAGCCTGCCAGTCGTTGTGCCACTCGACGCCATCGAAGAGGTACCGGTACTCGTAAGCGCGACCGGCCTCCAACTCAACGGTCGCTATCCATCCTGTCTCGGTCTGCCGCAACGGTGTGGCGAGTTCGTCCCAGTTGTTGAAGTCGCCTACGACAGAGATCGTGTCGGCCCAGATCGCGGCGGGTATCGCAAAGGTCACAAGCACTTTACCGTCACGGCCGGGTCGCTTGGTGATCATCACGCTACTCCTTTGTTGCGTGGCGCCAACTTCGTTGTTGGTTTCATTCGTTTGAAGTATAACATATTATGGCGATAGGATCTGTTCGCTTTGAACTGCCGTCAGGACTCATCCAACGTCTTTGGGGCGCGCCCCCAAACTCCACCCATGACCGTATCGGGCGGTATAGCCGCCCCGACCCCGGCAAACGGTGGGGCGGCTATACCGCCCCACGCACCGCCACGGGAGTGTGGGGGAGTGACGCACGTTCCTACAACCGCTGGCACATTGGCAAGGCGACGCTGGCGCCCGACAGCCGTTGAGGGGCGGGGGAGAGACAGCCCGGCGAGCCGTCTCTACCCCCCATGGCGCGTACCTCAACATAGGCGCCCGGGGGCGCACGACCGTTATCGGCAGGGGTGCGTAGCCCCCCGTGGCCCGCCCGCCCGGGCGCCGGCCCGTCACGGCACGGCAGCGTTGAGCCGGTATATCGTTACCTCGTCTTGCTCAAATACGACCGTGCCCAGGCTCGCGAACTTCGCCAGGCTCTCCGGGGGGTACAACCGCCGCTCCAGGCCACCGACGTAGACGAAGTCTACGCCGTACTGCCGCAGCAGGCGCTCGGCCTCGGAGGGGTCGCCGGTCAGGTAGATCGTATCCACCGCCGCGCAGCGGGGCTCGAGTTCGGCGCGAGCCTGGGGGTCGCCGCCGCGCCACTGGATCTGGTGGCCGGCCCAGCCGAGCACGGTGGGTATCCCCGTGGCCGCGGCGACCCCGCCGTAGCCTTCGCCGTTGTACGAGCCGCCACAGCGTCGCGCGGCGCGATCTTCCACCGCCACCGCCTCCAGCACGACGCTGCCCACGGGGGCCTCGCGCCGCAGCCAGGCCAGCGACGCGGCCCCGGCGGGGCTGAGTTCGCGCGGCGTGCGGCCCACCAGGCCCGCGACGCTGACCCCCGTATACTCGCGCACCGTTAACCAGGGGTAGACCAGCGCCCCCGCCAGCAGCGCCAGCACCAGGCCGGCGGCGCTCCACACCGCCAGGCGCGCCCGGCCCCTTGCCCGCGCCAGGATCCACCACAGGCAGAAGGGCGCCAGCATGCCCCACAGCAGCCAGATCTGGTAGTAGAACTTGAACACGGTGTTCATCCGCGCTGAGAAGCCCTCGAAGACGTCACGGATATAGACCAGTTCAACCCCGAGCAGTACCGCGCAGCCCAGGGCCGCCAGCAACAGAGCGAAGCTCTGGGCCGGATATCTGCCCAGTTCTCGCGCCCGCAATAGCGCCAGGATGCCCAGACCCGCCAGGGCCAGCAGCGGAAAGCCGCCGAGCAACCCGGCCAGCAGGAGCGCCGGAGGCAGCCAGAGCAGGAGCGGTGAGGTGGAGAGCCGTTCCGGCGCCGCGATCCCGAGGCGCGAGGGCAGGGAGGCGCTCGAGGCGTGAGCGGTCGCCTCAACCGGCGCGGCCGCGTTTGCCATCCGCGGCGCCCCCAGGTACACAAAGGCGATGATGGAAACGGCGAACAGTCCGAAGATGACGGTGAAGGCGTGCAACCCGGTGCGCGAGCCGAAAAACGGCGCAATCACACTGCTCAGCCGCCCGATCAGCGGCAGATCGATCAGCGGCTCGGCGCCGCCGACCAGCGACCGGAAGGTGAGGTGGAAGGGCAGGAACAGCAGATAGGCCGCGCCGATGAGTAACAGCAGCATGCGCCCCGTTGCGCGCCAGGGGCGCGGCGCGTCACTGGCGAGTACGCGCAGGGTCAGCGCGGCGGCGTAGAGCAGGAAGTAGGTTGGCAAATCCCAGCTATTGATGGCGTAGAGGCTGCCGATGACGATCCCCGTCAGGGCCAGTTCGCCCCAGCCACGCCGCCCCTGGCCCAGCGGCGGCGCCTCGGGGCGGGCCAGTACCGCGAGGGCCAGGGCCGCCGCAAGCATCCCGAAGGGCAGGGCCATCACGTGGGGATGCATGTCGCCCAGGCGAAAGCTGAAGAAGGGAAACTCGGTGATGGTGTAGCGCCGCTCCTCGCCACTGAAAGGCTGCGTGTCCCATAGCGAACGCGAGGGCCACCACCAGTTGAACTCCGTCACCTTGTCGCGCCGCTCCCAGCCGCTGATCGTCCCAAACTCGCCGGTCACAGCGGGATAGGGCAGGCTGATCGTCGTGGCGCCGCTCAGGGCCTGCCGGGTCGCTGCCAGGGCCTGGCGCCCATCGAGGGCCACCACCCGCTCGTCTCCCAGCAGCACCTGCAACGCACCCGACTGGTTGCCCGCCACCAGCACGAAGATCACCCCCAGCAGGGCAAAAAACGGCATGCTCCACCGGCGCCAACTCCGCTGGCAGGCGGGAGCGTCACGCGCCGCCAGGGCGCTCAGGTTGGCAATCATACCCCCTACCGCCTGGGCGGTCATGGCGAAGATCAGCGCCAGCGACAGGTTGTACGCAGCGGATGGATCCAGGGCGGCCAGTTGGGCCACCGTGGCCATGAGCAGGTAGCCGAAGTAGTAGTAGTTGATGCTGAAGCCGGAGAGCCAGGGGTCGGCGGGCGGAAACATCCCCGAGCGCCTGATTGCGTTGAAGAAGGCGAAGTCCATGGGACGCTCGGTGCCCCAGGGCGTCGGATCGTGCGCCCGCAGCCACACCGCGGCCAGCAGGGCACCGAGGAAGAGCGCCTCGGCGGCCAGGATGCTCCTCCAGCGCACCCGCAGCGCCGCCCGCGCCGTCGCCAGCGCCGCCCACGGCCCGCCCAGCGCCGCCACCCCCAGCGCCGCCACCCCCAGCGCCGCAACGCCAACCACGGGCGCGACGAAGGGGGCCAGCCCGAACATCGCCAGCAGCCAGGCCAGGTAGCCGGTGAGCAGCAACCCCAGCGGCCGCGCCAGACTGAAGCCTCCATCAGGCAGGGCGCCGAGCAGCCAGTTGGCCAGCGGCAGGCCCGCCAGGCCGATCAGTGAAGTGATCAACCACCAGATGAGAATGTCAGACGCCATGTGTCTTATGGAGAGGTGCTGTCCTGAGAGGACATAGCCCTCCCGGACACTCCCATCGGGCAGGGGTGCGGGGAAACCAGGTTTCCCCCACTCTGCTGCAACCAGCTATGCTATCGTTGTGAGCCTACAAACTGGTTGTAGCTGGGATCTGCTCCGCGCTGCACCTCGGGCTGCAACCAGCTATGCTATCGTTGTGAGCCTACAAACCACCAAGCAAGCGCCGCGCCTCGTCGGCCCAGGGGCCATCGGGGTCCAGGGCAAGGTAGATCTCGAGTTCGGCCCGCGCGCGCTCACGGTCGCCCTGCTGGACGAAGAGCTTGCCGAGCGTGAAGTAGGGGTCCGGGGTAGAGGGATCGGCGACCACCGCCTGGCTCAGGGCGATCTCGGCTTTATCAAGGCGTCCCCAGGCCAGCAGCGCGCTGCCGAGTTTGTGCCAGTTCGCGGCGCTGGGGTCGGCGCGGGCAGCCATGAGGTACGCCTCTTCGGCCTCATCGTAGCGTCCCGCCTCGGCCAGGATGTCGCCCCACAGGTGCATCACACCAATGTCGCGCGGGTTGGCCCGCGCGGCCCGCTCCAGCACCTGCGCTGCCTCATCCAACCGGCCCTGGTCACGGTAACGTTCGGCCAGGCCAAAGGCCAGCGGCCCGTCGGTGGGGTTCGCCGCCAGGGCGTCCTCCAATGCCTCAAGATCGGCCAACGGTGGAACCGCCGGTCGCGCGGGCGCTCCGCGTTCCGCCAGGGGCCGCCAGGCGTAGCCCGGCGGCACGCCCGTCACCCGGTAGATGCGCGTCTGACGCGCATCGTACACCGTCTCCAGGTAGGTGCCGCGCATCTGCTCGAACTTGGCCAGGCCCGCTGCGGGGTAAAAGGCGCGCTCGACCCCGCCGATGTAGATGTAGTCCACCCGGTAGCGCGCCAGAAAGCGCAGCGCCATCTCCACATCCGGGGTGCGGAAAAACGTGTCCAGCTCGCGGTCGCGCCGGGCCGCGACCGCCGGGTCGCGCTGTTCGTTGACGTGGAGCGCGCTGATCACCGTGGGCAGGCCGGTGTTGGCGGCCACGCGGATGCCGTAGGCCCGGTAGAAGAACAGGCTCGATTGCACCACCACCGGCGTGCCTTCAATCTCCCGGTTCAACCAGGCGATCGCCGGCCCGTCGCCAGAGAGATCTACCTCGACCTGCGTCACACCCGGCTCGCATCCACCGTAGGCAAGGCAATCGTAGGTAAAGCGGGCCTGGTCGAGAAAGGCCAGACCGTCGAGCGTCGGCCCCGTTCGCACCGGCATGCGCGTATCCAGGCGACTCGGCGTCCCGGCGAGCGGGTAGATTGCGGCGAGGGCCGCCAGCACCCCCAGCGCCGCCAGCGTGGCCCGCGCGCCCGCTCGTCCCCACGCCCGCCGAACGCCCCGCAGCAGTAGCGGCAGGCTCGCCGCCGCTGCAATGGCCAGCAACACCCAGACCTGCAACCCGAACTTGAAGACCGTGTTCATCCGGTACCAGTCGCCCCCGTCCAGGTGGTCGCGGATGTAGACCAGCTCGATCCCCAACGAGACCGCCAGAGCCACCCAGAGCAGAAGGAACCCGTACCAGACGGGCGCGCTGATGGCCCGTCGCGGCAGCAACGTCGCCCCGAGCATCAGCAGGGCGACCAGGGCCAGCCGCAGCCCCACCGTAGGCAGCACGGCCCCCAGGAGCAGCAAGACCGCGATTACCCCTACCGGCCACCACGCCCCGGCGCCTGGCGCCAGGGCCCCGGTCACTCCCAGAGCGACCGGGGAGCGCCCGCGGGTGCTCCGGGACGGGGCGAAAACGCGCCGGGCCGCGCCGAGCAGGGCGGGCAGCAGCACCGCCACGAACAGGCCGTAGATCACCAGGTAGTCGCGTGGCGTTGTGCCATCAGTCAGCGGCACCAGGCCGATGCCGCCCACCGGCGCCCAGTAGTGGTCGAAGAACGGTGCGAAGAGAGCCAGACCGCCGAAGACTACCGCCAGCGCTGCTAACCCTGCCTGAACCAGACGGCCCCGGGGCACGCCCGCGGCCCGCGGGCCGGGCGCGCGCCAGGCCGCTCCCAGCAGCGCCAGACCCGCCACCAGGGCGCAGGTTGGCACGTCCCAGGAGTTGGTTACCGCCAGGGTTCCCAGCGCCAATCCGAGCAAGAGCAGGGGTGCGCGGTCCTGCGGCAGCGCCCGGGCCTCCATTTCAGGTGATGATGCCTTTCCATCCAACAGTCGGTACCCCAGCGCCAGCACCAGCAGCGTGATCGGCAGGGCGATGGTGTGCGGGTGCAGGTCGGCGTAGAGAAAGGCGAAGGCGGGGAACTCGTTAATCGTGTAAGGGATCACCCGGCTCGGCCCGACGAACCAGTCCCCGAGCCTGGCCCCGAAGCCGGCCAACCCGCCCTCCCGCAGCGCCTCGGCGACGGCGGGAAAGCCTCGCGACCAGCCCACGGCGAAGAAACCGGCCAGGTTCCCCGCCACCCCCACCAGCACCGCTGCGAGCGCGCCGTAGCGCGCCCGTCCGGTCAACTGGCTGACCAGGGCAAAGGGCGCCGCCAGGGTCAGGCCGGCGATTGTCGCCAGGGCCAGGTTGAAGCCCATCGCCGCGGAGAGGCCCGCCATCCGCACCGGCAGGGCGACAAGAAAATAGCCGTAGTAGTAGTAGTTGATGTAGCCATCGCTGAAGAAGGGGTCGTAGGGTGGCAGCACCGGGCTGCGCAACACGGCGTTGAGGAAGCCAGACTCCATTGGCTTTTCGCCGCCCCAGATGGGGTGCCACAGGTCGGGGTTCAACGCGCGAATCAGCGCCAGACCGGTGAAGCCGACCAGGAACGCGCCCTCGCTCCACAGCATGGCCGCCCGCCGCGCCCACAGCGCTCGCCCCAGGTCGCCCAACCCGCGCCCGACGCGCGCCAGGGCGCCACCCTCCGCAGCCCGTCCCATCCACCAGAGCAGCGCCAGGTTCAGCAGCAGTGCCAGCGCCAGGCCCAGGGGCAACCCGGCGCCATTATGGCGCCAGAGACCCAGACTGGCCGGCAACCAGACCACGTAGCCCGCCAGCAGCCAGCCGATCAGCTTCGCCCAGGTCCACCCGGCGTCGCGCCAGCCGCTGAAGACGGCATGGGCCGCCGGCAACCCCAGCAGGGCCAGGGCGTACAGTGCCGCGAGCCAGGCCAGGGTCGCCAGCCAGGAGTTCTCCGCCGCCAGGCGGTTCCAGGCCGCCGGGGCCACTGCTGGCAACTCATTGACCGGCGTCCTGAGCATTAACGGCGGGGGTGTATCGCCGGCGGGCGGGGTCAGGTCAAGGTCGCTGGTGAGCATGCGCGGGGTCGCCGGGCGGGCAACGCGGTAGATCGTCGTGTTACCCTGCGTGAAGACCCGCTCCAGGTCACCCCGTGCGGCCATCTGCTCGAACCTGGCCAGGCCGGCCGGGTCGTAACTGGCCCGTTCCACGCCGCCGACGTAGACATACTCCACGCCGTAGCTCCGCAGCAGGGCCAGTACCGCGTCGGGGTCGGGGTCGGCGTAGATCCGTTGCACGGCCCGCTGACGTGCGGCGATGACCGATCCCGCACCCACAGCGTTGCGCTGCTGCACCTGGTGCCACTCCCAGCCCAGGAGGGTGGGCAGGCCCGTGTACGCCGCAACGCGCCCGGCCCACTGGTAGGAGGGCAGGTGCGCTTCGAGGATGACCGGCGTGCCGGAGACGTTGCGCCGCAACCAGGCGATCGCCGCGGCGTCTTCATTGAGCGAAAAGGACTCCCCGTAGCGTTCCGCGGACACCGCGGCCATGAAAGCCGTCCCATCGAGCGAACGCGACGCATCGGGCGCCCAGCGGTCGGCGGCGCGCGCCGGGGTCGCCGTGAGGGGATAGACCAGCGCGGCGACAGCCAGCAGGGCCAACCCGCCGCGCGTGATCAGGCGCGGCACAGCGCCCGGCGCCGTCCACAGGCGCGGGAGCAGCGCCGCGGTCCCCAGGGCGAAGAGTATCCAGGCGTGCAGCCCGAACTTGAACACCGTGTTCATGCGCCCGATGTCGCCCCTGACCGTCACCACCTCCACCAGCGCCAGCAGGCCCAGGCCCGCGGCCAGCCAGAGGCCCGGGACCAGCAACGCCAGCGGAGCGCGCCGCAGGCGCCACAGCAGCCCGAGCGCCGCGCCGAGCAGCGGGATCAGCAACTCCAGGGCTGGCCAGTTCAGCGCCAGACCGATCACCGTGATGCCCGCGGCGAGACCCGCCGCGCCCAACGCGACCTTCGGCCCGGCGAGGCGCCGGAGCAGCAGCGCCCCCGCGGTGGCTACGGCGAAGAGCCAGTGCCCGTACAGCAAAAACGCCTCGCGCAGCGTCGTCCGCGGCGCGCCGAGCACCTGCCCCAGGAGCGTGGGCGCCAGGCCCTCGCGCCAGAGTTCCATCCCCGAGGACTCGGTAGCGAAGTTGGCGACAAAGGGGGCGAAAAAGAAGTTGCCGCTGATCGCCACGAGCAATGGCGGCCCGGCGAGCCACAGCAGGCCCCGGGCTAACCCCCGCCTGCGGCTGGCCCGCCAGCCCGCCACCACCAGCAGCAGGGCGGCCAGGCCCACGAAGGTGGGGTAATCCCATGTATTGGTCGCCCGGATGGCCCCCGCCAGGAGGCCCATCGCCAGCGCGTAGGCCACGGCGCGCCCCACGACCGCACGGCCCATCTGGTGCGGCACGTCGCGCGCATAGGCCACGGCCAGCCCCAGCAGGGCCAGGCTGAGCGGCATGACCAGCATATGGGCGTGCAGATCGCCAAAGAGAAAGGTGAAGAACGGAAACTCATTCACCGTTCCCGGCACGATCCGCGTCGCGTCCCAGTAGGCCCACTCGGGGCGGCCCTTCGCCGTCTGATCGGCGGCGTAGCCGCTGAGGAACCAGACGGCCTGGGCCAGGTTGCCCAGGAGTAGTACCAGCGCCGGCGCCACTCCGGCCGCTGCCAGCGCCCGCCGCTCCCCGACCGCGTCAGCTCGCCCGCCGAGGAGGTTGTAGACCACGCCCCATGACCCCAGGGCGGTGAGGCCGAGCACGGTGGCGACGGCCAGGTTGTAGGCCACCCCCGGCGCGGCGCCGCTGAGATGGGTCAACGCACCGACCAGCACAAAGCCAAAGTAGTAGTAGTTGATGAACCCGCCCGCGTGCCAGGGATCGTAGGGCGGGAAGGCGGCGCTGCGCAGCACCGCATTGAAGAAGGCGAAATCCATCGGCTTCTCGCCGCCGCGGGCCGGATGCCACAGATCGGGGTTGAGCATGCGCAACCCTATGCCCAGCAGGAAAAAGCCCAGGAACACCGCCTCGGCGCTGAGCAGAGCCGCGCCGCGCGCCCGCCCGAAGGCCCGCAACTCGGCCCGTGTGCGCCAGGCCGCCACCACGCCCGCCAGCACCAGCGGGGCGGCGCAGAGCCAGAGCGTCGCCGGGGCAAAGGGCAGCGGGAGCGGCCCCCGGCCCACCGCGCCGGCGTTGCCGCGCCCGGGAATGCCCGGATCGTTGCCCAGACTGCCGGCAAGCCAGGCCAGGTAGGCCACGAGCAGCAGGCCGAGGATCTTCGCCAGGCTGTAGCCCCGATCGGGCAAACGCGGCAGCAAGGGAAAGAGCAGGGCGAAGGTCGCCAGGCTCAGCGCCTCCAGCGCCAGCAGCCAGGTCAACGGCGCCAGCGCCGGCGGCAACGCATAAGTCGCCCAGCTCCCGCCCGCGGCATAGCGGTGCCACTGGCCATCGGTCAGGCGCAACGCCGCCGGGTTGCGGTCGGCGATCAGCACCGGCGACTTGTACACCTCCTCCCATAGCACGTCGCCGGTGATCAGCGCCTCGGCCCGCTCGCGGGAGTAGGCCGCGGTCTTCTCGAAGATCAACACCCGGGGATGGTCATAGACGTGAAAGGCCTCTTCGGCCCACTGGTCGGGGATCTCAATCCCCAGAATGCGCGGGTAGGAGGTGATCTCCGCCGCCAGGCGGAAGCCCAGTTCGCCGCTGAACAGAGCGTGGTAGTAGCGCATCAGCGCCGGGTAGCGCATACGCAGCCGCGAAGTGCTGTCGTAGATGCGATTGCTGGTGAGGGTGACGTAATCGGCGCGGTCGAGCTGGTCGAGTAGTCCTTCTTCGTAGGCGCCGCTCAGTCCCATCCCGCCGAAATACTTGCGCGGCTCATCCTCGGCATACGGCGCCGACTGGATGCCCTGGAAGGTCGCGCCCCAGGCGGCATCAGCGGCCTGCAAGGGCAACGGGTCATCCCAGATTTCCGACATCACGAACGCGCCGGGCGGCGCATGATCAGCCAGCCAGCGGGCGGCCATCACCCGCGAGTGGGGCTGGGTGTAGATCCGCGAGAAGGCGTAGGCCCAGGCCAGGGTTGCCAGCACCACCAGCGGCAGGGCCCACTGCCCGTAACGGAACGCCCGCGCCCGCCATACTGGAAGCGCTGGTTCGCGCGCCCGGTCGGTCAGGCGCACGAGACCCCAGGCCCCGAATACGGTCAGCGCGCCGTAGATCGGCAGCAGGTAGCGCAGGGTGATCGCGAACTGTCCCCCCTGCCAGCCGAAGTAGAAGCCGATCCAGGCCAGCAACACCCAGGCCGGGCTGAGGGGCAGCGACGCGGCCCGCGGCCACAGCGCCCGGCACATTCCTCGCAGGGCAAAGGCTGCCGCGCCCCCCCAGACCGCCAGGCCCAGCGCCGGCCCCATGCCCCAGAGAACCATGTTCACCCAGGGGAACAGGTACGGAGTGCGCCCGACCCACTGCTGCGAAGGCGGATAATCCAGTTCACCGCTCACCAGCGCCCGCACCGAACCGATATTGCTCACGAAGCGCGGCTCGGGCCGGATGTCGAGAAAACCGGCCCCCTGGAGCCAGCCCGCCGCCTGCGGCCGGCCCTCGGTGACCAGCACCGGCGACGTTGGCGTCGAGCCGGTGAACGCATCGGGCGCAAGGGTGCGGAAGCTGAGCAACGTCAGCGCCCCGGCCAGGATCAGCAGCGGCAACTCGCGCCACAGAAAGCGCTCCCAGGCCAGCACGGCCACCGGCGCGGCCTCCGCGCGGCTGGCCCCCTGCGCCCAGCGCCACGCCGCCACCACCGCCGCGGCGATCGCCGTCAACCCCAGCGTCGCCAGCGTGATACGGTTCGCCATCGCCGCGCCAATGGCGAGACCGAGCGCCGCGTAACTCAACCAGCCGCCGCCCTGAGCGACCCGCAGCGCCCAGTAGAGACTCAGCAGACAAAAGAACGTCGAGAAGATGGGATCAACGAAGAAATGGGCCTGCTGGATCTGCATCACGGTCAGCGCCGCGAGCAGCGCGGCCAGGAACCCGACCCGCCGGTCAAAGAGCCGCCGCCCGATCAGGTACACCAGGATGATTGAACCCAGATCGAAGAGCACCGCCAGCCCGCGACCGACCTTCTGGATCTGGCCGTAAGCGGTCAGATCGCGGCCCTCGGGGTTGAACAGCGGGATCAACAGGCTGGCGCGGGGAAAGACGCGCTCGGGGTTCGCTACCGGCGGACCATAGTCGGTGCGCCGTTCGCCAGGGTTCGCCGGGTCGGCGCCCACCCGTGGCGGCCCGTTGATCCGCGGCGCCTGCGCCGGCAGCGCCTCGGCAGGCGTGAGCATCACCGCCGCGATCCTGGCGGCGATGACCGGAAAAGGCCCGTAGACGTACAGGGGAAAGCGATCGTAGTTACGCGGGTTGAGCGGGGAGCGCGACGAGTCGTACAACTCGCTCAGACTGTCGGGGAGCCGCACCGTCGAAGCGACATCGGAGAAAAAGCGCTCATCGGGGTGCTGGCCGGTGTCGCTATCCCAATCCGTCAGGCTGAGGGTGCGGAAATACGCCCCGAGCAAGAGGATGATCGCCAGCAGGATGCGCGGCGCCCAGACCGAACGCAATGATGCCAGCGAGATAGTACGGTGCGAAGCTACGCAAGGCTGTTCGATGTCCACACTGGCCGCCTGTGATGCAGCGCGCTGACACGCGCTACCCGACAGAAAACGAGGGACTGCACCCCCGCTGCATTATACAGAATCGTTCCGCTAAGGGGCAAGGCGAGGGCTTGCCACGATGGCAAGCCCCAGAACCAACGAACAATAACGGTATTGGGCGGCCACGCCGCTCCAACCTCCCTGCCAGCAGCGGATGTTGCGTCAGCCCTGCGGGCAAGGCGCTTTGCGAAACAGCGGTTGAAAAGAACACCATACTGTGCTACACTGCCGTTTCGGGTCGGCGCGGGCCGGCTCTACCGCTGTGGGAGTATTGTGCGGGCCAGACGGCCCCACGAGATGAGGAACAGCATGGCTACCCAGTTCACCCTCGATGTCCAGCCCCGTAAGGTGTCAGGCAAACAAGTTAAACACCTGCGAACCCAGGGGCTGATTCCGGCGACGGTCTACGGCAAAGGCATCGAACCTGCCTCGGTGCAGGTCAATGGGCGCGCGTTTATGGCAGTGTACCGCAAGGCCGGCAAGACCGCCCTGATCGAGTTGCACATGGGCGCGGCCAGGAAGGCCGCCTTTGTGCAGGCGGTGCAGCGGCACCCTCTGACGCGCGATATTATTCACATTGATTTCAAGGTGGTGGATCTCCGCAAGGCCATCCACGTGGAAGTGCCGGTGGTGGCCGTCGGCACATCGCCGCTGGTGACGCGCGGCGACGCGCTGATCAACCACGCGCTCAATACGGTCATGGTCGAGGCCCTCCCCGCTGACGTGCCTCAGCACATTGACGTGGACGTCAGCCACCTCGACGCCCTTGACAAGACCATCCACGTGCGTGACATTCCACCCTCGCCGAAGTACAAGATCCTGACCGACGGCGACGAGGTGCTGATCTCGCTCACACCGGTGCGCGCTGCCGTGGCCGAGGGACCCATCGAAGAAGTGCCGGTCGAACCGGAATTGATCCGCCGCGAGCGCGCGAAGGAAGAGGAGGAGGAAGAGGACTGAGTGCTGCAAATCCGCGCGCTCATCCGGTCTTCGACTCTACCCTTCACACGCAGGTCGCGCAGATGGGAAGGGTCCGGGAGGGATGCGCCTCCTCGGACCCTTCCGTCACCCGGCGTAGGTGCGGCCTTTCCAACTCACGCCCCGCCCGCTGCGCACGTGCCACATGCCGCGCAGAGCCACCACCAGGTAAGCCAGCAAGCCGAATGGCCAGAGCAGTGCATAGAGCGAGCTGAGACGGTACCGGCGCTGGTACAGGGCGCCCCAGAGCCACAACCCCGCCATCCAGGCCAGAACGCCGGCGACCATCACGAACACGACCCCACCACCCAACCCGCCCGCCAGCAGCGCCGCCCCGACCCCGATCAGCGTAAGCGGCCCCCAGGCCAGCGCCAGTTGCCACACGGCCGCCTGCCACGACCGCGCCCCGCTGTTGCGCGCCCCCGCAGCCGCATGCTTGGCGAGACCCTCGGCAACCTCGCGCCCGTTGTGATACATCCGGGTACTGAGATACTCCAGACCTTCGGCCCCACCAACCCGGAAGCCCGCCGCGCGTATGGCCTGGGCCAGATGCACGTCCTCCAGCACCTCGTCGCGCACCGCGCCGTGACCGCCGATTGCCGCGTAGACCGAGCGGCGCACAAAGATGCACTGTCCGTTCGCCAGCACCTCCTCGGGCCGCGTGGCGGGATGCTCGAAGCGCTCGATCGGGTAGATGGTGGTAATGAAAGCCAGGAAGGGCGGCAGCATCACCCGTTCCCAGAAGGTTCCCAGTTCAAGAAAGGGCCAGATCGTTAGCAGATCAAGGTTGCGCCGCCGGGAATGCGTTAGCAGCACGGCCACTAGATCAGGCTGCGGCGCAGTGTCAGCGTCGAGAAACAACAGCCACTCGCCTCGCGCCTGTTCGCTCAACTGCTGGCAGGCGAAGCTCTTGCCGACCCACCCCTGCGGCAGCGATCGGCCACGGAGCACCCGTAGTCGCACGTCGCCGGCAAACCCCGCCAGCACAGCGGCTGTCCCATCGGTGGAGGCATCGTCCAGCACCAGCACCTCGAAGCGGGGATAGCGCTGGGCGAGAGCGCCGGACGCGCAGCGACCGATGCTGCGCTCCTCATTGCGCGCGGGGATCAGCACCGAGACCAGCGGCGCATCGGCGGACAGCGGCTCGGGCGGCGCGAGGCGGGGGCGGGCACGCAGGCGCGCCCATTCGCGGGCGTAGCCGGCAATTAGCAAGGCAGCCGCCGCCACGACGGCCAGGGTTATGCTCATCGGTGTTTCTCTTCCGGCGCGCTCTGTCATCCGGCAGGGGATGGGACAACCGGGTTGCCCCATCTCCTGGCTTCGAACCGCGCCATCCTGGAGGGGCAAGGGGAGACTTCGCCTCCCCTTGCCCTACATTCTGCCCACCACGGGCGTAACCAGAAGATCACGGAGGGCCCGGCCCTCCGCACCTCCTCGAAACGGTTATGTGAAAGGCTGCGTAGCGAAATCGGGTCTTAGAGTGAAACAGAGCATACGATTGTCATGATGAACAGATTATAAACCGAAAATGGGGGCGGACTGGCTACAATATGATTGGAGCCTGCCCCCCTCGCCGGGCAGGTGGGCTGCCGGCAGCGCCTCCGGCAGGGATCACGGTTCATCCGTTTACCTCACCCGTGGCGAGCAGGAAACGACCCATCCGGAGTCATCAAGCGCAATCAGGAAAAACCCGGCTTTACCCACGTTGGTATAGTCAGATCACCAGTCCTTGCCCCCGCCATCTCCGAGTGCATCCCGAACCAGAGCGGGCAACGCCAGAGGTGCGATTCCATGCCTGAAGTACCGGTTGTCTTGCTTTACCTGGCCCTGGCGATCGCCGCCAGCCTGCTCGCGGCGTATGCCTGGCGCCGGCGGTACTACCGGAGCAGCCGCCCCTTTACGCTGCTGATGGGCGCGCTGGCTTACTGGTGCAGTGCGCGGGCGCTGGCGATTGCCGACCCGAGCTTCGAGGGAACGGTATTCTGGGCCTTGATGCAGGTTGGCGGAATCGCGTTAATTATGCCGGCGTGGCTGCTGCTGGCCCTGTCGTACACCGGGCAACGCTGGCGGCGCCATCTCCCGGTGCTCACGGCAATTTTCGTGCCCGCCGCAGTGTTCTTTGTACTGGCAATGAGCAATAGTCTGCACCAGCTCTGGTGGACGGAGGTTGTGCCGGACACGAGTCGGGGCTTCATGTGGCTGCAACCGGGCTGGGGGCCGATGTTCTGGGCGCACACGGTCTATGCGTACTGCTGTTTCGCGGTGAGCGTTGCGTTCCTGACACGGGCAGCCACGCGAGCGCCAGCGCCGGAGCGGCGCCTGGCCTGGCTCGTGCTGCTGGCCTCGCTCATCCCAATGGCGGGCAACGTGGCCTATCTGGCCGGCGCGCGACCGATCGGTCCGGACGATCCCACACCCATCCTGCTCTTTTTCAGCGGCTTGATCGCCCTCCACGCCACTATCCACTCGCGGGTCGTCGATCTGGAGCCGCTGGTCGCGCGCGAGGCCCTGGCGGCGCTGCCTGACGGGATCATCGTGCTCGACAACGATCAGCGCGTGGCGGAAATCAATGGCGCGGCGGCAGACATGCTTGGTACAGAGGAGCGGGCGGCTCTGGGAAAGCCGCTACCGGCCCTGCTCGAGGGTAGGCCCCTGGGGGGAGCCTTGCGGCCCGTCCTGGGCAATCTGAGCCAGCCGTCCACCCATCTGGCAAGCTATACCGAGACGGAAACATACACGATCGAGGTCCGCATCCGGCCGCTGAAGGCGACCAACGGAGCGGTGGCCGGAGCGCTGCTGCTCTTGCGCGACGTGAGCGAACGTGTACACGTCGAGCAAAGTCGGACGCAGCATCTGGCCGAGTTGAGCCTGATTAACCGCGTGGCTCGCGTCACCAATACCGCCCCCGACGCCGAAGGACTGGTGCGCGCCGCTGCCGCTGCCATCGCCGCTGCGGGGGTCTGGGAGCGGGTGACCGTCGGGCTCCTCGCCCCGGACGGCACGCGGCTCGACGTTGTGGCCGACATTGCCACCGAGGGTGAGGGCCGGGGCTATGAGGGCCAGGCGATCGACGGCGCTGAGGGTGAGGCCCTGATTGCCATGCTGCGCTCCGGTGAAAGTCACATCCTTGATCTGAGCGACCCGGTGACGGCTGCGAGCGTCCTGGGTCGCGCCGTTGCCAGCGAGGGGATCGGACGGCTGTTGCTGGTACCGCTCTTCCACCAGGGAGCACCCCTGGGCATGCTGGCCCTCGGCACCATCGCGTCGAAGCCAGGCAGCGCGGCCCTGCCCCGCGTCGCGGAGACCATCGGCGAGTTGATCACCGATGCCGTGGTGCGCGCGAGGCTGTACGACGAGGTGCGCCAGGCCGACCGTCTGAAGACCTCATTTCTCGCCAGCGTCAGCCACGAACTCCGCAATCCCCTGACCTCGATTATCGGGTACATCGAGTTGTTCCGGCGCGGGATCTACGGCTCGCTCGATGAGCGCTTCACCGAACCGCTCCGCTATATGCACCTGAGCAGCACCACGCTCCTGCGCATGATCAACGACATTCTTGACTTTACCCGCGCCGAGGCGGGCCACCTGCATGTCGAGGTACAGCCGGTGAACGTTCGTCATGTTGTTGCGAATGTCATCGGGCAACTCCAACCGCAGATCCGCGAGCGCGGGCTGGCCTTTGAACTGGACATCACCCCCGATCTCCCCCTGGCGCAGGGCAACAAGGCCCGTCTGGAGCAGATTGTGACCAATCTGCTCAGCAACGCGATCAAGTTCACCGAACAGGGGCGGATCACCGTGCGCGCCTGCCGGGCCGACGACCGGGTGCGCCTGAGCATTGCCGATACGGGTATCGGCATCGCCCCGGAGCATCTTCAGGTGATCTTCCAGGAGTTCCGCCGAGTTGAGACAGCGGACCGCCAGGTGAACGGCGCCGGTCTGGGCCTGGCGATCAGTCGCCGGCTCGTCGAGTTGATGGGTGGTACGATCACCGTGGAGAGCGCCCCTGGGAGAGGTTCTACCTTTACGGTCGAACTACCGATGGCCCGGGAGGCCGCACCGCCTTCTCACGGTCTGGAAAAAACCGACACAAAAAGCGGCAGCGCCTGCGCGCCGCCGGAACAGGAACGAGTCGTAGCGGGATAATCAACATGATGGGGCGCGTGACGGTACCCCCGATTCTGTCGCGTGCCGCCATCTCTCTCTCCGCGTTGCGGAGGCCGCTTGTAGCGCGCCGGGTATTACCCGGGTTGCCCGCGCGGCTGCGATGCGAGCGAGCGAGGTGGTCCAGACGTCGCGTTGCGACTTCCACCGATGAGCCCGCCCCACGCACCTTGCTCCCCCTCAGCCGGCGCAGTCGCCTGGCCGCCGGCATCGCTGCCGACGCCGTTGGTCTCTTACACCAACCGTTTCAGCCCTTACCTGAGCCCCTGCGGGCCATCGGCGGGAATGCTTGCTGTTGCCGTCTTGCGTCACGCGCAGGTCACCCCGCGCGTGCCCCCGCTTGCTGTTTCGCGGGGCGGCCTTCCACGCAATGGTGGGCGAGGAGTCGGGAAGTTCCTCTGGGGGATCACCCCAGCGGCGGCATATCACGCGCCTTGCAGTCACTTATTATACCATGGCTCTCATAGCCTTCAAGGCGCGACGCACCACCGCGCCCAGACGCCGCGCGCCTTCTTCCAACTCGGCGGGTGCAAGCAGGCTGAAGGCCAGACGCAGGTAGTTCTGCCCGCCGCTGTCGGCATAAAAGCGCCTGCCGGGCAGGTAGGCCACCCCCGCTGTCTCAGCAAGGGGCAACATCTCCAGCGTATCGAGAGGCGGAGGCAGACGCACCCAGACGAAGTAGCCGCCGAACACGGGGTTCCAGGTGCAGCCAGTGGGCAGATGGAGCGCCAGGGAGGCCACCAGCGCGTCGCGCCGGGCGCGTAACACCTGGCGCAGATGGGCCACATGCGGGTCGAGACGCCCCTGTTCCAGCAGCGTGGCGAGGATGGTGGCCGTAAAGTGGTTTACTCCGCCGCCACTGTCGAGCATGCCCGACCGGCAGCAGCGACGCACCACATCGGGGGCAGCGAGCATCCACCCCAGACGCAGACCAGGGGCCAGCAGTTTGGAAAACGTGCCCAGACGGATGATCGAGCCGCCGGGCGCGAGGTGGTACAACGACGGCGGTGGCGGCGCCTCGTACCAGAGTTCGCCGTAGGCGTCATCTTCGATCACCGTCAGGCCCTCGCGTGAGGCCATCTCCACAAGGGCCTGACGGCGCTCGGGCGCGAGGGTCGCCCCCGTGGGGTTGCTGAAATTGGGCGCGAGATAGAGAAAGGCCACCCGTTCGTTGTGGGCGCGCAGCATCTGCAGCAGCGTCCCGGCGGTCTCCACGTGCATGCCCCGCGCGTCACCCGGCACGGCCACCAGGCGCAGCCCGTGATCGTGGAAGATCCGCAGGGCCAGGTGGTACGTTGGCGCTTCAACCAGGGCCACATCGCCCGGGCGGCTCAACAGGGTGCAGAGCAACGCCAGAGCCTGGGAGACGCCGCCGGTAACCATTACCTGTTCCGCAGGCGGAGCAACGCCTTCCAGGCGTTCCAGCCGCGCCTGAAGCCGCGCGATCAGCCGCCCTGGCCCTTGTTCCGCGCCGTAGGCCAGCGCCTCCGCGCCGTGGTCGCTCAGCGTGCGCTCCGCCGCCTCCGCAACAATCTCCACAGGCAGTAGATCAGGATCGAGATGTCCCCAACCCAACTCAATGATACCAGTACGCAGGTGCAGTTGTCCTTCGGGGAGAGCATCCATGGCTATACCTTCCTGGGTGTTTACAAGCTATGTTCCTGGTATGTCTCCAAGACATCGTTAAATACACGTTACTGTCGGAGGAGTGCGAGGAGGCTTCGCCTCCCCCTGCCAGTGGGCAGGTTGGGGAGGGCTGCGTCCTCCCCAACCTGCCCATTCAACCACAGCGACATTTTGCGGCTTTTCATGACCAATGAAGAAACGTATAATGAGACGACCCGGAAGGGCACAGGCCTGACGCGCACTGACAAGGACGTCACGAAAGGGGGCAGCGATGCCGGAAGCCGAATCCTCCCCGCTCCTCGAACGGGGCGACGTGAAAGCCGCGATGGGTCAGCGGCGATTGATGACGATGCTGACGCGCGCGGTGCTGTTTGGCGCCGGCCTGTTTGTCTTTATCCTGGCCCTCGAGTCGTTGAAACGCGGCGCCGGGGCCTACGGTTCGCTGGCCTCGGGCCTGTTTCGGGTCGAATCGCCAGCCGGGGCGCTGGGGCTGGGCTGGTTACTGGCCTACCTCTTCCTCAGCGGCTCGCCGGTGGCGGCGCTCGCCGTCTCGCTGTTCGCCGCCGGCTCGCTCGATGCGCTGCAAACCCTGATGATGATAACCGGCTCGCGTCTGGGCGCCTCGCTGGTCGTGCTGGTGACCGGCCTGATCTACGCCGCGCGCGGCCGGCACAGTACCGAGGGGGTGGCCGTAGGCGTACTGTCCCTGCTCACGACGGCGGTGATTTACCTGCCGGCGATGGCGCTGGCCTATATACTTGTGGCGGGTGAGTTCATCACTGTGCCGGCAATCAGCGCCACGGCGCCACTGACATCGCTGCTCGACCCGATCATCGATCCGATTGCCGGGGTGATGATCGACCATATTTCACCCCTGGGCCTGATTGGCACGGGCGTGCTCCTACTGATGGGCGCGTTTACCCTGCTCGACCGGGCCCTGCCGACCATCCATCACGAGAGTCGTGCCCTGGGGCGCGTCGAACGGCTCTCTGGCAGCCCTCAGGCCATGTTTCTCCTGGGCGCCGGCATTACCAGTGTGACGCTGTCGGTCTCGGTCTCGGTGTCGGCGCTGGTGCCGCTCGCCGCGCGCGGAGTGGTGCGGCGCGAGCGAGTGGTGCCTTATATTATGGGCGCCAACATTACCACCTTCGTAGATACACTGGTGGCCGCGCTGATCGTAGCCGGCTCCGCCGCGTTCGCCATCGTGCTGATCGAGATGGTCTGCGTTACCTTCTTCTCACTGCTGGCGCTCGCCTTGTTCTACCATCCCCTTGAACGCTCGTTGTTGCGCCTGCAACAGGTGATCATGCACAATCATCGAGCTACCGCCGCGTTCGCCGCCGTGCTGGTGCTGGTTCCACCGGGGTTGCTGCTGCTCTGGCGCTGAGGGCCGGGCACGGCGCCACCCCGCGCGCGGCTCGCGGCGATGAGGGCAATCGCCAGGTTGACCTGCGGGTCGATCTCGATCGGAAAGCGCCACCATTCAACATCGAGGACCTTATCGGGAAAAATGCCTCGCCCTTCGATCAACGTGCCATCGGGCAACCGATAGCTCACCGTCGCCAGCAGCAGGCGCGACCCATCGGCGTAGTCGTGGCGGTAGAGGTTGTCGGTCACGACAAGACCCTTGCCGAAACCGAGACCCGGCCTGTGGGAGCTTCATCGACGACATGTACCATCAGGAACAGCTTCACTCTCGTCTCGGCTACCTACCGCCTGTGAGGAGCGCCTGTTATCCGGGGGCCGGTAGGCTGGTTGCACTCGATACTACACTCCGTTGATGGTGCAGCCATAGCTTTCCCCTCGAACATCTATTTAATTAATTCTTAACAAATCAATGATGCTCTCTTAACCCAATTACTGTATCATATCGCCGCAAGTGCACTCCCTCATATCTTGACGGAATGTTCCACCATGATGTGTCGTTACTCAAGGAGACATTCTGCCTGAGGTGGGTTAGCTTGCGGTTTGCAGATGCTAGAGATAAGGAGTAGCAGGACGTATGGTATCCAGCACGAAACGGTGGATCTACTGTCTGATGCTCACGGTGCTGCTGATCCCGATGATCGCAGCGTGTGGCGATCAGCAACAGGCCCAATCGACAACGGCGCCAGCTCAACCGACAGCGGCGGCGGCTCAACCGACAGCAGCGGCGGCTCAACCGACAGCGGCGCCAGCCCAACCGACAGCAGCACCGGCCCAAGATCTCGCCTCATTGCGCGGCGACATTCTGATCGACGGTTCATCAACGGTGTATCCGGTCACGGCAGCGGCAGCGGAGGAGTTCTCCAAGCTGGCGCCGAATGTGCGGGTAAGTGTGGGTATTTCGGGCACCGGTGGCGGGTTCAAGAAGTTCTGCAACGGCGAGACTGACATCTCG
>CAKZSI010000010.1 GCA_937918935.1 uncultured Chloroflexales bacterium | reverse complement strand
GCGATCCCGGCAGCGGGAAGCGCAGTTTCCTGCGCTATCTCGCCATCGCCCTGGCGCGTCCCGCGCCAGACAGACCTCCTGCCGGCGCCTGTTGCTGCTGTACATCTCACCGGGAACCTTTGCCGTCTGGGTGCAGCAGCGGCGGGCCATACCGCCGCTGAGGTGCGCCTCATCATTGGCGTAAGCGTCGCGGACGGAGGAGACCCGGAACAGCGAGGCGGGGTCGCCAGCTTCCCCCGCCTCGTTCTGCTGAGACCGTTCCGGTGGCGCTTACCTATCTTGCAGTGCGGCCACGCCGGGCAACAGCTTGCCTTCGAGCAGTTCGAGCGAGGCGCCGCCGCCAGTCGAAACGTGGGACATCTTCTCCGCCAGGCCGGCCTGCTCGACTGCGGCCACTGAGTCGCCGCCGCCCACAATTGTGGTCGCGCCACGCTCGGAGGCGGCAGCCATGGCCAGGGCGATGGCGTGAGTGCCGGCGGCGAACGGTTCCATCTCGAACACACCCATCGGCCCGTTCCAGATCACCAGTTGCGCCCGGGCGATCTCGTCGCTGTAGAGCTTCACCGTTTCGGGGCCAATATCGAGAATACGCCAGCCCTCGGGCACGGCATCCACGCTGACCACACGCTTCTGAGCATCGGCGCTGAAGGCATCGGCGATCAGCGCATCAACCGGCAAGAGCAGGCGCACATTGGCCGCCTGGGCCTTGGCGATCAAATCGCGGGCCACCTCAAGGCTGTCCGGCTCGACCAGCGAGTCGCCCACCGCCTTGCCCTGGGCGAGGAGGAAGGTATTGGCCATACCGCCGCCGATGAGCAGCGCATCGACCTTGCCGAGGAGATTCTCGATCACGCCGATCTTATCGCTGATCTTGGCCCCGCCGATAATCGTTACGAAGGGGTGCCTGGGGTTCTCCAACGCCCCGCCGATGAACTCCAGCTCCTTCTCCAGGAGGAAGCCAGCGACAGCAGGCAGGAAGTGTGCCACCCCCTCGGTGGAAGCATTGGCGCGATGGGCCGCGCCAAAGGCATCATTGACAAAGACATCGCCGAGACGGGCGAGTTCGGCGGCCATCTCCGGGTCGTTCTTCTCTTCGCGGGGGTCGAAGCGCGTATTTTCGAGCATCAAGACGATCCCGGGCTTGAGATCGGCCACGGCAGCCTCGGCGGCGGGGCCGGTGATCGCCTCGGTCTTGCGCACCTCGTGCGCCTCGGGGAGCAACTCGAAGAGCCGCTCAACGACGGGGCGCATGCTGTACCTGGGGTTTACCTTGCCCTTGGGACGACCGAGGTGCGACATGAGCACCACGCCGTTGGCGCCATGCTCCAGGAGGTACCGAATTGTCGGCAGTGCGGCGCGAATGCGGGTATCGTCGGTGACGTTCCCCGCCTCATCCTGCGGCACGTTGAAATCAACGCGCACCAGAGCGCGCTTGCCGGCCCACTCGACGTCGCGGATGGTCTTTTTGTTCATAGGGGGATCTCCTTCTGCGGAACTATCCCGGCGCGCACCATTGTAGCATACCATTCAGCGCCCTAAAAAAACAAACACCGGGGGCGGCTCGTCCGCCCCCGGTCTCCACGAGGCCGGAGAGCCATCAATGGGCGTTGGCGGCTTCGACTTCTTTCTTGTGCTGGGCGATGATCGCGTCAACGAGGTGCCCGGGAACCTCCTCGTAGTGGGAGAAGCGCATCGAGAAGCGCCCGCGCGCCTGCGTCAGCGCCCGGAGGTCGGTGGCATAACGCTGTACCTCGGCGAGAGGAGCCTGGGCGCTGATCACCGTGCGACCGTAACCTGCGGGCATCATGCCGAGCACCCGCCCGCGCCGCGAACTCATGTCGCTCATAATGTCGCCGGCGTACTGATCGGGCACGACGATCTCCAGGGTGTAGACAGGCTCCATAATGTACACCCCGGCCTTCTGCGCGGCCAGTTTGAAGGCCTCCTTGCCAGCGATCTTGAAGGCGATTTCCTTCGAGTCGACCGGGTGCTCCTTGCCATCGAAGACAGCCACACGCACATTGCTGATCGGGCTGCCTGAGAGCAGGCCCTCGGCCATAGCCTCGCGCACGCCCTTCTCGATGGCCGGCATAAAGCCCTTCGAGATCACCCCGCCGACAATCTCATTGACAAACTCCAGCGGGTCCTCGCGGTTCGGGTCAGGCTCCAGCGGTTCGACCCGCAGCGACACGTCGGCGAACTGCCCGGCGCCGCCGGTCTGCTTCTTGTGGCGGTACTGGGCCTCGGCCCGGCCACGGATGGCCTCGCGGTAGGGCACCCGCGGCAGGTCAATGTCAATATTCACGTCGAACTTGCGCTTCATGCGCTCGGCGACGATCTGCAAATGGCTCTCACCCAGCCCGGCGAGCAGGGTCTCGCCCGTTTGCGGGTCGCGGGAGACGACCAGGGTGGGGTCCTCCTCGACCATGCGGCTCAGAGCGGCGCCGAGCTTATCCAGGTCGGCGCGGCTGCGCGGTTTGACTGTGGCGATAAACGCCGGGGCAGGGAAAGCGATCGGCTCAAGTTGGAGGGCGCGGCCTGGAGCGCAGAGGGTGTCGTTGGTGGAGGTTTCGGCGAGTTTGGTGATCATGCCGATGTCACCGGGGCCAATACTCTCCACATCGCGCTGCTCCTTGCCGAAGACGTTGTAGACGTGGCCGACGCGCTCTTCCTTGCGGGTGCGGCTGTTGACCAGGGTCGAGTTGGCGCGCACCTGGCCCGAATAGACGCGGAAATAGCTGATCTTACCGTAGGTATCGGCGATGGTCTTGAAGACCAGGGCGGTAACCAGCTCATCGGCGGCGGGTTGGAGGGTGATCAGTTCGCCGCTGGCCAGATCGGTGGCCACCACCTCCTGGCGCGCGGCGGAGGGAATGCTATCCACGATGCCATTGAGCAACTGCTGAATGCCGGCCACTTCCAGCGCCGAGCCACAGAAGACCGGCACAATCGAGCCATCGGCAATCCCGGCGCGCAGGCCCACCAGCAACTCCTCGCGGGTGAGGGCATCCTCGCCGCCCTCCAGGTAGCGCTCGATCAACTCATCGTTGGTGGCCGCGATGCGGTCAATCAGCGCGGTGCGCCACTCGTGCATCACGGCGTCCAGTTCGGCGGGCACATCGGCCTCGATAAAATCGCCATTGTGGTTGGGCGAGATCATCCAGGCGCGCTGCTGCCGCAGGGAGATAATACCCCGGAACTCTTTACCGGCGCCAATAGGGATCTGCATTGGAATCACCGCAGCGTCGAGGCGCTCGCGGGCCTGCTCGATCACCCGGTAGAAATTGGCATTGTCGCGGTCAAGTTTATTGACAAACAGGAGGCGCGGCACCCGTTGCTGAACGGCCATCTCCCAGACCAGTTCGGTGCCAACTTCGACACCCGCGGCGGCGTCAAGCACAATCACCGCGCCGTCCACCACGCGCATCGCCGCGGCGATGTCGCCGGCGAAATCGGCGAAGCCAGGAGTGTCAATCAGATTGATTTTGTCATCATGCCACTCGAGGGGGAGCACGGAGAGGGAAACAGACATCCCGCGGCGTTGCTCGTCGGGGTCAAAATCACTCACAGTTGACCCATCTTCGACGCGCCCCATGCGCGGGATGGCGTGTGCGGTCATCAGCATCGCCTCGGCCAGCGTTGTCTTGCCGCTGCCGAGGTGACCAAATATGCCGATGTTGTGTATCCTTTCCGGTCCGTACGGTCGCATGGCTGTCCTCCTCGACGTGTCCAACGCGCCGCCTTGATGATGTGACCAGCCTCCACGGGGCGCGCGCCCCGTACCCGCCAGGCGGGTGTGGAATACGGGACGGGCATGCCCGACCCTGGTCCCCTTTCCATCTCTTCTGGTCACACCGCCGGCAGGCGCTGCCTGGAAAGGGGTTTCGTTAAGAACAGATTATAGTACCGGAAATGGTTGCGTCAATGGGAGAGGCCGCAACACAGGGATTGTTCAGGTGATGCACAGCAGACCGGGGAGTGGAGGTGTGCTTCACATCTCTACATCTCCACACCTCCACAGACCGTCATGGCCCGGCCTCGGGCCTACACTGCCGTGGCGGTGACCTTGATCATGCGATCGCCCTGCACGATTTTGTCACACACCTCGTCCATGCCGCTGATCACACGCCCGAAGACGGTATGCCTGCCGTTCAGATGGGGTTGCGGCGCGTAGACGATGAAGAACTGGCTGCCGTTGGTGTTCGGGCCGGCATTGGCCATGGAGATCACGCCCCGTTCGTGGGTGAGAGGGTTGCCCATCGTCTCATCGCGGAAGCGGTAACCGGGGCCGCCAGTGCCGGTTCCGGTGGGGTCGCCGCCCTGGATGACAAAGTCCTTGATGACGCGATGGAAGACCACGCCATCGTAGAAGCCCTGGTTGGCGAGGAAGACGAAGTTGTTCACCGTCATCGGGGCGTACTGGGGGTATAACTCAAGTTCGATCGTACCCTTACTGGTCTCCATCGTGACCCGGTAGGTCTTCGTGACATCTATCTGCATTGACGGCGGGCTGGACCACTGTTTCGCGCTCACGGTGCGTTCCTTTCCTGCTGTGGCGAGACCGTTGGATTATAGCACGCCCTCGAAGCACGCGGTAGCGCGGGGAAATCCCTTGAGCCAGGGCGCCGTCCGCCTCTGGCGGGAAGTGTGAGGGAGCTATGCTCCCCTGAAGATTCTATTTTCGGCAGGTCTGGCGGCTGAGCTGCCAGAGGCGGTGTGGGGCCTGGCCCGAAGAGGCTGCGTCAGCCCTGAGGTATCACGCATGGCTGGCGAGCCATCCGTCTCTCGCGGCGAGGTTCGGAGCGGCATCGCCCCCACGGGAATTGCCGCCGCGGGCTAGTCGGAGACGTCCGCGCGCAGCAGGAGCTGGTAGGCAATCAACAACTGCACCAGGCCCAGGGCATGGCTCTGGCGCAACTCGCGGCCGTGGAGGTACAGACCGATCTGTTCAGGGCGAAGGTAGCTGAGAGCAGGGAGATTGGCCCAGATCACTTCTTCAACCGCGGCAGCCTGCGCGGCGCTGATGGATCCATCGATCTCGAAGATCTCGGTGAGCCTTCCCTCGTCGCGGCCAACCCGCAGCCGCAGGGCTGGAGGCTGGATCTGCCGTGCCAGGACGGGGCCGAGATCGGGGTAGGTCAGCGTCGGCCGGAGCACGAGACGCACATTGAGGTGGCCGTCGGGGCCTTCGCCATTCGGGTAAAAGCGCACCACGATGTCGGCCCAGCCCCGTTGGGGCTGGATGAACTCGGCGGCGTCGGCGCGGCTGCGGGCAATCTCGGCGCGTACCTGCTCGGGGGTATAGCCGCGCAGCACACAGTCGCGCTGGATCTTCCAGCGTTCGCGCAATTCCTCAGGAGGATCAAGAAAGACCTTGACGTGGTACGGCTCGCGCAGGCGCGGTGTCGCCAGCCCCAGCAACCCCTCGGCAATAATAAAGGGCGCCGGCTCCAGCCGCTGACGCCCATCAAATTCGCCGGTGGCATGGTTGTATACCGGTTTTACAATAGACTGGCCGCTAGCCAGACGATGGAGGTGTTCCTCCATCAGGTCAATGTGGTTGCAATCGGGATGCAGGGGCGTCAGACAGCGGCGCTCTCGCTCCATCCGGCTGTAGCGGTGGTAATCGTCGAGGCTGAGGGTCGTCACCCGGTCAGGTCCGAGAATGGCGGCAATACCGGTGCTGAGCGTCGTCTTGCCCGCCGCGCTGTCACCGACCACTGCCAGGATAACGGGCCGCTGTTGCATACCCTCCACCACTGCGCTCAAAGGAACCACGTTCAAAACATCACATGGTCCTCCCTGTTCAGTATACGCCTCTGGCGCGGGTGGGACGACCGCACGGGGGGCGGTTTCGACCTACCTGGTCGGGCAGGGTAGGTGGGGGCATGGGGAGACCTGGTTTGCTCCTGGTGTCACCTCAGGCGTGGTACAGATCTCTGTTTCCGTCCTGGACGGGCACGGGGAGGACTTCTTACACACAGGCCGCGTCGTATTACACGACCGGCACAGTCACCGACCGAAGCTGCTCAAGCACGAAGCGCCGGGTGCGGGCGGCCCGCTCCAGGGCGACGTGCTCGATCAGCAGCGGCGCGCTAATCTCGGCGCGGGCGACTGCGCCCAGGAAGGCCGGATAGTCCAGGATGCCTTCGCCCGGGCCGGGCAGATCGAGGGCCGCGCCGCGCAGGCGCATATCCTTGAGGTGGATGAGGCTGGTGTAGGGCGCCAGGGCGGCGACGAGGGGCGGCAGCAGTTCGCTCTGTTGCTGCCACATGCCGGGAGTCAGCAGGTTGGGCGGATCGAGCACCACCCGCACGTAGGGCGAGCCGATTTCTTCACAAAAGGCCACGATCCGCTCGGGCGTATCCAGAACGTGGGCGAAGAACGGCTCGAAGACAAGAATGGCGTCGTTGGCGTCGAGGAGGGGAAAGAGATCGTCCACCGCGCGGCGCAGCGCATCCCAGGCGGCCGCGCTCTGGTTCTGGGGGTGCTCTTCCAGCAAGCTCGCGGCGTAGGTGCCGCTCCACGTGACCACGCGCCGGGTGTCGAGGGCGGGCAGCAGGGCGATCAGATCGGCCAGCGCCGCCTGGGTGAAGCCCATGGGCGCGTCGCCGGGCCGTAGCGGGTTGGCGTAGCCCGAGACGGCGACGATCTCGACGCCGCTGCCGGCGGCGGCCCGGCGCACGCGACGCGCCAGAACGGCGTCGCAGCCGGCGGGGAAATGCGCCTGCACCGCCCCGAAGCCCATTTCCGCCACCTGCTCGAAGAGATGCGGCACGTCCTGCTCTGGGCGAATGTCGATCCAGATGCCGAGTTGCATAGTGCGGTTCCAGGAATGAAACTTCGTCGCCAATTATACGCGATCCTGTTCAGGGCGCGACAGGGCGGTCACTCGCGGGGGAGCGAGGCGTTGCGCGCCGGGCGCAGCCGTGACGGCGACCATCCCGCCGCCCGCAGGTGGGCGCCAATGTCCACCCGCAACCCGGTGCGCGAGGAGGCCACAGCGGCCGAGGTCAGGGCCAGGCTGTGGATGTTGTCTTCGGCGTCGGGCTCGGGCGCCGCCTCGCCCCACAGGGCGCGGGTGAAGATGTCCAGACCCCGGGCCAGGCCCACCGGTGCCAGGCGCGGCAACTCCAGCAGATGTGGCGTCTCACTTTCGCCCCGGTAGAGCCAGACCGTTTCGTCCTCACGCAGCAGCAAGGCGCCGTCCGACCCGGCCACGATCAACTCGCCGTCCCACGAACTGCGCGGGCCACGGGCCACCCAGCTTCCGAAGTAACTGACCGGGACATCGCCCTCCAGCAGGAGGTCCACCGTAGCGCAGGAGTTGCCGCGAAACCAGCTCCAGGACGGCCGGAAGCTGTGGGCAAACACGCGCTGCCCGTTACGTCCAGAGATGAAACGGATGGTGTCGAAGTGATGAATTGCCAGATCTTCGATAAGCACTTCGGGCATGCTATCGCGCCAGCCGCCGAAGCGGAAGGGCACGCGGAACTGGCAGGTAATGTAGCCCAGTTCTCCGATCAACCCCTGGCGAACGGCATTGCGCAGGGCCACTATGTGGGGCAGCCAGCGCCGGCCCTGGCCAACCATCAGCAGCGCCTCGCTCTGACGAGCGGCCCGGAGCACGGCTACCCCGTCGGTCAGGCTGGAGGCCAGGGGCTTTTCGCAAAACACCGGCAGGCCGCGGTTCAACGCCGCCACGCTGATCGCACGGTGGGTCTCGGGCGGCGTGACTACCAGCACGGCATCAGCCGGCGCCAGTTCAAAGGCGGCGTCGGCGTTGCCGTAGCGGCGTTCCTCGGAAACGCCGAAGGCATCGCCGGCGGCGTTGAGCTTATCGGGCGCGCTGTCAACCAGCGCGGCGATGGTCCAGCGTGGGTCGTCGCGGAGCACCTCCAGCCAGGTGCGGCCCATCACCCCCGTCCCGACAACAATCATCCGCAGCGGGTTCTGCATACGGCACCTCTTCGCCCGAAGACCGGGAATACGCGATGTGAACCTCATCTCCACGAACGGGAAGGGGCGGAGGAGGGCTTCGCCCTCCCCACGAAGAATGAACTCGTCACAGCCAGGATAATAACGTGTATTGTAGCAGACCTGAGGTGAACATTGTCAGTTGCGAATGTTCACATCTACCGAACACGTTTGCATCGCAGCGGGCGCGGAAAGGCGCCCCGGCTCGCCGGATAGGCGCGCGAGGTCATCTCCCACGCTCGTCCATCGTTGTATCGTGCTATCATACATTGTGTGCACGTGCACGGATTACAGCAGGGACCTGGCCCTCACAGGAACATACACGGCTAGACTTACCGCAGAGTACGCAGAGAAGCGCACGAGCATGGAGGTTTTGCACCTCTCGGCACCCCTCTGCGGTGAGTACGTGTCTGGCGAACATAAACACGATCTCAGGCAAACCTCTTTCGGTGCTGCGCGCGCAGCCAATGAGCGTCCGACCATGTATGCTGACCTTGCTGCTCCCTGCCCTGAAGCGTGGAGCGTGTGTCCCGCGAGGGTAATGGATCTTACCTGGCTCAACATCGCCGATCTGCGCCTGGCCTTCGGCATCACGGCGACTATGCCGCTCGGAGGGCTGGCCGATCTGCTCTTCCGCGGCCCTGCGCGGGCCTTCGCCCACCAGGTGCTCACCCTCGACGCCCTGGTCGGGCGCGAGGGGCTGCGCGCCGGCGGGGCGTGGATCTGCGGGCAGCTCAGCCGGGGGGTGGAGGTCCGGGGTGCACCCCCGCCCGTCACGGGGCCGGTGCTGATCGTCGCCAATCACCCGGGCTTGCTCGACGCCGCTGCGCTCTTCGCCGGCATCCCCCGCGAGGATCTGCGCGTGCTGGCGATTACCCGCCCCTTTCTGCGGTCCCTGCCCCATATTGCCGGGCGATTGTTCGCCGTGGGCGACACCCCCGCCGCGCGCATGGCCGCCGCGCGCCGGGCGGCCCGGCACCTGCGCGCCGGGGGCGCCCTGCTCACCTTCCCCGCCGGGCGGATCGAACCCGATCCCCTGAGCCTCCCCGGGGCCGCAGAGTCAGTGGCGAGCTGGTCGCAGGGGGTGGATCAGATCGTCCAACTCGCCGGCGCGGTGACGGTGGTTCCCGCCATCGTGGCCGGCGTGCTTACCCCGGCGGCGGTGAAGCATCCCCTCACGCACCTGCGCCAGCACCCTGACGATCGCCGCTGGCTGGCGGCGATCCTGCAACTGATGCTTCCCTGGCTGCAACGTCACACCGTACAGGTGCATTTCGGGCGACCCATCGCGACGACAGGCGCCCCGGTAAGCGCCGCCGTTGCCGCCGAGGCGCGCCGCCTGATCCGGGAGGTGGCCCGGTGATGAGCACCCCGCCTGTTCATTCCTCCCGGCGCTCGCCGCTGACGATTCTCTTTATCTGCGTTTTTGTGGACATGATCGGCTACGGGATGGTCGTCCCGCTCTTGCCGTTCCTGGTGCCCGAAGGTTCGACGCGGGCGCTGCTGGTGGGCCTGCTGAGTTCGCTCTACGCGCTGCTGCAGTTCCTGGCGGCTCCGGTGCTGGGGGCGTTATCCGACCGGGTGGGCCGGCGGCCAGTGCTGATCGGCGCGGTACTGGCCTCGAGCGCAGCTTACAGTGCGTTGAGCCTGGGGGCCAGCGTCGGCGCGCTGCCGCTGGTCTTTCTGGCGGTGGCCCTCGGCGGGGCGGCGGGCGCCAGCATCCCCACGGCGCAGGCCTACATCGCCGACAGTTTGCCCCCCGCCGAGCGCGCCCGCGGCCTGGGGCTGATTGGCGCGGCCTTCGGGCTGGGCCTGATGCTCGGCCCGGCCTCGGGCGGCCTGCTAAGCGTCTACGGGCTGGGGGTGCCACCCCTGCTGGCTGCGACCCTGGCGCTGCTCAACGGGCTGTTCGCCCTGCGCGCCCTGCCCGAGTCGCTGCCGCCGGAGCGCCGCGCACCGACGCCGCTGCGTCCGGGCGGGGCAGCAAGACAACTCGGTGCGGCCTTCACCGTGCGCGCGGCACGCCCGCTGCTGCTGGCGATCTTCCTGCTCAACATAGCGTTCGCCGGCCTGCAGAGCAATGCGCCCCTGTTCACCAGCACCCGCTTCGGCTGGGGGCCGCTGGAGAACGGCGTTTTCTTCGCCTTTGTCGGCGTCTGCGCGGTGATCACCCAGGGCTTGATCCTCGGGCAACTGCTGCCGCGCCTGGGCGAAGGGCGGCTGGTGAGCGGCGGCCTGGGGCTGATGGCACTGACCCTCGGCGGCGCAGCCCTGGCCCCGGCGGGCTGGATGCTCTACCCCCTCGTCGGCCTGATGGCCCTGGGCATTGGTCTGGCGGTGCCCTCGATCACCAGCCTGGTCTCGCGGCTGGCCGGCGAGAGGCGCCAGGGCGCGGTGATGGGGGGTATGCAGGCCGTGCTGAGCCTGACGCTCATCCTGGGGCCGGCCCTGGCCGGGGTGCTGTTTGACGTCTTCGGACCCGGCGCGCCCTACCTCGGCGGGGCGATGCTGGCCCTGGGGGCGCTGGGAGCGGCCCTGGTCGGGCTGGCGCCGGCGTCAGGCGCCGCGCCCGCCGCGGCGGACTAGCGCGATTTTGGATTTCTGGCGCCTCAATGAGACCTGGCGTGATGCGCGCAGGGTCATGAACAGAAATTGGCATGACCGGTAGTGGGGCACGCGAGTAGACCACGGTCCCCCATCCCTCCGTCACGGTCAATCCGCAATCCAAAATCCAAAATCTAAAATCCAAAATCCATAGCGCGGAGCGCCGCTCCGCCTGGAGGACGGTTCACATGATCAGCTTCGAGCAGCCGCCGGTGCGGCGCGTGGCCAGCGCCACTCTGCCCACCACCTATGGCGAATATACGCTGCACGTCTACAACGACGCCGACGAGCAGGAGCACGTCGCGCTCACCGTCGGCGAGGTGGCCGACGGACGGCCCGTACTCACCCGCCTGCACTCGGAGTGCCTCACTGGCGACGTGTTCGCTTCGCAACGCTGCGACTGCGGCGAGCAACTGGAATGGACGCTGGCCCATCTCCAGGAAGCGGGGCGCGGGGCGCTGCTCTATTTGCGGCAGGAGGGCCGGGGGATCGGGCTGGCGAACAAGATCCGCGCCTACGCCTTGCAGGAGCAGGGCCTCGACACAGTGGACGCCAACCTGGCCCTGGGCCTGCCCGCCGACCGGCGCGACTACCGCCTGGCTGCCGAGATGCTGCGCGACCTGGGCATTCACAGCGTGACGCTGCTGACCAACAACCCGCAGAAGATCCGCGGCCTCGAACGCCACGGCATCCTGGTACTGGAGCGCCTGCCGGTGCCGGCCACACCCAACTGCCATAACCAGTTCTACCTGGAGACGAAGCGGCGGCGGATGGGGCATCTGGAGTGAGGCGATTGTAGATTGTAGATTGTAGATTTTGGATGGTGGGGCGTGATGAAAAGGGCTTCGGGCTGAAACCCTCCCTGAGGACATCCAGAAGCCCCGCAGGGGCTTGCAGGCTCTCAGCACGGGCTTCAGCACGAAATGTTCCGCAGCGCGAGCTCTCCTCCGAACTCACCGTTCCCCGGCGGGGGCCTGGCCTTCCACTGCTATAATATGTCCCATCAGCGATAGGGGAGGGACCTATGACGACCGCCAGTAGCGCCAGCGCGATAGACGCGCGTGTCCGGAATCGCATCCTCCTGGTGCTGTTTGTCGGGGTATTTATGTCGGCCCTGGATGGGGCGGTGATCGCGCCCGCCGTGCCCGCGCTGCGCGCCGCCTTCGGGGTGGACAATAGCCAGATCGGGATGCTCACGATAGTGTTTGTGCTGTTCACCATGAGCAGCACCACCCTGATGGCCAGCCTGGGCGACCGGTACGGGCGCCGGCCCGTCTTTCTGCTGTGCGTGGCCGGGTTCGCCCTGGGTTCGTTGTGGATCGCCCTGGCGCCGACGTACTGGATGGTGCTGATCGGGCGGGCCATCCAGGGCTTCAGCGCCGGGGGCGTGTCGCCGCTGGCGAGCGCGGTGGTGGGGGATATTTTTCCGCCCGCGGAACGGGGCAAGGCCCTGGGGCTGATCGGCGCGACAGTGGGCATGGCTTTCCTGCTGGGGCCACTCGTGGCCTCGGTGATCCTGGTGGTGTTGAGCTGGCACTGGATCTTCCTGATCAACCTGCCCATCGCGGGGCTGGTGATCTGGCTGGGGCTGCGCAACCTGCCGGTGACCCGCGCCGAAGGCAACTCGCCGCCCCTCGACTGGGCCGGGATTCTGATCATCGCCGTGATGCTCTCGTGTCTGACCCTGGGCATCAACCGGGTGCTGGATACGGTGACGGGCCTGACGCTGTGGCCCTACCTGCTGGTCGCAGCGGCGCTCTGCGTGCCGCTGCTGCTCGCCGCCGAGCGGCGCGCCGCGCGCCCGGTGGCGCCGCTGGATCTGTTCAACTCGCGGCAGATCGCCCTGACCTACATCCTCTGCGTGGGGGCGGGCTTCAGCATGGGCAGCGTGATCTTCGTCTCCTCGGTGGCGGTGGCGGCCCTGGGCTTCACCCCGGAGCGGGCCGGGCTGCTGCTGATGCCCATGGTGGCGGCCTCATCGGCGGGGTCGGTGATCTTCGGGCGCCTGCTCAACCGACTCGGCTCGCGCCGGGTGATGATTATCGGCTTCAGTAACGCGGCCCTGGGTTCGGCGCTGCTGAGCCTGTCGGGCGCAGGGCTGTGGATGTTCCTCATCGCCACCCTCCTGGTCGGGCACGGGGTGGGCATTGTGGTCGGGGGCACCCTGCGAACCATCGTGCTCAACGAAGTGGCCCCCCAGCAGCGCGGGGCGGCCCAGGGCCTGGTCAACGTGGCGATTGCCGTGGGCAATCTGCTTGTAGTGGCCGTGCTGGGCTTCGTAGCCGATGTGTTCGGCGGCGGCATGACGGGCCTGGGCGCGGCCTATCTGACCTCGGCGGCCGTGACGACAGTGATGACGCTGCTAAGCCTCGGCCTGCGGCCCCACGGCGAGGAGCAGGTGCTCATCGCCGCCGGGCAGCGGGTGTCGTAGAGAGATTCTTTTCCCGGGAGGGCTTCGCCCTCCCAGACCCTCTGACGTTCACCTCAGAACCTGATCTTGCCCAGCTCGCTCTCCAACCGTTGCACGACGGTGCGCAGGACCTTGATGCGGGCGAAGTGTTTATCCTCGGCTTCAACGATCGTCCAGGGGGCGGCAGGGGTGGAGGTGCGCAGGAGCATCTCGTCGGCGGCGGCTTCGTAGAGCGACCACTTCTCGCGGTTGCGCCAGTCCTCGGCGGTAAGCTTCCAGGCCTTGTAAGGGACGTTCCGGCGGGCCTCGAAGCGGCGCAGTTGCTCCTCGGGGCTGATGTGCATCCAGAACTTGCAGATGATCGTGCCAAAATCGATCAACTGGCGCTCGAACTCGTTGATCTCGACATAGGCCCGCTGCCATTCATCGGGGCGGGCAAAGCCCTCGACGCGCTCGACGAGCACGCGCCCGTACCAGGAGCGGTCGAAGATGGCGAACTGCCCACGCGGCGGCAGGCGCCGCCAGAAGCGGTAGAGGTAGTGCCGCACCTTGTCTTCGCCGGTCGGGGCGGCGATGGAATGGACGATGTAGCTGCGTGGATCAAGCTCGGCGGTCAGGCGCTGGATGGCGCCGCCCTTGCCGGCGGCGTCCCACCCCTCGAAGACGATAACCGCCGGGCGCTTCTGGTGGTAGAGTTGGAGGCCAAGCAGGTGCAGGCGGGCCTGGAGTTGCCTGAGGTCGCGGCTGTAGCGTTTCTCGTCCACGCAGAGGCTGAGGTCCACCCGTTTGAGGATACCGGGCAGAGGTTGCTGGATGGGTACCGAGTTGTAGATCACCGGCAAATCGGGCGCCGAGTCGCGCTGGGCAAGGTAATTGCGTTCGCGAAAGGCGCTGCTGGCAACATCGGGGCCCTGCGACTGCGCCGTGCGGGCCATGGGCACGGCGCGCCGCCCAAGTCGCGCCTCCAGAGTGGCGATCACAGCCTGGAACATGGCCACGCGGGCATAGTACTTGTTGTTGGCGGGAATGACGTGCCAGGGCGCGGCTGGCGTGTTGGTGCGCGCCAGCATGTCCTCGACCGCGGCGGCGTACTCCTCGTAATGACGGTGTTGCCAGCGGTCCTCGTCGGTGACCTGGTAGGCGGTCAGCGGGTTGGCAGTGAGGCGCTCGAAGCGGCGCCGCTGTTCCTTCCTGGAGATGTGCAGCCAGAGCTTGACGATCTCGGCGCCGTCGTCGGCCAACTGCCGCTCCATGGTCACCACGTCTTCGCAGCGCTGCCGCCAGCGCGCCCCCTCGCCGCCGCGCACACGCTCGGCGAGCATCTCGCGGTACCATGAGCGGTCGAAGACGGCGATCTCGCCATAGGCGGGGAGCTTGAGCCAGAAGCGGTAGAGCCAGGGGTACTGCTGCTCGTAGGTGCGTGGCGGGGTGATCGGGTACACCCGCAGGCCCCGCGGGTCGAGCCGGCTGGAGAGCACGCTGATGGTGCGAACCTTGGCCGTTCCCGCCCACCCCTCGAAGATGATCAGCACGGGAACGCGCGACTCCAGCACCGCCTGCTCCATGTCGAACAGGCGCGCCTGCAACTCGGGCAGGGCCTGGCGATACTCGCGCTTGCTCAAAGCCAGGTTGAGGTCAATCTGATCGAGCATGGCTGCCTCTCAGCGACGACAAGGGACAACGGCCCATAGAGGGAGGAACAGGGACCTCAATGCCTCCCGGCTGCCGCCCCTTATAACCTTCGTATTCGGCTAGAACTCTGGATGGAATTGCGCTTATTGTAGCACGGCGTTGTTGGGATGCAAGAGCGGAGGAGCCGGTAACGTTCAGACTTCGGGGAGGGGCAGCCACGTGAGCCACGCGGAGGGGCGGCCACAAGGGCCGCCCCTACACCTGTGATGGGCTAGCGGGCGGCGGCGCGGGCAGGCATATACGTCACACCCGACTGAACAAATATGCTCAGATATTACCGAAACAGCGGCGAATCGGGAAACCGTTCGTGGAGCCGGCGATCGAGGCCGAACCAGTGACCGGAGGGGGTGGCGAGCAACAGAAGCGAGACGACAAAAAACGGCGGCATCGAGGCGTTGTAATAGGAACCGGCGGTGATGTTGCTGATCAGAAACAGGGCCAGCGCAGCATTAGGACGAACGGCGAAGCCCAGGAGCATGCCCAGGGCCACGCTCACCTGGCCCAGGGTCAACACCCAGGCCACCGGACGGTACCAGGGGATGGCAAAGTATTTGAGGTAGGCTGCCGAGAACGACCGGGGATCGATCTCACTGAGACGTTGCACAAAGTGCTCGCGCATTGTGGGGCTCGTCAACCAGCCGCGGCTGATCTTGTGGTACGCGCCGTAGAGGAAGAAGGCGCCAAAGCCGTAGCGCAGGGCCACCACCGTGCCCTTCGCGATTTGCCGCACGCGCGGGTTCATCGTTGTCTCCGTGCATGTGAATACGGTGCCCGTGCCTATGGTAACGCGCCGTTCCATGGCTTCGGGATAAGGAACCGTTACGCCGGGGAAAGGTTCGGCAAATGAGGGGACGGCCGTCACTCCTCGCCGAAGTTGCCCGCCACGAGTGTGGCCAGAGCCGCGATCGCCGCCCGGGCCTCCTGGCCCTCGGCGCATACATGCAGCCGTTGGCCGGACAGGACGCCGAGTTTCATCACATCGAGGATGCTCCTGGCATCTCCAACGGGGCGATCGGGTCGGTCGAGGTTACGCACGCGGATGGCGCAGGGGAAACGCGCGGCGGTCTGCACAAACTCGCTGGCCGGGCGCATATGTAGCCCGACCTTGTTGGTAACAGTCAGGATCGCCTCGACAACGGGGGTATCCGGCGGCACGACGGCAGCGGGGTCACCGGTTGGAATTGTAGGAGGAGTCCCATCCACGCCCTTGGCTTCGAGGGCCCGGGCGGCCGCGGCAGCCACGGCGGCCAGGTCCACCCCCGGGCGACTGGCTTCAACCGCCGCCAGCACGGCCCCTTCGACCAGCGGCGCCCCGCTGATCATGTACGGGGTTCCGGTTGCTTCCAGGGCCATGTCGGTGCTCATCACCGCGCTGCCGAGGTCCACCAGGGCCAGGATGCCCTCCACGCCGCACAGGTCCTCGATCGCCGCGGCGATGAGATCCACTGAGGTGCCCAGCGCGCCGTCGTGGGTGCCGCCCGCCGCGGCGATAGGCGTCCGGCCTCTGGCCATCTGCTCGGCCAGGACCTTCACTCCGTGGGCCACTTCCGGGCTATGGGAGACGATCAGGATTCCGATCATATGCGCTCCCTTTCAGCAGGAGCATGGGCAAGCCGGGTTTCCCCGCGCCGCTCCACCCGGTATTGGGGAGGGGAGGACTACAAGCCTACAGCAACCCGAGTTTCCCGGCGACGTAGACCACCTCGGCGCGGTGGCGGACGTTCAGCTTGCGCATGGTGTTCCGCAGGTGGAATTTTACCGTACTTTCGCTGATGGCGATCTGTTCGCCGATCTCGCGGTTGGAGAGGCCGCAGGCCAGCAGGCGCAAGACCTGATGTTCGCGTTCGGTCAGCAGAGTCTCCTGAGGTTCGCCCGGACTGGAGAGACTTTTCATCACCAGCGAGGCGGTGCGGGTGTCGAGTGCCGACTCGCCGCGATGAACGGCGCGCACGCTCTTGATCAGGTCGAAGGCGTCTACGTCTTTGAGCACGTAGCCCCGGGCGCCGCTGCGGATGGCGCGCAGGACCAGTTGATCATCGAGGAAGGTGGTGAGCACAATCACGTTGGTCTGTGGATGATCGGCGCAGATCGTCTGGCACAACTCCAGGCCGCCATCAACCCCCTGCGCGCCGAGGCTGAGGTCGAGAAGCACCACATCGGGGTGCTCCTGGGCGATCAGGGCTAGCGCCGTCGCCGCATCACCGGCCTCGCCGGCTACCATAATGCCCGGCTCCAACTCCAGGATCGAGCGCAGACCGTGGCGCACAATCGCGTGGTCGTCCACGATCATCAGCCGAATGGGCTTGCTCATACGCACCTCCCGGCGCGGCCCTGTATACAACCATGAACGTTCAATGGTCATGAAGATCAGCAGAGGGTGGGGCGCCCCGCTGTCCCCACGCCACTGCCCCGCAGGCGGGCAGCCCCTCCCCACTGCCGCTCCGAGGAGGGGGCGGCGCCCCACCTTTCCAGGCATCAGACGCGGGCTACCCCTGCGGCTCCTGAAGCGGGACCATCACCCGCACCTCGGTCCCACCGGTCGGGGGCCGCGTGATGACCAGCGTACCACCCAGTTCCTGGACCCGTTCGCGCATATTGCGCAGGCCGAAATGGGCCGAGCCAGGCTCGGGCGCGGCAGCGTGCAGAGCTTCCGCAGCGATACCCACCCCATTATCGGCGATCACCAGGTGCGCGGCGCCGGGATCGAAGTGCAGCGTAATAGTGATCTGCCGGGCGCGGGCGTGCTTGTAGGCGTTGAACAGCGCCTCCTGGGCGATGTAGTACAGGCCGCTGGCAAGCTGCACGCTCACCATCGGCGGCACATCGGCGGTGTGCAACTGCACGCTCAGATTGGTGGTCTTCTCAAAATCGATCGCCAGTTCGCGCAGGGCCGCCACCAGGCTCGACTGCGAGCCATTGATGGGCGAGAGCTGGAAAATCGTCGCACGCATGCGCGTAACTGCGCTGCGGGCCATCTCTTTGGCGTTGCAGATCCGCTCGTAGACCGGCGATTGCGGATCGAGCTGCACCCGGCACCACTCCAGGTTCATGCCGATGCTGATCAGGTGCTGGGCGACGCTATCATGCAGGTCGCGGGCGATGCGGGCGCGTTCACTGTTGAGGATCTCGTTCTGACGCGCGGCGGCCAGGCGGTGGCGCGCCTTGGCGAGCTGGCGATTCTTCTCCTCCAGTTCGGTCTTCTGGCGCAGGGCATCTTCGTAGAGCGCCACAGCCTGCGCGCGCAGACGTTCGCTCTCTTCGTACAGGCGGGCATTCTCCACTGCCACGGCGGCCTGGTTGGCCAGGGTGCGCAACACCGACAGTTCGCGCTCGTCCATGGTGAACCCGGCGTGCAACGTCACTACCAGCGCGCCGACCACCTGGTCGCTCAGCAGCATCGGCGCGCCGAGGACGCTCATCCCGGCCCCGGCGTCGTGCATCACCAGCCTGTGTTGAGTGAGCACCTGGGTAATAGCGCCCTCGACCTCCCCCAGATTGGCCCCGGCGTCAAGCGGCTCGACACCGCGGGCGGTGCGGCGCATCCCCCAGCGGGCGGTCTCAGGGGCTTTGAGCACCAGCACGGCCAGTGAGGCGTCGAAGTGTTGCAGCGCCACCTCGACCACAGCCCGGGCCAGGCAGGCGACGCCGCTGGTGGTGTTGCAAAGGGCGCCCGAGATCATCGCCACCGAGGCGATCGCCCGGTCGAGCCGGCGTTCGTTCTCGCGGTACTCGCTGTAGTAGGTGCGGCGAGAGGCGCTCACCCCGATCAGGCTCTCCAGCAGATGCTCGCGCTCGCTATCTTCCATACGGCGCACCTCACATTGCCGCGTAGAACAGTTCCATCACCGCCTCGACGCTCGCCTCGCGCGGATTAGTGGCCATACAGGCATCGTGCATGGCATTGGCGCTGAGGGTGGGCAGATCGCGCTCCTTCACCCCGAGGTCGGCCAGGCGCCTGGTCAGACCCACGTCGGCGACCAGGGTGCGCACGGCCTCAATGGCCATGGCGCCGGCCTCCACTGGCGGCAGACCCGCGACGTTCAGCCCCATAGCCTCAGCGATAGTCGCGTAGCGCTCGGGACAGGCAGGCAGGTTGTACTCCATTACCGTGGGCAACAGAATGGAGTTCAGTTCGCCGTGGGGCTGGTCGAGCAAGCCGCCAACCTGGTGAGCCATGGCGTGGGTCGCGCCAAGAATGGCGTTGGAGAAAGCCATGCCGGCGTGGAGACTGCTGCGGGCCATAATCTCCTTCGCCTCCAGATCGGACTGGCTGGCGACGGAGCGCCGCAGCCCGGCGACCGCCAGGGAGATGGCGCGCAGGGAATGCACCTCGGTGAGAAAGGTGGCCGCGAGGGAGACATAGGACTCGATACCGTGGGTGAGGGCGTCTATCCCGGTGCTGGCGGTGAGCCAGGCATCCTTGGTGGTGAGCAACAGCGGATCGGTGAGGGAGATATCGGGGATGAGCGACTTGCTGATCAGGGTCATCTTGATGCGCCGGCGCGTGTCGGTGATCACCGCGAACTGGGAAACATCGGCGCCGGTGCCGGCGGTGGTGGGAATGGCGACCAGCGGCGGCAGGGGCCGGGTGATGCGGTCAATCCCCTCATAGTCGTGGATGCGGCCACCGTTAGTGCTGAGCACGGCGATGCCCTTGGCGGCGTCAATGCAACTGCCGCCACCAAGCACCACCAGCGCGTCGCAGCGCTGCGCCCGGTAGAAGACGGCTCCCGCTTCGACCTCGTAATCCTTGGGGTTTGGCGTAACACCGGTCCAGATCGCGAAATCGAGGCCCTCTTGCTCAATGGCCGGGAGCATCTGCTCCAGCCACCCGGCAGCAATGACACCGGGGTCGCTCACGACCAGCACCCTGGTAGCGCCGAGCCGCCGCGCGGCCTTGCCCGCCTGCTCAAGCACACCGCAGCCTACGATAATCTCTGGGAGCGTAAACTTGCAAACCTGCATACAAGCCATCCTGGCCAGGCGACGTGCCGGGTACGATCAGGCGTAGGCTCGCCCTGCCTGTCGCTGGAGGACCCGACTGTGGCAGCTTCCCTCACTGGAAATCGCCCAGCACGATCGCGTGTGCGCGGCACCGCGCATCCTCTCCGTAGGTTGGCAAAGTTGACCGGGTGTAACCTGGATTATAGGTTTTTTCTCTCACCCTGTCTAGTTGGACAGGATACCATTCTCTCCAGTCGTTCAGGAGAGCTTTGCACGGTCAGGGGGTTACCAGGAGCCATTGTTTCTGCTAGATTGCAAACTACCCAGATCTACCACAAGTGCAGCGTTATTCGATGAAGCGCCCGCGGGCAACATGTGCCGTGTGGCGCGCGAGTGAAGGAGGTTCCGTATGCAACTCAGCCCCATCGCCCTGGAGGAGATCGAAGCGGGCGCCGAACTCCTGGAAGCGACCGAACTGGTTGATGAGGCCGAAGCGCCTCCGGCGAACGAGGACGGACCGGAGATCCTGGCCGAGCTGGTGGTCGAAGAAGTGAGCATTGACGGGATGTGCGGCGTGTACTGAGGCGCAAACGGGCCGCCTAGGGGAGCGACCGGGAGGGCTTCGCCCTCCCACGAGAACCCTTCTCGCACCCGGTTGGCAAGCACTTTCCTGATTCACGGCGTTCTGCCTCGTCCCCGAACTGCCCCCGCTCGTGGAGGGCGCCGGGCGCCTCCCCTTGCGGGGGGCGAGACCGGGAGGGGGCAGATTGGCGGAAGATGACAATGGCTGAAACCGTGTGATGCGCGTGCAGCGCCGAAGGAGCAACAATGCAGCGACTCGAAGGTAAAGTTGCCCTGATCACCGGAGCAGCGCGTGGCCAGGGACGGGCGCATGCCGTGACCCTGGCCCGCGCCGGGGCTGACATCGCGGCGCTGGACATCTGTCACGATCTGCCCTATCCGCGCTACCACCTGGCAGCCGCCGAGGACCTCGAGATAACGGTCGCAGAGGTGCGCGCCCTGGGACGCCGCTGCCTGAGCCTGACCGCCGATGTGCGCAACGCCGCCGAAATGGAGGCGGCCGTTCGCCAGACGATTGACACCTTCGGGCATATCGACATCCTGATCTGCAATGCCGGTATCGCCGACATGGCCGCCACCTGGGACATTACCGAGGAGTGGTGGGACATCATGCTCGATGTCAACCTGAAAGGCGCCTGGCTGGCGGTCAAGTATGTTGTGCCCCACATGCTGGAGCGCGGGCAGGGCGGGCGCATTGTGATGACCTCGTCGGTGGCCGGGCTGAAGGGCATGGCGGGGTTGGCCCACTACTGCGCGGCGAAGTGGGGCGTGGTCGGGCTGGCGCGCAGCCTGGCAATCGAAGTGGCCCACGCGGGGATCACCGTCAATACCATTCACCCGACCGGAGTGGATACGCCGCTGATTACCGGCATGGCCCGCGCCGCCGGGATGCTGCGCCAGGAACTGGTTGATCAACTGCGCGAGGATAACCTGTTGCCCGTGGCGCTGGTGGATCCGCAGGACATTGCCAACGCGGCCCTGTGGCTGGTCTCCGACGAGGCGCGTTACGTCACCGGTCTGGAGTTGAAGGTAGACGCGGGCCAGATGCTCAGGTGTCCGGCATAGCCAGGGAAAAGGCAGGCAACTAATGGAACTCACCGCGATCTACCGGCTCGCACCCTATGCGGCCATCCGCGCCGAGCGTTTCGGCGGGCTGATCTACCGCTATGACAACCGCCGGCTCTACTTCCTGCACGCACCTGAACTGGTCGGCCTGCTGAATACCCTGGACGGGGCCATAACCCTGGGTGAGGCGCTCGATGCCCTGGGCGCGCCCGAGCCAGCCCGTGGCCGCTACATCCACGCCCTGGCGCAACTTGAGCGCCTCGGCGTCATGACCAGGGTTGTACCAGAGGCCCCCGAACCGTCTGCTCCACACGCCGTCGCGGCAGGGAGTGCGCCGGCCTGATCGCCGCTTCGCGGGAGAGGGCTGCCATGGAAGACGCCAATCCTCACAAGGCGAACACCCCGACACGCATTGTCATTGCCGATGACTTTGAACTCATGCGGATCGGGTTGTGTACGGTATTGAAGGCCGAGCCGGATTTGTGCGTCGTGGGGGTTGCGAGCGATGGTCAGGAAGCAGTAGCTCTCTGCGCCCGGCTGCGCCCCGATGTGGCCATCCTCGATGAACGCATGCCGATACTCAACGGGATCGAAGCGGCCCAACGGATCAAGCAGATGGGAACGCGGGTGATTGTCCTCTCGCCCCAGGGCGACCGTCTGGATCAGACCCGTATGGCCCGCTACGGACTTGATGGCTGGTTACTGAAGAATATCACCCGCGCTGCCCTGGTCGAGGCCGTGCGCCAGGTGCGCCAGGGCCAGACGCTGATCAGCGCACCTGATGAGGCGTCGCGGCTCAAACAGATCTACGACCCTGCATCGCCTGCACTGGAGACGTTGACCCCGCGCGAACTCGATGTCTTGCGCCTGCTGGCGCAGGGCAAAACCAACGCCGAGATCGCCAGCGACCTGGCCCTGAGCCGCGGTACCGTGAAAGCGTATGTTGAGCAGATTATCGCCAAATTGCACGTCAGCGGGCGTACACACGCCGCGGTGCGGGCCGTCGAGATGGGTCTGCTGCGTATGGCTGATGAGTAAACCAGGCTTCAGACCCACGTCGCCTGGAGGGGCACGGGGAGGTGTAACCTCGCCTGAACGGGTCCATGGCGACCTCGAAAGAAGTCCCGTCTCAGCAATTATGACGCAATGCGAAATAGATTTCATCACAAAATACCTGCCATATGGCAGTAGGCAAAACTTTTCACTATTAACTATACTCTAACCGCCCTGTTAAACGTTCGCAATTCCATGACCTCGACCTTATAACGCAAGGTTGCACTGCTCTACACGTGGGGTTGGGGGCCTGCGGCCCTCGAGGTAGCATGATGTTTCTTTCGGCGGGGCCTGGCCCGTCCAGACCTCCCCGCAGAGGAGCAATCTCAGAAGCCTTTCGTTCTCCCGCAAGGCCGGCGGGAGCTCGTTCGATATCACCCGGCGCCGGGGTTCGGTCCATCCGTGCGGAGAGTCCGGTTCGCAGCCAGATCTGGCGACGTCCCGATGAGGGGGTCTCAGGGCAGGCGCCTTGCCTCGCCCACCGTCACTTGAACAAAGGAGTCAAGACGAATGGAAGCGCACAAGCTCTGGCAGTTCCCGATTAAGGAGTTCCACCCGTTCCCACGGGGGCTGATCGGTCCAGGGGCCTATGAGATGGTTGGCGTCGAGGCGAAGAAGCTCGGCTTCAAGCGCACCCTGCTGATGACCTCGGGTATCCGTGGCACCGACCTGGTGGAGGACGTCGCGGGCAAGCTCCGCTACCAGGGCATTGATGTGGTGATCTACGATAAGGTCGAGTCGAACCCCAAGGACTATAACTGCATGGAGGCCGCCGACCTCTTCATGCGCGAGAAGTGCGACAGCTTCGTGTCCGTCGGTGGCGGAAGCGTGACCGACGCCACCAAGGGCGCGCGTCTGGTGGTCGCCCACGACGGGCGCAACATCAATGAGTTCGACGGCTTCAACCGGTCGGACCCCGACCGCCAGAAGAATCCGCCCCACATCGCCATTAACACCACCGCCGGTACCGGATCGGAGACGAGCTGGGCCTTCGTGATCACCGACACCACCTCCGAGCGCGCTCCGCGCAAGTGGCTGGGCTTCGATGATAGCTGCATCGTTACGCTGGGGATCAACGACCCCTACGTGTTCAAGACGATGCCGCAGGACCTGACCGCCTTCTGTGGCTTCGACGTGCTGGCCCACGGCTCGGAGCCGTATGTCTCGCGGCTTGACTTCCCCGCCAGCCTCGGCGGCGCGCTGAAGTGCATCGAACTGGTGGCCCAGAACCTGCGCGAAGTGGTGGCCAACCGCAACAACTACGAGGCCTGGGCCAACATGGTCTGGGCGCAGTACATCGGCGCGCAGGCCTTCAACAGCGGCGGTCTGGGCATTATCCACTCGATCTCGCACGCGGTCAGCGCCTACTACGACAGCCACCACGGCCTGAACAACGCCATCGCCCTGCCGCGGGTCTGGGCATTCAACATGCCCGCGAACTACCGGCGCTACCGCGACATCGCGCGCGCCATGGGCGAGAAGGTGGACGGGCTGAGCGACGTGTCCGCCGCCGAGCGCGCAGTTGAGGCCGCCATCCGCCTGTCCAAGGATGTGGGCATTCCGCCGAACTTCCAGAGCGTCGGCGAGTACAGCAAGTCGCGCATGGGCAAGGGCGTGTACGAGAAGTGGAGCGGCCCGCGCATCATCGGCGACGATAACGACGTGGACCGCGTCTCCAAGCACGTTCTCGGCGATGGCTCGACCCCCGGCAACCCGCGCGAAGTGACCTTCGAGTCGGTCTGGCCGGTGGTGGCCCACGCCATGCGCGAGTCGTACTACTAGGCGCTAGCTTCCGGGGAACGTGGGGAGGGCAACGTTCCCTCCCCAACCCTCCGTACCCTGACCGGCCTCATTGTCGCCGGGTGCGACGAAACGTGGCTTGAGCTGCCAGGCGCGAGGTGGAGAGCGACATACGGGTTCAAAGACCATTAGCCGTCGGGCGAGATGCAGCCAGAACGTTTCGTCACCTCCATCGCCGCCCTCCAGCACACGGAGCATACATCAGTGTTTGAAACGATCGACCAGGTAGTGACCCTCCTGCGCCAGCAGCGCTACATCTGCGACCGCAAGCTGGCGACGGTGATCTTTCTCGCCCTCAAGATGAATAAGCCGGTGCTGATCGAGGGGCCGGCGGGGGTCGGCAAGACCGAACTGGCCAAGACGGTGGCGCGGGCGCTGAACCGCTCGCTCATCCGTCTGCAGTGCTACGAGGGCCTCGACGAGGCCCGGGCGCTGTATGAGTGGGAGTACGGCAAGCAGTTGCTCTACACGCAGATCCTGCGCGAGAAGATCGGCAGCCTGTTCGCCGAGATGGAGGACCTGCGCGCCGCGGTGGAGTACCTGCGCCAGCACGAGGATGTGTTCTTCTCGGAACACTTCATGGTACGCCGCCCCATCCTCCAGGCGATTGCCTCGCCGGAGCCGGTGGTGCTGCTGATTGATGAAATTGACCGCGCCGAGGAGCAGTTCGAGGCTTTCTTGCTCGAAGTGTTGAGTGATTTCCAGGTGACGGTGCCCGAAATCGGCACCATCGTCGCCCGGCATCCGCCTCTGGTGTGCATTACTGGCAACAACACTCGCGAGTTGAGCGACGCGCTGAAACGGCGCTGCCTGCACCTGGCGATCGGTTACCCCGATGAAGAACGCGAACTGGAAATTATTCGTCTCAAGGTGCCGGAGTTGCGCGAGAACCTGGCCCGCCAGGTGGTGAGCCTCATCCGCCGCATCCGCGCCATGGATCTGCGCAAGGCGCCCAGCATCAGCGAGACCCTCGACTGGGCCCAGGCCCTGGTGCTGCTCAATGCCGATCAGTTGAACCGCGAACTGGTAGAAGAGACGCTGCAACTGATCCTCAAGTACGACCGCGATGTGCAGCAGGTGAGCGCCCAGTTGCCGATGCTCCTGGAGAGCGGCAATGGGACCGCGCGCCTGACCTTCGACAACATGGATCTGCGCGAGCAGCAGGAACGCTACCGCACCAACGAACGGGCCTATTTCAGTTCCCGTCGGGAGGAGTAGGCATGGACGTCCCGATCACGCGCTTCGTTGCGCTGCTGAAACACCACGGCATCGCCGTTTCGCCCGCCGAGACGATCGACGCCCTGCAGGCCCTGGCCCTGGCGGGCGTTGATGACCGCGAGACGGTGCGCGTGACGCTCCGCAGTACGCTGGTGAAGCAGTGCCAGGCCATCGCCGAGTTTGACCGGCTGTTTGACCTGTACTTCAGCCTGCCGGCCCCCAGTCATGGGGCTGCACCAGAAGCGCCCGGTGATGCCGCCGTCACCCTCCTGCCCGACGCGAGTGGCGCCGACGTCCCCGCGGCAGCGGAGGGGGCGCGCGCAGAGATCGCCCCCGTCGAGATTGATACCGATCGCACCACCCGCGCCCCGGTGACGCCGGAGTATGAAGGCGTTGATCTCTCGCTCTTCGGGCAGCACCTGCTGTTGCAGCAGCGCAAGGATCCCGGCCAGGACGGCTATAAGCCGACCTTCCACGTCAACGCCCGCCACAACCCCGGCATGCCCGGCGGCGGGGAACTCAGCCTGGGCGACTCCGGCGACGAAATTGATCTGGGCGGCGCGGTTGAGGCCCTGCTCGCCGACCTCCGCGCGCTCGAGGTGGACGAGGCCCTGCTGGAGCAACTGGAGGCCCGACTCGCCGGGGGCCTCACCCGGCTGCCCGAGCTGCTGCGGCGCTACCGCGCCCGTGAGGCTGCCCTGCAGCACCCCCGCACCGCCGCCCCGGCCCCGCCCCGGCCCCGCCGGAGCTACCGCTTCAGCGACCACGAGCGCCGCCAGATGGACGAGATTATCCGCCGCCTGGGTCGGCAGATGCGCGGTGCGCTCTCCTACCGCCGAACTGCCAACCGGCGCGGACGGATCAACGTCTCGCGCACCATTCGCGGCAATCTGAAGTACGACGGGGTGCCCTTCTTCCCGGTGCTCTCCAACCAGCGCGAGGAGCGCCCGCGCCTGACGGTGATCTGCGACGTCAGTCTGTCGGTGCGCACTACGGCGCGCTTTATGCTCCACCTGGTCTACAGTCTGCAATCGCTCTTCAGCCGGGTGCGCAGCTTTGTCTTTGTGAGCGATCTGGCCGAAATCAGCACCGAGATCGAGCGCTCCAGCCTGGAGGAGACGATCGACCGCGTTTTCAGCGGCGAGATTATCAATACCGAAGAGAATAGCAATTACGGCCGGGCGCTGGAGATCTTCTACGAGCGCTACCGCTCGGCGGCCACCAGCCGCACCACGCTGATCATTCTGGGCGACGGGCGCGGCAATCGCAACCCGCCTAATGCCTGGATCCTCGAAGAGTTGCGCCGGCGCTGCAAACAGGTGATCTGGCTGACGCCGGAGTCCCGCGGGAGCTGGGGCCTCGGTGCGTCAGATATGCCTACCTATGCGCCGATCTGCCACAAGGTCGAAGTGGTGCGCAATCTGGATCAACTGGGGCGTGTGGCCGAAAACCTGGTGCGTAGCTCGTTTGCCAATCGGAGATAGTCATGGTCCCGCTGGTACTGTCACCCTGGCGCCACGCCGCCCTTACCGCATGCCTGGCCGGGAACCTTCCCGCCACGGCCGGTAGCCAGCATTTTACGGTCTACCGTCTGGAACCGGCCCCGCACACCCCGGCCGCCGGCCCGGAACTGGTAGTGGTGCATTCCTTTCGTCCTGAGCAGATTGACAACAACCTGGGCTTCTACGTCGCCAATGAACTGCTGCCCCTGCTGAGCGCCGCGCGGGGACGTTTGCCCGAACTGTCGTCCGCTGATGATCCTTTCGCCCACGACCAGCAGACCCTCTTTGAGCACTGCGTCGGGGCGATTGTGCGCTCGATGGACAGCAACGAAGGCCGCGCCTGGCACCGTTTTTATGTCAACTCATTGGCGGCCCTCGAAGGGGCTATGCAGAGCGACGAGCCAGCCATTGATTTTATCGGCCCCTTCGGGGCGATCTACCGCCGGCTGATGGACCTGGCGCGCGGCGCGAGCCTCCTCGACGCCGGCACGTGTTTCGGCTTCCTGCCCCTGCTCCTGGCCCGTCGCGGCACCCCGCCGGACAGGATCGTCGGCTGCGACCTCGACGCCGCCCTGGTCGGCTTCGCCAATGCCTATGCCCGGCGCGCCGGGCTGGCCAGCGTCAGCTTCACCGTCGCCGACCTGCTCGGTGACGACCTGGCGCGTCTGGGGCAGTTCGACACGGTGACCTGCGTGCACGTGCTGGAGCACCTGGCCCCGGAGCAAACTCTGACCGCCCTGCGCGCCCTCTGGCAACTCACCGCGCGGCGTCTGATCGTGACCGTGCCCCTCGAAGAACAGCCCGATCCGCGTTTCGGCCATCGCCAGACCTTTACCACCGAACGCCTGGCGATCCTGGGCCGCGAACTCGGGGGCCGCTTCCAGACCTTTGAACTGCACGGCTGCTGGTTGGTAGTGGATCGCTGAGGTGAACCCGGACGCCGCAGGGAAGGGTTTGGGAGGGCATGGCCCTCCCAGGAAACACTCATCACCATTCCGGGATTGTGCGGCGAAGCCGCATGGGCGCCTACGGTGAACATAGCCATTGGAGAGATATGGGCAAACCTGGTTTCCCCATACCCTGACGAGGCTTGCAAAGGATCACCATGAGCTACGAAATCTTCCGCCAGGGCCTGGACGCGCCGATCTGCCTGACCTGGGAGCTGACCTACGGCTGCAACCTGCGCTGCGTCCACTGCCTTTCGTCGTCGGGCCGGCCCCACACCGGCGAGTTGAGCACCGCCGAAGCGCGCGCCCTGATTGACGAGTGGGCGGCAATGAAGGTGTTTTATGTCAATGTGGGCGGCGGCGAGCCGATGAGCCGGCCCGATTTCTTCGAGTTGATGGACTACTGCCTGGAACGGAGTATCGGGGTCAAGTTCAGCACCAACGGCACCTTGATTGACCCCGCCGCCGCGGCCTGGATCGCCGCCCGCGATTACCTGGACCTGCAGATCAGTCTCGATGGCGCCACCGCCGAGACCAACGACCCGGTACGCGGTACGGGCGCCTTCCGGCGTGCGCTGCGGGCGATGGAACTGCTGGCGGCGGAGGGCTTTCCCTTCAAGATCAACACTGTGGTCACCCGCCAGAATGCCCATCAACTCGATGATCTCTACACCCTGGCCCAACACTACGGCGCCCAATTGCGCGTCACCCGCCTGCGGCCCTCCGGGCGCGGCGCGGAGGTGTGGGAGCACATGCGCCCGACCCACGCTCAGAACCGCGCCCTCTACGAGTGGCTCCTTGCCCACCCCGATGTAATGACCGGCGATTCGTTCTTCCACCTCTCGGCCTACGGTACGCCGATTGACGGCCTGAATATGTGCGGCGCCGGGCGGATCGTCTGCTGCGTGGACCCGGTGGGTGAGGTGTACGCCTGTCCCTTCGTGCTGGCGCCCGAGTTTTCGGCAGGCAATGTGCGCGCGCCGGGGGGCTTCACCCATATCTGGCGGCACGCCCCGCTCTTCAACCACCTGCGGCAGTGGCAGGTGGGCGGCACGTGCCAGCAGTGCAACGCCTACGCCCTGTGCCACGGCGGTTGCATGGCGGTCAAACACTTCACCGGACGCTCGCTCGACGACCCCGATCCCGACTGTATCTTCGGCGGTGAACCGGCGACGCTGCGCACGGGGTTGATCCCGTTGCAGCAGTGGTAGGCGGATACCAGCAGGAAGGGGCGTAGGAGGACTTCACCCTCCCCGCAAACACCTGACAGGTTGTCACGCCAGCAGGCGCCTTCTGGAAATGAGGAGACCATGGCTGAACCCTTCGCCCCGTTGTTCCAACCCCTGCGCCTGGGACGGAAAACGGCGCCCTCGCGGATCGTCTTCGCCGCGCACCAGACCAACTTCGCGCGCCACAATCGCTTCGACTCGCGCCACGCCGCCTACTACACGGCGCGCGCCCGCGGCGGCGCGGGGGTGATCGTGCTCGAGGGCAGCGTGGTGCATCCCTCCGACTGGCCCTATGAGTACGCCATCTTCGGCTACGACGAGCGCATCGTGCCCACCTACCGCATGATCGCCGAGGCCCTGCGCTCCCACGGCCCGGTGGTGCTGGCCCAGTTGACCCACAGCGGCATGCAGGGCACCAGCCACTACTCCCAGGCCGCCCTCTGGGCGCCCTCGCCCATCCCCGAGGTCAACAGCCGCGAGGTCCCCAAGGAGATGGAGCCGGAGGACATCGCCGCGGTGATTGACGGTTTCGCCACGGCGGCCCGCTACGCCATCGAGGGTGGTCTCGACGGGGTAGAGATCAACGCCGGCCCCGAGAGCCTGGTGCGCCAGTTTCTCTCCCCGCTGACCAACCAGCGCCAGGATGAGTACGGCGGCCCGCTGGAGAACCGGCTGCGCTTCGCCCGCGAGGTGATCGCCGCGGTGCGCCGGGTCGTCGGCGACGAGGCGGTGGTGGGCCTGCGCCTCAGCGGCGACGAGCACGCCCCCTGGGCTGGCATCAAGCCCGGTGACGCCGCCGAGATCGCCCGCATCCTCAGCAGCGAACACCAGATTGACTACCTTAGCGTGGTCAGCGGCAGCATCTACACCCCGCACCTGATCCGCGCCGGGCTGTATATGCCCCCCGGCTACGCCCTGCACCTGGCCGCCGAGATCAAGGAAGCCGTGCAGATCCCGGTCTTTGCCCAGGGCAGCATCGTGGACCCGCGGCAGGCGGCGATGGTGCTGGTGGAGGGCCGGGCTGACGCAGTGAAGATGACCCGCGCGTTGATCGCCGACCCCGATCTGCCGCGCAAGGTGCGCGAGGGGCGCGCCGAGGACGTGCGCCAGTGCATCCTCTGCAACCAGGATTGTGTGGTGCAGAGCGTGCAAAATCCGCGCTTGAGCTGTTCGATCAACCCCGCCGCGGGCCACGAGGCCCACGCCGAGTTCGCCACCCTGCCCCCCGCAGTGCGCCCCAAACGGGTGATGGTCATCGGCGGCGGCCCGGCGGGGATGGAGGCCGCCCGTGTCGCCGCCCTGCGCGGCCACCGCGTGACCCTCTACGAGCAGAGTGAGACCCTGGGGGGCGCACTGCTCCTGGCCTCCGCCGAACCGGGCCGCAAGCGCCTGGAACTGATCGGCCACTGGCTCGAAGCACAGATCCGCAAGCTCGGCGTGACGATCCACCTTGGCGTGACGGCCACCTTCGAGACCGTGCGCGCCGAGATGCCTGATGCAGTGATCGTCGCCGTCGGCGGCGTGCCGGTGCTCTATCCCGGCGTGGACTTCGACAACAGCGTGCCGGTGCTTAACGAGCGCGACGTGCTCGGCGGCGCACCCCTGCCCCCCACCGGCAAGGCCGTGGTGCTCGACGAGATCGGCGACCACGACGGTATGGCCGTGGCCGAGTGGCTGGTGCAGAAAGGCTGGAAGGTCGAGATCGTCACCCGCGACATGTTCTGCGGCCAGCGCCTCACCGCCACCCAGGAACTGACCGCCTGGAACCAGCGGGCCTGGAGCAAAGGGGTGGTCTTCCATCCCCAGCAAGAGGCGGTGCGGGTCACTAACCGGACGCTGATCATGGTCGATCGCTTCAGCCGTGAGGAGCAGCGCATCGAGCAGGTGGACCTGATCGTTGACGTGACCTACGACCGGCCCGACGAGACCCTCTACTTCACCCTGAAGGAAGCGGGATTCGGCAGCGAGGGCATGCCCGCCCTGTACCGCGCGGGCGACTGTGTGGCCCCGCGGCGGATCGGGCAGGCTGTGCTCGAGGGCTATCGCGCTGGAAGGGCGGTGTGAGATGAAGCAGGGCGCCCGTCTGTTGTTCACGCCGATCAAGGTCGGCAGCCTGACGCTCAACAACCGGATCGTCTTCTCGGCGCACCTCACCAACTACGCCGAAGGGTACATGCCCTCCGAGCGCCACGTGTACTACTACCGTGAACGGGCGCGTGGCGGGGCGGGGCTGATCATTACCGAGGAGCACTCCACCCATCCCACCGATCACCCCTACGAAAAGCTGATCCACGCCTTCAACCCGGCGGTCATCCCTGGCTACCGGCAGATCACCGCCACGGTCCATGCCGAGGGCACCCCTATCCTGGCCCAGATCAACCACAACGGCGGCCAGAGCAGCGGCATGTTCACCCGCCTGCCGGCCTGGGCGCCCTCGTCGGTAGCCGACCCGATGTTCCGCGAGGTGCCCAAGGCGGTCGAACTGGAAGATATTCAGGAGATCATCGCCGGGTATGCCCAGGTGGCCTTCCACACCCGGCTCGGCGGCTTCGACGGGGTGGAGCTGCAATGCTCGCACTCCTCAATTGTGCGCCAGTTCCTCTCGCGCCACAACAACCTGCGCACCGATGGCTACGGCGGCGGGCTGGAGCAGCGCATGCGCCTGCTGCGCGAGATCATCGCCGCTATTCGTGCCCGCGTCGGGCGCGACTACGTCCTCGGCGTGCGCCTCTGCGGCGACGAACTGATCCGCGACGGCATCGTGCTCGACGAGGCCGTGGCCGCCGCGCGCATTCTGGAGGCCGACGGGCTGATTGACTACATCAACACCAGCATCGGCACCGCGACCCATACCCTCTACATGATCGAAGCCTCGATGCACATCCCACCGGGCTACGCCCTGTTCATCTCCTCGGCCATCCGCAAGGCGGTGCGGCTCCCGGTCATCGGCGTGGGGCGCATCAAGGACCCCATCCAGGCCGAGCGGGTGTTGCAGGAGGGCCACGCCGACCTGGTGGGCATCGTGCGCGCCCAGATCGCCGACCCGGAGTTCGCCCGCAAGTCGCGCGAGAACCGCGTCGAGGACATCCGCCTGTGCCTCTCGTGCAACCAGGAGTGCGTCGGGCGCATGGGGCTGAACCGCTGGATGGGCTGCATCGAGACGCCCGCGACCGGTCGCGAGAAGGAACTGGGCATCGGCACGCTCAAGCCCGCGCCGCGCCCTAAACGAGTGACCGTGGTCGGCGGCGGGCCGGCGGGCCTCAAGGCCGCCGTCATCGCCGCCCGGCGCGGCCACCGCGTCACCCTTTACGAGCGGCAGCCCGAACTGGGAGGCCAGGTCAATCTGGCAGTCAAGGTGACCAACCGGGCCGAGTTCGGTGACCTGGTGCGCAACCTGCTCCACGAACTGCACCAGCTCGATGTGACGGTGCGCACCGGCGTGGCCGCCGATGCCGAGATGGTGCTGGCCGAGCAACCCGACGCAGTGGTGATCGCTACCGGCTCCACACCTGACCGCAATGCCTTCCCCGGCGCCGATGGCCCCGAAGTGGCCGATGTGACCGACATCCTCGCCGGGCGGGTCACCCCGGGCAAGCGGGTCATGATCATCGATCGCCTGGGCTTTCACGAGGCCACCAGCGTGGCCGAGTATCTGGCCGAGCAGGGCTGCCGGGTCGAGATCGTCACTCCCACGCTCTACGTGGGGCAGGACCTCGGCGTCACCCTGGATCTCGAAAACTGGTACCGCCGCGCCCGGCAGCTCAACATCATCTGCACGCCGAACGTCTCGGTGCTCAACGCCGCTAACGGCCTGGTCACCGCGGTCCACAACTACAGCGGGCAGATCATCACCTTCGACCCGGTAGACACGATCGTGCTGGCGGTGCAGCGGCGGGCCGACGCCGGGCTGTACTTCGCACTGAAGGGGCGCGTGCCCGAATTGCACCGCATCGGCGACGCCCTGGCACCGCGCCGGGCCCACGCGGCGATCATCGAGGGCGAGCGCGTGGGACGGGCATTGTAGAAGGGGGTGGCGAAACCGGGTTTCCCCACCCCCCGGTCCCGGGCAGGGGTTGGCGGCCCTGGCCCTCCCAGGAGGTCGCCATTCGGTCGTGATGCGTTGACAGGAATCACCTATGCAAATCGTCGTAATCGCTGAGACCGAGCACGGGGCCGTGACGCGGCCCACGCTGGAGTGCGTCGAAGAGGCCCGCGATCTGGCCAGCGCGCGCGACCTGCGGGTGCGGGCGCTGCTGCCGGGCGCCGGTCTCGAGGAACAGGCAGTTACCCTCGCGGCGCACGGCGCCGACGAGGTGACATTGATCGAACACGAGGCCCTGGCCCGGGCCAGCGCCGACGCCTGGCTGGCGGCGCTGGAGCCGGTCATCCGTCCCCTGAGCCACCGCTCCTACGGCGGCGTGCTACTCCTGGCCCCCGACACCAGCCACATGCGCGCATGGCTACCCCGGCTGGCGTTGCGCCTGCACGCCCCTATGGTGAGTCACTGCCTGGAAGTGCGCCAGGACGGCGCAGACCTCGTCTTCGTGCGCCCCACCTACGGCGGGGCGCGCCACGAGCACCTGGCCTGCCCGGGGGCGACGGTCATCTGCGCCACCCTGGCGCCCAACACCCGTGGTATCGGGCGGGGCGACGTGCGCCGCCGCCCCCAGGTGAGCCACGTCCACCCCACCATCGACACTGCCCGCCTCCGCGACCGGCCCGTGCGCACCATCCCCGCCGACCCGCGCACGGTTGACCTGCGTGAGGCCGAGCGCATCGTCGCCGGCGGCCTGGGGCTGGGCGGTCCGGAGGGCGTGGCGCAACTCTGGGAACTGGGCAACCGGCTCCAGGCGGCGGTGGGCGGGACGCGCGTCATCTCCGACCGGGGCTGGCTGCCGGCGGATCGCTTCATCGGCACGACCGGCAAGATCGTCGCTCCCAAACTCTACCTGGCTCTGGGCATCTCGGGGGCCAGCCAGCACACCTCGGGTATGAACGGGAGCGAGACCGTGATCGCCGTCAACCTCGACCGCACCGCGCCCATCTTCGGCCTGGCCGACCTGGGCATCGTGGCCGACGTGCGGCAACTCATTCCGGCCCTGCTGGAACGCCTGACGCCGCAATCGCGGCAAGATACGAAGAACAACGACCACAGCCGCCAGGTTGCGGCCTGAAGGATGCGCTATGGCTTTCTTGAGCAAAGAGGCTTCGCTGGCGCTGGTGCAGCGGGTGCACCGCCTCATCGGCATAAAGAATGGCTCTACCCCGCACGGCGCGCCCCAACCCCGGCGCCAGCGTAGCGCGCCACGCCCGGGCGCCGAGCATTTCGATGTGATCGTCGTCGGCGCAGGGCCGGCCGGTAGCGCCGCCGCGCTGGTGGCCGCCCGCGCCGGGCTGAAGGTGCTGCTGCTGGAGCGCGGCGAGTACCCCGGGTCCAAAAACGTCTCCGGCGCGGCCTTCTACGGCAGCGCCATCCTGAACGAACTGATCCCCAACTGGTGGGAACAGGCCCCCGTCGAACGCTATCTGACCCGCCGCGTGCTGGCCTTTATGACCGCCGAGACCTCGGTGGCGATTGACTTTCGCACCACCCGCTTCGCCGAGCCACCCTACAACGGCTTCAGCATCCTGCGCCCGAAGTTCGACCGCTGGTTCGCCGACCAGGCCGTCGCTGCCGGCGCCTTCCTGCTCAACGCCGCAGTGGTGGACGAGGTGCTCTGGGAGGACGACCAGGTGGTGGGGGTGCGCGTGCGCCGCGACGAGGGCGACCTGCGTGCCGACGTGGTGATCGCCTGCGATGGCGCCAATTCCTTCCTGGCCAAGAATGCCGGCCTGCAACGCGAGTTCCACGCCCACGAGATGTCGCTCGGGGTGAAGGAGGTGCTGGAACTCGACGAAGGCGCCATTCGCGAACGCTTTCACCTCCACGACAACGACGGCCTGGCGATCGAGTACATCGGGGCGATCACTGAAGAGGTCAGCGGCGGCGGGTTCCTCTACACCAACCGCGACAGCCTCTCCCTGGGCGTCATCGGGCAGATCTCCTCGCTGGCCGAGCACAGGCGCCGCCCCTACGAGTTGCTGGAAACCTTCAAGCGCCACCCCTCGGTGGCCCCCCTGGTACGGGGCGGCAGGGTGCGCGAGTATTCGGCCCACGTCATCCCCGAAGCGGGCTGGAATATGCTGCCGAAGCTCTATACCGGCGGCATGCTGGTGGCGGGCGACGCGGCGGCGTTGTGCTTCGTGGCCGGGCTGTACCTTGAAGGCATCAACTACGCCATCCAGTCAGGTATGGCCGCGGGTGAAGCGGCTGTGGCCGCCCATCAGGAACGTGACTTTTCGGCCCGTTCGCTGGCCCGCTACGTCGAGCGCCTGCGCGCGCGCCACGTGCTCACCGATTTTGCCAGCTACCGCCACGCGCCGGGGCTGGTCAACAGCCCGCGGCTACAGAACCTGTACCCGGAACTCATCGCCGCTGGCGCCGAGCAGGTCTTCCGCGTCAACGGCGGACCCAAACGCAAGCTTCTGCCCATCGCCCTCGATACGCTCCGCCGCGCCAATATCTCGCCAGTGCATGTGCTCCAGGACGCCTGGCAAGCAGGGAGGTCATTCGGATGGTGAGCATTCCTCTCGAAGAACGGATGCGCACGGTGCGCTTCAAAGTGGACGACCGGCCGCACATCGTGGTCAATGCCGCGGTGTGCAACAATTGCTCCGTGCGAGCCTGCGTCTATGTCTGCCCGGCCAACCTCTTCGTGCCGCTGGACGATGGGGGCATTCTCTTCAACTACGAGGAGTGCTTTGAGTGCGGAACCTGCTATATCGCCTGTAATCAGGAGGGCGCCATTCAGTGGTCGTACCCGCGGGGCGGCTATGGGGTGACCTTTCGGGAGGCATAATGCGTATCGCCGTCTGTCTCAAACAGGTACCCGACCCGGCCACGGTCGAGGTTGATCCGCTGACCGCGGCGCTCGACACGCGCCGCCTGCTCTACATCGCCAGCCCGGCCGACACGGCGGCTCTGGAAGTGGCCCTGCAACTGGCCGGCGCAGAGGGCCACGTCAGCGCGCTGTGCGTCGGCCCGCCCGCCGCCGACGCGGTGTTGCGCCTGGCTCTCGCCGCTGGCGCAACGGAGGCACGGCGGCTCTGGACGCCGTTTCTTCCCCTTCAGGCCCCGGCGCAGACGGCGCTGCTGCTGGCGGCATGGTTGCAGCGCGGTGAGGCCCCCGACCTGGTGCTCTGCGGCACCCGTAGCAGCGACCAGGGCAGTGGCCAGCTTCCGGCCCTCCTCGCCGAGTTCCTGGAGTGGCCGGTGGTGTGCGATGTCACCCAGATCACCCTGGAGGGCGATCTGGCCCGCGTGCAGCGACGCCTCGACCGCGGGGCGCGCGAGGAACTGGAGGTCCGCCTGCCCGCCGTTCTGGCAGTCGAAGCCGGCATCGCCCGCCTGCGCCACGCCAGCCTCACCGGGTTGATGCGCGCCGAGCGCGCCGCTATTCCCGTCAGCGAACTCGACGATCTGGGCCTGGAGCCAGCCGACCTGGCCTTCCCCGCCGCCACCACGCGCATGGTGACGCCGCCGCGCCCACGTACGCGCCCGATCTTCACCCCCGACAGCACCCGCCCGGCCCACGAGCGCATTACGCAGATCATCACCGCTGGCGTGACCCGCAAATCCGGCAAGGTGCTGGAAGGCCCCCCCGATCAGATGGCCGAGGTGGTGGTGGAGTTTCTAAGAGAAAGGGGATTTGTTTAATCTGCAGGGTAATCCTGTTGCTCCGCTTTTTGCCCCTGGTGGGGGTTGCGGGGGCCTGCGGCCCCCGCCGAACCTGCTCACAGCGGAAACCGCGGCACGTGACAAAGGAGAGGTAGTACAATCCTCTGGTTGGCCTGCTGAAGAACGTATGTCTCCATCCATAGCAGAACAACCCGACCTGGCCGATCTGACCTGGCCCGAGGTGGCCCACGCTGTGGCCGAGGGTGCAACGACGCTCATTCTGCCCCTGGGGGCCACCGAGCAGCACGGGCCGCACCTGCCCCTCGGCACCGATACGCTTCGGGCCGAGGCCCTGGCCCAACGCCTGGCGGCACGGCTGCCGGGGGCGCTGGTGGCCCCGGTCCTGCCCATCGGCTGCTCCGACGAACACGCGGGCTTTCCCGGCCTGTTGAGCCTTGACGCCGCCACCCTCGCCGCGGTGATCGTGGATTGCGCGCGGCGCATGGCCGCCTGGGGCATCACCCGGCTGGTACTGCTCTCGGCCCACGGCGGCAACGGGCGGGCCCTGGCCCTGGCGACCGAACGCCTGCGCCGTGAACTGCCCACCCTGCGCGTCTGGCTGCCCGCCGAGACCCTCGCCCCCGACGAGGCGGTCCTGGCCGTGGCCGCCGAAGCGGGGATCGCGCCCGAGGAGTTCGGTCTGCACGCCGGCGAGGGCGAGACCTCGGAAGTGCTCTGGCTGCGCCCCGACCTGGTGCGCGCCGAGGCCGCCGAGGCCGGGTACCGCGGCGATATGGTTACAATTGTGGATACACTGCAACGCCTGGGCCTCAAGGCGGTGACGCCCAACGGCGTGCTTGGCGACCCGGCGCGTGCCTGCGCCGCTCGTGGCGAGCGCTACCTCGACGTCCGGGCCAGCGCGCTGGCAAAGGAACTGCTCGCGTGATGACGCCGTCTTCAACCCTTCGGACTGACCGCCGCCAGCGCTGGGCCGACGCGCTGACCCTCCCCGGGCAACCCGACCTGGCGCGCAGCCTGGTGGCCGAACTGGCCGCGTTCCTGGAGCAGCCGGTGGAGGAGGTGGAAGCCCGCTGCCGCCGTGCCGCCGGTGAACTGGCGCGCGCCTGGCGTGAACGGGCCCCCGCTACCCCGGCGGCCATTACCGGCTTCTATCGCCACGGCGATACCTACCTCTACGACCTGACCTGGTGGCACGCCCTGGTGGAGGACCACAGCGCCCTGGTGCAGGTCGAGGCCCTGGAAGCGGCCCTGACCCACCACGCCCGTAGCGCCCTCGACTTCGGCAGCGGCATCGGCTCGCTGGGGCTGCTGCTGGCCTACTATGGCCTGGAGGTAACCCTGGCCGACGTCAACCCGCGCCTGAACGAGTACGCCCGCTGGCGCTTCGCCCGGCGCGGACTGCCAGCGCAGGTCATTGACCTGGCCCCCGGCACGCCGGATCTGCCCGCGGCAGCCTTCGACTTCATCAGCGCGGTGGATGTCTTCGAGCACCTGCCCGATCCCGGCGCGACCCTGACGGCCCTGGCCACGGCCCTGCGCCCCGGCGGCGCCCTCTTCATCCACTTGCCCGGCAACGCCGACGCGGATCATCCCATGCACCTCTGGCGTCAGCCGGCCACCCTCCTGCGCCACCTGGAGGCTGCCGGTCTCTGGCTCGAAGGCGAGGGCAGCCGCATCGAGCGCGGCGGCAACGCCCACCTGCTGCTGCGCCGCGGCCAGGGTCCGCGCTATTCGCTCAACCAGGGACTGGAACTGCGCCCCGGCGCAGACGGTGGCACGCTGCTCTCCATGCGGCCCCTGGTGGCCCTGCGCCTCAACCAGCGGGCCTTCGCCACCCTTGCGGCGCTCAACGGCGGCAGCACCGCCCTGGAACTGGTCACTGCGCGTCCAGAGTTGTCGCTCTCCGAAACAACCACCTTCCTCGACTCCCTGGCCCGGCGGCGCCTGCTCATCAAACAATCTCCGCCACCGGAGCACCTGCCCACCGTCACGGCCATCGTCCCGGCCCACGGGCGCCCAGAGGCCACCCGGGCCTGCGTGGAGTCGCTGCTGGCCCAGGACTACCCCGCCGAATTGCTGGAGGTGATCGTGGTTGACGACGCCTCCGCTCCGCCGCTGGCCCCGGCCCTGGCCGGGCTGCCCATCCGCCTGCTGCGCCAGGACCATAACATCGGCCAGTCGGCGGCCCGCAACCGCGCGGCGGAACTGGCCCGCGGCGAGGTGCTGGCCTTTCTGGATAACGACTGCGTCGCCGCCCCCGGCTGGCTGCGTACACTCGTGGCCGCACTGGACGAGCCGGGGGTCGAGATCGCAGGCGGGCGAGTGCTCGCGCCGCCGCCAGAGGGGCCGGTGGCGGCCTTCGAGGCCGCGCGCTCGCCGCTGGACATGGGGCCGCTCAGCGGGCCGGTCGGCCCCGGTGAAACGATTACCTACATGCCCTCGTGCAACCTGATGATCCGGCGTAGTCTGCTATTGCGCATCGGCGGCTTCGACCCGGCGATGCGCCTGGGGGAGGATGTTGACCTGATCTGGCGGGCGCTGGCCACAGGCGCACAGGCACGCTACGTGGCCGAGGGCGTGGTGGTGCATCACCACCGCGTGCACCTGGGGGCGCTGCTGCATCGCCGCGCCGACTACGCCTCCTCGGAGGCCGACCTCCAACGGCGCCACCCTGCGGGCCGGCGCACCATGGCCCTCCCGCCAATGGCCCTGGCGTTCCTGGCGGCCCTGATCGCCGTCTGGAGCGCCCCGGCCCTGGCCGGGCTGATCGCCATCGGCATCAGCGTGGCTCTGGCACGCGAGGTCGGGCGTAAGCGGCGCGAACTGCGGCGACACGGCGTACACCTGCCCTGGGGCCGGGTGAGCGCCGCGGTGCTGCTGCAACATCGGGCCGCGTTCTACCACCTGGGAGCCAACGTCACCCGCTACTACAGTCTGCCCCTGCTGGCCCTGGCCCTGCTCTGGCGGCCCATGCTGCCAGCACTGCTCTTGCTGTGCCTCACCCCGCCCGTGCTCGACTACTACCGCCTGCACCCGCGGCTGAGTCTACCATTATTTGTCGGATTGTACTGGCTGGAACTCGGCGCCTACCAGCTAGGCGTCTGGCGCGGCTGCCGGGAGCGGCGCACCCTGCGGCCCCTGGCGCCGGCGCTTGTGTAAGGGATGGTTCAAACTGCTTTGACCGGCTGGTTTCCCTTGCAAGGCACACTTGAAAGTTGCCCTGCAGTCATCCAATAGCGGCAATCGTCAATCACACAAGGAGGCACCCATGACCCTCGGCGGTTTTGCCAATCGCATCGCCCACGTGGACCTCTCCGCCGGCACGGTGGAGTACCGCGGCATTCCCGAGTCCTGGGCCCGCAAGTACATCGGCGCCCGCGGCCTGGCCGTTCGCTACATGCTCGAGAACGGCCCCCAGGTTGACCCCCTCGGCCCGGACAATCTGCTCTGCTTTATGAATGGCCCCCTCACCGGCACCGAAGCCAATATGAGCGGGCGCATGGCCATCGTCACCAAGTCCCCCCTCACCGGCACCGTCACCGACAGCCACCACGGCGGCTGGTCCGCCGCCCGCCTGCGCTGGGCCGGCTTCGACGGCGTT
>CAKZSI010000009.1 GCA_937918935.1 uncultured Chloroflexales bacterium | reverse complement strand
GGCGCATAAGTCGAGCCTGTGTAACGAAACTCAAAGCCAATGGAACGCATCGCCCTTCTGGGACATGTCTTAGCAGATGAACGGCGCTTCCCCGTCCCCCCGCGGTCGGTTGTCCAGGCGACTATCCAGCAGCAGAGCCTCGCGTCCGAAAGCCACCGTGCCACGCAACTCGCCGCCCTCGCTATCCACGCGGTAGGGCCACAGGCGCATGCCCGGCGGCAGGTACGCCTCGCGCCGCACCTGGAGCGGGTCCTTGCCTGGCACGATCAGCGCCACATACTGGCGCCGGCTGATCTCGCGGTTGAGCTGGTTGAGAAAGTCATGCCCGTTACAGTCCACCCGTGTGCCCTTCGGCAGCACCACCGCCACCTGCTGGCGCTCCGGTCCCCAGCCGGCCACCTCAAGTGGAAGCAGGACCTGCACCCGTTCCGGCTGGGCGCGCAGGGCGCGCCAGCGGAAGAAGAAGTGTTGCCAGCCCCGCTGGTAGGGCGCGTCGGGTTTGCCCAGGCGCCGCACCGCCGCACAGAACTCGTTCTGGCTCAGGAGCTCCAGATGGCCATTGGCCAGCAGCCAGAACAGGTCGTAGGTCACCACGTCGCCCTCGTCCTCCTTGATCACGCCGCAATCAAAGGGGCTGCCGCCGCGAAAGGCCCGGGCCTCCGCGATGAGCGGCCCCTCGCCTTGCTTCTGGCGCGCCTGCGCTTCACGCAAGGCGTCCCCGATGCGGCTCTGCGTCAGCCTGCCGTACTGCCGCAGCAGGTCCGGGGTAACCGAGGCGTAGGTGGTTTTGAGCGGCTTGCTGGAGAGGCACTGGATCACGCGGGCGGGAACAAAGCGCCCCCAGCGGCGGGCGTAGGCCGAAAAACTGGCCGGCGGAGGGAACGCCGCCTGAATAGCGCGTGCCAGATCCATGCGGGAGCAGGTGTCGCCATCGCGCAGGGGAGCGCCGGCCCCGGCTCCGGGCACGCTCAGCCGCTCGTACACAAACAGCGGCACGAGCGCATAGGCGGCGAAGACCTCAAACTGCCGTTCGGCGCCATCGCGATCAATGAAGCTGGTATGGCGTCCCAGGCGACCGAGACGCTGCAAGAATTCCCCGGCGTTAAGCGCCTCGAAGACCAGGAAATTGATGCGGAAATCCACCCCCACATCCACCGTCGAGGTGCCAATCAGCAGATCGGCCTGGTAGGAAGCCTGGCGCGTCCGGTAGCCGGTGATACCCGTGTTGCACTCCACGCTCAGGCCCTCCCGCGCGAAGAGCGGGCGCAGGCGTTCGGTCAGGCGCAGGGCCGTCGCCACCGAGTTGACGATCAGCGCCCCCTTCGCTGCCGGGCGATGCCGACAGAACCAGTCAAGGACGATCCGCTCGCCATCGGCGTTGATCCATGTTTCGGCATTCTGGGCCGCGAAGTGAAGGGTACCGGCCTGGAGAATCGGGCGCCATCCCGCGCCGGGAGCGGCCCCATGGTGGTACCAGCCTTCACGCTGGGGATCAATCAGCCTGATTCGCTTGCCGAAACCCGCCCGCTCGAGGAGCTTGAGCACCTCGGTCTCGGGCGTGGCCGAGAGGAACAGGGTCTTGAGACCCGGCTGCTGGGTGCGCAGGAACAGCAGCCCGGTGAGCGCAGCGATCACCTGGGGCGTCTCGAAGATATGGAACTCGTCGAAGGTCAACTGCTCGAGCAGCAGCGGCAACTGACCGGTCACGTGATCAGGACTTCGTCCGGGCTGCTGGTAGTGAAACTGCATGATGGCGTGGAAGATGTCGGGATTGGAGAGGGTCAGGCGATGGTCCTTCAACACCCTGGTGAGGGCATCAGGACGCTTAAGAGCGTCAACTTCCGCCGTCAGCGCGTCGAGCCGCGCGCCGTAGAGCATGCCCGCCCATGCCTCGGCGCGTTCCCAGGTAGGCAGGGTCAGCCTGGCGCTGCGAAATTGATCCTGGATCAGCTCGTTGGTGGGGAAGAGCGCCAGCGTTCCATTGTGGCCCGAGTCGGTGAGCAGCGGCAACAGGCCGGCCAGACTCTTGCCATCGCCGGTCATGGCGGTATTGAACACCACGTCAATGTTGCCGTCGCGGAGGGCCTGATAAGTGACGAGTTGGTGCTGGGAGAGATGCCAGCCGCCGGGCAGGCGCGCTGCCAGGTCCGCTTCGGCGGCCACCGCGGCCGGGTCGGCCAGGCGGGAGTAGACGGGCAGGGTGTGAAGGTGCACGACGGTCTCCTATCTTGCTTCATCTTCTTCGACTAAAAGCTACAGACGCCTGACGCTGGCGTTGTGGAATTGCAGCGCGCAAGATGCCTTCTGGCAGAGAGACGCGGGGAAGCTGTGCCTCTCCGCAAGACCTTTTTGCGCATGCGGCGGGTGCGCACCCTGGCGAAGCCCGCATGCTTCTGCCACCGCAGGCGAATAGGAGATGCCACCCTGGTAGCGACGTCGCAGTGCAACGTTGCTACCACGGCGCCGTAACGAACATCAATCCGCGCCAGGGGATTGAAATCGGTAGCGACGTTGCAGTGCAACGTCGCTACCACATAATGCAATGTCGCTACCGATGTCTCCGCGCCGCCTGTTCGCTGAGGCGGTGTAAATGTGTGTATGGCTCGCGATGCTCGCGAAAGGATTCGTCATGGCTGCCAGAACAATTCCGGTTCGGTCCACCCCCAGATGACACGCCAGATTCGGTCCGGGTTAGCCTTTCGGGATGAGCCAGGAGGAGTTGTTCGATTTTGTTGGTTGATCGCTTCATACTGGTCTCCTGCTATCTATGGCCCGTGGTTCGGGCCAGCCGGACTTTTTCGCGGCAGCGGGAGTCGCCAGACCGCTGCGCAGTGGCCCGGTTGTCAGTGCCGGACGCCACGGACACGATGACCACCGTGCTGGGTTGCGGTTCGCCTTTTTTTAGCACACCCGTGTTGCAAGTAATGCAACACCCACGGCGCTGCGCCGACCTTTTGGAGTGATTTGGGTACGGCCTGGTCCTCGCTCACCCTCCCTCTTTGAGCACCTGCTCTACGCACCAGCATACTCAGATTATCACCCGCAAATGCGCACGATGACCGGCTTGCTCTGGTGTTTGCATCGAGTGTAGCAAACGTGTGTAACCGGAGATAAGGCAAAAAACAGCGCCCCCTGTCGGAGGGGCGCTGCGAACCCGCGGGCCGGGAGGTGTGAAGAAGCTCTCACATTCGAATCCGCGCTGCCCCTCCTTCCCTACCGCCGCACCACCGGCAGCCAGACGCTGGTCTCCACCGTCCACCCGATCAGGGGCTGGAAGCGTGGTGAAGCCGCCGGTCCCTCGGTCACCCCGCCCGGCCCCGCGCCCAGGGTCTCGCGCAGGTAGATGCGTAGCATCCGCGCCCACGGATCGGGGTTGCGCGCGTCGCCCCGGGGGCCGTAGAGGTAGCCGGCGGCCAGCGCGGGCTGCCCGCCCAGCCGCTCGCCGCTCGGGAAGAGCACCGCCAGCCCCGTGGCGTCCTCCAGACTCACTGCCGCGCCGCCGCTCCCCCGGCCCGAGCGCTGGACAGCCGCGATCAGCGGCGAGGTGGCCTGGTCGTCCAGGAGCGCAACGATCTGCGCCGCCGCCGTCTGAACGCCCGATTCAATCCCCACGCTGTCGCGCAGGCGCAGGGCCAGGTCGCGCAGGTCCACCAGGGCGTCTTCTTCAACCGGCACGACCTGGCCGTTGATGGCGATCAACTGGTCGTGGCGCCCGTTCCCCGAGGCGTCGTAGACCTGGGCCGCCGCACGGGCGGCGACGGTCAGGGGGCGGGTGCGCTCCCGATCGGTCTCGAGTGCGCTGCTGAGGGCGCTGGCCAGCGCGTCCACCCGCTGACCCAGGGCTTCGACGCGGCTCAGGTCGTAGGCCGCCAGGCTGCGGGCCAGCCCGGCGCGGTAGGCGTCAATGGTCGCGCTGTAGGCGGCGACGGTGTTGCTGGCCGCCGTCGCGGGGTCACCGGCGCCGCTGAGGGCGGGCAGGAGCCGGTCGTAGGGGCCGAGTTGCCAGATCGGCCCGGCTGAGCCGACGGCGAAGCGCGCGTAGGGGGCGCTGGCCCGCAGGGCGTCGAGCGCGCCCATGTACGGCGCCTGGTAGATCACCAGGTCGAGTTGCTGGCCCGCGCCCAGCCCCGCGGCGGCGTAGGCCGCTTGCAGGTCGGGCAGGCTCAGCGTCGCCCCGCCAGCGGTTTCGTCGAGGGCCAGCAGACCGGCGGCCTGGGCCGGGGCGATGATCAGCAGGGCGGTGCGGGCGGCGGGGTAACGCTCGCGCCCGAAGCGAATGAAACCGGCCAGGGTCGCCGGGTCGGCGCTGCTGGCCTCGGGGCGCAGCCGGCAGTCAGGCGCGCCGCCGGGGGAATAGAAACATAGCCGCAGCCCGCCGGGGCCGTACTCGTCAACCAGGCTGACAACGCGCAGATTGGGGTGAGCCGCTGCCAGGGCCGGCAGCCGCGCGAGCTGGACGGCCGGCTGGGCGCTGCGCGGCGCCCGCTGCCCGTCGCTGAGGGCATTGTCCGCGGCGACGTAGATCAGCAGAGTCCAGGTCGCCCCGGGGGCGCCCGCCGCCGGGTCGCCGGGCGTAGGCACGGGCGGCTCGGCAGGCGCAGGCAGTGGGGCCGGCAGCAGGCGCACGGCGCGTTCGAAGAAGCTGAAACCGTACTGGTAATTCGGATCGCGCTGCGGGTCGCGGTCATAAACGACCACGTACCAGCGGTACTCGCGCCCATAGACAAAGGGGAAGCCGGGGGCGCTGGCGAAGCTCCCCGGCCCGAGGTTGAAGCGTAAGGGATCGCGGGCGGGGTCGAGTAATGGGCCGCAGAGTCGCACCGGCAGGCCCGTAGCTGGATCGGCCAACTGCGGGTCGTAGAGGCACAACTGATGACGTTCGTCCGCCTCTGCCCGTTCACTGCGCCAGGTGAAGGTCGCCGGCCGCGTGTCCGTGGCCACCACGGCAGCAAAGGGGTCGGGCGCCTCCAGTTGCACGTTGGCCACCTCGAAGGGCGGGAGGGTGGCATCGTCTCCGGCCCCCAGACTGGCGCGTTGCGGGCCGGCCCAGAGACCCAGGCGCGTCCGTTCGAGGGCCGGGGCCTCCAGGCTGGAATGGAACCAGACCTGGTAGCGCGTGTCAGGAGCTAACGCGGGCACCGAGACAAAACGGTAGCCGCCGTCCATCCCCGTGATGGCGCGGGCCACGAGAGCGGCGCCGGACGCGGCGGTGCGGGTGAGCAGCACATCGGCCCCGGGTACGCCAGCACCCAGCAGGCGCACCTGGCCGCCCAGGCTCGCCGCCGGTTCGCAGACGCTGGCCGAGACATCATCAATCCAGAGGCGCGGCGTCGCGCCATTGGGAGGGTTCAGCGCCGTGACGAGCAGCGCGGCCCGCCCCAGGGAGCGCAGGCGGGCGATCGCCGCCGGAGCGGTCACCTCCCATTCAAACAGCCGCCAGTTGCCATCGCCGTCGCCGGAGGTGTCCAGTTCTATGCGGGCGATCAGGCCGGCGGGATCGATGCGGTTGACCTCGTACAGCTCCACCTGCAAGCGGTCGCCGGCGCCGGTGGCATCGGAAGCGTAGCGATAGCGGAGGTTCCCGTAGAGTTCAGCGAGCGCAGCGGGGACGGTGATCTCCTGGCCCACCGAGGCGCTGGGAGGAGTGCTATCGCCGGCAGCCCCGAAGAACAGGGACCGGGGCGGGGAGAAAGACACATCGGTGGTGAAGGTCCACCCCTCGCGAAAGACGCGCCAGGGGGAGCTGGCCGGGGCAATGTTCACCTGCGGGTCGGCCAGGGCCTGAACGCAGCGCAGGCTGGTCTGGGCCAGCGAGGGGCGCTCCGGCGCCTCGAGGAGGAAGGCCGGCGGCAAAGGCGCGGGCAGGTCGGGGGCGAAGAGGGTCGGACCCTCCTGCGCCCGCGCGCGCGGCAGGCCGCCGAGCACAACACAGAGGACGAAGGTGAGAAGGAGAACGTGTTTCATGATATGATATTGGTGGAAAAAAGTGATCAGGTGTGCTAGCTCTTCACCGAAGACGATTACCCGTTGGGATAAACGCCGTCAGGGGTGTTTCTAGTACAGGTGGGGATCAGGGGCGCCTTCGGCAATCAACAACAGGATTTGCACTCGCGCAGGGGATGGGGAAACCCGGTTTCCCCATCCTCCTCCAATCGGCAGACCTGTTGCGGTTTCGCTGTGAGGCACGCCCGCCACGAGCGGTACGGGGGGTCTCCAGACAGCAACGCTAATGCGAGTCGGGCCTGAGGAAAGGATGCCTTTCGATGCGCATCACATCGCTCTTCGTATCAGGTACGCTCTTCGTCCTGACAACACTGCTCGCCGCGTGCGGGTCAGCTCCGCCCGTTATTCCTGACGCGCGCTCCGCGACAGCCGTATCACCCATGACAGGTATGGATCACGCGACGATGCCCGGCATGGGAAGCGTGCCATACGACGCGCTCTTTATCGACAGCATGATCGTTCATCACGAGGGCGCCATCGCGATGGCGAAGCAGGCGCTTGTGGACGCTGCGCGTCCGGAGATCCGGCAACTGGCGGAGGCCATCATCAGTGTCCAGCAGGCGGAGATCACGCAACTGCGGGAGTGGCGATCGGCCTGGTATCCAGACCTTGGGCCGACCGACGGCATGCAGATGGAGATGGGGCCGATGGTGGTCTCCGATGGCAGCGCGCCCTTCGAGCAGCGATTCATTGAAGCGATGATCCCGCATCACGAAGGCGCCATTGCCATGGCCCGCGACGCGCTGCAGAAAGCCGAGCATCAGGAACTAAAGGATCTTGCCGAGGCGATTATCGCTGCCCAGGAGTCCGAGATTGGCCAGATGCGCCGCTGGTTGCAGGAGTGGTACGGAACCGCGCAATAATCTGGTCGAAAGCTACGAGGCAGGGAGGGGGCGGACATGCCACGAAACTTTGGCCCCTGGGCAGGCGCAACGCTCCCGGACCGTTTACATCACGCGAGAAACAGCGGTTCGCCCTCGGAACGCTGGCCGAGATAGGTCGTATCGCCGACCACCTGGCGCACCGCCAGCGCCGCGCCAGCCGGCGCAACCAGGCCAAACAGCCCGGCTGCAACCACCGTCTGGGGCGCCAGTTCCGGGTCGGCGATCCAGATGATCTGGGGCAGACTGGTGGGCAGGCTGACGGAGTAAGCCGAGCCGTGGGTGCTCAGATAGTCAACCAGAAAGAGGTGAAACATCCGCTGCGGGGCCGACGAGGTCAGTGAGGCGATCAGCAACGAAGTGCCCGCATCATCGTTGAGCTGATGCACCGCAAAGAGCAGATTATTCTCCAACCGCAGCAACCCCAGATCGAGCGTGTGGTAGGTCGTATAGCAACGCCAGCTCAGGCTCAACGCCAGGCGGTACTGCCGCGTCTCCAGCAGGTGCTCAAAGGCGCTGAGGGTGGGATCGTCGTCAATCTCGCCGCCAGTGTCGAACACGAAACAGTGCTCAAGATCCACGGGTTGCGGGGGAACGAAAATCGCGCCGTCAGGCGTGGACAGCCGTTGCTGCGTGAACTGCGTAGCCAGACGCTGGCAGTTGCTGGTTCGCCCCATCGCTTCGCTCCTTTGCTCGCGTGGCACCCTCGCAGACGCATGCATCAGCGACCGTGCCTGGTTGCCCTGGCCGCGAGGCTGGCGCCGTCTTGAGTCGCTGCGTGCCCACCGGGTTGAGCGCCACGGCGCCGCCATGCCAGATAGTTCCCTATGCCGATAGAACCCATCGGCTACCGAAGCGTGTGTGACAACGGCAGTGTACGTCGTATGTGCGCGATGTTTATCCTCTTTCCGCAGATGCTGTTGCAGTATAGCATAGATTACGCGCCCTGTCATCGTGTGCAAGGTGGCCCTGGTTGCACAAATGATGCACAAGTATAATCCTTCAAAGGCATTCTTGAGACCTGGCTGAACAGCTCTGGGATGAAACAGAGTATTCCTGGAAGGGTTTCACCCCCCAGACCCTCTCACCCGGGGGCCTGTGCAATGCCCACCTCCCACGGCGGGGGCTGGGGTGTGCCTCGGAGACGTTGCATACCCGTGGTCTTCCTTCCCCCAGGATGGACGCATCCGCCGCCCGGCTGGTACAATGATGGCCATGGACGCGCTCCCCCCGCGGAGCCGTGAGCCGTCCAGACAATGACGTGCAATGGACGCGCAGAAGCTAACCTACTTTCTGGCCGCCGCGCATACGCAGAACTTTCGCAAGGCGGCCGAACTGTGTTTCGTGGCTCAGCCGGTGCTCAGCCGACAGATCGCCGCCCTCGAGCAGGAACTGGGGGTGGAACTCTTCACCCGCCAGAGCCGCCGGGTCAGCCTCACCCCCGCCGGGACGGCCTTTATCGCCCATGCCCGCGACATCCTCGAACGCATGCAGGCTGCCCGCCAGAGTATGGCCTCCCGGCGCGACCAGGCCGGCGGGGTGCTGAACGTCGGTTGCATCGAGCCGCTCTCCGATACGCTGTTACCCCCGGCCTTCGCTCTGTTTCAACAGCGGTTCCCGGCTGCGCGCGTCAATGTGACGGTCAGCGGCACCGAGGAGTTGTTCGGGCTGGTGGAAGAGGGCAGGCTTGAACTGGGCCTCTTCGGCCTGGCCCCCGAGCGCTTGCGCTCACAGCCCTTTCTGGTGGTCCACGAGTTGTACCGCGACCGCCTGGCGCTCCTGGTGGCCGCCGATCACCCCCTGGCCCGCGCGGAGCGCCCGGTCAGCGTTGAGCAACTCTTCGTCGAACGCCTGGCCCTGCTCAACCAGCGCTTCGCCATGCGCCGCATCCTCGAGCGCATCTTCGCCCAGCATTCCCGCGAACTCAACCCCGTCCTCAACATTGACAACGTCGCCACCCTCAAGCTGATCGTCCAGCACGGCGGCGTCAGCACCGTCCTGCCCCGGTCGCTCCTCTCCCCCGCCGAGCGCCAGAGCGGCATGGCCGCCCTCCCCATCCACGACCTGCCCGACATCTTCACCTTCGCCCTGGTCTACCGGCGCGAGGCCACCCTTTCGGCGGTGGCCGAGGGCTTCATCACCGCCGTGACCGAGAGCGTCGCCGCCGCACGCCCGGGGTAGGTCTTCCCCGGCACGTTCCTTCCATCAGGTAGACGACTCACACCGGCGTATCACCCTGGAACCAAAGAGGTACTGGACAGGGCCCCACCCCGGATCTATGCTGACAGCGTAGAAACATTTCGCACGCGACTATTTCACCCCGGCAGGCCGGGGCGCGCAGAACCCCGCTTCCCCCATTTAGTTGAGAGATTCGGACCAACGACGCTCCGGAGGAAAAACAATGATAGAAGAATACGAGTTTGATCTTCGTGAACGACCAACCCTCACCTTCGCCCAGGCCGAGGTGCTTTCGGATTATCGCCTGGGCTGGCTCAGCCGCCACATCAGCCTGATCGGCCGGCGTGAGGTGATGAGTGGCAACGCCAAGTTCGGCATCTTCGGCGACGGTAAGGAGGTGGCCCAACTGGCCCTGGCTCGCGTGATGCGCCCCGGTGACACTCGCGCCGGCTACTACCGCGACCAGACCCTGCTCTTCGCCCTCGGTCTGCTCACCCCGCAACAGTTTTTCGCCCAGCTCTTCGGCCATACCGACGTGACGGCAGAGCCGGCGACTGCCGGGCGGGCGATGAATGCCCACTTCGCCACCCGCCAGCTCGACGCCCGGGGCGGCTGGCTGCCCCAGACTGCCACTCCGCAGAGTTCCGCCGACATCTCCCCCACCGCGGGCCAGATGCCCCGTCTGGTCGGCCTTGCCTATGCCTCGCGCTTCTACCGTGAACTCGAGGAACTGCGCCACCTGAGCCAGTTCTCCCACAACGGCGATGAAGTGGCCTTCGGCACCATCGGCAACGCCAGTTGCGCCGAGGGTTTCTTCTGGGAGGCGATCAACGCCATCGGCGTGCTGCAGGCTCCCGCGGTGATCTCGATCTGGGACGACGGCTATGGCATCTCCGTGCCCAACGAGTACCAGATCAGCGGCGGCGATCTGTCACAATTGCTGGCCGGCTTCCGGCGCCGCCCCGGCTCGAACCAGGGCTTCGATCTCTACACTGTGCGTGGCTGGGACTACCCGGCCCTGCGCGAGGTGTACCTGCGCGCCGCCGAGCGGGCGCGCGCCGAGCACGTTCCGGCCCTCATCCACGTCACCGAGATGACCCAGCCGCAGGGCCATTCGAGTTCGGGCAGCCACGAGCGCTACAAGTCGCCCGAGCGCCTGGAGTGGGAGCGCGCTCGCGACCCGCTGCAACGCATGCGCGCCTGGATCCTCGAAACGGGCCTGGCCGACCCCGACGAGCTTGATGCGATCGAGGCGGAGACCCGCGAAGAAGCTGAGGCCGCCCGTGAGCGGGCCTGGGAGGCCTATCTCGCCGAGCCGCGCACCGAAGCCCACGAGCTGGCCAATCTGCTGCTGGCCGTCGCCCCCTCGGCCAACGACCCCGCTGCCCTGCGCGCCATGGCCGCCGAGCTGCGCGCCGCCCCGAAACCTCTGCGCCGCGAGCTGCTGGCCGCGGCCCACCGCGCCCTGGTGCAGACACGGGGCAAGGAAGGTCCGGCACGGGAGGCCCTGGCCGCATGGCGCGCCGCCCGGCTCAAAGCTGGCCGCGAACGCTACGGCTCACACCTCTATCGAGAGGACGCCAGCGCCGCCGCCCGCGTGCCGGCCGTCCCGCTGCGCTACGCCGCCGATGCGCCGGAGGTGCGCGGCTTCGAGATCATCCGCGCCACCTTTGACGCCTGGCTGGCCCGCGACCCGCGCGTGTGCATCTTCGGCGAGGACGTTGGCGCGCTCGGCGATGTCAACCAGGGTACGAGCGGCCTGCAACAGAAGTACGGCCCGCTGCGGGTCAGCGACACCGGCATCCGCGAAGCGACGATCATCGGCCAGGCAATCGGCATGGCCATGCGCGGCCTGCGCCCGATCGCCGAGATCCAGTACCTCGACTACATCCTCTACGCCCTCAGCCCGCTGAGTGACGACCTGGCCAGCCTGCACTGGCGCACCCGCGGCGGCCAGGCCGCCCCGGTCATCGTGCGCACCCGCGGCCATCGCCTGGAGGGCATCTGGCACTCCGGCTCGCCGATGGGCGCCCTGGTACACCTGCTACGCGGCATGCATATCTGCGTGCCCCGCGACATGACCCGCGCCGCCGGCTTCTACACCACCCTGCTGCGGGCCGAAGAACCGGCCCTGGTGGTCGAGCCGCTCAATGGCTACCGCCGCCGCGAGCGCCTGCCCGCCAACCTCGGCGAGTACAGCATCCCGCCGGGTGTGCCCGAGATCCTGCGCCCCGGCGCGGATGTGACGGTGGTGACCTACGGCGCCTGCTGCGCCATCGCCCTGGAGGCCGCCGAGGCCCTGGAGCAGGTAGGGATTGATGTCGAGGTGATTGATGTCCAGACCCTGCTGCCCTTCGACCTGCACGGCGTCATCGGCGAGTCGCTCAAGAAGACCAGCCGGGTGATCTTCTTCGACGAGGACGTGCCGGGCGGCGCCTCGGCCTATATGCTCCAGCAGGTGCTCGAGGTGCAGGGCGGCTACTGGCACCTGGACGCTCCGCCGGTCACGCTCACCGCCCGCCCCCACCGCCCGGCCTACGGCAGCGATGGCGACTACTTCTCCAAGCCCAACGCCGAGGATCTGTTCGAGGCGGTGGCAGGGTTGATGGAGGTGTAGGGCCAATACGTTAAGCGCCTTGCCCCCTCCCGTTGGAAAGCCCCGCTCCTCCCCCCGGCGGGGGGGCCGGGAGGGGCGCCTTCTAGCGGGGGCAGGTCGGTGAGCCGTGCCCTGAGCCCTGGCTTATTTGAAAGGTACCGGGTGTAGGGCCGAAGCATTCTGTGGCAGGCGTGCAGCCCCTTTCAGGGGGCGTGGGGAAACCTGATTTCCCCACGCCCCTTTTCCTTTTAATGTACGGACGCAGCACGCCTGCGTCCGCACCCGTCTCTGAACCAACACACTCCTCCCAGGCCCGGCAAAGCAAGTCGCGGGCCAACTTCCCTGACGCGCAACCCGCGCCGCGGGGAGGACGTGCCTGAGCCGCTCCTCCGCGCGTATCCGCAGTGCCAGATGATGCGATGGTAATGGGATCGTAACTCATATTTTATGGTCGCAGTGCGCCATGTGTCTCTGCATCCTCGGTGCCCGCGTTGCGGGCTACGCCCCCGCCTCCAGTACCCGCGCGACGGCCACCTCCCACGGCGTCGCGCGGCCACGACGTTCGGCCTGCGCCGCCGTCGCGGGGTCAAGCGCGACACGGGTGGCTGCCAGCACCGCCTGCGCCGCATCCAGCGTTTCGCGCCAGGTGGCGGGATGGGCCATGGCCAGGGCGGCCAGTTCGTGGGCCTGCTCCAGCGCGCCGGTTTCGCTCAACACCGTTGCCAGACCCACCAGGGCGTCCATCACGTAGGGCGCCACGCCTACCTCGCGGGCCAGCCGCAGCGAGGCCAGCCAGTGCTGGCGCGCCGCCGCCAGATCGCGCGCTGCGGCGGCGCCCTCAGCCAGGTTAGCGTGGGCCGCAGCGGTGCCGTGGCGGTCGTCCAGGCTCTCAAAGATATTCAGGCTCTCATTCAGCAACTGGCGCGCAGCAGCATGGTCGCCCATCAGCCCCAACACCCGCCCCAGGCTGCACAGGCTCCAGGCCGCGCTCACCTGGTCGCCCATGGCGCTGAAGAGGGTGCTGCTCTCGGTCAGGAGATCCCTGGCCCGGGCGTAGTCGCCCTCGCTGCCCGCCAGGTCGCCCAGAGCGTCGAGGGCCCAGGCGACGCCGGGCTGGTGGCCGAGGGCCTGGTAGGCGGCCAGGCCCTCTTCTAGCAACCGCTGCGCGCGTGGCGCATCGTCACGTTCGCTGGCAACGATCCCCAACCCGGTGAGGGTGTAGGCCACATCCAGGGCCTGATCGTGGGCGCGCAGCACCGGCAGCGCCGCCTCCAGGTGTTGCTCGGCGGCGGCGAATGCGCCGATCCAGCAGTACAACGCGCCAGCGCGCGCCCTGGCTCGCGCCAGCAGCACCGCGCCGTTCGCGGCAGGCGACCCCTCGGGCGGCGCGTGCTCCAGCCGCTCGATCAGGGCTTCGAGGGCCTCAATGCCGTCGCTGTACCAGCCGCGCACCTCGTGCAGGCGGTAGAAGCCGTCGAGCGCCAGGGCCAGTTCCTCCAGACACAGCTCGGCGACGGCCCAGGTCCACGCTTTCCAGAGATTGTCGTACTCGCTGTCGAGTTCGGCGAGCGCCTGCCGCTGGTGGGCGCCCTGCAGGTCCTGATTGCGCCGCTCCAGCAGCCGGGCGTAGAAGCGTACAAGGCGCAGCATCGTGGCTCGTTCCTCGGCGGGATCGGCCGCCAGCTTGCGCGCCGCGAACTGCCGCAACAACTCGTGGATGGCGTAACGTCCGGTTCGGTCACGCCGGATGAGAGCCTTGTCGGTGAGCGCCGCCAGGACCAGCGGCGAGGCCCCGGCCACGTCGGTCGCTGCCACGCGGGTAAAGCCATCCTCGAAGACGGCGAGTTGCCGCAGGGCCTGCTGCTCGGTGGCGCTGAGCCGCTCCCAGGTCTGGGTGAACACGCCCTCGATGCTGCGGTGACGCTCCGGCACATCGAGCAGGGTGGTGGTGAGCAGAGCCATGCTCTGGGTCAATTCACGGGCAATCTCCGCCGGAGTGAGCACACGCACCCAGGCCGCGGCCAGTTCAATCGCCAGGGGCATGCCTTCCACCAGCCGGCAGATCTCCACCACCGCCGGGAGATCCTCTGGCGTGAGTTCAAAATCGGCGCGCACCTGCCGCGCCCGCAGGGCGAAGAGTTGCACCGCGGGGTAGGTGGCCGGGTCGCGCGTCGCGTCGTCCTCCTCGGGAACCGCCAGACCGGCCAGGTCAATCACCCACTCTTCCTGGAGCTTCAGACGCTCGCGCGAGGTAATCAGCAGTTTGAGACGCCGGGTGCGATGCACCAGGGTCCGCAGCAGCGCAGCGCCCTCCACGGCCTGATCGAGATTGTCGAGCACCAGCAGCACCGCGCGGTCGTAGAGCGCGGCGCAGAGCCGCTCGAGGGCATCGCCCTGGCCGGTGACGCCGAGGGTCGCGCCGATGGCGGTGATCAGCCGCTCGCCGCTGCTCACGCCGACCAGGGAGATCTGGTACACCCCATCGGGAAAGCAGGCCGCGTGTTGCTGCGCCGCCTGGACCGCCAGGCGCGTTTTGCCCATCCCGCCGGGGCCGATCAGGGTGAGCATGCGGCAGGCCGGATCATCCAGCGCCTCGGCGATGCGCCGCAGTTCCTCCTCGCGCCCGAGGAAGGGCAGGGCGGAGGTTTCAATCGCCGCCGCCAGGCCCGGCGCGGCGGGGAGTCGCGGCGGTGCGCTGCTCCAGCGACTGGCCTGCGGCCCGCGGTCCCCCTGGCGGATCTCCTCGTAGAGCGCCTGCGTGGCGGGGTCGGGCGCGGCGCCGAGTTCGCGTTCGAGCGTATCGGCGAGCAGGCGATACTGGCGCAGGGCTGCCGTGCGCTGGCCTGCCGCGGCGTAGAGTTGCATCAGGCGGCGATGGGCCGGCTCGTGCAGCGGGTCGAGCGCCAGCCAGCGCCGGGCGTAGCCGATCGCCGCCTCCAGGTCGCCGGCGGCCTCCGGCAGGGCGCTCAGGCGGTCGAGGGCCTCGGCCAGTTCCTGGCGCAGCCGTTCGGTCTCGAAGAGTTGCCACTCCTCGAAGGGGGCGCTGCCCGGCAAGCTGAAGCCGGCCAGAAAATCGCCGCGGTAGAGCGCTACAGCCGCGCGCAGATCGGCGCGGCTGCCCGCGCCCAGGTGCGCGCGGAAGCGCTCCACGTCGAAGATAAAGCCCGTGTCGTGGACGAGGGCCAGCCGGTCGCCATTGATGTGCAGCCACGGGCGGAAGATAGGCATCAGCACCGCCAGGGCGCGGCGCAGCCCCGCCCGCGCCGTGGCCGGCTCATCATCGGGGGCCAGCAGCGCCGCCAGGGCGTCGCGGGCGTGCTCGCCCGGCTGCATCGCCAGGTAGGCCAGCAGGGCCAGGGCCTTGCGCCGCTCGATCGGCACCGGTGTGCCACCGGCCAGCACCTCCGGCGGCCCGAGGAGCCGCAGTTCGACGGTTCTCTCGTAGGGGAGGGTTTGGCAGGGCTGCGCCCTCCCGGAAACATCATCGTTCATACTGCGTTTCCCCGCTCCCCCCCGCCGAGGGGAGGGTTTCAGAAGACTAAGTAGTCTGTGAACTACGTTGCCCTGGATTTCCGCCCCCCTCCCCCCCCCCGTTGGGGGAAGAGCCGGACTCCCTCACGCAGCGGGGAGGGGGCGGAGTTACTGATTGGAGGGGTGTGGGGAAACCAGGTTTCCCACACCCCTGCCCGCAGGGAGGTCAGGGGTAAAAGATGTTTCGCCCCTCCACCCGCAGAGCTATTGTACCCGCCCTCCCGTCGCACGCAACGCCAACCGCAACGCCCACCGCAACGCCGGGCGGCACGGGCGCGCAACGGCCACGGTGTAGAGTAAGGCTGAATGGGGCCAGACGCGGCCCGGGGTAAACGGCCCCGAACTTCAGGTCTTTGTTGGCTTTAGCGGCTACACCTGTCAACATCAACGAAATCCTGGCCACGGGAGGCGGACATTGCACCAGCCCTGGGTGTCGGACGAAGGGTACTATGGTACGGCGCATCCCACAATACTGGACCTGGCGGTTCCTGCCGGGCTTCTTCTTCCAGACCATGCCCGCCGCAATTCTCACCCCGCTGCTCACGCTGACCCTGGCCGAGCGGGGCGTGGAGGCCTGGATCATCGGCAGCCTGGTAGCCGTGGGTTCCATCTCCTATATGCTGGCCCTGGCAGCCACGCCGGGCCTGGTCCGGCGCTACGGGCAGCAACCCGTCTTCCGCGCGGCTCTGGCCCTGGGCGCGCTGGCGTTGGCCGGCCTGGCGCTGTTTGAGCGTCCGCTGCCCCTGGCCGGCAGCTTTGCCCTGGCGGGCTTCACCGCGGGCCTGCGCTTCACCCTGGCCGAGAGCTGGGCGCCGGCACTGGCCACGCCGGAGAGTCGCGGGCGGGTAATGGCGCTGTTCCAGACCAGTATCGGCGCGGCGCTCTTCGCTGGCGCCGGCAGCCTGCTGGTGACGGGCATTCACGGCCCCACGCCGCGGGTGCTGGCCCTGGCGACGGGCCTGGCAGGGCTGGCGCTGCTCTGGCCGATGCGCGCGCCCGCGGGGGCCGGCGAGGCGCCCCTCAAGGCCGGCCTGCGGGGCGCACTGGCGCAGGTCGGGCCACTGGCGCTGGGCATGGCCCTGCTCGGCGGCCTGTTCGAGTCGGGGTTGAGCGTGGCCCTGCCGCTCTACGGGCTACAGACCGGCTTCGGCTCGACCCTGGCGACCGGCATCGTCACCGCGATGGGGCTGGGCAGCCTGGCGCAGTACCCCTTCGGTGCCCTGGCCGACCGCTGGCCGTGGCGCCAGGTGATCGTCGGAACCACGGCAGTGATCGCGCTGAGCGCGCTGCTCCTGCCCCTGGCCCGGGGCGCGCCCTGGCTGTTGCTGCTCCTCGGCGTGGTCTGGGGCAGTGCCGGCGGCGGCCTGTACACCCTGGCAACCATCCGCAACAGTGCCCGCTTGCGCGGCGAGCGCCTGATCACCGCCTCGGCGGTGACGCAGTTCGCCTACATGATCGGTGACGCCAGCGGGCCGGCCATCGGCGGCGTGGCCATCGATCTCGCTCCGAGGTTCGGTCTGCCCGCCCTGGTGATCGGCGCCGGCCTGCTCGGGTTGGGCCTGATCCTTAGCGTGACCGAGTCCGGGCAATGCGCCATCCCCTCCGCCAGCCCCGCCCCTGGTAGGGCCGAAGCATAGGCCGCGCCCAGGCTTCGGCGAAACAGGGGGCCGGGCGAACCCCGACTTCCCCACACCCCTCCAGCCCCGCCCGTCCGTGGGCCGGGGGCCGGAGAAGCCCGCACTCCCCGGCCCCATCCCGCCATGCCCTTCCAAAAGATGAGAATCTTTTCCATTGACAAAGCCGGGTAAAATATGATATAACATGCTTAACGCATCGCGTTATCCCTCGCCTGATTCTCCTCATGTCTACCGGGAATACGGCCTCTGTCGCGGACCGCGCAGCGTCTTGTAATCCCCGAGACACGCAGCCAGACCCGAAGGGGTAGGAGAAGAACAGGCCCGGCGGAACAATGGCGATCCGCCGGCTGGCGACAGCGGCGTCGCTGGCGGCTATGCAACGACTGGAGGACTTCCATGGCTCCCGTTACGCTACCCCTGGCTGGTCTCACCCGACTGTTCAAGTTTCCGGACATGGTGCGAACGCTCGGCGGCGTCAGCCCACAGGAGATCGGCCTGTTGCTGAAGAGTATCACGAGCAAGCGGCGGCCACAGACGCTGCCGCCGATCAATAGCGACTTCTACGACATCAGCGATATGCTGACGGAGGAGGAACGGGCCGTGCAGCGGGGCATCCGCGCCTATATGGAGCAGCGGGTGCGCCCGATCATTGGCGCCTACTGGGAGCGGGGCGAATTTCCCCACGAATTGCTCCCCTCCTTCGCCGCAATGACCCGGGACGTGCTCGGCGATCGCCTGCACGGCATCAGCGGCATTGGCCCCGTGGTCGGCGGGGTCATCGCGATGGAACTGGCCCGCGTGGACGCCTCGATCTACACCTTTCTCGGCGTCCACTGGGGCCTGGCGATGGGGTCAATCGATCTGTTCGGCAGCGAGGAGCAGAAGCAGCGCTGGCTGGGGCCGATGCAGCGCTTCGAGCAGATCGGCGCCTGGTCGCTCACCGAACCCGAGGTCGGCTCGGCGGCGGCAGCGGGTCTGACGACCACGGCGCGCCGCGACGAGCACGGCTGGGTGCTGCATGGGGCCAAGAAGTGGTGCGGCAACGCCCCCTTCGCCGATCTGAACATTGTCTTTGCCCGCGACCTGAGTGACAACCAGGTCAAAGGCTTTGTGGTCGAGCGCGGCGCCCCCGGCTATCACGTCGAGAAGCTGGAGGGCAAGATCGCCCTTCGGGTGGTGCAGAACGCCGACATTCGCCTCGAACAGGTGCGCGTGCCCGAGGCCAACCGGCTCCCCGGGGTGAAGAGCTTCCGCGACGTGGCCCGGCAACTGGGCATGGCCCGCGGCCACGTGGCCTGGGCGATGACCGGCGTGGCCATGGGGGCCTACGAACGCACCCTGGAGTACGCCAATCAGCGTATCCAGTTCGGACGGCCGATCACCGGCTTCCAGCTCGTGCAGAATGGCCTGGTGCGCATGCTGGGCAATGTGACCGCCATGCAGACTCTCTGTATGCGACTGAGCCAGCTTCAGGCCCGCGACGGCAAGATCAGCCAGGAGCGGGCCTCGCTCGCCAAGGCTTACTGCGGCGACAAGATGCGCGAGACGGTGGCTATCGGGCGCAACATCCTCGGCGGCAACGGCATCCTGCTCGCACACGACGTGGCCCGCTTCTTCGCCGACGCCGAGGCGCTCTACTCCTACGAAGGCACCCACGAGATGAATACGCTGATCGTTGGTCGGGCCATTACGGGGATGAGCGCCTTCCTGTAGGGGCTTGCCCGCCCGGTTGTGAGGAACGGTGTTTCGCGGGGAGGGCTTCGCCCTCCCCGGTCTCCTCCTGCCCGCGGGGAGCACGGGTCCAGGCGGGATGCTTTCCTTGCAACGCGGCGACGATCTCGGCCCCAAGCATGGCCGCCTCGCGCAGCCGGAACGGGCTGACCCAGTCAACCGTATCGGCGTGGGTATGCTCCAGCGGCTGGCGGTCGGCAGCCGAAAAGGCCACGGCGGGCACGCCGCGCAGCGCGAAGAAGCCGTGGTCGCTTTCCAGCCACGGCGCCACCCACACCACACCGGGGTAGCGGCGCATCAGGCGCTCCAACACCTCCGCGAAGGCTGATGAGCCATCAACGAGCGTGATACTGTTGGGCGCCAGCCACTGCCCGACGCCGTCGAAGTTCAGCACTGCCACGATTGCTTCGAGGTCGGCGCTGCATTGGCGGATGTACTCGGCGGCGCCCGCTGGCAGGTACTCCTCGCCATTGAAAGCCACCACCTCCAGACCGATGCCCAGGTGATGCGCCCCCAGCATCTCCGCCAGCGCCAGCAGCACGGCCACGCCGGCGGCATTGTCGGATGCCCCCGGCGTGTCGATCTTCGTATCGAAGTGGGCGCAGAGCATGACGCGCGGCTCGTCGTGCGACCCGCGACGTCCGATCACATTCCAGGCGCTGCCAGTGCCACGCCGGCTGCTGATCCGCAGCCGTACCGGCACACCCGGCTGCCGCACGAGCAGTAAGCCCACCTCGGCTGGCACCGTCGCCGAAGCCAATGCCAGATCGGGGTCCTCGATCAGACGGGCCAGCGTCGCCACATGCGTCTGCACCATCAGCACCGCCTCCGGCGCGCCTTGCTCCAGGGCCGCGACAATGGCTGCGTCGTGCTCGCCCTTCCACGGCCAGGCTTTGGGCGCCAGCGGCGTCGCCGCCACCTGGCCATAGAGCACCGCCACCTGTCCGCGCATTGGCAACGCCTGGAGCTCGGCCAGCGTGGCGGCAGCCACCGTGGGCGCCTGAACGTCGCAGGGCAGTGAGAAGGGATTCGCCCCTACTGGCACCGCGACGCCACCCACCTCAAGCGTCGTTCCCAGGTCTTCCCACATGGGGCACTGGTAGGTCTGAAGTTCAACCGTAAAGCCGGCGTTCTCAAGGCTGCGCGCGATGTAGCCTGCCGCGGCGACATTGGCCGCCGATCCCGCCGGACGGGCGCCGATCGTGCGGCCGAGATGGAAAAGATGCCGGGTCAACTCCTGCTCAATGTGGGTCATGGGCCATCCTCCTGCTGCGCCTACTGTAGCAGGGATGCGCCCGTGCTTGTAGAAAGTCACCCTTACCGGGCGTATAGTTCCGTTAACCTCTCCGGGCGCTCGCGCTTCGTCAATGCTCCGGGAGGCGGCCCAACTGTGCCCATCGTGCCGTACAATAGGCAGGAGTTCCGCGCGCGGAGAGGCGCGGGTTCCGAGGAGGTCTGGCGCTATGGCTCAGGAGGGTATTACCCGCTATGAAACGGCAGGCGGGGCGCGCATCTACCGTCTGCCCGTGCAAGTCTTTCCGGCGCTTCGCGCCTATGTGCACCTGGTAATTGCCGGAGATTATGTCGCCTTAGTAGACACCGGCAGCGGGCAGGGTTCCAGCGATGCTGATCTGCTCCAGGGGATGGCACGCATCCGCGACGAGTGGGACGAAGCGGTGGACTGGGGCGATATCAATCGCATCGTGCTCACCCACGCCCATATTGACCACCACGGCGGCCTGAATACCGTGCGCGGCCTCACCCCCGCGCCCCTCGCCGTACACGAACTGGATCGGCGGGTGATCGTCAACCACGAAGAGCGCCTGACCCTTATGCGCTTCCGCCTGGGGGTCTTCTTGCGCCGCGCCGGGGTGGACGACCAGCGCGTCGCGCGTATGCTGGCAATGTACAGCGGCGGGAAAGACAGCGTGCGCTCGATGCCCGTGGACGATGTGCTGCGCGACGGCGACCTGCTCGACGGCGTGTTTCGGGTGATCCACGTCCCCGGGCACTGCCCCGGCCAGGTGTGCCTCCAGATTGACGATATTCTGCTCACCGCCGACCACGTGTTGCCCAGTTTCTCGCTGTTTCTCTCGCCCGAGAGCCTGACGGCCTCCAACGGCGTCGATCACTTCTTGCTCTCACTCCGCAAGGTCGCCGCCCTTAGCGATGTGCGCCTGGGCCTGGGCGGCCACGACCGCCCGGTGCTGGACCTGAGCGCGGCGGTGGCGAAGATCGAGGCCACCCAGCGCCAGCACATCGAGCGGGTGTACGAAGCCTGCGCCCGGCCAAGCACCATCGCCGAACTCACCACCCGGCTCTACCCGTTCGTGCGCGACTACGACGAACTCCTCGCTCTCCAGAAAGTGGGCGCGTATGTGGAATATCTTGACCAGCGGGGGATGCTCGCCGTCGCCAATCTGGCCGAGGTGGCCGAGGACGACGCCGCCGCCCCGCGCTACCTGGCGGTGTGAAGCGGGCCAGCACAAACCAGAGCAGAGAAACCTGGTCTTAACCCGAAACAAGCGCCAGTTCACCCGTTTCGTCCACGGTCCAGACGGTTCCATCGCTGGCGACCACGCCTGCCGCCCGCCAGCGCTCGGGAAGAGGGCGGGGCAGGGCCAGGAGCCCCCCACCGGGTGTGTCGAGAAGGGTAAAATCCAGTTGGCCACGTTCGGCCACGTCAACCCGCACCCGCCAGCAGCCGTTCCACTCGCGGTAAAATTCGTAGCGCAGTTCTACCTCGCCGAGCAGGCGGGTCAGAGTATCCTGGATGCAACGTCGCGCGATCGGCGCGCGACGCCGCAGGTCGGTCAGTGGTACGGGACGTTGCGGAGCGTTCATCCGTGGGTCCTCCATGGAGTGTGCGGCAAGCAGTTTTCCTACGCCCCTGTCCGAGGGAAGGGTCCGGGAGGGCTTCGCCCTCTACGTAACCGGAGACCTCCAGGGTACGCATTGTACCGCACGGAGCACGCGGGAGCGGCAGCGCCGCAGAGAAGGAGTTGTTATGTCAAACTGGCCCACGCGCCCGGTGATCTACGAGATCAACACCTGGGTCTGGCTCGCTGAGTTGAGCCGGCGCCACGCTCAGCCGATCACCCTGGCGAATGTACCCGAGTCGGTCTGGGATGCGCTGGCGGGCTGGAACATCGATGCGGTGTGGCTGATGGGCGTCTGGGAACGCAGCCCCGAGGGGCGCCGCATCGCGCTGACCAACGAGCAGTTGATGGCCAGGTTGCGCCAGACCCTGCCCGACCTGCGGCCCGATGATGTGATTGGTTCGCCCTTCTGCGTCCGACGCTACGAAGTCGATCCGCACCTCGGCGGGCGCGAGGGACTGGCCCGCGCCCGCGAGGCCCTGGCCCGCCGAGGTGTGCGGCTCATCCTCGACTTCGTGCCCAACCACGTCGCTCCCGATCATCCCTGGACAACCGAACATCCGGAGTACTTTATACAGGGGAGCGAGGAGGATCTGGCGCGGGCGCCAGCAGACTGGCTGCGTGTCGGGCCGGCAATTTTCGCCCGCGGGCGCGACCCGCACTTCGCCCCCTGGCCGGAGGTGCTGCAACTGAATGCCTTCAACCCCGACCTGCGCGCCGCCGCCAGCGCCACCCTGCGCGACATCGCCGCCCAGTGCGACGGCGTGCGCTGCGACATGGCCATGCTGCTGATGAACGACATTTTCGCCCAGACCTGGGGCCAGCGGGCCGGCCCGGCGCCGGTCGCAGAGTACTGGGCGGAGGTGCTCGGCCCGGTGCGCCAGGCCGTCCCGGAGTTTATCTGGATCGCCGAGGTGTACTGGAACCGCGAGTGGGCCTTGATGGAACTCGGGTTTACCTTCTGCTACGACAAGGTGCTCTACGACCGCCTGGCCCACGGCGACGCCGGGCAGGTGCGCGCCCATCTCGCCGCCGCGCCCTCCTTCCAGGCCCGTCTCGTGCGCTTCATCGAAAACCACGACGAGCCGCGGGCCGCCACGCTCTTTGGACCTGCCCGCCAGCGGGTCGCCGCCGTCGCCGCTATGACCCTCCCGGGGGCGCGGCTGCTCCACGAGGGGCAGTTCGAGGGTCGTACCGCGCAACTCCCCGTGTTCCTGGCCCGTCGCCCGATCGAGGTCCACGACCAGGACTTGCCCGGCTTTTACCGCCGGTTGCTTGCCGCCCTCCGCAGCGAGCCGCTCCGGCGCGGCTCCTGGCACCTCTGCGTCTGTGACAACCAGGACGACCCGCAGGGCAGCCGCAATCTGCTGGCCTGGCTGTGGACCAGCGAGGCCACCTGGGCGCTGGTGGTGGTCAATCTGGGCGGCACGCCAGCCTACGGGCGCGTGCACATGGCCTGGGATGGCCTGTCCGGCCAACGCTGGAGACTCGAGGATGCCCTCAGCGGCGCGACCTACGAGCGTGATGGTGACGAAATGTACCTGCGCGGGCTGCACGTGATCCTGCCCCCCCGGGGCGCGCACCTGTTCCTGACCAGCGCCCGGTGAAGAGAGCGGTCCCCCCGGCGGTGAGATCTTCTCTCTGGGCGCGCGGCGCGGCTGCTATGATACGAGGGGCGCGCCGCGCGCCAGAGGATCAGGCCCTCTCAACCCATCCCTCGGCAGGGAGAAGGGCAAAGCCGCTTTCCTCTTCCTCCGCCGGAGCGACGGGCAGGGGGCAACCAGCGCGGGGCGCCAGGTTCCCCGGCGGGCAGGGGCGTAGGGAAACCTGGTTTCCTCGAAGGATGGTCTCGGTCAAGCTGTGCTCTCCTGCCCCCTCCGGCAGGGGATGAGGCGCCCGGGGGTTGATCGACCATCATCCGCGACAGCGGAGGTGTAGCATGGACGCACTCGCCCAACAGGCCAACCACGGCGCCGGTCTCGACCGGCTGTTGCACGCCTGGCAGGGACGCTTTACGCTGGGTCTTTCGCCCGCGGCCCTGACCCTTGCCTATGTAGACTGGCTCACCCACCTGGCCAACGCGCCAGGCAAGCAACAGGCTCTGGCCCAGCTTGCCCTGGCCCAACTGGTAACCTTCAACCGTTACGCCCTCGGGGCCGCCCTGAGTCCCCAGGCCCCACCGGAAGATCCCGACCTGCCCGAGGACCGCCGCTTCGCCGCACCAGAGTGGCAACTCTGGCCCTTCAATCTCTATGCCCGGTCCTTCTTGCTGGCTCAGCAGTGGTGGAACGCGGCCACCACCGGCGTGTCGGGTGTCTCGCGCCATCACGAGCAGGTAACCACATTTGCGGCCCGCCAGTTGCTTGACATCATCGCCCCGACCAACTTTCTGCTGACCAACCCGGAGGTGCTCCATGCCACCTGGATGCAAGGGGGAACCAACCTGGTACGGGGCGCGCTCAACGCGCTGGATGACTGGAAACGCTTCCTCGACGGGCGCCGGCCCGCTGGCGCCGAGCAGTACGTGCCGGGGGAGACGGTGGCGATTACGCCGGGGAAGGTCGTCTACCAGAACCATCTGATCGAACTGATCCAGTACGAGCCGGCCACCGAACGGGTGTACGCCGAACCGCTGCTGATCGTGCCCGCCTGGATCATGAAGTACTACATCCTCGACCTCTCACCCCACAACTCCCTGGTCCGCTACCTGGTGGAGCAGGGGCATACGGTGTTCATTATCTCCTGGAAGAACCCTGGCCCCGACGATCGCGATCTGGGGATGGACAACTACTTCCGCGACGGGGTCATGGCGGCGCTGGACGCAGTAGGCACGATCGTGCCCGGGCGCAAGATCCACGCCGCCGGCTACTGCCTCGGTGGCACCTTGCTGACCATGGTTGCTGCGGCCATGGCCCGCGACAACGACGAGCGTCTGCGAAGCGTCACCCTCTTCGCCGCGCAGACCGACTTCAAAGAGGCCGGCGAGTTGACCCTCTTCATTGATGAGAGCCAGGTAGCCTACCTCAACGATATTATGGCTGTGCAGGGCTACCTGGACTCCTCGCAGATGGCCGGCGCCTTTCAGTTGTTGCGCTCGCAGGATCTGATCTGGTCGCGGATGATCCGCGAGTACCTGCTGGGCATACGCGAGCCGATGAACGACCTGATGGCCTGGAATGCCGACGGCACGCGCCTCCCCGCCCGGATGCATGCCGAGTATCTGGTGCACCTGTTTTTGAACAACGACCTGTTCGAGGGGCGCTACCGCATTGGCGAACGGCCAATCGCGCTGAGCGACATCCGCGTGCCGATCTTCGTCGTGGCGACGCGCACCGACCACGTCTCGCCGTGGCGCTCGGTCTACAAGTTGATGCTCCTGGAAGATACCGAGGTGACCTTCGTATTGACCAGCGGGGGGCACAATGCGGGGATCGTCAGCGAGCCGGGCCATCCGCGCCGCAGCTACCAGGTTGCCACCAGTTACCCCAGCGACAAGTATGTGGATCCCGACACCTGGCAGGCGACCGTGCCGATCCGCAGCGGCTCCTGGTGGCCGGAGTGGAACCGCTGGCTGACCGCCCGTTCAAGCGGCATGGCGCCGCCGCCGCGTATCGGCGCGCCCGAGTGCGGCTATGCGCCGCTGATGGAAGCCCCGGGAACCTATGTGTTCCAGACGTAAACAGGAGGAGCGAAGCATCCTTCGCCCCTCCCGGACCTTCCCAGCGCGCAGGGGGATGGGGAAACCGGGTTTCCCTGTGTCCATGTCAGCTTATCAGCGCCAGTTCGTCCGCCTGGGCGATTTCGATCGGGATCATCGCCACCCGTGGCGCGGCGCCGTCGCGCACGCGCGTGGCGCCGTTGTATTCGCTGCACCAGTACTTCCCGTCCACCAGATAGGCGTAGTAGCACGTGCTGCCCGCCGGCACGGTCACCGTCGCTTCCCAGAACTGCTCACCCCGACGCATCGGGGTGGCCGACGTGCTCCAGTTGTTGAAATCGCCCACGAGATAAATGCTATCGGCCCAGATCTGTGCTGGCAGGCGAAAAACGACCATCACCTGCTCGTTATTAAGTGGGAGTTGTACAATCATCGGAGTACCCCATGTGTGTCCATCTGCCCGGCAAACGCCGCCGGTAGCGCCTGGGCACGCTGGAGGAGAGGATACGAGCGGCTCTTCAGGGTTGGTGCAGCCTTGCCGCAGTGATGGGTGCTCGCGCCTGGAGCCAGCCATCAACACCCTCCTCCTGTCTGATCTCAGGGTACCATTCCTCACGCACCGCGTCACTCCGTATCACTACGAGACGAATGTCACAAGCACCGCGTATCCAGGGCTTTACTATCGGGTTAACCCCGTAGTTCTACGGATTGGGTGTGCAGTTCCATGGCATTCTGATGGCAAATGCAGGACAAACAGGGTCGAAGCCCCGGCTCCGGCGCGGCCCGGGTCCAACTTCCGCCGAGGTAAGGCTGAAGCCGCCAAACAATAGGTGAGACCTGACAGGTAGGCGCCAGAGTTCCACAGAGTGGACCGGGATAGCCCGTGCGCCTACCTGTCAGGTCTTTGCGTCATCCAATTGGTAGCAGCGGCGCACCAGCGCCTCGGCCCTCCTGGCCCCCTGGGGTGCGGTACGGCCCCAGGTAGCGTTGCACAAGCGCCAGATCGAACTCCTGCTGCAACCAGGTGCGGGCGCCCTCGGCGGTGGCCGCCAGGGCGTGGCCGAGTTGCCGGCAGATCGCGTCGGCGAGAAACTGCGGCAGCGGCTCCTGGATGCTGCTGACCCGCAGGGCGCCGCGGAAGGTTGCCAGCACCGCCCCCAGAGGCTCACGGGCGATCAGGGCCGCCGGCAACTCCAGGCGGTAGGCCGGTCCCAGGCCGTCGGGGCGGTAGTAGAGTACGTAGAGCTGCCCGTAGCCGCGCTCGATCGCCGCGCGCCGGGCGCCAAAATCGCCAATTGCCGGGCTGCGGTAGCCGGTCAGCAGGTGCGGCCGGTCCTTGCGGATCAGCGGGGCAGGCAGCGCGTACTCTCCGGGGTTGAGCACACTGGTCCAGAGGGTGCGATCGGTCACCGTGCCGCTCAGGCGCGGGGCCAGCTCCAGCACGTCGTCACAGGCAGTGGCCGCTTTGGGATGCGCCACCACGCGCCGGCACTCCAGCACCAGCCGCCAGTCTTCATCCTGGAAGAAGGCTTCGATCAGCGGGCGAAAGGTCTCCCACCAGGCCGGCGGCCGCCCGCCGCGGTGGTCCTGGGCGTAGCGTACCAGCAGACGGTTGATCTCCAGCAGGAGCGAGTAGAACGAGCCATCGAGCACAAAGAGGCCGCTGCTGGTACCCCGAATGCGCCGGGCCAGCAGCCGCACCTCCAGCACCGCGCGCAGGCCGCCGAGAATGGCGTCCAGTTCCTCGACCGGGGGCAGCAGACAGACGCGCACGTCGTGCTCGGTGAGGGTGGCATCTTCCACCGCGGCGGCGGCGATCGCGGCAAAGGTCGCGCCGGCAGCGGGCACGGTGGCGTGGGCGCCATCAACGGCGCAGAGGCGCCGCGCCGGCCCATCGGGGGCGAGCTTGATCCGCCGGTCGAGCGCGGCGCGCAGACGCTCACGCTCGTCCTCCAGGGCGCGCAGGGTCTCGCGGCAGGCCTCGGCACAGGCCCCGATTGCCTGCAGCACCGCCGCGGGTAGTGCCGCGGCGCCGATGCGCTGCAGGTCCGGTTGCTGCCCGGCATGGTCCATGGAGTGATCCTTTCCAGGCCATTCATGAGGGAGTGGGAGGCTTTCGGCCTCCCATATTATGCGTCACGCAGCCCCAGGCGGCGCTCCAGGTCGCGCATCGCGGCCACCAGTTGATCCTGGCGAATGGCGGCGCTCATATCGCCGCGGGTACGCTCGAGTACGGCGCGCAGTGCGTCGGTGGTGCGCCGCAGGCCGCCGGTGATCGCATCGGGGTAGTCCACCGTCACCAGGGCCGCATAGACGTCGTCCATCAACTGCAACAACGCCTCGCCTCTGGCCGTCTCTCCCCGGCGCAAGCCGTCGAGAATGGCCCGGCGCAACTCACTGGCCGCCTCGGCCAGGCCATTGAGATAGGGCGCCGGATCAACCCCCAGCGCCGCCGCGCCCGACGGTTCGCGCCCGGCGAGGAAGGCCAGCACCAGATGGGCCTCGGCGTACTCCTTCAGCGCGTCCTGCGTGTATCCCGCCGCGCGGATCTCCAGGTTGTTGACCGTGGCTGCGTTAATCTGCGCGACCACCGCCCCGGCCGCGGCAAGCAGGCGCTCGGCTTCGGCAAAATCGCCCCGATGGGTCGCGCGGATGCTGTTGGCGCACAGGCGGATCAGCCCCCGTGAAACCCCGATGACCTGCTCGCGCGCCCCGTGACTGGCCTCGATCTGCGTGACACACTCCGCCACCAACTCGTCAATGCTCATGGGTTCTCCTTTGGTACGAGAGTATTATAGTGGTTCTTCCTGCCCGCCCTGTTGCACGGATGGTCAGGAACGCAGGTTTTCGGGCGGGCTTCGCCTGCCCGGCCGCGTTCGCCGGGTGGGGTCGGGGCGGTCTGGGAAGGTTTCACCCGCCCGGGAGTGCGAGACGACGATGCGCCAGAAAACTCTCTACCTGTAAGCGGGTGGGGCCGGGGCTGTCTGGGGAATGAAGCCTTCCAGAGCCTCCCGATGGTTGGGAAAGCGACGTTCTGGAAAGGCGAGGGTCTGATACTGGATGAAACCATAATGGGCGGTCGGCTGACCCGCTGCAGCGGGACGCCAATCGCCCTGGTCAACTACCTGGTGGGGACGGCGGGAGTTGAACCCGCACGCCTTGCGGCACATGATCCTAAGTCATGCGCGTCTGCCATTCCGCCACGTCCCCGTATGTCCGGTTCGGCGCGAGTATAGCACGGGCCGGATGGGTTTGCAATAGGAGCGACCAGGCATAGCCTCCTTGCGACCGATCGCAGCCACGTGCTATACTTTTCGGTGCGGTAGCATGCTTCAACAGGCTTCGTGGCCCTGTGCCCCGAAGCGGGGAGCAGCCATGAAGGCTGTCGTTATGGCCGGCGGTGAGGGAACCCGGCTGCGACCACTCACAATCAACCGTCCGAAGCCGATGGTTTCCATCGTTGACCGGCCGGTTATCCAGCACATCATCGAACTGCTCAAGCTCCACGGCATCACCGACATCATCATTACCGTACAGTACCTGGCAAATGTCATTCAGGACTACTACGGTGATGGCAGTCAGTATGGCGTGAACATCACCTATTCCCTCGAAGAGGTGCCGCTGGGCACTGCGGGGAGCGTCAAGAACGCCGAGCATTTGCTCGATGAGCCGTTCCTGGTCCTCTCCGGCGATGCGCTGACCGACTTCAACCTGAGCGAGATTATCGAGCGCCACCTGGCGACGAAGGCGATGGCGACCATCACGTTGACACGGGTGGCCAATCCCCTCGATTACGGGGTGGTAATCACCGATGAAGACGGCAGCGTGCGGCAGTTCCTCGAAAAGCCCAGTTGGAGCGAGGTCTTTTCCGATACCGTCAACACCGGCATTTATATACTCAACCCCGAGGTGCTGGCCTATATTGAGCGCGGTACGTACACGGACTGGTCCAAAGACGTTTTTCCTCGCATGCTGCATAAGGGCGATAAGATCCAGGGGGTGATCGCTAATGGCTACTGGACCGATGTGGGCACGATCGAAGAGTACATGAAAGCCTGCGGGGATTACCTCTCAGGGCGGGTCAAACTGCCGCGGCTGGGGCAGAACATCGGCGGCGATATCTGGATCTATGGCGATGTCGAAATCGCCCCCGACGCCCAACTCCACGGGCCGATCTATCTGGGCAACGGGGTCAAGATCAAGGGTGGCGTGATTGTCCATGGGCCTTCGGTAATCCGTGACTACACCATCGTTGATACGCGAGCGAATATTGACCGCTCGATCATCTGGCGCAACTCCTACATCGGCGAGCGGGCCGAGCTTCGCGGGGCCATTGTGCTGCGGCAATCCACCATACGCCAGCGGGCCATGCTCTTCGAGGGCGCCGTGGTTGGCGATGGGGTGCAGATCGGGGCCGGGGCCGTCATCCAGCCCAATGTGAAGATATGGCCCAGTAAAGAGGTTGATGAGGGCGCCACCGTCTCCAGCAGCATTATCTGGGGGAGCCAGGGCCGGCGTGTGCTCTTCGGGCGGCACGGCGTCACCGGTCTGGTGAACATCGAGATTACCCCTGAGTTCTGCGCGAAGTTGGGAGCGGCCTTTGGCGCAACCCTGCCCCGCAGTTCTACCGTGACGATCAACCGCGACGCCCACTACACGCCGCGTATGCTCAAACGGGCCATCGTTGCCGGCCTGCCCTCCGCCGGGGTCAACGTCTGCGACCTGCAAAACGTCCCCATCCCCGTCGCACGCTACTACACCTATGCCACCCATGCCGCTGGCGGGATCCATGTGCGCCTCTCACCCTACGATAATCGGGTGATCGAAATCAAGTTTTTCGACGAGCGCGGGCTGGATATCACCCCGGTCACGGAACGCAAGATCGAAAACACGTTCTTCCGCGAGGATTTCCGCCGCGCGTACCTGGACGAAATTGGGCGCATCTCTTACGGCGAAGATATCGAACGCATCTATACCGATGCCTTCATCAAGGCCCTGCGCTCCGATGCGCTCGAAGCGCTTGGTCGCAGTTTTCACCTGGTGGTTGACTATGCCAATGCCAGCGCGAGCGCGTTCCTCTCGCCCACCCTGCGCCGCTATCACGTGGATGCAGTGGAACTGAACGTCAATCTCGACGAACGCATGGTCTTTCAGATCCCGGCCCAGTTCGAAGCGGCAATGCAGCGCCTGGCGCAGATTACGCCGGTCGTCGGCGCGCACCTCGGCGCCCGGCTCGATGCCGGCGGCGAGCGGCTCTTCATCGTGGATGACACCGGCGCCCGACTCCATCCGCTGAAGGCCCTCGCTGCCGTTACCGCACTCGCCATGCGCGCCAATGGCGGCGGGACCGTGGCCGTACCGGTTACGGCGCCGCGGGCATTTGAAGCGATCGCCGCGCGTTACGGCGGGCGCATTGTACGCACTAAGGCCGCGGTGGGCGCCTTGATGCAGACCGCCGTGCAACAGCCTGACCTGTTGCTGCTCGGCGATGGTACCGGGATCTATATGTTCCCTGGCTTCTTCCCGATCGCTGATGGCATGTTCGCCCTCATGAAGCTGATGGAACTGCTCACTGTGACCGAAACTCGCCTGAGCGAAGTGATCGCCGAATTGCCGCCGTACTACATGTTCCAGACACGCACGCCTTGCCGCTGGGAGGCTAAGGGCAAGGTGATGCGCCTGCTGAATGAGCAGTACGCCGAACGCTCCACGAACCACATTGACGGCATTAAGATCGAGCTGGGCAGCGAGTGGGTGCTGATCCTTCCCGACCCCGATGGCCCCTTCTTCCAGGTGATTGCCGAGGGCGCTACCGATGAACAGGCCCGCATCCTGGTCGAGAAATACTCCGGGCTGGTTACCAGTCTTCAATAAGGCCAGGATCGGCAAAGGTAACGCTGTGTGGTATCATACACACGATTTTTTCCTCCAGGGCAAGAGGTGAGGTCAGCAGGGTTGCACCCTCAGGTCAACCTCGATGTTTACCGCCCCCGCTGGCCAGATGCGAGGGTTTGGAAGACTTCGCCCTTCCACAGGCACGCTTCTTTCCCCCTCGTGATAGACGGCGCAGCCGCCTGGGAGCCTGAAGTACGGTTCAACCTTGTCTAATCAAAAGGAGCGCACCGATGAGCGAGGACACAACGTCGCGTCCCAGCCGGCCGAGTGACAGGATACCTGGGACGGTGGAAGGGGTAGTGGCCCCGGTTGCGCGCTTCGGTTACGGCCTGCTCAACCTGGGTCTGGGCCTGCTGCCGCCCCAAACTCGCCAGCATATGCGCAATGGCATCCGCGAATTGAGTTATGCCTTCGCCAGCCTGCCGCGCGACTTTGCTGAAATCGCCGGGCGCGAGATCGAGCCCTGGGCGGTTCGCAGTGATGTAGAAGCCGCGCGCTTCGCCCCTGCTCCAGCGCCCGCGTCCGAGACGAAGCGTGCCGCCGCTGCCCCCGCACCCGAGGCGAAGCCCGCCACCGCTGCCCCCGGCGCCAGACCCGCCGCCGCTGCCCCCGCGCCCGAAGCGAAGCCCGCTGCCGCCGCCCCCGCGCCCGAAGTGAAGCCCGCTGCCGCCGCCCCCGCGCCCGAAGTGAAGCCCGCTGCCACCGCCCCCGGCGCCAGACCCGCCGCCGCTGCCCCCGCACCCGAAGCCAAGCCTGCCGTCGCCCCCGGCGCCCCCGCGCCCGAAGTGAAGCCCGCTGCTGGCGCCCCCGCGCCCGAAGTGAAGCCCGCTGCTGGCGCCCCCGCGCCCGAGACGAAGCCTGCCGCCGCCGCCCCCGGCGCCCCCGCGCCCAAAGCGAAGCCTGCCGCTGCTGCCCCCGGCGCCAGACCCGCCGCTGCTGCCCCGCCGCCCGAAGCGAAGCCTGCCGCCGCCCCCGGCGCCAGACCTGCCGCCGCCCCCGGCGGCCCCGCGCCCAAAGCGAAGCCTGCCGCCGCCCCCGGCGCCTCCGCGCCCGAGGCGAAGCCTGCCTCACCTGAGGCGAAACCCGCTGCCGCCGCACCTGTAACCCGGATCAGCAGCGGTAGCGCCGCAGGCGCCACTACCGCCGTAACCATCGCCTACATCGAGTTCAACCCCGAGGGTCGTGACGTGGAGGGAGAATATGTGTTGATCCACAACACGTCTACCCAACCGATGAACATGACCGGCTGGAAATTGCACGATGGGTCCCAACGGCACACCTACATCTTCCCGCAGTTCGTGCTCGCCCCCGGCGCCGAGGTCAAACTGTGGACACGCGCCGGGACGAACGATGCCGCAAATCTCTACTGGGGTCAGCGGGTCGCCGTGTGGAACAACGAGGGTGATACCGGCACGCTGCTCGATGCAAGCGGGGCCGTGGTAAGCCGGTACACCTATATCAGCGACCGTGGCAAAGATCGCGCATAGCGCTCTGTTCAAGCGAGCCTGCATACTTCCCAGAAGGGTACGGGGAAACCTGGTTTCCCCGTACCCTTCTGGGTGCGGTGTCAATACAACGTTCACCTCCCAGGGTGGCCTGGAGACAGTCCGCCGGGCCATCTCCACCGGCGCCGGGACAGGGGAGGCTGTCTCGTGAACAATGGTATACTGTAATCAGGGTAACCTCTACCTGTATCCCTCGTCCCCCTGGTTCGAGCCATTGATCCTCGAATTGTAAGTCACGGAGCCACCGATGACCATCAAGCGTGAGCAGGCGTTCGACTTTCTCGGCCCCCGCACCCTGATCGGCCCGGAACTGCACACTGGTGATCGCGCCCCCAACTTTACGCTGATAAACCGCAAACTACAGCCGGTGACGATGGAGACCTACGCGGGCAAACCGCTGGTCATCAGCGTCGTCCCGTCGCTGGATACCGGCGTGTGCAGCAAGCAAACCCGGCGCTTCAACGCCGAGGCGGCTGCTCGCGCCGGGCAGGTGAACTTCATTACCGTGAGCGCCGACCTGCCATTTGCCCAGGCCCGCTGGTGCAGCAGCAACGGCGCCGAGCAGATCGAAACGCTCTCGGATCATCGCGACATGAACTTCGGCGCCGCCTATGGCACACTGGTAGACGAACTGCGCATCGAGAGTCGCGCGGTCTTCGTGGTTGACCGGGACGGCATTATACGTTATGTCGAGTATGTGCCGGTAGCCGGCCAGGAACCCAACTACGACGCCGCTCTTGCCGCCCTCGCCAGCCTCGCGGGATAAGAGCCTGCCTGGATCACCAGTTTATCCGATTGGGAGGGCGTGACCCTCCCAGCTTCTCCTACCCACCCCGGTACCAGTCTGGTACGCCTCGTATGGTACAGTCCCATTCGGTGAAGGTCTGGGGAAGCCATGCTTCCCCGTGTTCACGGCCGGCAGGGAGGCGGGAAACCCGGTTTCCTCATCGTCCAACTGGTATTGGGAAGGCTTGCCACACCGGGGAGGCCGGACAGGACAGCCAGGAGACGCGCTACCATGAGCGACGCATTTGATGATGATCTGCCCGATGATCCGGAGGCCCTGCGGCAGGAAGTGCGCCGCCTGCGCGAACAACTGCAGCGCTCGGAGGATGTCATCTCGGAACTGGCGGTACCGGTGGTGCCGCTGTTCGAGGGCGTTATTGTGCTGCCCCTGGTAGGCAACCTTGACAGCCGCCGGGCGCAGCAGGTAATCGAGAGCCTGCTCAACGGCATCGCCGAGCACCAGGCCGACGTGGCGATCATTGATATCACCGGCGTACCGATTGTTGACACTCAGGTCGCCAACTCCCTGGGGCAGGCGATCCGCGCGGCCAGCCTGCTGGGCGCCCAGGTGGTGATCACTGGAATCGGCGCCCGCATCGCCCAGACCCTGGTCCATCTCGATATTGACTTCTCAAACGTGACCACCTGTGCGAATCTCCGCGATGGCATCGAAGCCGCGCTGGCCCTCAACGGCCTGCACATTGCGCCCGTTGAGGCCGAACCCGGCAAGTAAGGTCGCAGCTTCACGCCCCGGCCGAAGAGCGACTCGGAGGGGCAAAACGCATCCGAAAACCTCGTTCCGGTACGGTGCGGCATCGCCGCGTCGCCCCGGAACGAGGGCCGTTATTTGCCCCGCCACTACGCTTGTGCTATACTGTTCGACGGCGTTGAAATGCGCCAAATACACACACCTCCTCCAGCCGATCGCTCCTGCCGGGACGCCCGGTTCGGTCGGCGCACGTGGGAGGTGGCGGCTGGATTATCCAGAATGGCAAGGAGCATATGACCCAGGCGACTTCACCGCGAGTTGTTTCGATCAAGGCGCTGCTGGAGGCCGGCGCCCACTTTGGGCATCAGACGAACCGCTGGAACCCGAAGATGCGCCCGTACATCTACACGGCGCGCAATGGCATCCATATTATTGACCTGCAGAAGACCGTACTTGGCCTCACGGCGGCCTATCGCTTCATCTCCGATGTTACGGCCCGCGGCGAGAAGGTGCTCTTCGTTGGCACGAAGAAACAGGCCCAGGAAGCCGTGGTCGAGGAAGCGACCCGCGCTGACCAGTACTACATCACCCAGCGCTGGCTCGGCGGTACGCTGACCAACTTTGCGACGATCAAGGGGCGCCTGAAGCGCCTTGCCGACCTTGAAGCCCAGCGCGATCGGGGCGATTTCGCCCGGCTCACCAAGGCCGAGGGCCTGCAGCTCGAAAAGGAGATTGAAAAGCTCAACCGGGTCTTCGCCGGTATTAAGACCATGGATCGGCTGCCCGGCGCGCTCTTCGTGATAGATCCGCACAAAGAGGAACTTGCCGTTAAAGAGGCGCTCAAGGTTGGCGTGCCCGTGGTGGCGATGGTTGATACCAACTGTGATCCCGACCCGATCAGCTATGTCATTCCGTGCAACGATGACGCCATCCGTGGCATCCGCCTGATTACCGGCAAGATCGCCGACGCGGCGCTTGAAGGCGTCCATCGCCGCGAGGCAGCCCACGAGGGCTGAGAGAGCGTCTCAAGGTGGGAGAGGGTGGGAAGGCTTCGCCCTTCCAGGTATGCACCTCTGGTGTTGTGGAGTTGCACGAAGACCAGCCGCCTGTTCGGATACCTCCTGTGGGGAGGAACTTGCAGGGCCTCGACCTCTCCGCACGCCATCCTCTACCCTGCATGTCAGGATAGGCGCAACAACAGGGAAAGACGGCGGCGCCCGTCGCCGGTAAGCAACAGCCAGACGGTTCTGGAGGGGCGCATGCCCCTCCATATCACGAGAAGAGGAGCGAGCCTGTGGCAGTCTCGATTGAACTGGTCAAAGAACTGCGCGAGCGAACCGGCGCCGGAATCAAGGAGTGCAAAGACATCCTCGAACAGACCGGCGGCGATCTCACTAAGGCCATTGAGATCCTGCGCGAACGGGGGATTGAGGCGGCGGCCAGAAAGGCCACCCGTGAAGCGCGTGAGGGCCTGATTGGCGTGTACGTCCATTACGGCGCCCGCGTGGCCGGTCTGGTCGAATTGAACTGTGAAACTGACTTTGTCGCTCGAACGGAGGGGTTCGCCGCCCTGGCGAATAACCTCGCCCAGCACATCGTCGCACTCAACCCGCGGTACATCCACGCCGACGAAGTGAGCGATGAGGCCGTAGCCGAGAGCGGGCTGACTCGTGAGAAGTTCATCGAAGAGCATGTACTCCTGCAGCAGCCCTTCGTCAAGGATCCGTCACGAACAATCGAAGAGTTAATCAAGGAAGCGATCGCCAAACTTGGTGAAAACATTATCGTTCGGCGTTTCGTGCGCTACGAGGTCGGCGCCTGACCCGTTACGGCGTGAGCAGTTGCCGTTGGCAGAGCGACCTGCCAGCGGGCAACTGCTCCCTGCTTATGGTACCTCATATGCAAGAGCCTAAGTATCGGCGTATTCTGATCAAGTTGAGCGGCGAGCAGATTAAAGGCACCGACGAAGTGGTGAGCTACGATATGCTCGACTACCTGGCCCGCGAAATCGCCGCCGTGCATCGCCGGGGCGTGGATGTCGCAGTGGTGATCGGCGGAGGAAATATCTGGCGTGGCAACCAGTCCATCGCCCGGGGGATGGATACGGCGCAATCCCACTATATGGGCATGCTAGGCACGATTATCAACTCCCTCGCCCTCCAGGATGTGCTCGAGCAGCACGGTCTGCATACCCGCGCCATGACCGCCATCCAGATGAATGAGGTCGCTGAACCCTACATCCGTCGCCGCGCCATTCGCCACCTCGAAAAGGGCCGGGTGATTATTCTCGCTGGAGGCACCGGCAATCCCTACTTTACAACCGACTCGGCTGCGGCCCTGCGCGCCGCAGAGATCCACGCCCAGGTCATCCTGATGGCTAAAAACGGCGTGGACGGGATCTACAGCGCCGATCCGCGGCGGGACCCCGGCGCTGTCAAGTTCGATCACCTGACCTACATGGAGGCGCTTAATCGCGGCCTCACGGTGATGGATAGCACCGCCCTCACCTTCTGCATGGATCACGATATCCCGCTGATCGTCTTCAATGCGCTGGAACCTGGCACCATCGAGCGGATCGTGCTCGGGCAGCACGTGGGCACCCTGGTCAGTAAGAGCCTCCCCGAACGGATGCCGGTGCCGGAGGTGTAAACATCCTGTATGCTGGACGTACCGCATCGCTGGCAGCACCGCTCATACCTCCGCTACGGCGGATGACGCGGTGCAGGTACGATGGGACGCCCCCGCCCCTGGCGACCCGCACGGCGCGCCAGCCGGCGAGATATGCGAGGAGAGCGTGATGGTCAACGATGTCTTACGCGAATATGAGGCGCATCTGAAGAAGGCCACCGAGGCCCTGCGGCACTATCTGGCGACGATCCGCACCGGCCGCGCCTCCGCCGGGTTGGTTGAGCATCTGCACGTCGAAGCCTATGGCGCGCCGATGCCGCTGAACCAGCTTGCCAATATCTCGGTGCCCGAGGCTCGCCTGATCGTCATCCAACCCTATGACACAGGGCTGATTAAGGCGATTGAGAAGGCCATTCAGCAGTCCGACATCGGGATCAATCCCAGTAATGACGGGCGGGTTATCCGCCTGGCCATTCCCCCGCTGACCGAAGAGCGACGCCGCGAACTGGTCAAGGTGGTGCGCCATCGGGTCGAAGAGGTCAAGGTTTCGGTGCGCAATCAACGCCGTGATGCGATGGATCAGCTCAAGGAGCTTGAGTCCGAGAAGCTGATTAGCGAGGACGAACTCAAGCGCGCCCAGGAACGGGTGCAGCAACTGACCGACAAATGTATCGCCGACCTCGACGCGATCGGCAAGGATAAGGAAGCCGAGGTCATGGCGGTCTAGGCCACGACGGGCGGAGAGCAGGCTATGAGCACGGCTGATGGCGGACGCGAGAGCAGGACCCCCCGACACATCGCAGTGATTATGGATGGGAATGGGCGCTGGGCGCGCCAGCGAGGGTTGCCGCGACTCGCGGGCCATCGGGCCGGCACGGAGAATATCCGCGCTATTGTGAGTGAGGCCGACCGTCTTGGTGTGCGCTATCTGACGCTGTACGCCTTCTCGACGGAGAATTGGGCCCGGCCATCGGCTGAGGTGCAGGGTCTGATGCAAATCCTGAGCGATTTTATTGACCGCGAAACACACGCCCTCCACGAGCAAAATGTCCATTTGCGACATCTCGGACGCCTCGAGGGCCTCAGCCCGCGTCTGGCCGAAAAGGTGCGCTACGCGATCGATCTGACCCGCCACAATACGGGTCTGACCCTGGCGATTGCGTTTAACTACGGCGGTCGCGCTGATATTGTTGACGCTGTGCGCAAGATCGTTGCCTCCGGGGTCAGCCCGGATCAGATCGATGAGCAGGTCGTCAGCGCTAACCTCTACACCGCCGGGATGCCCGACCCTGATGTGATCATCCGCACCAGCGGCGAGCGGCGGATTTCGAACTTTCTTATCTGGCAGGCAGCCTACAGTGAGTTCTGGTTCACCCCCGTCTTCTGGCCCGACTTCCGGCCAGAACACCTCCAGCAGGCCATCAGCGAGTACGGACGGCGCCAGCGCCGCTTCGGCGGGCTCATCTCCGAGTAGCTCAAGCTCCATCGTCCGGCGCCTGTTCAGCGTTGTGATCCTGATCCCGCTGATTGTCGCCGTGGCGTGGTGGCCCTGGGCCACGGCGATCTTCGTGTCCCTCTGCGTGGCGCTGGCGATCATCGAACTCTTTGGTCTGTTGCGCCAGGGCGGCTTTGCACCCCGTCGTGTTCCCGGCCTTGTCCTGGGGGTGGCGTTCTGCGCCGCTGCCGCCCTGCAACCCTTCACCAGTCTTAACCTCGCCGGGATGACCCTGGCTCTCGGTTTGATGGCGACTCTGGTATATGAGTTCACCCAGTCTGATCGCAGCACCAGTCTGCAAAACTGGGCGCTCACGTTTACCGGCGCCGCCTACATCGGCTGGCTGTTGAGCGCCTTCATCCTCCTGCGCCAGCTCGATACGCCCCTGCGCGCCGGTCCGCTGGCCCTGCTGAATGTTCCCCCCGGCGCTGCCTGGGTTTTTCTGGTACTGGCGATCACCTGGATCCAGGATAGCGCAGCTTACTTTGTGGGCCGTTCCATCGGGCGCACCCGCATGGCGCCGATCCTCAGCCCCAAGAAGACCTGGGAGGGCTTTGCGGGGGGCCTGGTTGCCTCTATTCTTACCGCGGCGGCGGCAGTGCCCATCCTGGGCCTGCCGATCAGCCTTATCAGCGCCGTGCTGATTGGCACGGCCGCAGGGATCGCCGGGCCGCTCGGCGATCTCGGCGAGTCGCTGATCAAGCGCCAGGTGGGCGTCAAGGACTCCGGTACGCTCATCCCCGGCCACGGCGGCATTCTCGATCGTATGGATAGCCTGCTGTTCACCGGTCCAGTTATCTATTTCACGATTCTCTTGACTCTGGCACGCTGATTCGCTACACTACCAGAAGCCTCGGGCAGCCGGCTCGTGGAGATGATGAAGTGGGCGAGGTGCGGAGGGCGCAGCCCTCCGCGATCCGTTTCTTTCGCAATGGAGATTGTATGCTCGCTCTTGCAAGCGTTGCAGCCGCCCCGGTACAGCAAACCGCCGAACAAAGCGGAGGTAATCCGCTAATAGCTATTGGCGCATTTTTATTGATGCTCGGGTTGCTCGTGGTTATTCATGAACTCGGGCATTTCCTTACCGCCGTGTGGCTGGGGATTAAGGTTGATGAGTTTGGAATTGGTTTTCCGCCGCGCGCGCTCACGTTGTTCGAACGCAATGGCGTTAAATATACATTGAACTGGCTGCCCCTCGGCGGGTTCGTCCGCTTTGCGCAGAACGGCGATGGGGCGAGCGACCCGCTCTATGGCGCCGGCGGTACGCTGGCCGCGGCCCCCCCCTGGCGCCGGATCATCGTGATGGTCGCCGGCCCGTTGATGAACCTGCTGCTGGCCATGCTGATCTTCGCCGTGCTCTTCGGCACCCTTGGTGTTCCGACGCCAACCGGCCAGGCGATCAGCCAGGTCTTCCCCGACACCCCCGCAGAGCAGGCCGGATTCCGGCCCGGTGATGAACTACGCGCCCTGGATGGTCGCTCCGTCGAAGATCCCGCGGTGATCGGCCAGGTGGCTCGCGCGAACTCCGGCCGCCCGGTCACGGCAACGGTGCTGCGCGATGGCGAAGAGGTGGCACTGGTGGTCGTCCCCGGGCCCTGGACGTCGCCCGAGGGGAAGAGCTTCGAGTCGGGCTTCGGCTTTAGCTACGGTCCCAGATTGGAGCAGGTGCAGGTTGGGCCGCTGGCGGCCGCCTGGCGCGGCGTGACGTATAGCCTGGAACTGACTGGCCGGATGGTGCAGGCCCTGGCGGGCCTACCGGCCTCGATCCTCGGTCTCTTCTCCCCGGAGCCATCACCCGATGGCGGGCCGATCGGTCCGGTAGGCATCGCTCGCGCCACTGGCGAGGTGATCCAGCAGCCAGGCGGATTTGCTGCCTTCTGGAACCTGGCCGCGGTCCTGAGCCTTAACCTGTTCTTGCTGAACCTCCTGCCCATCCCTGCCCTTGATGGCAGCCACATTATCTTTGCCCTGGTTGAATGGCTGCGGGGCGGCAAGAAGGTGCCCCCGGAAAAGGAGGCTCTCGTCCACGCCATTGGCTTCGCCGCGCTGATGGGCCTGATGGTGCTCATTACGGTCAACGACGTGCTCAATGCCATCCGCGGCCTGCCGGTGCTGGGTGGCAGTTGATGATCCGGGCCAGTGAAGTCGCCGAGTATGTGTACTGCGCCCGGGCCTGGTGGCTGCGACGGGTGGCTGGCCTGGAACCGGCTGACCGGGAGCGCCGCGCGATGGGGAGCGCCAGGCACGTGGCCCACGGGCGCATGGTTGCCCTGAGCGGCCTTGCCCTGTGGGCCGGGTTGGTATTGCTGGCCGGCGGGGTGCTGTTGCTGGTGATAGGACTCTGATCAAGGCAATGCTGGGGGGCGCCATTCTCGGCCTGGCCCTGCTGCTCCTCGTTGTGGCCGTCGTGCTGCGCTGGCGCGCCGGGCTTCCATGGGGTCGGGTAGCAGCCATGGATGTTGGTGTGGGACGACCGCTGGAACGCCCCCTCGTCGCGACGCGCTACGGGTTGGTGGGTAAGCCTGATTATCTGATTGAACGCGGCGGGGCCATGGTCCCGGTTGAGGTCAAACCAGGCCGGCGGGCGCCGCACCCCTACGACTCCGACCTGATGCAACTGGCGGCCTACTGTCTGCTGGTGGAAGAGACCACGGGCCACACGCCTCCCTGCGGTTACCTGCGCTACGCCAACGCTACCTTTCGTCTCAGCTATACCCCTGCCGTGCGCCGGCGCCTGGTGGCCCTGCTCGCCGAGATGCACGCGCTCCTCGACACCGACGACGTCGCCCGTAGTCACGACGATCCGCGCCGCTGCGCTGGTTGCGGCTTCCGCACGTTCTGTGACGACGCACTCGTCGAGTGAGGGGCGCAACCCCCCCCCCTCGCCGGGGGCGGACGTTGCATGAGTCCTGCAAAGCCCTGGTTCCCCGTGTTCATCGGAAGAATTTGTGCTATGATATTCGAGCGTAGCGCCCTGATCGCAAAGCTCCAGGAACGGCTGGACGGCCGGATCGGGGCCGCTGAACTGGCGCAGTGGGCCTTCGACAGATTCTACGAACTGGATCAGGGGATGCTGGCAGTTGATGCTGCAGACATTGATGTGATCGCCGATGTGCTCGACGAGTTGCTGTTCGCCGATGACACGCGCTTCACGCTGGACGAAACCGACGTGCGTCGGCTGATCGCCCGGCTTCAAGAGCCATGAAGATCCGCCAACATCCACGTATGCGGGGTATCCTGGTAGGCGACGAAGTGTATTCCTATCCCCAGAAGCTGTTTGCCCGCGTCGCCGATGTCTTCCCCGCTGCTGTTTGTGTCAAGATCGGTATTCTCTCCATTGATGAGCCAATGGAGATTACCCTGGCCCCGCAACTCTGGCGCGCTGACGACATTGAAAACCTCTCGGTGTGCCGGTACTGTGGCTGCCGCGAGAACATTCGCACCGTCAGCGATACGGGCATTCCCTTTCGCGTCTGCGCCGCCTGTAGTGCGCCGAGCGACGACTCAACCCTACCCTCTGTCGCCTGACATCAATGTGTACCGACCCGGCGCATCTGCGGCCGTACCTGTCACACTGGTTGAGCGCACGGATCGGCAGCGCCGAGCTACGACCCGGCGCTGTGTTTACCTGCCAGGCAACGGTGCTCTACGCCGACCTGCGCGGGTTCACCCGCCTGACCGCCGCCTTCAGCACCCTGCCCGACGGCGCCGAGCGCCTCCACGTCGCGCTGAACGAGTGCTATGCCGTGCTGGTGGAAACTGTCGCCGCGTATGGCGGTGATGTGTCGGCCATTGCCGGTGATGCCCTCACCGCCTGGTGGCCCGGCCATGCTGACGTGGACATGGTACGGCGATGTGCCACGGCCCTGCTTACCGCAGTTGACGCCTTGCCGCCCCTCGACACCCCGGCGGGGCCCTTTCGTTTCTACCTGCGCGTTGGGGTCGGGGTCGGAACGATCCATGCCCTGCTTGCCGGTCTGCCGCACTACGGCGTACATCTGACCCTGCTGGGGCCGGCGCTCCTGGCGGCGGCAGCAGCGGAACGCGCCGCGGGCGTGGGCCAGGTCGTCGTCGCCGACCACACTGCCACGACCACGCAACGGGCGCACTTCCAGCCAGGCGAGCCCGGGCCACCCCTTCAGGACAACGATTTTCTGCCCCACGCGCTGATCGAGCGCCTGCGGCACAATGCGCTCATTGCCGAGTACCGAACCTGCGTTCCCGTGTTTGCAGGCTTCAGCTTGCCGGCCCAACCGCACGCGCTGCATTCGCTGGTGAGCCAGGTGCAGACGGTGACGCAGCGCTGGGGTGGCTGGCTGAATGAGATCGAGGTGGGGAACAAAGGAGCCGTGCTGGTGCTGCTCTTTGGCGGGCTACTGGCGCGTGGCGCAGACGCGCGCCGGGCAGTCGGCTGCTGTCTGGAGTTGCGCGACCACGGGCTGATCACCCGCGCCGGGATCACGCAGGGTCTGCTCTACCTGGGCACGGTGGGTTGTGCGGAGCGACGGGTGTACACGGCCCAGGGCGATGAGATGAATCTGGCGGCCCATCTGATGCAGCACGCCGCCGCTGGCGAGATCCTGGTCTCAGGGCGCGTGCGTCACGACGTGCAGGGTTGCTACCTGACGAGCGAACCGATCCTGCTGGCAACAAAGGGACACCAGGAGGGTGTACCGGTGGCGCGAGTGCTGGGGGCCGCGCATCACCGCGCGCCACAGGCTGGTTCGGGAACGGTTTTTCTGGGAGGGTAAAGCCCTCCCAGCCCCTCCCTTTCGGCAGGGGCGCGACCAGCTACGTGGCCACAGTGGTCGCTGCCCCTGCCGGCGCCGGGGCCGGTTCGGCGTCACTGCCCTGGAGCCACTGCTGGAAAAGCGCCCGCTGGGGCGGGGTTGCCAGAATGGCGATCTGGTCGCCGGCCTCCAGCACCGTCTCGGGCTCGGGGTTGGCGATTACCCTGTCGCCACGCAGGATGGCGACGACCGAGACACCGGTGCGCTTGCGGATGGCGCTGGCGCCGATGCTCTTCCCGGCCAGCGGCGAATCAGGCGCCAGGTTGTACCAGACGATCTCCAGACTGCGCCGCGCGCGGCGCAGGCGGTGTAAGGTTGCCGCATTGGTGCTGAGGGCCTCCATGGGCTGGTAGCATTCGGCCCGCACGGCATCGCTCAGCCGCTCGATCTCGGTGGTGGGAACGTCGAAATGCAACAGCGCCTGGCGCACCATTTCCAGCCCGGCTTCGAATTCGGGCTGCACCACTTCGTGGATCCCCAACTGGCGAAGCACTTCGAGCTGGGCCAGGCGTGTGGCCCGCGCGACGATGTGCAGGCGCGGGTTGAGTGCGCGGGCCTGGCGAACGATCGTCTCAACGTCGATCGCCGCCGACACCGCCACCAGCAGCAGCCGGGCCTCGTGAATGCCCGCCGCCTCCAGTACCGTCGGGCTGCTGGCATCGCCGTAAATCACCGGCACGCGGCTGGCCTTTAAGGTGTCCATACGGTGCTGATCGCGCTCGATCACAACGAAAGGGTGCCCCAGCCGGCGCATCAGATCGGCGGTGTAACGACCCACCCGGCCATAGCCAGCGATAATCGTGTGCCCGCGGAGCGGTTCATCTACTCGTGCAAGCATCGGGCTGGGCGTCTTGCCGCGCCAGCGCCTCCAGAGCGCGTAGGTGGGCGTGGCCAGCCGGCTGACGAACGGGGTGAGGATCATCGTCACCACCGTTGCGGCCAGTACCAGGTTCGACTGGGCGGCGGTCAGGGCGCCGACGTCCAGACCCACCCGCGCCAGGACGAAGGCAAATTCGCCGATCTGGAACAGCCCGAATCCGACCGTGAGCGGCACGTCGCCACGGTAACCAAACAGACGCACCACTGCGGCAAAGATCACCACCTTGCCACAACTCACGACCAGCGTCAGCACGAGGATGGCCCACCAGTGGGCCAGCAGGAAGGCTGGATCGATCAGCATGCCCACCGAGACGAAGAACAGCATGCCGAAGACATCCCGCAGAGGAATGATGTCGTTCAGCGCCTGGTGGCTGTAATCCGACTCGCTGAGCACCAGGCCGGCCACGAAGGCCCCGAAGGCGAAGGAAAGGCCGGCCAGGTAGGTTGCGTAACCGATCCCCAGGCCCAGGGCCATAATGGCCACCAGGAACAACTCACGCGAGTTCCAGGTTGCAATGCGTTTCAGCACGAAGGGGATCACCCGTGTGCCGACGAAGACCATCGCCGCCAGGATCAGCCCGGCGCGGAGCGCCGCCAGCCCCAGATGGGCCAGTCCGTCGCTCAGGTTGGCCAGCTCGGGCAGCATGACCATCAGCGGCACCACGGCCAGATCCTGCACGATCAGCATGCCGAGCATCACCCGGCTGGCCAGGGTGCCAAGCTTACCCTGGCCCATGAGGGTCTTCAGGATGACCATGGTCGAGGAGAGGGAGACCAGCGCGCCCAGCCACAGGGCAGGGTAGGGTTCCCACCCCAGGAGACGGCCCAGGAAGAAGCCTGGCACCGTGGTAAGGGTCATCTGCAGGATGGTGCCGCCGAATGCCACCCACTTGAAGTGGAGGAGCTTTTTGAGGTTGAACTCAACTCCCAGGGCAAACAGCAACAACGCCACCCCGATCTCCGCGAGGAGTTCGATATTGTGAATATCGCTCACCCGCGGGCCGGCGGTATACGGGCCGACGACGATGCCGGCGACGATGTAGCCCAGCAGGAGCGGCTGGTTCAGACGCCGGGCCACAAAACCGCCCAGCAGCGCTGCGACAAGGATGATCGTGATGTCGGCGGCAATACCCATGGGGGCGTCTTTGCTGCTGCGCGTTCCGATTGCGTGTGTCTGTATCAAAGATACGCCCCTGCACTGTCTATGTCAACCAGTTGCCCTATCGCGGCAGGGCTTTTGCGACATCTACAGGGCAAGCCATAGACCGGGGTGGCGTAGCCGCCCCACACCCCGCCGTGGAAGTCAGACGTTATGCCAGCCCTGCCCATCGCGGAGGGCCGGGGAAGGCACAGTTCTCCCAGGAATATTATTCTCGGCGGTGTGCGGCCAGGCCGCTTCTTCACCCCACACCGCCCGGGCGGGAGATGCTACAATACCCGCAGTGCGCGGGCTTGCCACACAGCCGCGCCGCTATTTCCCCACGCCCTGAGCCCGACGCCAGGGGCGCCGGAGCTATGGAGGTGTCAGACGTGTACGTCCCTGAGTCGCCGTTTCTCCTTGCCCTGGAAAACCGTATCCTGCTCGAACGCATTCCCTTCAGCGACCGCGGCTCGCGCTTGCTGCTCTTCAAGGATCGGCGGCAACCTGATACTCTGCATCTCAAGCTTGCCGAACGATTGACCTCGCTCACCCCCGGCCTGTCGGCTTACCGCAACCGCCCGCCGTACATCCCCAGCCTGCGCCTGGTGGACGGCAACGGCCGCCCCGTACCCTTCGAGGCGATCACCTATCCCCACGCTGTGATGTTCCAGACCCCGGTCGGCGAGTTTCGCTGCGTGTTTCAAGATGAGTGCACCCTCAGTTTCGGGTTGCCCACCGGGGTCGCGAGCGGGATCAGCTTTACCGTCGTGCCCGACCTGGCGCGTCCTGACGCCCAGGGAGGCGAGTTCAAGACGGTGCGCAACTGCGCCTACTCCACCAATGGAACCCTGATCCTCAACCAGGTTGAGCATAATGGCGTCGGCTACCAGGTTACCCTGGTGGCCCAGGGCGATGCCGATACGGCGATTACCCTGCACATCCAGGCCGGTCTCGACCTTGACCGGCGGGTCGTGCCCTTTCGCGCCGCCCTGCGCGCCGCCGAGGAGCGCTGGCACCACTGGTTTGCCAGTGTGCCGGCGGTACACGAACCCTACCGCCAGCAGTACTACTATGCCTGGTGGGTCCTGGGCAACAACATGCTCTCGCCCTACGGCTACTTCCGCCGCGAAAGCGTGGCCCCCAGCAAGGCCCACTATATCGGCGCCTGGCAATGGGACAACTACTTCCATGCCCTGGCCTTCCGCTACACCGATCCGAAACTGGCCGGTGACCAGATCCAGTTTATGCTCGACCACCAGTTGCCCGATGGCATGATCCCCGACGCCGTCTACGATGAGGGCACCATCACGCAGTTGGAGGCGCCGGTGGCCGCCGCGGTCACCAAACCGCCGATTATCGGCTGGGTTGCAATGCACGTGTACAATCAGACCGGCGACTTCGCCATGCTCCGCGACATCTACGAGCCGCTGGTGCGCTGGAACTCGTGGTGGTTCGGGTTGAACGACGATGACGCCGATGGGATCGTGCAGTACTCGCATCCCTTCTCTTCAGGGTTGGACGATAGCCCGCTCTGGGATGAGGGCATGCCCGTCGAGGCGGTGGACTTGAACACCTATCTCTGCCTCCAGATGGAAGCGCTCTCGAACATGGCCCGCATTCTGGGGCGCGCGCGTGAAGCGACGCTCTGGAAGAACCGGGCCGACTCTCTGGCGCGGCGGATGATTGAGCATTTCTACGATGAACGCGCCGGGGTGTTCTGGTCACAGCGCGAGCATCGCCCGATCAAGGTGCTGACGCCCTTCAGCCTCTACCCACTCTGGACGGGGCGCATGCCACCCGCAATCACCGAACGCCTGATCGCCCATCTGCGCGACCCGCGCAGTTTCTGGGCCACCTATCCGCTGCCCACGGTGGCCCTCTCCGATCCCCGTCACGATCCCCAGCAGATGTGGCGCGGGCCGGTGTGGATCAACATCAACTATATTTTTGTCGAGGCCCTGCAGCGCACCGGCTTTCAGGCCCTCGCCGGGGAACTGGCTGAGCAGACGCTGCGCCTGGTGATGGGCCAGCGCGACATCTACGAGTACTACCACCCGCTGACGGGTGAAGCGCCACCCAGGGCCGCGCCAATGTTTGGCTGGTCGGCGGCGTGCTTCATCGATCTGGCCATCCGTATGAGCCGGGGAGAGATTGTATGAGCGCGGTTGCCATCCTGCACTACGCCGGGCCGCCCTACGTCGGCGGCGTCGAGATCACCATGGCCGCCCATGGGCGGACGCTTGCGGCCCTGGGGTGGTCGGTGCGCATGATCGCCGCTAAAGGCGGCGACATCGGGCCGGGGGTGGAAGCGCATGTCCTGCCCGAACTCGGCTCCCGCGGCGAGATGGTCGAACGCATCAGCCGCGAACTGGCCGCGGGGATCGTCAGCGCCGAGTTCCTGACCCTGCGTGATCGCATCGCCGCGTGGCTCGATGACGCCCTCGCCGGTTGCGATGCGCTCATGGTGCACAACGTGCTGAGCCTGCACAAGAACCTGGCCTTCACCGCTGCGCTGCGGCGCCTCCACGACGCGGGTCGCCTGCCCCGGATGCTCGCCTGGTGCCACGACTTTGCCTGGCGCGACCCCCTGTACCTGCCAGAACTGCACCCCGGCTACCCCTGGGATCTGCTGCGCGAAGCGTGGCCCGGGGTGCACTACGTGGTCGTCTCGGAGGACCGGCGCTCCATCCTGGCCGAGTTGCTGGGGCTGGCGCCGGAACGGATCGCCGTAGTGACGCCCGGCGTTGATGTGCGGGGGTTGCTCAAACTGGAGCCCGAGACGGCCGACCTGATCGAGCGGCTGCGTTTACTGGAGGCCGCTCCGCTGCTCCTCCTGCCGGCGCGCATCACCCGGCGCAAGAACATCGAACTGGCCGTCGCCATCGCGGGCGCCATGCAGCGCCAGGGCGCTGCGCCGCGCCTGGTCATCACGGGGCCGCCCGGGCCCCACAATCCGACCAACGCCGCCTATCTGGCCGAGTTGCTGGCCCTGCGCCGCGACACGGGCGCTGAAGACGCTACCGTGTTTCTCTACGAAGTCTTTACCGACCCGCAGGGCCAGCCGCGCCCCGTTTCCGACGCCATGCTCGCCGATTTCTTTCACCTGGCCGATGGTCTGCTCTTCCCCAGCCGCTACGAGGGCTTCGGCATCCCGGTGCTGGAGGCAGGGCTGAGCGGGATTCCGATCTTCTGTAGCGACATTCCGCCCCTGCGGGCCTCGGCTGGTTCCGCTGCCATGTACTTCGGGCTTGCGGAACATCCCGACCAGATCGCGGAACGGATCCTTACTGCGTTCGCCGCCGATGAGCGCTACGCGCTACGGCAGCGCGTCCGCACGACCTATACGTGGGAGGCGATCGTGCGCCGGCACATCGTCCCTTTGCTCGCGGGCGCGTAAGCCTGATCGCCCGCGGCATCCCCTACCGGCGAGGAAGGAACAGTTGCGATGACCTCTGCGTACAGTGGCCATGATACGGGAGAATACACGGTGCTCCTGCCCGCGCGGGCCCCGGAGAAGATCCGCCTGCTGCTGCCCCTCGCGGCTGACATTGCCCGCCATCACGGCGGCCAGGTGGTGATCGTCAGCATCGTGGTGGTGCCCGAAGGACAACCCCTCAGCGAAGGCATGCTGGAAACGCGACGCATGCGCGCCGCCCACGATACGATTGCCGAACTTGGCACCATTCAGGTGCCCGTGCGCACGGTCATCACCGTGGCCTACGACCTGACCGAGGGCATCCGCACCGCGGCCCAGGAGCAGCACGCCAACCTCATTCTGCTTGGCTGGCAGGCCGAGCAGTCCTCATCCGAACGACTCTTCGGCCCGCCGATTGACAGTCTGCTGCGCCATCCGCCCTGTGATGTGATGGTGGTGCGCCTGATGGGCGATGGCCAGTGGCGGCGCATCCTCCTGCCTGTGCGGGGCGGCCCGCATACGCCCCTGGCCTGCGAAGTGGCCCTGGCCCTGGCCGAACGCCACGAGGCCGGGATCAGCGTGCTCTACGCTGCCAACCCGCGCCTGCCCGACAATGGCGCCGTGCGCGAGAGCCTGCAATCCCTGCGTACTATGCCCCGCGTCACACGCTGGCTGGAGCGTAGTATCCCCGTTGAACAGGCCATTCTGGCCGAGGCGGCCGATCACCAGGCGATCGTCCTGGGGGTTACCGGCCGCCAGGGCGACCCCGAGGCGCCTATCGGCCCCCTCGCCGACCGCATTCTACGCAAGGCCGCCACGACGGTCATCATCGTCCGCCACCGTATGGCCCAGGACGAAGAGCAGGCCCAGCAGATCTGGCAGCAACAGCGCGATCTCTCGGCCATTGTTGACCGCTGGTTCGCCGAAAACACCTTCAGTTCCACCGAGTACGACGACCTGCAACGCCTCCTGGCGCTCAAACAACAGCAGGGGGTGCGTATCAGCCTCGGTCTGCCGACCCTTAACGAGGAGCAGACCATCGGCGAGATCATCGGCCAGGTGCAGCAGCACTTGATGGAGAAAACGCCGCTGCTCGACGAGGTAGTGCTGATAGACAGCGGTTCGCAGGATCGCACCCGCGAGATCGCCGCCGCCCACGGCATTCCGGTTTATATCCATCAGGAGATCCTGCCGCAGTACGGGGCCTTCTACGGCAAGGGCGAGGCCCTGTGGAAGAGCCTCTACGTGCTGAATGGCGATATTGTCGCCTGGTGCGACACCGACATCAAGAACTTTCACCCGCGCTTCGTCTATGGCGTGATCGGCCCCCTGCTGCGCGAACGCCGGCTGGTCTACTGTAAGGGATTCTACCGCCGGCCCATCCAGTTCGGCGAGAAGATCCAGGCCAGCGGCGGCGGTCGCGTCACTGAGTTGACCGCCCGGCCCCTGCTCAACCTGTTCTACCCTGAGCTGTCGGGTATGCTCCAGCCGCTCGCCGGCGAATATGCCGGGCGGCGCTTCGCCCTCGAGGCCGTGCCCTTCTTCACCGGCTATGGCGTGGAGACCGGTCTGTTGATCGACTTGCTGGAGCGTCATGGGCTGAACGCTCTGGCCCAGGTCGATCTGCTGGAGCGCATCCACCGCAACCAGGAACTCGTCCCCCTCTCCAAGATGGCCTTCGCCATTACCCAGGTGGTGATCCAGCGCCTGGAACAGCGGCAGCGGGCCAGCCTGCTCGAACCAGTCAACCAGACGATGAAGCTGATCACCCAGCGCGAGGATGGCAGCTTCCATCTGGAACTGCGCGAGATCCGCGACCACGAGCGCCCCCCGATGCTGCACATCCCTGAGTATCGGCTCATACGCGGCCTGCCGCTGGAAGTTGCAGGGCAACCGCTGCAGGAGGCCCCGAAATGAGTGATGCGCGCGCGCGGATTCACACACTGCTCGAAGCGATCTATGGCCAGCCGGCGGGCGCGGCGATCACCACGCGCCTGCTGGCCATGCTGGACGCCTTCGTGGCCCGCCGCCCCCCGGCCCGGCCACGCCCGCCCGCCGAACGACTCACCGAGAACGATGTGATCCTGATTACCTACGGCGACCAGGTGCGCGAGCCGGGTCGCCCCCCGCTCCAGACCCTGGGTGAGACCCTCGACACCACCTTCGCCAGCGTCGTCAGCGGCGTCCATATCCTGCCCTTCTTTCCCTACACCTCCGATGACGGCTTTTCGGTAGTGGATTATCGCGCCGTCGATCCCGCCCTGGGAACCTGGGCCGACATCGAACGCCTCGGCCAGCACTACCGCCTGATGTTCGACGCGGTGGTGAACCACATCTCGGCCAGCAGCGCGTGGTTCCGCGACGTTCTGGCCGGTGTGCCCGGCGCCGAGGCCCGCTTCCACATCGTTGACCCGGCCACCGACCTGCGAGGGGTGACCCGCCCGCGCACCACCCCCCTGCTCACCCCCTTCGAGACCCCCGCCGGCGTGCGCCATGTCTGGACCACCTTCAGCGCCGATCAGATTGACCTGAACTTCGCCAACCCGGAGGTGCTGTTGGAGATGACCGACGTGCTGCTGGCCTACGTGGAGCACGGCGCGAGCCTGATCCGCCTCGACGCCATCGGCTACCTGTGGAAAGAGCCGGGCACGACCTGCATTCACCTGCCGAACACCCACCGCATCGTACAACTCTGGCGCGCCGTCCTGGACGTGGCCGCGCCCGACGTGCTGCTGATTACCGAGACAAACGTGCCCCATGCCGACAACATCAGCTACTTCGGCGACGGGAGCAACGAGGCCCAACTGGTTTACCAGTTTCCCCTGGCGCCGCTGGTGCTGCACGCCTTCGCCACTGGCGACGCCACCCGGCTGAGCGGCTGGGCGCGCGATCTTGCCCCGCCCTCGCCGACGACGGCCTTCTTCAACTTCCTGGCTTCGCACGACGGTATCGGCGTGGTGCCGGCCACCGGCATCCTGAGCCAGGCTGAAGTGCAGGACCTGTGCACGCAGGTGGAGCGCCACGGCGGGCGCGTCTCCTACAAGACCAACCCTGACGGCTCGCAGAGCCCCTACGAGTTGAACTGCACCTGGTTCGATGCCCTCTCCGACCCCGCCGGCGCCGAGGCGCCGGATGTGGTCATCGGGCGCTTCATTGCCTCGCAGGCGATTATGCTGGCCATGCAAGGCGTTCCAGGAGTCTATGTGCACAGTCTGGTTGGTTCACCCAACTACCACCAGGGGCTGGAAACCACCGGACGCTTCCGCACGCTTAATCGTGAGAAGTGGACGCGCGCCGACCTGGAGGCGCGCCTGGCGGACCCCCGGCGTCGCGAGGGGGCGGTGCTGCAACGCATGGCCGCACTGATCCGCGCGCGGCGCGGTGAACGGGCCTTTCACCCCAACGGCCCCCAGCGGGTGCTCGAGGTGCACCCGGCCGTTTTTGCACTGGAGCGCCGCACCCCCGAGGGTGACGCGGCGGTGTTGTGCCTGCACAACGTCTCCAGCGCGCGCCAGCGTGTGCCGGCCCCGGGCGCCGGGGGTGCGCGCGACCTCATCGGCGGGGCGCGCTACGCGGCCGGCACAGAGGTGATTGAACTGGCGCCATACCAGGTGGCCTGGCTGCGTCTGGAATAGCCAGAGGCGCGGGCACGCCCGGGGGCGCCCGCCCCTCCGACATTAGTAGTTCCAAAATTCACAACTAGACGCCGCCAGCGAATCGTGTATCCTACATACAGGATTTCGGGTTTGCTAATTAGAGCGTGAAGTCCTTCCATACCTTGTTGTAGAGGGCAGGCTCGCAGGGGCGCAGTTCCCGCCTCTCCTGCCAGACGGTTATGAAGGCGCAAGCTGTTGCCAGTACCTGTTAACACAAACAACCGCCCTGGCAGCATACACTGAACCTATCCGCCGCCCTGCCCAATGAGCCTCACGACAACCCTGTTGCGACCGGAGATCTGATGGATGCTCATCTTGCCACCGTTGCGATTGCTGGCCCTGGCCGCCTGATCGGCGTCGCGCCCGACGGCGATCTGCGTCTGGTGTGGGACGCCGCGACCTTTCGTCTGCCGATCTACGACCTGCCGCATCTCGCTGCCGCGCTTGACGAATGGTGCGAGGAAGAGGAGCTGCCCTTCTTGCGCCGGGGTTACTATCGCCTGACGCGGGGGGCGGACGACGCCATTCAGCTCTGGCTGCACAACGGTGGCCTCCTGCTCAGCCGCGACGAACTGCGCGTCCTGGCGCGCCTGGTAGAGACCGCAGCGCAGGAACTCTGTGCCCCCCTCTGTCGCCAGCAACGGCTGCCCTTTGGCGCAGGCTACCGCCGCCTCGCCGCGCCGCCACCCGGACGCCAGTGGAAGAATTGACTGATCGATGCACGATGAGAAAGTTCGGAGGGGCCAGGCTCCTCCGAATATGCTTTTAGTGGCGCGGCTTCGCCGCCCAACACCGGCACAAGAAAGCGCGGGGGCCATATGCCCCCGCGCCCCGCTGAGACACAAAGCGTCCGGATGCTACCCGCGCTGCTCGATGTGCGCACGCAGCATCCAGGCCATCTTCTCGTGCTTCTCCATTAGCCCGGTCAGAAAATCGCTGGTGCCCATGTCGTCGTACTGCTCATCGGTCGCGCGCACATCACGGCGGAGATGGCGAATAATCGCCTCGTGATCGGCCACCAGGTTGGCCACCATGGTGCGGTCATCGGGATACTCGCCGGGGCGCTCGGACAGGGTGGTCAGTTGCAGGAACTCGGTCATGGTACCCGGAGCAGGGGCGCCAAGCGAGCGAATGCGCTCGGCGATCTCGTCAATGTCTCCCTCCAGCCCCTCGTACTGCTCCTGGAACAACTCGTGCAGCGGGCCAAAGGCCATTCCGACAACGTTCCAGTGGTAGTTGCGCAACCGTGTGTAGAGCACGTGCTCATCGGCAAGCAGGCGGCTCAGCAGCGCCACCACTCCCTGCACGTTCGCCGCGCTCAGACCGATATCGGGCGTCGTGCCGGTCACACCTGGCTTTGAGGTCGTCATGGTCACATCCCTTTCATCTTGGGCCACTGGCAATCCGAACGGATTCCCAGCCAGCCGATTCCAGAAGATTCCTTTGCGCCGCTCCCTGCGGGGGGCGAAGGGGCTTTGCCCTATCGAAACTTCCTGTCTGGCGCAGCTTCGCTGTGCCAGACAGGATAGAAGGCCTTCCAGGGACCGCCCGGCCCCCGCAACCTCCGCCAATATTCAACCTCATTGTAACACTATAACAGAAACAACAAACGGTATCAACTCACCCGCTGGCGAGATTGAGGGGTATGGGAAAGCTGATTTCCTTGCCCTCCCCACAGACAGGGGCGTAGAGAACTGGTCTCCCCGCGCTCGTCCAACCGGCTATGTTGAGTTCAGATACCCCAGTTCCTCGGCGCTCAACTGGAGATCCAGCGCTCCGAGCAGTTCGTCGAGTTGCTCCACACTCGTGGCGCTGACAATCGGCGCCGTAATGCTCGGGCGGGCCAGGTGCCAGGCCAGGGCCACCTGCGCCGGCGTGGCCCCTCGCGCCTCGGCCACCCGCTGCACCGCTTCCAGCACGGCCCAGCCACGGGCATGCATGTAGCGCTGTTGCACCTTTGGGGCGCGCTCGGTGGCCGGCAGGGCGCCCTCGCGGCGGTACTTGCCGGTCAGGAAGCCGCCGCCGAGCGGCGCGTAGGGAATGACCCCCAGACCAAAGGCGCGGCAGGCCGCCTCCAGATCGCCTTCGAACTCCTCACGGTCCACCAGATTGTACTTCGGCTGCAACGAGATATAGGCCGCATACCCGTGGCGATCGCTGACCCACAGAGCCTGCACCAGCCGCCAGGCATGGTAGTTCGAGGCGCCGATGTAGCGGACCTTGCCCTGCCGCACCAGATCATCGAAGGCCCGCAGGGTCTCTTCCAGCGGGATGCGTTCGTCGTCGAAGTGGGCCTGGTACAGATCAATGTAGTCGGTTCGCAGGCGACGCAACGACGCATCAACCGCGCGCAGGATGTGCTGGCGCGAGAGACCGCCCATGTTTGGCCCCTCATCCATTGCCGAGCCCACTTTGGTGGCGATGACCAGCCGCGACCGGTTGCCGCGGGCCTGCATCCATCGCCCCAGCACCGCCTCCGACTCACCGCCGGTGTGGCCCGTGGCCCAGCGCGAATACACATCCGCCGTATCAATGAAGTTGCCCCCAGCATCCACGTAGGCGTCCAGCACCCGCTGGGAGGTCGCCTCATCACAGGTCCAGCCGAAGACATTGCCGCCCAGACACAGGCGGGTCACTTCCAGGCCGCTCCGGCCGAGTCTGGTGGTCTGCATAGCGCCTGTCCCATTTCACTGACTGCTTCCAGCCTGCGTTAAAGCAATGCGAACCCAACGAACCACCCATCTCAATCCCAAATCCCCTAGGGTTTTCCAACCAGCATAAACGCGGCCCAGAACCGTGGATGCGCGAAGGGATGCCGGTCATAGCCTTCCAGGGCCGCGAGGGCCTGGGGGGTTGCGGCGCCTGAACGTTGCAGCAGGGCCACTACCGTTTCTCGATCCGAATCGCGGAGCGCGAGTTGCGCCTGATGAATGGCTTCAGCGGGCGATGCTCCCACTGCAAGATTCGTGTAGAACAATACCATAAGAACGTAGGCAGCGATATCGTCAATCTCGTGGAGCGCGCAGACAATCGTCGCTGCGCCGGCGTAGAGGAAAGCCCGCGGCAACCCGAGCAACTCATCCCCGGAGGCCACCTGGCTGAGGCCCGAGGTACAGGCGTTCAGCGTCACCAGGGTATCGCGCAGTTGCAACTCGCTCATCAGCGTGCGGGCATCGAGGTTGTCATCGGCGCCCAGGCAGAGGTAGGAACCAAGCGGATCGCTGGCCCGATACACAGCATGGCCAGCGATATGCAGGCAGCGCAGGTCGGGGCCGGAGGCGAACAGGTCGGCGCGCTTGGCCGGATCGCCAACAATCACCCGGGCATCGAGCATCGCCCCGACGATCTGGACCTCGTGCTCGGCCAGAAACAGCCGCGCCTCGCCCCGATAGTTGTACCCCAGGGCGAGGCTCATCGTTCCGGCGCCTGGGGGTCGCGCCAGGCAGTCGCAGAGCACTGTGGCGCTGGGCGCGAAGGTCAGGGCCGGCCCGGCGGCGTCGAGCAGGGCGCCACCCCGCGGAGTTGCCAGGGCAGCAAAGGGAACGTAGTGCAACGGCCCATGGGGAACAAGATGGACCACGGCGCAACTGATCAGGAGGCTCTCGATCGGGGCAATCAGCCGGTCGTACATCCAGCGCAGCTTGCGTTGCGTCACCAGGCGCCACCCCGGCGTCGGGTCGTTGGCCGGCGGGCGCAGCAGGTTCGGATCGAAGGCGATCCGTTGCACCTGAACCGTCTCACGGGTAATGGCAAAGAGCAGGATCTCCGGCTGCGGGCGCACGAGATCGCGCAGCCGGGTGTTGGTAGAAGGGATGCGCGCCATGAAGGAGTCGCCGGGCGGCAGCACGCCGATGCAGAAGTATTCGAGCACCAGGGCGTTGGAGGCGATGCAGCCTTGCACATCGGACAGGGTGACGGTGGGCCGTTGCGCAAGCGTACCGTCCGGTGCATCACGGCGCGCCACCAGGTCGAGAAAGGCGCGCGCCCGCGCCCGCTCGACGTAGGCAAAGGCGCTCTCGGTATCGCCCTGCTCCAGGTAGGTCAGGATGATGGTTTCATACACCTGTTCGGCAGTGCCCAGCAGGCTGATCTTCAGGTCTTCGGCATAGGTCGCGACGCGCAAGGTTTCCAGCAGATCAACGGCCTCGCGCAGGGTGGCCAGGGCGGCCCTGCGGGCGCCGCGGCGGTCAAGGAACTGGGCGTGGCGGTGCATCAGCAGGGCCTGGCCCAGCGTGTTCCCCAACTCCTCCTGGAGCGCGATCGCCCGGCGGAAGGCCGCGTCGGCATCATCCCAGCGATCCTGCAACTGGTAGATCAGACCCAGTTCGGTGAAGATGTCAGCGGCGAGGACGGCATTACCATGCTCGGCGGAGGTGGCAATCACCAGGGCGCGCTCGTAGGCTGCCAGGCTCTCCGCCTCGTTGCCGAGCAGTTGATGCAGAAAGCCGCGCGCCCAGTCGATCGAGGCCAGGCGGGCCTGCATCCCCGCAGCGTGGTAGATCGCCGCGGCCTGGTCCAGGTCGGCGATGGCTGGTTCCCAGCGCCCCAGGTAGAGCGCATTGTTGGCGCGCATATAGAGCGCAAAGGCGGCGCCGTAGAGATCACCCGCCTGGCGGTAATGGGCCAACCCGCGATCGCTCAACTCCAGGGCGCGCTCGAAGCGATGGAGCAGATTGTACACGCAACTGGCGTTCACCAGGGCACGGGCCTGCAGCGCCGCATCGTCGGCGGCTACACCGAGGGCCTCCGCTTCCGCGAAGTCGGCGAGCGCGGCCTCGTTGCGGGCCTGGTTCATCGCACAGAGGCCGCGCGTTACCAGCGCCTCGCCGCGCCGGCGCGGGGGCAGATCGGCGCGATGCAGGAGTTGCTCGATAATCTGCTCACTCTGCGCATACGCCTGCTGGCGAAAAGCATGGTACGCTTCGAGCAGTGCCAGTCGATCAGCGTGATCCGGTTCGCATGCACGAGCCAGGGTGCGCACGCGGGCGATCATTGCGCTCACCTTGTGCCAGCGCATGTAGTCCAGGTTCAGGTCGCGCAGGGCCTCCAGGTGGTGCAGACAGGCCGCCATGAGCCAGGGGGCGTTCGCGCCCGTATTGGCCAGACGATCCATCAGATGGTCAAAGGCCCGCTGGTGCAACGCGCGCTCCTCGGGGGCGGCCTCGGCCCGCAGGCGTGCCAGCAACTCGCGCCGGGCCTCAAAGCGCGGCGCGAAAAGGTCGGGCCCGATACGTTCAATCTCTGCCCGTGCCAGTACCGCCTGCGCCCTGTCATCGTCGAGTTCGAGCACGGCGCGCAGCATGGCCCGATCGAAGTGTTCAAAAATGGCGCAACGCACGATGTCGAGCGATGTGGAACCAGACATGGCACACTCGTGTGGATGGTTTACACCTGGCTGCGAGGATACACGAAGTCGCCGAACGCGCCGTTTGAAGGAGGGTGAGGAAACCAGGTTTCTCCACGCCTCTGTCTGCTGGGAGAGTGTGGCAGAACTGCGCCTCCCAGAATGTAACCGGGTAACCGGGCAACCCAGACCTCACGAGGCATAGGCGGGCAACTTTCCAGATCGGAGCATCTCCATGGACGACGAGCGCTATCTCCTGGACCTGCCTTTCCAGTTCGATGCGGCCAGCCACGGTGAGGCGGCGGCGGGCTGCAAGGCGGTCAGGCTCACCTATCTGCACAGCGCGAATGCGGAGCGTACCGCGACCCAGCAGGAAGCCTTCGTTCGCGCTGATCCCGCTTTGCTCGACCAACCCGGCGCCCTTCCCGACTCGGCGCCCTTCCGTGAGAAGTGGCTGGCCTACTCACCCGACGAACGCGCCCGATCACTGACGGCGATCAACGGCGAGCCGTTGTTCCGATCAGTGCTGTATCTATTTAACGTGATCGTGGCCCTCGAATGGCAACCCTCGGCGGCCACCTACCAGCAGATCCGCGTTGCTATGCGACGGGCCTCGGATTTCCTCTACGATGTGACCAACGGCTACATGGCCTTCGGCCAGGTCGTCATCGGCGGGCCGGCCCTGCTTGACGGCGCCGACATCCAGGTGCTGGCCTCGAACCGGGTGCATCCCCGCGCCTGGAACAACGGCTTGCACGAGGGCCGCAAGTTCAAGAGCATTCGGGTTGGCCGCGGCATCTGGCAGAAGGACCCGGGTCTCCTTTCGACCTGGGACGCGCCGGAGGGGTACCGGGCGCTGATCCACGAGTGGGGCCACTACGCGCTCAACATCAACGACGGGTATCTGGAGGATACCACACTTGTCCGGCGCGGGCGCCAGCGGCGCTGGCAGGTGAGCGAACGGGCGCCGAAGGGCGCGACGGCGGTCAGGGCGGCGCTGCCTCGGGTGGCCCTGCCGGTGGATGCCAGTGTGATGGCCGCCACCCAGATCAGCGAACTGCCGCCCTGGCGCGCGATCTTCGAGACCCTGCGGGCCAATTTTCCGCTCCTGCCCGCCGATGATCCCTGGGATCAGCGCCCGATGGAGGGGCCGCTGGCCTTGCCCCTGCCCCTGCCGGTCTTCGTTGACCTTCCCGCGCCACGCTACCACGCCGGTGTCGGCATCAGCCTGGACCAGGCTCAGGAAGCGTACCTCGACCTGGCCGAGCCACTGGCGCGGGCGATGGCCGGTTCGGCCCGGCGCCCCGACACGGCCCACTGGCTCTACGTGCTCAAACCTCGGGGCGAGGACGGCATGCCCCGCGGGCTGATCGCCCAGGGCAAGGTCTCCACGGCCGATCAGCGCGAGGGCTTTCACCTTTTCGGGGCCGAAACCGGCGACGAACTCCTGCTCATCAGCCAGATCGACGACGCGCTGCGGGTGCAGCGGGCCAGCTTCGTGGCCCCGGCGACCCCGGCAGCGCCGAGGCAGCGCGCGTTGGCCCGGCTCGCCTGGGGCGACGCTACCCCGCCGGGGCTGGATCGGCCCTTCTTTGTGGACGTGCTGCCGCAGTCGGTGGAAGGCGCCGCGCGCGACCCGGTGGCCGTAGCGGCGCGGATCGAAGCGCATGGGCCGAAGCCCGACGCCGTACAGATTTACCCCTGCGGCCCCCACGCTCCGCTCGCGCCCCTGGCGCTGCGCGACCTTGATGCCGCTGCACTGATCACCGAGACGCGCCCCGTACCGCACCTCGATGGCCACGTGCTGCTGCGCTGGGCCGATGACGCCTTTTTCGTCGCCAGTTACTCGCAGGGCGGCGGGCCAAACTCAACCACCGGCGGGCGCCTGCCGATCACTGCCGGCTCCGCCGAGGGCAACGCTATGCTCTTCTTTGTCGAGCCGGACAACCGCCAGCCACGGCCCTCGCCTGCTCCCGACGCGCCACCTGACAAAGACGAACAGGTGCGCATCGTCACCACCACCCTGATCGGAGGCGCACAGCGCCTCCCCGAAGGCGCCGAGGCGCGAAGTTACATCTTTAGCCTTGCCAGTAATGTGTTACTTATGGATTATACCGCCACCCTTGTTTTATACTATGACCGGGACGCGCGCGAGCGCCGCGGCGATCTGTTGATCTACCGCTGGGACACGCAGGAGCAACGCTGGACATTGCACGTCACCTACGCGCCTGCGCTCCCCTACGTGGCACTCCCGCTCCAGAAGGGCCTGGGAACCGCCCCGGCGCTGACCGGTGAACGAGGGGCGCCTCCGGTTGAACGCTACCGGATCTACTGGACCCCTGGCGGCTAACATCCCGGTCCATGGTTATGGTTAGAAGATGGGCCTGCGCTGCAATGCGACGCCCTAGCAGAAGGTGCGACTCCCCCCATGACTGAGGGCGTCTTCGACGACAAGGGTGTGACCGAGAATGGTGTGCATGAGCAGTGTCGTCAGACCGTGATCCGGGTGATAGAACGGTTCGGCTGGCAACTCCTCAGCGTTGACGAGTTCACACGGCGGACTGAGGCAAGCGTCTTGCGCAGCGAGGTGACGGACCTGTGGCGGGCGGCGATCAACGTGTACTGCCAGTGCCTCTACGGCGCGTGTCGGGGCGATGAGGGCCGCGAGCGCCAGAACCTCGGGTTCACCGAGTTGCACCGTTACCTGTATGGGCTTTCCTTTCGCGAAAGCGCCGATCTGGCGCCGGATGTGCGGGCCGAGGCCGTGAACGAAACCCTGCTGCGCATCTGGAAAAAGCTGGACAGCTACCATACACCGGGGGCCTTTCTGGCCATCGCAGCGCTGGAACTGCGCAACGTCCTGCGCCCTTTATGGACCAGACTGCCAGTAGCCCTGCCCCTGGAACTCCTGGACGAGCGGCAGATCGTCGCCGAGCATGGCGACCCGGAGCAGGGGGCCATACGCGCCGATCTGCGCCAGCGGGTGCGGGCCTGCTTTGACGAAGTGCTGCGCCAGCAACCACGCGCACGGCGCCAGTTGGAGGCCGTCTGGCTGAAGTTTATCGCCGGTCTGGATGATGAGACGATCAGCACATACATGGCCAGGCCGATCGCCAGTGTGCACGTGCTGCGCTCGCGGGGCCTGAACCAGTTGCGCGCCTCGCCGGTATGGCAAGAACTGGCGCGGGATTGGGGACTGGATTTGAAATGGGCGTCCTGACACTACCCCTGCTTGATAGGCTGATCCCGGAGGGCGACGCCCTCCCGGGGCAGAGAAAGGATACACGGAATGGAACCTGGGGCCGCGTATGGTGATGGCCTGGCGAAGGGCGACAGCACCGCCTTTCATCTTCAGGTGCTGGCCATTCTTCCCGAATACGTAACAGCAGTGCTGCTTGGGCAGCCACTTACAACGACGCTACGCGAGGTCGGGGCGCACCTGGAAGGCTGCGCCAGTTGTCGCACAGAGGCCGAGGCGTTGCGCGCCACCCTGGAGGCGCTCTACGGCCACGAAGCGGTCAGCTTCCCCGAGCCGCCCGTGCCCGACCTGAGCTTCCTGCGCACTCCACCTGCGCCGCTGGGCGCCCTGGCCGCAGCGGCTTCCGGCGTTCAATCGACGGTTGCTCGCTTTCTCGACCTGATCGTGGTCCAGTTCTCCGAACCGCTGCTGGCCCTTATGCGCCCGCCCGCCCTGACCCGCGCCGTCGGCCTGCGCCTGCGCTATACGTATACCGTTCCGCAAACCAGCGACGACGACCCGCACATCACTGTTGAGGTGCTCGCGCCGGATGAGGATGACGAGCAGGGCCTGGTACGGATCTGCATCGAACTGCCCGATGCTGACCCGTTCGACCAGGCTGGCAGCACGGTGTTCCTGGAGACCGCTGAACAGAGCTTTCGCGGCGAAACCGACCATACCGGCCTGGTGCATTTTACCAACGTGCCGCTTGATGATGTCGCCTGCTGGCGCATTGTCGTCCAGCCGCGCCCGACGCTGGCGCAGTGAGCGGCGCCCTCGCAAAGTACCCTGTGAGGGCCGATGCAACGCCTGTCTCCGGCGGGGGAGTCTGGGGCTTGCCCGAAAAATGTTGCATAAGCTCTGCCGGTGTCTGCTCCTCCGGGGGGGATGTTATAATACAACGAGATTGAACGTGCCCCCCGTGTTGAGGAGCCTATGACGACAGACACCCCGGCCAGCGCCCCCCGGCGCCCCCCCGAGATGGCCAGAGCCTACGAACACCAGCAGGTTGAGCAGCGCCTCTATGCGTGGTGGGAACGGAGCGGCTTCTTCGCGCCCCGCGACGATGCCCCGCGCCCGCCATTCGTCATCTCCATTCCGCCGCCCAACGTTACCGGTGAGTTGCACCTCGGCCACGCCATGTTCGTCACCATCGAGGATCTGCTGATCCGCTGGCGACGTATGCAGGGCTACAAGACCCTGTGGGTGCCCGGCACCGACCACGCCGGCATCGCCACCCAGACCCAGGTAGAGAAATTGCTGCTGAGCGAGGGCACGAGCCGCCAGGCCGTCGGGCGCGAGGAGTTTCTGCGCCGCACCTGGGAGTGGAAAGAGAAGTACGGCGGCGAGATTACCCGCCAGTTGCGCCGCCTGGGCGCCTCGTGCGACTGGTCGCGCGAACGCTTCACCCTCGACGCCGGTCTCTCGCGCGCGGTGCACACCGCCTTCAAGCGCCTCTACGACGATGGGCTGATCTATCGCGGCACCTACCTGGTCAACTGGTCGCCTGCACTCCAGACGGCCGTGAGTGACCTGGAGGTGGAATACGAACAGCGCAATGTCTCGATCTGGTACGTGCGCTACCCGGTGATCGACTCCGGCTGGAATGGGCCGGCGCATCCCTGGGGGTCGGGGCGCTGGGCTGAAGGGGCCACGACCTGGATCACCGTCGCCACTACCCGCCCGGAGACCATCCTGGGCGATACTGCGGTGGCCGTCGCCCCCGACGATGAGCGCTATGCGGCCATGGTCGGGCGCGTGGCGCTGCTGCCCGCCCTGGGCCGCCAGATCCCGATTATTGCCGATGGGTATGTGGATAAGGAGTTCGGCTCGGGCGCGGTGAAGATCACCCCGGCCCACGACAAGAACGACTACGAGGTGGCGAAGCGCCATCACCTTCCCATGATCAACATCATGAATAAAGATGCGACGATCAACGAGGAAGGCGGCCCCTATGCCGGGATGGACCGCTTCGCGGCCCGCGCGGCTCTGCTCAACGATCTGGAGCGCGAGGGCATGCTGGTCAAAACCGAGCCGCACACCATGAGCGTGGGTATCAGCCAGCGCGGTGGCGAGGTGATCGAACCGTTGCTCTCCGAGCAGTGGTTCGTGCGCACACGCCCCCTGGCCGACCTGGCCCTCGCCGCCGTGCGCGAGGGCCGCACGCGGATCATTCCCGAACACTTCGAGAAGGTCTACTTCCACTGGCTGGAGAACATCGAAGACTGGTGCATCTCCCGACAGCTCTGGTGGGGCCACCGCATCCCCGTCTGGTACCTGCCCGATGGCAGCTTCGTCGTCCCCGGCCCCGATGAGCAGCCACCCGCCGGGGCCACGCAGGACCCCGATGTGCTCGATACGTGGTTCAGTTCGGGTCTCTGGCCCTTCTCGACACTGGGCTGGCCCGACGATACCTCGGATATGCGCGAGTTCTACCCCACCTCGGTGATGGAGACGGGGTACGACATCCTCTTCTTCTGGGTTGCGCGCATGATGATGATGGGCTGCTACCTCACCGGAGTGCCGCCCTTCCACACTGTCTACCTGCACGGCCTGGTGCGCGATGAGCACGGGCGAAAAATGTCGAAGAGCTACGGCAACGTGGTCAATCCGCTGGAGGTGATGGAGCGCTACGGCACCGACGCCCTGCGCTATACCCTGGCAACCAGCGGCGCCCCCGGCCAGGATCTGAACCTGAACCCGCAGCGCATCGAGGGGGCGCGCAATTTCGCCAACAAGCTGTGGAACATCACCCGCTTCGTGCTGGGCAAACTCGGTGAGGAGCGCGAACTGGCCTACGGTCTGCCCCCCGCGGCCTTCTCCCTCGCCGACCGCTGGATCCTCTCATGCTACGGCCGGCTGGTGCGCGACGTTGACCGGCTGATGGAGGGCTACAATTTCGGTGAGGCCGGGCGGCAGATCCACGACTTCCTCTGGGGCGAGTTCGCCGACTGGTACGTCGAGGCGGCCAAGGTGCAACTCGAAGATGCCCCCGAGGCGCAGCGGACGACACGGGCCACGCTCTACACCATCCTCGAAGGAAGCCTGCGGCTGCTGCACCCCTTTATGCCCTACGTCACCGAGGAACTCTGGCAATACCTGGTGGGTGACGCCGCTATGGCCAGCCACTACCCCGAAGCGCCGCGCTCAATTATGCTCGCCGCCTACCCCGTGGACGAACCCGCGCCGCTGGACGAGATCGCCGAGCGCGATTGGGAACTGGTGCGCGAGTTGATCGTGGCCATCCGCAACGCCCGCAGCGAGTTTAAGGTCGAGGCGGCACGCTGGGTCACGGCAACGATTGCCGCCGGCGAGCAGGCCGCGATGCTGCGCGCCCAGGCCCCACTGATTGCGCGCCTGAGCCGCGTGAAGGCCGATGAACTGACGATTGTTGAGCGCCTGGAGCGCCGGCCCACCCACGCCGCATCGATCGTCATCGGCAGCGTGGAATGCTACCTGCCCCTGGCCGGCCTGATCGACCTGGAGGCCGAACGCGCGCGGCTGCGGAAAGAGCTTGAGGCGACCGAGGCCGACGTGGCGCGCCGCGAGGCCAGACTCGCCAATGATGGCTTTGTTTCGCGAGCGCCGCTTCAGGTGGTGGAACGCGAGCGCGAGGGTCTGGAACTGGCGCGCGCGACCCTGGAGAAACTACGCACCCGCCTGGCGGAGTTGTGAACAGGAGGGGCGGGTTCAGAACCCGCCCCTATGACTTGCGCCACCCCACCAGAAGCACGCGGCGGGCTGAAGCCCTCCAACAGCCGCTTACGCACCAGCCCCGCAGGGGCTTCCAGGACCTCAGCGAGGGCTTCAGCCCGCACGAACCTTAGCCCGCACGCGATCCACAGGACAAGGGTCACCAGCCGGCTCCTGCCCGAGGCCGGATTTGCTCAGTGCCGGGCTTCGACGTAGAATGGGAAGAGACTGGATGCTGAGTGACGCCTACAATGGCGTAGACGTAGGGGTAGAGGAGGGAACCAATGCATTTCCGGCTCAATGACAATCAGCAGATGCTGCGCGACACGGTGCGGCAGTTCGTCGAAAAGGAAGCCGCGCCTACGGTCGCGCAGCGCGATGAGGAGGCGATCTGGCCAACCGACCTGGTCAAACAGATGGGTGAGTTAGGTCTGCTTGGCGTCGCCGTCTCGGAGGAGTATGGCGGGGCCGGCCTCGACTATCTCTCCTACGCCATCGTGATTGAGGAACTGAGCCGGGTTGATGCCTCCCTCGGTGTGATTGCCTCGGTCAATAACTCGCTGGTGTGCTACGGTCTGGAGAAGTTCGGCACCGAGGAGCAGAAACGCGAACTGCTGGTTCCCCTGGCCTCGGGGCGCATGCTGGGGGCCTTTTCGCTCTCCGAGCCCGGGGCCGGCTCCGATGCCGCCGCGCAGAAGACCACCGCCGTGCGCGACGGCGATACGTATGTGATCAATGGGGTGAAGAACTGGGTCACCAACGGCGATCACGCCGATACGATCATTCTGATGGCGATGACCGACCCGGCGAAGGGCCACAAAGGCATCACCGCCTTCCTCGTTGATACCCACGCCCCCGGTTGCAGCATTGTCAAGGTGGAGAACAAACTTGGCATCCGCAGCGCCCATAGCTGCCAGATGGCCTATGACAACTACCGGCTGCCAGTCTGGCGGCGTCTGGGCGAAGAGGGGCAGGGCTTCAAGATCGCCATGACCATTCTCAACGCCGGGCGCATTGGCATCGCCGCCCAGGCCGTAGGCATCGCTCAGGGCGCCTACGAGGCCGCGCTCAACTACACCCGCATCCGCGAGCAGTTTGGCCGCCCCATCCACGAGTTCCAGGCCGTCGGGTTCACCCTCGCCGATATGGCCACCCGCATCAAGGCCGCCCGCCTGCTCACCTACGAGGCCGCCTGGCGCAAGGATCAGGGGCTTGACTATGTGAAGGACGCTTCGATGGCCAAGCTCTTCGCCTCGGAAACAGCGATGTGGACGGCCACCAAGGCCATCCAGCTCCACGGCTCGAATGGCTATTCCAGGGAGTACCCCGTCGAGCGTTACTTCCGCGATGCCAAGATTACGGAGATCTACGAGGGCACCAGCGAGATCCAGCGCCTGGTGATCAGCCGGGAGATCACCAGGCACTAGCTATTGGATCGGGCATGGCCCATCGGCAAGGGGCGGCGTGGTGGGGCGGGGAAACCCGGTTTCTCCACCCCCTCACGCCAGCTCCGGCAATAAGGCGTTCAACATCGCTACCAGGCGCACCTGAGCCGCGGGGACGGGGTCGCTCAATTCGACGGCATATTCCTGTCTGCCGATGCGGGTGACGATCTCATAGTTGTGGCCGTCGCGGGTGGCGCTGCGGGTATCCCGTGGCACCCGCGTCAGTTCACTGCGCAGGATCAGGCCCTCCAGGCGAGCCAGCGCCGCCGGCCCCAGGCGGCGTGGACGGCCTTCCGCGCCGTCCAGCGGCATCATCCATCCATTGCGGTAGACGATGATCGCCCGTGAAGTGAAGCGCAGGCCGCCACTCTTGCGGTAGGCAATCAGGCCGTTGCGGGGCAGCCGCAGGCGGCCCTCGTCTGCGCCTTCGGGCGCCTGTGACGCGCTCAGGCGCGTGTCATAGCCTCCCGCCGGTGCGCCGCCGAGCTTAATGCCCTCGGGGGGCACGGCTGGCTCCTCGGTCTTGTCGCTCATTGCACCACCATGCTTGTGATCACCCGCTCAAAGCGCCGGCTCTCCCGGTCGAAGACCTGATCCGGCGCGCTGAAGGTGATGTAATACGACTGGTCGGCGGTCACAATAATATACTCACGCACGCGCACCACCACCGGCAGCGAAGCGCGCCGTGGCTCATCGATCGGTTGCACCACGTAGGCGTACTCGGTCACAATCGCCCGCGCCCCGCCAACCTCGGTCTCGGCCTCGCTGAGGAAATGGTAACCGGTGAGCACCTGCCGTTGCTCCACCCGCCGGTCGAGCAGGGTCTGCAGGGTGGGCGGGTTAGCGGGGTCGAGGGGGCGGCTCTCGACCGTCATGGAGGTTTTGACTGCCGAGGGCGTGGCCGGATTCGCCACGCGCAGCACCACGTCCTGAAGCGTTTCAATGGCGATCCAGTCGGCGGGATACTCGAAGCGCAGCGGTGTTGCCTCGTCCTGGAAGGTGCGAGTGCGGGCGGTGGCGCTGCTCATGAGCAGCCAGCCGCCGAGGAGGAAGAGCAGCGCCGCCAGGGCCACGCCAATATCCTTTGGCCGCATGCGCAGAGTGTAGATCGGCTCATTGCGCGCCAGGTCGCTCATTCGCATCTCCAATCTACCGCCCGGCCCGCCGCAGGGTGACCGCGGTGCTGCGGCGCATGAGAGCCGCCAGGGTCAGGAAGGCCCCCAGGGCCACGATCAGGCCCATGAGCAGCGAGCGCCAGGGGGCCACCTGCAGGCCCACGGCGCTGACCTCGCTGATCAGCCAGCTAAACACACCGTTGAACACCGTCGCCACAACGTAGCCCAGGGGCACCCACCAGACCGGCTTATGCTCGAACCTGGCCTCGGCCATGAACCAGCCCTGGAGGCCGCCGAAGGACGCCGCGGCCAGGGCCGTGGTCACCGTGGCGATCACCCCGGGGCCGAGGGCCACACCGTCGTTGGCCAGCACGAAGTACAGGTTGCTGACCATGGCAATACCCAGGCCAGCCATGGTGCCGTAGATGATCCCGTCTATGCGTTCGTCGAACTCCGCCGTGTCGTAGACCAGCAGACGCACGGCGACGTAGACGATGGCCTGGTAGGTGGCGCCGATGATCAGGATCGAAGCCAGCAACGAGTTCGATGTAGTGCGCGGAGCCCACTCGCTCACCCGGAACCAGTCATAGATGATGCGCCGGGCGAATACGTCGGCGAGCAGCGCCGCGAGCAGGAAGACCGCCGCGACGCGCTGTTTGGGCTCCGGTTCCAGGCGATCCTGCTGGTAGAAGAACACGACCCACAGGGCCGAGGGGATCACCGCCAGCAGCACGCCGGCCACCAGCAGGGCCGGGCCGCTCAGGGGGCCAATCCGGTCGGCGAGATAGGCCACCACGGCCGCCAGCGCGGCCATGCCGATGATCTGCATGGCGGTTGCCCGCCAGAAGCCCACGCGAGGGCGGTTTACTGCCTCATAGCATCGCGCGCAGTAGGCCCGCCCGCCGAGGGTCTGGTATGGCGGAGTCAGCGGCTCGTGACAGATGCAGCATTCAATGCGGTTCTTCTCTGGCATTGCTGTTCCTGGAGGGCTGCGCCCTCCCCCCACAGGCGGGTTTGTTCCTGGGAGGGCTGCGCCCTCCCAGCCCCTCTATCTTCCCCGACGCAACTCCGCGTCCACCCGGTACGGGTTGGTGGCAGTGGCGGGGATGGACACTTCCTGGTCGGCAATAATTGGCCGGTAGCCAGCGCCGAAGACAATGACACTGTAGGTCTGGCCGCGAGGGATGGCCTGTTGCGTCCGATAGACGCCCTGCCGGTCGGTGACGCCGAAGGTCAGCACCTCGTCAGGCGACAGGGTATCATCGGCGGCGGCCTGGCTCGCAGTGATCCCCGGGCGCATCACGAGAAACTGTACGCCTTCGATGCCCCGGCGGGTGCTGGCATCGGTGATCTGCCCCTGGATGTAGACCAGGTCGGCGTTGGAGGTCGGCGGGGCGGCAGGTCCCTCGCCGGTGGTGCAGGCGATCAGGGCCACATCGTCAACGAACATACTCGAGACGTTGCCGCGAGGGTTCTCCGAGGCGAAGACCAGGCGGACGTTACGCCCGGCCAGGCGCGAAACGTCGAAGCTCCGTTCGCGCCAGGTGTCATCGCCGCCGCGCGAGGAGATCTCCTCGACCACCTGGACCGGGTCGCCCTGGAGGGTAGCAAACAGAGAGGTAAAGCGGGCATCGGGAGCAAAGGCCCCGAAAAGGCCGGTGGTTTCTTCGTGGATCAGGCGGGCGTAGCGCAGTTCCACGCGGGTGGCATTGGCGGGGATGCGCACGTCCTGGTAGAGGTACTGGAGCGTCTCCTGGTCCTGCCCGCCGAGCCAGGCGCTGTAGCGCCCGCTGCGCGGCAACTGGGTATCGATAATTGGCGCGTCGCCGCGGACGACCTCGACCCATGCTTCGCGTTGCTCGAAGCCACCAGCGACAACAATGTCGCTACAGCCGGCGGGGAGGGCCGGAGCCGGCCGTTCCGGCGCAGGGCCGCCGGAAGGCACGTCGGTGGTGTCGGAAATCACCGGGCCGCCCGGCGTCGCCTGGTCGGTAATGCCCACCTGGGCGAAGGCCTGGCGTACAGCCTGCACCTCGGCGCCCTGGCCGTACAGGTCGGCGGCGGCGCGAGCGCTGGCGTTGGCCGCGTCCACGAAATTGGCGCTCGGCGTGAGGTACTGGGTCAACGCGCGGTAGGCGATCTGCTCGGTCTTCTCACGACCGATGGCCTGCGCCAGCAGATAGTGGGCATGGTTGATGATGCCGGAGTTGATGTGTACGCCGCCATTGTCGGCGCGGCGGGTGTTAGGGAGATTAGCATACTCGGCCATCGTAGCCGGCTGGCCAATGCCCTCCAACGGGTTGCTCGGATCGTAGGCGCCCTCGGCGTTCGGGTCCTGCATGCTCCGCAGATAGGGACGCGGGTAGGGCGGCGATTTGATGATGTCTTCGCCGATCAGCCAGTCGTCGCGATCAATCATTGCGGCAAAGACATCGGAGTAGGACTCGTTCAACGCGCCCGACTGCCCCTCGTAGATCAGGTCGGCGGTATACTGGGTGACGCCGTGGGTGAACTCGTGGCCGATGACATCCAGCCCGAAGGGCAGCGGTTTGAAGATACGCCCGCCGTCGCCGTAGATCATCTGGTTGTATTCGCCCACCCAGGCGGCGTTCTCAGCATCCTGAGGGTCACTGCCGAAGTTGACAGTGGAGACCAGGGGCATGCCCCGCCCGTCGATCGAGTTGCGCTGGAAGGTATTGAAGTAGTAGTCGTAGACAATGCCGGCGCCATCGTGGGCCGCCTGAGCCACGGGGTCGCGCGAGCGTTCGCCTTCGTCAATGATCAGCCGGCCCGGCACGCGAGTAGTATTCTGTGCGGTGAAGGTGCGCCGGCGCTTAGTGTGCATGATCGTATCGAAGGCGTGGATCACCAGCGGACGCCTGGCGTTGACGAAGTAGGTCCACTGGCCCAGGGGCGTCGTGGTGAGAATGGTGAGTTGCCAGGCCAGGGCGGCCCCGCCGCGTTCGTCCACATACACCACCAGGCGGGTCCTGGCGGGCACAGGGTGGATCTCGATGCGCGCCAGTTCATCAGGATCGAGCTGTTTGCCACGCAGATCGAGCAGCGCGACGGCCAGGGCCGCCTCGGGGGTGACGGCGGGGCTGGTCACGATCTCGATCTGGGGATGAAACTGCCCGTTTACGGCGACGATGCGCTGCTCGGGATCGAGGTGGACGACCAGTTGGCGTCCAAAGACGGGCAACCCCTGATGGACCTGATCAAAGCGCAGATGGGCGAAGGTAAGCTGCGCGTCGGGTTCGTAGCGCAGCAGGCGCAGTTCTTCGGCGGCGCTGCGCAGGCCGAAGAGGGCGCGATGCTGATCAAGGAAGCCGCGGGCGATGGCTTCGGGCTTGCCCGCCTCGGCGGCGGTGGGGACATATGGCAGCCGGTCGTCAGCGCGCACCGGCTGCACGAAGCGAGCCACGCCGGTCAGCGGGTCGAAGGTAACGTCGAGCGGGGCGCTGGTGCGAGCCTGGAGAGCGGCAAAGGCTTGCTGAGGAGTTGTGGGGCCGGAGAGGGGCAGGGGCGCCGAGGTAAGCCGGGCGCCGGCGAACTGGACAGTGTGTGACGGGTTCGGCCATGCCAGCGGCAGCGCGGTTAACGCATAGGCGAGAACCAGTAGCGCGAGTTGGATCTGGCGACGCCCGGCGAGTATCGGTCGCTTCATGCAGACATTCCCAGGGACATGGCAGGGGGGACTGGAAGAGCTGCGCCCTCGCTGCAAACATACCCTGTCACAACCAGCTTGTCAAGCCATGAAGCAGATTTTCCGGGCCAGATCAACGCGCCTGACCTTCAGCCAGGAGGTTGGCGTGGCCCTGCCAGACTCCCCCAGGGCCTGCGCGTGGAATAAGCCCCCAACCCCGGTTGCGGCGGCGCAGCCGTCACAGACGCCGTACCAATCGCATCAATCGCCGGACTCGCGGGCGAGGTAGTAGGTAAGGCTGTGCAGTACGGCAACCGGATCGATGTAGCGCACCCAGACATCATCGGGGGTCTGTAGCACGATGGGCGCGTAGTTCAGAATGGCACGAACGCCGGCCTCGATAAGCAGATCGGCGACATGCTGGGCCTGGGCCGCGGGCACGGCAATAATCGCCAGGCGCACGTGGTGCTCGCGGATAACCCGGGCCAGTTGGTCCAGCGGCAGGATGGTCAGATCATTGACGTGCTCGCCGATCTTGGCGGGATCGGTGTCGAAGAGGCCGACAATCTGCAACCCCTGCTTGTGAAAGCCCTCGTAGCGAGCGATGGCCTGCCCGAGGTAGCCAACGCCCACCAGCACCACCGGCCAGCGCTGGTTCAACCCGAGGATGCGCTCGATGTGGTTCAGCAGCTTCTCGACATCGTAACCAATGCCCTGCTTCCCAAATTCCCCGAAGTAGGAGAGATCCTTGCGGATCTGGGCGGCGGTGACGTTGATCCGCTCGCCGAGTTCCTGCGAAGAAACCGAGTGCACCCCTTCTTCGAGCAGGTAGCGCAGACTGCGGGCATAGAGCGGCAGCCGCCGGATGACAACATCGGGTGGTACGTCCAGGCGATCCACGGGCGCCTCCAGGGAGTCAGGCTGTACGTTTTGTGAAGTGTAGCACGAACTTTTGGGCCATGTCAAGCCCGCGTAAAGGGGGCAGGGCTTGAGCAACGTCCATCTCTGAAGTGAGGGGTATGGGGCGGTTACGCCATCCGACAGGTTCGCTGGTTCTGGCGGCACAGCGGCCAGACCCAACGAACAACCCGGGGTCTGGGGCAAGCCGCAAAGACGTTGCAACTTCCCTGGTGCAGGGGAAGCGCCTCTGTCCGATGGATCGATCGCACTGGTATAATAACAGCCAGGAAGGGAGCCGTGGCACTGCCGCGGCCGCCCCGAGCGCAGAAACGGTGTGCAGCGTCGGGGACGCGAGCCATGGGTCAGCGGTGTCGCGCCACCCGGTTCGACGCGACGGAAGGAGCTATGAACCATGTCGGAATCACTTGATGCCCAGCCAATCGGCGCGTTTCTCAATGCGCTGGCCTCGAACGCGCCAGCGCCAGGCGGGGGCAGCGTGGCGGCCCTCGCGGGGGCGATGGCGGCGGGGTTGGTGAGCATGGTCTGCGCGCTCACCGTCGGCAAGAAGCAGTTCGCAGCGATCGAAGATGAGGTGCGCGGGGCGCACGCGCGCTCGGAGACGCTGCGACAGGAGTTCCTCCACCTGGCGGCGAAGGATATCGAAGTGTTTGGGCGGCTCTCGGCGGCGTATAAGTTGCCGCGCACCACCGAGGCCGATGCAGCCACCCGTCAGGCTGCCATCCAGCAAGTCACCCGTCAGGCCACAGAGGTCCCGCTCCGCATTGCCCAGGCTGCGGCCAGTATTCTGCCCCTCTGCACCGCGCTGGCGCCCAGGGTTAGCCGATTGGTAGTGAGCGACATCGGCGTGGCGGCCGTGCTCGCCCGCGCAGCGGTGCAGAGCGCCATCCTCAACATCGAGATCAACCTGAGCGGGCTGGAAGATCAACTCTTCGTGCGCGAGACCCGCGCACAGGTGGAAGATCTGACCATCGGCCTCAGCGAAGAGACCGAAGGGATCATCGCCATCGTGCGCAGCCGCATCAGCCAGTAGGCGGAGGGATCTTGATTGTAGGACTGCATCCGAGCTTCGTCGTTGGGCCAGAGTACTGGCTGCGCCCATGCTTCGGCCTTACAGCCGCGCGCCGATGCCCCTGCGGGGCGCCTGGAACCACGCTATGACCGCAATGCTGCTCGAAGGCAAGGGATTGGCCCAGGAACTTCGCACCGCCGCCCGCGCCGAAATCGCCGTCCTTACCGAACAGCTTGGCCGCGCCCCGTGTCTGGCGGTGATCCAGGTCGAGGGCGACGCGGCCTCCAGTCGCTATGTGCGGAGCATCGGGCGCCTGTGCGAGGGCGCCGGGGCCGCGTTTCGCCTCGAACTGCTGCCCACCGATACGTCGCTGAGCGCCCTTCTGGCAACCATTGACAGACTGAATGCCGATCTGGCGGTGGATGGGATTCTGCTGCAACTGCCTTTGCCGCCGCACCTTGACACCCACACTGCGGTGATGGCCCTCGACTACCGCAAGGACATTGACGGCGTGCACCCGATCAACGCCGGCCTGCTGGCTCAGGGGCGCCCGGCCATGGTGCCCAACACCCCCGCCGGGGGCATGGCTCTGCTCCAACACTACGGCGTGGAGTTGCGGGGCCGGCGCGCCGCCGTGGTAGGTCGCAGCGCCGTCGTCGGGCGCCCGATGGCCCACCTGCTCACTACGGCCGATGCCACGGTGACCCTGTGCCACTCGCGCACGGTGGATCTTGGCGCCGTGCTGCGCGAGTGCGAGATTGTCTGCGTGGCCGTGGGCCGCCCGGGGTTGATCACCGCCGACATGATCCGCCCGGGCGCGGTGGTGGTTGATTTTGGCACCAACGTGCGGGAGGACGGCAGTCTGGTTGGCGATGTGGACTTCGCTGCCGTGGTTGAGGTCGCGGGGATGCTCACGCCGGTGCCGGGGGGCGCCGGTCCGGTGACCAATGCGGTGCTGCTGAAGAACCTGATCACTGCCACGCGCGGCCATTCCACCCATCGTGGCTGAAACCCGATTGCTCCAAGCCACAGCCCGCAGGAAGGGCCTGGGAGCGGGCGCCCTCATCGAAGCCTATGAAAATCCTGGTGCTTGGCGCCGACGGCCGGACCCATGCGCTGGTCTGGAAATTGTTCAATCACTCGACGGCTGAGGTGCTGGTGGCCCCGGGCAATGGCGGGGCAGTGCAACTGGCAGCGCAGGTCGATCTCGACCCGACGAACGTGGTCGAGGTAGCTCGCTGGGCCTTTGCCGAACAGGTGGATCTGATCGTGCCCGCCGACAGTGGCCCCCTGCGCGCCGGGTTGGTGGATGAAGTGGTTGCGATGCATATAGGCGTGTGCGGCCCGCCGCAGCGAACAACGCTGATCGAAGGGAGCCGCTGTTTTGCGCGGGTCTTTCTGGAGCGCCACGGTCTACCTCTGCCCCGCGGGCGGGTGTGCCAGGATCTGGCCACAGCGGAGAAGTACCTCGCCAGCCAGCCGTTGCCGGTGATAATCAAGACCGACGATCCCGATGGCGGCGCAACAATCCACATCGACCGCTATGCAGCGTTGGAGGCCCTGCAAGCCGCCTTCGCCGCCATGGCTGGCGATACGCGCGGCGGCGTGGTGATTGAGGAACTCCCTGCCGGGCCGCTGGTCGGCTTCTCGGTGCTCACCGATGGAACAACGGCCCTGCCGTTGCTGCCGGTGCGTCTCTACGAGCAGCCTGGCGCTGAACCGAATGGTCCGGCTGCTCCAGTGATAGGGGCCGTGTCAGCGAACTCGGCCTACGCCCACAAACTGGGGGCCTACCTGTACGAGCGGGTCGCTCTGCCGATCATCGGCGCGCTGGCTAAAGAGGGCCTGCCCTACTGGGGATTTCTGGGCATTGACTGCGTGATCGCCGATCACGGTCCCCTCCTGATGGGCCTGCGTTGCAGTCTGCGAGATATGGAAGCCCAGGCGGTGCTGCCGCGCTTGGAAAGCGACCTGCTGCCGTTGATCGAAGCGGCCATTGCACGCCGGCTCGACCGCGAACCGCCCCTGGTCTGGCGCGATGAGGCCAGCGTGGCCCTGGCGCTGGTCGCTCAGGGGTACCCGCACCACTACCCCCTGGGGGCCAGCGTTAACGGGCTGAACGAGGTTGACGAGGGCGTACTGGTGTTTCACGGGCAGACCCACAATCCCGCCGGTCTGCGGTACACGCCTGCCAGCCGGGGCGGGCTGGCCTTCTTGCTCCGTGGCGCCGCACCCGCCAGCGGCATTACCCTCACGGGAGGACAGGTGGCAACCGTGGTGGCGCTTGGGGCCACGCTGGCCGGGGCGCGGGGGCGGGCGCTGCTCAATGCCGAGCGCATTCAGTTCCCCGGGCGCACCTACCGTGAAGACGTGGGCGCGCGCGAGTTCGGATTCGCGTGATTGACACGGATAACGCAGCGTGTTATACTCAGGATCGATAACGCACCGCGTTATACACTGCCGTGGTGAAGATGCTGTGGTATCATACGAGAGCCATGGCAGGGTACAGCACATAGACGTGAGGAGGACCACCATGTCGTCCGCCGAGGAAATCGAAGTCAACGTCCGGCAGATCGAAGAAACCCCGCCGCCCGCCGAGCAGCCGATGATGGTGTTCGACGTGATGCGCAAGCTGTTGCTGGCCGGCGTCGGGGCCGTCGCGCTCACTCGCGACGAGGTTGAGGCGTTCCTGAACCGGCTGGTCGAGCGTGGCGAGATCGCCCAGAAGGATGCGCAGCGCCTGCTGGATGAGACGATGTCGAAGTTTCGCAACGTGGGCCAGTCGCGGGTCGCGCAGGCTGAGAGCCAGGTGAGCAGCATTTCCGTGCAGGTAGAGAATAACCTGGAGCAGTTCCTGAACCGGCTCAACATTCCTTCGAAGCGCGATATTGACGAACTGAGCGCCAAGATCGCCGAACTGGCCGCGCGGGTCGAGGAACTGCGCCTGGTACAGGAGCAGTCGGCCAGGGGGGGTTCTCGGAAAAATGCCGAGGGTTAGCCCGTGGCGCAGGTTGCGGGCCAGGAGACGCGCCGGGCGCGGGGGATTGCCTCTGTGCACCGGCGCGTCGGTCTTCAGGCAGGTCAGGGCTGATGCAACCTCAAAAAACCTGTCAGGTGCGGCACGCTGTGAGCGCCTGTCGCAGATATACTGCGTTGCCTCATCTGTCAGGTTTATGCCTGCCACCAGGACGTTACATCGGCCCTGTCAGGCAGGCACGGAGCCGGCCGGGCGTGTTATAATAGGAATACCGCACTGCCGAGACACCAAAGCCTATGCACATCATTAAGAAGTACGCCAACCGCAAACTGTACCATACCAACAAGAAGCAGTACATCACCCTCGATGGCATCGCCAAACTGGTGCAGGCAGGTGAGGCAGTTCAGGTTCTCGATAATGAGACGGGTGAGGATATTACCGCAAGCATTCTTGCCCAGGTGGTGCTGCACTCCCGCGGGCGCTCCGGGCCCCAGTTGCCGACCCACATGCTGACGGGGCTGATCCAGATCGGCGGCGATACCCTCGCCGGGGTGCGGCGGGCGCTGTTCGCTTCCTTCGGCGGCGATGACCTGGTGACCTCGGAGATCGAACGCCGCATTACCTACCTGGTGGAAGTGGGCGAATTGACCGCCGATGAGGGGGAGCGGCTCTGCCGGCTCCTGCTGCGGAAGGAGTTCAGCCAGATCGTGGACCAGAAGGGCGTTGAGCCTGTTGCTGAGGTGCCCTCGCGCAATGATGTCGCCCGGCTCCACGCCCAGGTCGATGCGCTGACCCGGGCGATCGATCAGTTGCTCCGCGAACAGCGTCAGCAGTGAGCGCCGGTTCGGACGTGTCAGACGTGCTCCCGGCAGGGATAGATCGCATGATGTATCCAATGAAACATCGTTTTTCTGTACCCGGGCGATGAGGCTTGTATGCAACGTAGCAAAACGGCGCTTGTACTGGCTGGAGGAGGGATTGCCGGCGCGGCCTATGAGATCGGCGCCCTCTGCGCGATAGACCAGTTGCTTGAACAACTCTCGGTCAACGAGTTCGATATCTATGTCGGCACCAGCGCTGGAAGTCTCATCGGGGCCTGTCTTGCCAATAACATTTCACCCCGCACCCTGCTCTCGGTCCTCGAGAGTCCCATGCTTGGGATTGAGCAACTGGAGCCACACCATCTCTACTCGCTCAATGTGTCTGACCTGCTCACGCGGCTCCGCCGCCTTCCAGCAGCGTTTGTGGAGATGGCGCGCCGGGTGGTTGGCGAGGGTGGAGCGATCTCCCTGCTCGATCTGGTTGAGGCTCTGGCGGCCGGCCTGCCGACCGGGATCTACGACTCGCTGGCCCTCGAAGGCTACATCCGCGCGGCGCTCTCCCTTCCCGGACGCTCGAACCGCTTCGCCGATCTGCACCGCGAACTGGCGATCATCGCCACCGATCTCGATACCGGCGAACGAGCCGTGTTTGGCCATCCGCCCCTCGATGAGGTGCCGATCTCCATGGCCGTCTGCGCCTCGGCAGCCCTGCCCCTCTTCTATCGCCCGGTGCGCATCGGGGACCGGGATTATATTGACGGAGGCATCCGCGGTACCGCCAGCGTCGATGTGGCCATTGAGTGTGGCGCCGAGTTGATCGTCTGCATCAATCCCCTCGTCCCCTTTGATAATCGTGAACATTTCGAGGGGCGATCCTTTAGCGATGAGGGCATGACCCGCATTGGCAATCAGGTCTTCCGCACCTTTATCCACGCCGGTTTACATTACCATCTCAAGCAGGTGCGTCGCCGCCATCCCGATGTGGATATTATCCTCATCGAGCCGAATCGTCGTGATCATGTGATGTTCAATGATAATACGATGCGCTACAAAACGCGCATGTTGCTGGCTCGCCATGGTTTTGAGACGGTCGCCTCGCATCTCAATCAACATTACTATTACTACCGTGATATGATGGCGCGCCATGGGGTCAAGATCAATAATGAGCGGCTTAACCACGATCTTCAGAATCTTCGCGCCGCCAGTGATGATTTCCATGCCGTGAAGGCTGCGCTGGTCTCCAATGGCTCGCTCCATACCGCGCCCGCCGGCCTCGCGCTGACCCTCGCCGAGCTTGACCGCCTGCTGAAGCGCCTCGAAGAACGCTGCGTCGGGCGCGCGGCTTAGTGGTGCATCCGGTAAGTTTCTGAACAGGAGGGTCTGGGAGCACTTCGCCCTCCCGGTAACCCTCCTTCCAGCTTTTTCGTGTAACTTGCCGGATGCACCACTTAGTGCACTGGCGGGAATGGTTGATCCAGTGAGGACCTTCAGCCGTGTGGCTCGCTGCGCTGGCGACGCCATCGTTATGGGCCGATCTTTTCGAGCAACGCCATAGTGCGGCGTCCGAGCAGGGGCGAGGGTTGCCCCCTTTCTGCAAGCGATCAACGTCGGGCTGCTACCCCATGAGCCGAAGTCTGATCGGCGCTTCTGCTTCCCACTGTCGTACCTCATAGGCACTCATGGTCAAATCTCACCGCGCGCCATTCTTGCTGCTGCTGCTCCTCCTAGCGCTGCTTCCGGCGCTCTCCGCCATGCCACCGCCCGTCGCCGCCCAATCCGGGGGGCCGGTTCTGGCTGCTTCCCCCGATGCGCTGACAGCGACGGTCGCCCTGGGCGCGACGGCCAGTCTGCAACTCGTTGTGCGGAACGAAAGCGCCGCGCCCGTGGTTCCGCGGCTCTACGAGGCCCTCCCCGCGCCCGCCCGACCCGCCGGTCCGCTTCCCGAGGCTCGCGCCACCCTGCCTGCGCAGGACGCGCGGGTCGATCCGCAGATCGCCCGCGAGCAGGCCGCCGCCCCTGATGGTCAGACCGAGTTCCTGGTAGTCCTGGCCGATCAGGCCGATCTCTCCGCCGCCTATGCCATCGCCGACTGGGGCGAGCGTGGCGCGTATGTCTATCGCACTCTCCGCGATCACGCCGAGCGCACGCAACGCGACCTGCGAGCCGCGCTCGACGCCCGCGGCCTCGCCTATCACCCCCTGTGGATCGTGAACGCCATCGCCGTCCGGGGCGCTGCCGCCGATGTGGCCGCTATCGCCGTTCGTGCCGAGGTGGCCGCGGTGCGCGCCAACCGCCTGCTGACCCTCGATGGCCAGCCCGCCAGCGTTCCCGCTCAGAGCGGCAACCCTCCCTGTAATGCCGGCAGCGATGGGGCCTGCTGGCACCTCAACCTGGTGGGCGCCAATCGGGTCTGGAGCGAGTTCGGGGTGCGCGGCGAGGGGATTACGGTAGCAAATATCGACAGCGGCGTGCGCTATGACCATCCCGCGCTGATCGGGCAGTACCGCGGTTCCACGGGCACCGGCGTAGAGCATAACTACAACTGGTACGACCTGTTCGGGGCCTCGCCCGTACCGGTGGACTCGGGCGATCACGGCACCCACACGATGGGCCTGATGGCTGCCCGGGGCCTCTCACCCACCCAACCCGCCGTGGGCGTGGCCCCCGGCGCCCGCTGGATGGCGGTGCGCGCCTGCTCGGCCCGCGAGTGCGGGGAAGTGGACCTGATCCGCGCCGCCGAGTGGCTGCTCGCACCAACCGACCTGACCGGCGCCAACCCGCGCCCGGAATTGCGCCCGCACGTGGTCAATAATTCGTGGACCGCCGGGCGGAACACGAACTGGTACGCCGGCTACGTGGCAGCGTGGCGCGCGGCGGGTATCTACCCGGTCTTCGCGGCGGGCAATAGCGGCAACGGCGCCTGCGGTACGGTGCAATCGCCTGGCGATTATGCCAGTGTCACCGCCGTTGGCGCCGTTGATGCCGCCAGCAACCTTACCAGTTTCAGCAGCATCGGACCGACTGCCGATGGGCGCACCAAGCCCGATCTGACCGCGCCAGGCAGCGGGGTCTACTCGACGATCGCCGATCCGGGGCGGCTCTATGCGTTCAGCAGCGGCACCTCGATGGCCACGCCCCACGTTGCCGGCGCGGTGGCCCTGCTCTGGTCAGCTCGTCCGGACTTGATTGGCGACTATGATGCGACCTACGCCATCCTCACCGCTACGGCCGCACCCCGCACCGGCGACCCGCGCTACCTCGGCCCGGCCTACGCGGCCTGCCAGCCGCTGAACGTCCCCAACAACATCTACGGCTACGGACGTCTCGACACCTACGCCGCCGTGGCCCGGGCCCGCGTTGATGTCCCCTGGCTGGAACTGCCCGCCGTGCCGCTGGCGTCCCTCGGCGCGGGCGAAGGGTTGACCCTGCAACTCCGGATTGACGCCAGGCGCGTGCCGGGGCCCGGACGCTACCAGGCCCGGGTGCTCGTGCATGGGCCCGACCTGAGCCGCACCCCGCTGATCGTCCCGGTCACCCTCGATGTGCCCGCCGATGCCAGCCACGCCACCATCACAGGCCGCGTCACCCGCAGCACTGATGGGCAACCGCTTCAGGCGACGGTGACGGTCATCGATGGCGCCAGCGTGAGCACCGATGCCGAGGGGCGCTACCGTCTCGTGCTGCCACCCGCGACCCTACCCTATACCCTGCAGGCTTCGGCGCGCGATTACGCCCGGCGCAGCCAGCAGGTGACGCCTGGCCCCGGCGCGCAGATCACCCTCGATTTCAGCCTCGATAGCGATGTGCCACGCCTGGTGGCCGAGACGACCCCGCGCAGCCTTGCGCTGGGGTTCGCCGAAACGGCCCTGGAGACGTTCACCATGCGCAATGAAGGCACGCGCGCGTTGACGTACACGGTCAGGATCCCCGACGAACCCTACGGGGTCTGGCGCAGCAACGAGCCTGATGGACCGGCGCCGACGTGGACGGAACCGCCGCCGGATGCGGTACAGCTCACCCTTGCCGATGACGGGGTGAGCGAGGCGATAGCCATCGGCTTCGCATTTCCGTACCGCGATGGGATCTACGAGACGGTCACCATCGGTGCGAACGGCTTTCTCAGCCTGGCGCCGATCACGTGGGAAACGCCCTTTGTGCCCACCTGCCTGCCCTTGACCGAAACCGGCGCCGCGGCGATCGCGCCCCTGCGGGTTGACCTCGACCCGTCGCGCGAAGGCGCCACGGTGAGCTATGCCCGGCTGGCTGAGGGTTTCCTGGTTAGCTGGGTAAACGTGCCGCTCTACAGCAACCCGACGACGCGCCTGAGCTTCCAGGCCTTGTTGATGCCCGATGGACGCATCAGCCTGCGCTACCGGCAGGTGGGCAGGCTGCCTGTGGCTGCGTCGGCCAGCTACGGGGTACAATATAATCTCCGTCAGGCTCAGACGCTCGGCTGCGGCAGCGACCTGGGAATTGAAAACGGGCTGACGCTAGAACTGCGCCCGCAGACGCCACCCCCGGCCTGGCTGCAGGTAGAAGCGACGGGTGAAAGCCTGACTCCGGGCATGGTAGTGAACCTGCCGGTGCGGGTGCGCTGGATCGCGCCAACAGGAGCGTGGCCAGCCAGTGGCGTGGTCGAGGTGCGGACCAACGATCCGGCGCGGCCGCGGGTGCGCTTCACCGTGCGTCTCAGCACCAGCGAAGCGCCATACCGGACGTTTTTTCCGTGGGTTTCCGGCGGGCGGTGAGGAAGCGGTGAACCCGGAAAGACTGTACCCGCCCCGGGGCTGATGCTCAGGAAGGCCGAAACGCTGGCTGTGCCGGCGCTTTGGCCCAACAACCCGGCCACGAAACTCGGACCCGGTACGAGCAAGGTCAAGGAACACCGGGTAGGCAAAACTGCCTGATCGGGTGGCTTCCCTTTTGCCGAAAATTCGCTATAATTCCCGCCACACCTGTGACCAACCCCTGTTGCTGGAAGGCATAAACGCGGGCACGCACCGTTGAACGGGCAGCGCATGGCCATATTCGTCCATGCGGCAGGCAGGCGTGCGCCGTTCTGCGTTGCGCCGGGTCTGGTGGCCCCGGTGTGACAGTTGCTGCGCCAGCCAACAAACGCTGCGACAGGGGAGGGCTTGACCGCACGGAACACCTTCCTCTCACCCCTTGAAAGGCCGCAGGCCTGGTGTGCAAGCATGGAGCGCAGGAAACGGAGGAACCGATGCTGAGCTTTGATCCGATGAACCCGGAAGAGAACGCCAACACGATCACCCATGGCGTCGGGGCGGTGGCAAGCGTGATTGCGGGGGCTACGCTGGTGGGCATGGCGGCAGGCAGCGGCGACCCGTGGCGCATCACTGGTGCGGCGGTCTTTAGCATTGCCCTGGCGCTGTTGTACACCGCCTCGACGCTGTTCCACTGGGAACGGGATCATAGGTTGAAGCGACGCTACGAGATCGTTGATCACTGCGCGATCTTCGTGCTGATCGCCGGCACCTATACGCCATTTACACTGGTAACCCTGCGCGACACAGTAGGCTGGCCCCTCTTCGCAGTGATCTGGGGCCTGGCAGTCGCCGGGATCGTCTTCAAGCTGATCTTTACTACACGTTTCCGATTGATCTCAACTCTGATCTACATTGCGATGGGCTGGCTGATCATCGTTGCCGCTGAGCCCATGCTGCGAGCCCTGCCACTCACCACGGCCATCTTGCTTGCGCTGGGAGGAATCGCCTACACCGGCGGCGCCTACTTCTTTTACCACGAGCGCATTGTCTACGGGCACACGATCTGGCACCTGTTTGTGCTGGTGGGCAGCATCTGCCACTTCCTGGCCGTGGCCAGCCAGGTGGTGTACTGAGCGTCTATCTGGACACCCGGGGTAGCCGGTTACGTTCTGGGCGAGCTGCGCTCCCCCCGCCAGCCGGGCGTGGGGAAACCCGGTTTCCCTGCTCTTCTCCAGGGGCGAGGATGCGAATAGTTAATGGCTTACTACTGGCGTGTGACGTTTGTTACCAGAAACTATCTCCTGGCAGTGCTAGAGTAGAGGCCGATCCCAGAACAAACCAGCGGGAAGGACTCTCTTGTGAAGCACGTGCTCGTTATTCACGACGATAGCGGTGATGAGACCGCGACCATCCAGATGCTTGGCACGCCCGTGCAGGTGCGCCGGATTGGCTGTAGCGGCGATCTGGAGCTTGCCCGGAGATTGATCGCCGAACACGATGGACGGGTAAGCGCCATTGCCCTGGAGAACATGCCTGCCAGCCTGCGGCTCGGCCCGGCCCGGCAACCCCACGCCCTGGGGAGCGCCCTGGCCGCCGCCGCCAGGCAGACGCCGGTGGTGGATGGCAGTGGCGTGCGTCCAATGCTGGAGCGGTGGGGCGTCATCCTCGCCGATCGGGCCCAGCCGGGCATTTTCAGCCGGAAGCGCGTGCTGATGGTGCCCGGGCTGAACCACGACGGCCTGGCCCATGCCCTGTCACGCCGGGGCTGCACCGTGCGCTACGCTGATCCGGTGGTCTTTTTTGGCATGCCCGACCTGCCGGGGGTAGGCAGCCCCGCCACCTTGCCGCGAGTAGCCGGGCCAACGCTGGACTGGCTCAAGACCGCGCCCTTCCACCGGATAGTGCCGCGCGCGGGCACGCCGCGCAACCCGCGCCCGGCGGCGCCCTTTGCCTGGGCCGATCTGCTGGCCGGGGAAATTGGCGCCATCCGGCGCTACGCGCCTGCCTCGCTCCACCGCAAGACGATTGTCGTCGAGTGGGCCAGCGCCGAGGACCGTGCCGACCTGCAGGCGCGGGGCGCGTCGATCGTGGTCTCCCTGCTTGACGGGCTGGTCCCCGTGGATGGCTTGCGCCACTGGTCGGCGGCGACGGTCGAAGGATTGCTGGCAGCCTTGCGTGCCAACCCCGAGGCCCCCCTCACCGAGGACACCTACCTTGACCTCCTGGCCGAGATCGAGTGGTCGCCGGCGATTACGTATTTGCAGCCGGAGGACGCCGGGATCAACAAGTTTGCATTCGTGATCCACCCGCTGAACGTGAGTTTTATCCACTCCCACCCCTGGTTCGGCTGGACACGCTACCTCCCCGACGAGCTGGTAGAGGCCGTGGCGGCCTACTTTCCGCCGATCTACGTGGGGAAGGTCAGTGGCGTGCGCTCGGCGGCCACCGGCCAGCGGGTCGAGGGCTACCTGATCTCACTGGGCGCCACCCCGCGCCAGATGATGCGCCACGGGGAACGCTTCACCTACACGCGCCTGAACCAGGCGGCGCGCATGGCCGAGCGTATGGGCGCCCGGATCATGGGCCTGGGCGCCTTTACCAGCGTGGTGGGCGATGCCGGGGCCACTGTGGCCCACGAGGCCGATATTGCCATTACCAGCGGCAACAGCCTGACGGTGGCCGCCACACTCGAAGCGGCCAAACAGGCTGTCCGCAAGATGGGCGCCAGCGATCTGACCCGGGGCCGGGCGATGGTCATCGGCGCGACCGGCTCGATTGGCTCGGTGTGCTCGCGCCTCCTGGCCCAGGCCATCCGCGATGTGGTGCTGGTCTCAATCGAGCCGGAGAAACTGATCGCCCTGAAGCGCACCATCGAGGAAGAGACGCCGGGTGCGCGGGTGATCATCGCCACGCGCTCGGATGAACTTGCCGGGGAGTGTGACCTGATCGTCACCGCCACCTCGGCTTTTGGCCAGCGCGTGCTCGACATTACCCGCTGCAAGCCCGGGGCGGTGATCTGCGACGTGGCCCGTCCGCCCGATATCAGCGAAGCCGAGGCCGCGCTGCGCCCGGATGTGCTGGTCATCGAAAGCGGCGAGGTGCTGCTACCGGGTGACGTGTCAATCGGTTACTACATCGGACTGCCGCCGGGCACGGTCTACGCCTGTCTGGCGGAGACCGCGCTGCTGGCGATGGATGGACGGTTCGAGGATTACACCATCGGCCGCAACATCACCATGGAGCGGGTCAAGGAGATCTACCGGCTGTTCAAGAAGCACGGTCTGCAACTGGCCGGCCTGCGCTCCCTTGGCGTTTATGTTACTGACGAGGATGTGCTGGCCAAACGCGCCCTTGCCGATGCGTTACGCGCCGACCCCGCGCTGTTCGCCCGCACCCGCGCCGAGGCCGCCGAGCGGTTGGCCCGCATCCCCGCCGCGTCCAAGGGTGTACGCGCCCGGCGTCCCGCGCGGATGCGCTGGGCCTGGGCCGCAGTTGGGGTGGCCCTCGCCGGGATCGGGCTGCGACGACGCCTTGCGCGATCCACCGCCACAGCCGCCGCCTATGAGGAGGTGACCCGATGAGCGACCGGTCCGTGCGAACACCGTTCTCCAACATCGATGCCTACTGGCTCCACATTGACGAGCCAGTCAATCCCATGGTCATCACCACTCTCTGGGGCTTCGACCAGCCAATCGCCTTCGACGATGTGCGGGCAATCGTCCGCGATCGGCTGCTGGTCTTCGAACGCTTCCGCCAGCGCATAGTCGAGCCGCGAGGCGAAGGTCGCCCCTACTGGGAACTGGCCCCCGATTTTGAACTGAGCGCCCATCTGCACCATATCGCCCTTCCCGGCGAGGGCACCCAGGCCGACCTGCGCGACCTCGTCAGCGACCTGTTGAGCACCACGCTGGACCGGGCGCGCCCGCTCTGGCAGATGTACCTGGTTGATCGCTGCGGTCCGGGTTGCGCCCTGATTATGCGCCTGCACCACTGCCTGGCCGACGGGATGGCGCTGAGCCACATGCTGCTCGGCATGACCGACGAAGGCGCGGCAAGGGCCGCCACCAGACAGCAAGAGAACCATCACGCTCCACGCTCGCCCCTGGCGCTGATCAGCGATGTGGCCCGCGCGGCGGATCACGCGCTCCACGAGGGCTGGGAGTTGATCACCCATCCCGACCAGTTGCTGAAACTGGGCCTCAGCAGCGCGGGCGCCGCCGGAAAACTGGTGCTCATGAGCCCCGACCCGCCGACCCCGCTCAAAGGGCCGCTCAGCGTCGCCAAACGCGCCGCCTGGACCGGGCCGGTGCCCCTGGCTGATGTGAAGGCGGCCGGGCGGGTCACCGGCGCGACCATCAACGATGTCTTGCTCGCCGCGGTCAGCGGCGCCCTGGGTCGGTACCTGCGGGGGCGAGGGTTGGACGTGAGCGATCTGACCATCCGCGCTGTTGTGCCGGTGAACTTGCTGCCGCCCGGGGCCCTCCCTGATGGCGGGAACCACTTCGGATTGGTCTTCGTCCCCTTGCCCATCGGCGTAACCGACTCGGTAGAACGGGTTGGGCGCATTCACGCCGAGACCAGCGCCATCAAGCGCTCGCCCGAAGCTGTGATTGCCTTCGGGTTGATGGAGGTAATGGGCGCAGCCCCGGTGGACGTCGAGCGTCTTGGGGTGGACATCTTTGCCGCCAAAGGCAGTGTGGTGATCACCAATGTGCCGGGGCCGCGCGAGCCGTACTCGCTGGCCGGGCAGATCATTCGGCGCGCCATGTTCTGGGTGCCGACGGCCCGGTTGGGCCTGGGGATCAGCATCCTGAGTTACAATGGAGAAGTGCAACTCGGCATTCTCGCCGACGCGGGCCTGGTGCCTGACCCGGAGCGGATCGCCGTTGCCTTCCACCGGGAGATGGACGAGTACATCGCCCTCGCCCGGCAGGTGGGCGCCGCCTGAGTATGGCGCCATTGGAATGGCGCAAACCCTTCGGGACGGCCCCGCCCGCGGTGAGGGGTTGGAAGGGCTGCACCCTGCCGGAAGAACTATGTGGTGTGCGGCGCAGCCGCATCGACAACCGGATGAACAGCCTATGCATCTTGACCTCGATCACATCGAAGTGCGCCACAACCCGACGGCGCAACGCTTTGAGGCGCTGGCCGGGGGCCATCTCTCGGTGGTTGAGTACCGCCGTGATGGCCAGCGCATCCTCTTCACCCACACCGAGGTGCCACCGGCGCTGCGGGGCCAGGGCATCGCCGCGAAACTCGTGCGCGTGGCCCTCGACTACGCCCGTGAGTACGGCCTCACCGTTGTGCCGCTTTGCTGGTATGTAGATGCCTTTATTCGCCGGAACCCCGAGTACCGCGACCTCCTGGGGTGATCCCGAGCGTCGCAACGGGGTTGCAGGGAGCTGTACTGAACTCTGGTATGAACTGACGCCAGATCGTTGCCCCGGCGGTGGACCCGCCCCTCTTTTGAGACTGATACACGGTAGAGCTACGTCGAGCAAATAGGACGCGCCCCGTTGTCGGGGCGCGTCGTTCGTTCGGCCTGACGGCCAATGCTGCGCCAGTATAGACGTGCCTCATTCGTTTATCTGATGTTACATCGCTCTGCTATACTCATGATGGCTCGTCTGCACGCTCATCTCAATGACAGCATCACCATCGCAACAGGGACGCCGGTATGAGCACACATCCTCTCTCGGACCCGACAGCATTGATGGCTGAGTATGAACGTTTGCGTAAACGAGTTGCGCAACTTGAGGACATGACTCAGGCGAGGCGTCAGGAAGACGAACTGCGCACGTTCAAGTTACTGGTGGAAAACGCCCCTGATGGGATCGGCATTGCCGACACCGATCTGGTCTTGACCTACACCAATCCTGCCTTTGCCGCCATGCTCGGCTACTCCGACCTGGTTGGCAAGACTGTGATGGAAATCACCCATCCCGATGATCTGGCCGCGTTGAACGTCCTTGCCGAACAGGTGGCCCGGGGCGAGACTCCCCGTGCGACGGTACGCTATCTGCGCAGCGATGGTGCAACGGTCACGGTGCATGCCTCGGCGCTGGCCTTGCGCGACGGTCAGGGTAATCTGATCGGCTATGGTTCAATCAACCGCGACATCACCAGACAACTTGAGGCCGAGGAAAGTCTGCGCGCCAGTGAGCAGCGTAACCGCGCGCTGCTTAATGCCATTCCCGATCTGTTATTCGTACTCAACACCGATGGCGTCTTTCTCCAGTACAAAGCAGACAGCAGCAACGATCTGCTGCTGCCGCCCGAGGCCTTTCTCGGCCGGAAGGCCACTGATGTCCTGCCCCCGCATCTGGCTGAACAGGTCCTTACTCATATCGAAGCCCTTACACGCACCCATGAAATGCAGACCTACGAGTATCAGGTTGTCATCAATGATCAGTTGCGTCATTTTGAAGCGCGCATGGTGCTGAGCGATGACGATGTGCTGGTCCTGTCACGTGATGTAACGAAGCAGAAGCGCGCCGAGCGCGAGCGACAGGCCATGCAGGAGCAGATCATCGAGGCTCAGCAGGCGACGCTGCGCGAGTTGAGTACGCCGCTGATGCCCATCGCTGACGGCGTGGTAGCGATGCCGCTGATCGGCACCATTGACACCTTGCGCGCGCAACAGATTATGGAAGCCCTGCTCCAGGGCATCGCCGATCACCATGCCCGTGTTGCCATCCTCGACATTACCGGGGTGAAGGTGGTGGATACACAGGTGGCCGGAGCGCTGATCCGCTCGGCGCAGGCGGCCCGCATGCTTGGCGCGCGGGTGGTGCTGACCGGCATCAGCCCGGAGATTGCCCAGACCCTTGTGCATATCGGCGCCGATCTGCGCGAGATGATCACTAAACCAACGCTGCAACAGGGCATCGCCTACGTGCTTGAGCAGCGCAGGTGAAGATAAGACCTGTACGGAGCGTTGGTGAGCGCGAGGTCTACTCCTACACTTCACTAATGCTCCACTAGCGTCCCCATAACACCCGGCTGGTACACTGGAAGCGCGAATGGGACGGAGCCGTTCGCATGAGTGGCGTACCGCCCCTGGCGGCCGCCGGGAGGAAAACCATGAGTGCTCTCCATACACTATCGAGCCGCCAGCACCTGGTGATCGCCGGGCTGGGGCTGGCAGTCTTTACCACTGTCATTATTCTGCTGTTCGCTGTGACCCCCACGGCGGCCGTCAGCGTCCTCAGCGCCCTGATCGTCCTGATGGTCCTGGCGGTGGCTGCGCTGGGAGCGGTTATGACCGCCCGCACGACCCCGCGCGCGGCCCGCGCCCAGGCGCGGCCCACCGCCGGCGAAGTTGCGCCGCTGCTACTGCTCACTCTCGCCGACGGCGAGGTGCTCGTCGCCCGCGAAGTGGATCTGGGCCAGCCAGGCGAGCACCGCCTGCTGCTGACCCGCAAGGGCTACATGCTGGTCAATGCCACGGGTGAAGTAATCTACCAGTTGTAGAAGATAGAGGAAAACCAGATCTCTCTACACGCCTTGCGCGGCGCCGCGCTGATCTCGCCCAACGCTGGTGGTAAAAGGATAGAGGTTAGGGAACCAGGTTGCGCTACCTCTTTTTTTTTTTATTGTATCAAGTGGTGTGGAGGCGCCTCAGACGTAGAGCGACGCAACCTGGATCTGGTTGCGGCCCTGGCGCTTGGCGAGGTAGAGCGCTTCGTCAGCACGCTTGAGCAACTGCTCAAGCGACAGCGCTTGTCCGGCGGATCGACAGCTCACCACGCCAATACTCACACTCAAGCTAACTTCGCCGGCATCAGTAGTGACAGGCCGCACGCCGATCGCGGCCCGCAGCCGCTCGGCTACGCGAAACGCTTGCTTGCCTCCTGTTTCAGGCAGCAGGACGAGGAACTCTTCCCCACCAAAGCGCCCAATAATATCGTTTTCACGCAGATTGTCGCGCAGATGCGCGGCGATGGCCCGCAGCGCCTGGTCGCCCGCGACGTGACCATATGTGTCGTTAAACTGCTTAAAGTGATCAATGTCGATCATCAGCAGGCTGAGCGGGTGGTGATAGCGTTCCGCACGCTCCACTTCACGCCGGGCCAGGTCGAAGAAGTGGCGGCGGTTGGCCACACCGGTAAGCGCGTCAATTGTAGCCAGTTGTTGAACCTGATTGAAGAGCCGGGCATTCTGAATGGCAATGGCTGCGGTGGCCGCCAGCGTTTCCAGCGCATCGAGATCGGTGCTGGTATAGGCGTCACTGGCTTCGGCCTGGATCGAAAGCGCGCCTATGGCCTGGCCGCCGATGTTGAGCGGTACCGCCAGGAGTGAGCCGGTCGGTTGTTCGCCTTCGCCGAACGGCTCGGCGCCGAACCACTGCTCGAGCTCTGGATCGCAGCCGGTGATGCGCAGCGAAATCCCCGTGCGGATAATAAAACCCAGCAGTCCCCGCTCGAGCGGCAGGCGTCCAGACGGCCAGACCCCGATAGCGTCCACCTGGTAGACATACTCAACCTCCTGGCGTTCCGCGTCAAACAGCCCGATCACGCAGGTGTCGCAGGGCATCAGGCGCGCCGCGGCGCGGTGGATCGCCTGGCACAAGGCGTCGAGTTCCAGCACCTGGCCGAACTCCAGACTGGCCCGATAGAGCAAGGCACGCCGCTCGGTCTCTTCGAGCGCGGTCTGGTAGAGACGGGCGTTCTCCAGCGCCACAGCCGTCTGGCGGGCCACGGTTTCCAGCAGTTGCCGATCGTGCCCGGAGAACTGGCGCCCCGGTTGCAGATAGTAGATCCCCAGGACACCCAGTATCTTGTGTGGCGTAGCGATCGGAACAGCTACGACCGCGTGTACCTTCTGCTCCACAAGCAACGGTATGGCCCGTGGATAGCTCATGTAGTCATTGATGAGCAGCGGCTTGCCGCTGTCCAGAAGTTCCCACACAGCCCCGGTGCCGCGCAGCAGTGGTCCTGAGGAGGTTAATCCCGAAATGCCTATCGCATGTCCCGTCCAGACGCAGTCGTGCTCGGCGTCATACAATGACAGCGCGCCGGCATCGGCGCCCAGCAGTTCGATTGATAGTTGCACAACGCGGTTAAGAATCGTATCAATATCCAGTGCGCTGCTAATGGTGAGGGTTACATCGCGGAGTTGCTGTTCGCGCGCGTCGAAGTGGTCGTCGGCGGGGGGGGGCTCAGGCGGGGAGGTTGTGAGCAGCAGCAATTGGCCCAGCAGTTGCCGGTCAGGATCGCTCAGATGGGTGCGCTGTACCCGAACGGTGCGCCCTTCGGGCAGGCAGTAAGAATCGGCCAGCGGGTATTCTCTGGCACATTCCACGAAGACGTGGAACGGAACGCCCACCACCTCTGCACCGCGGTTGAGCAGCAGGCGCGCCAGCGTGCTCGCTCCGACAATCACGCCACCACTGTCGAGCAACACCACAGCATCGCTCGTCTGTTCCAGCAAGGCGTTCCAGGCGTGAGGTATGATCGCGGTATCTAATGGATGCTCGGAACTCATAATGCCTGGCGTTCAAGCCTCAAGGACATCACGGATGGCGGCGACCGCCTGGCGCACATCTCCAGGAGAGATGCCGTAGTGCGTTACCGCGCGCAGCACGTTGCCCTCAAGCTGGCCTATCAGTACCCCGCACTGCCGCAACGCAGCCAGAAAGTCCATAGGCGCCAGGTGGCTGGCGGCCAACTCGAAGCGTACAATGTTGGTCTGCACCCGGCTCAAATCCACCTGGAGACCGGGGAGGGCCGCGAGTCCTTCGGCCAGGGTGCGGGCGGTAGCGTGGTCATCGGCCAGACGCGCGGTCATCTCGGTGAGGGCGACGATGCCCGCCGCGGCAATGACGCCGGCCTGGCGCATACCGCCGCCGACGAGTTTGCGCATCCGGCGCACCCGGGCGATCAGCGGGCGGGGGCCGGCGACAATCGAGCCGACGGGTGCGGCCAGACCCTTGGAGAGGCAGAAGAGCAGCGTATCGGCATGCCGGGCGATGGCGCGCGCCTCGACGCCGAGGGCCACGGCGGCATTAAAGATGCGCGCGCCGTCGAGGTGCAGCGGCACGCCGGCCTCGCGCGCGATGGCGTGGGCCTCCTCCAGATAGGTCAGCGGCAGCACTGTGCCACCGCAGCGGTTATGGGTCGTTTCCAGGCAGAGGACGCCAGGCGGGGCCTCGTGCTCGTCGTGAGGCGCGGCCAGCGCCGCACGCACGCGCTCAAGGGGCAACGTCCCGTCGGGGGCGGTTGGCAGGGGATGGTAGACAAGGCCGCCCAGGGCCGAGGCCCCGCCCGCCTCGTAATGGTAGATGTGGCACTCATCACCGCAGATCACCCGCGCCCCGCGACGCCCGTGGGCCAGCAGCGCGGTCAGGTTGCCCATGGTGCCGCTGGGCACGAAGATCGCCGCCTCTTTGCCTACCAGATCGGCTGCGAGTTCCTCCAGCCGGTTCACGGTCGGATCCTCGCCATAGACATCATCACCTACTTCGGCGCGGGCCATGGCCTCGCGCATGGCTGGCGTCGGCAGGGTGACGGTGTCGCTGCGCAGATCGATCAGCGTTTGCTGCGGATCTGAGGTGTTCGTCGTCGTGTTAATGGTCATCACTTCTCCTGAAGAGTTGTCCTCACCCTCCGCTTGCTGCCCTCCCTCCTTCATCTGCGGTGGAGAGGGAAGGGGCGACGAGCGCAGGCGAGGCCAGGGAGGGTGAGGAGAGGCGCTTTCGCTGGCTTGAGGAAGATGAGAAACCCGGGGTTCCGCAACTCCCTGCGTGGTATGGACGTGACAGTGGCGAGAGATGTTGCACCCCTACCAGCGCTGCCACAGGTATACTGTACGCGAGTGCTATTACCGGCTATAGCAACATGGTGTCGGGCCAGAGATGGACTGCGCCAATGCTTCGGCCTTACACCAGGAGCCGACCCATCGCATGTGCTCATATGGCGTACTATGTTTCAGGGAAGGTTACCGGCTGGCCGGCGGCCAGTTGCTCCAGCGCGGGCGCCAGTTCAGCAAAGGTGACGCCCCCCTCGTAGCGTGCCTGAATGATCCCGTTCGCGTCGATCAGGAAGGTCCACGGTTCGGTACGCAGGCCCCATTCGGCCATCTGCGGCACGTAGCGCTGGGCCTGGAACGACTCGCCAAAGGGGTAGGGGTAGACCTCGATATGAATAAAGTTGACGCGATCCTGAAACGTTGGCTTCAGGCGCTTGAGGACCTGCATGTTCGGCGCGCACACGGCCGTCTGGCAGTAACCGGGAGTAGAGAAGGTGACCACGAAGGGCTTGCCAGCGGCCATGGCCTCGGCCACTGTCAACTGGTAGAAGTCGGGGTCGGGGGTGGCATCCGACGTGAGCCGGCTGAGGTCGGGCACGTCACGCGCGGTGAGGTTGCGGCTGGGTACGGCGCGGGCGCCAACCGCGGGTGCCGCCGGGTCTTTGAGGACATCGAGGCGGAGGCTGGTCAGGGTGGCAACGCCGCTGGCCTGCGGCACGCTGATCTCCACGCCCCAGGCGCCGGGGCGGTCGAAGGTGGTATAGCCGACATAGAGCCCAAAGGGTAGCCCCTCACCGTGATAGGTTGCAGTGGTTTCGCTTTGCATCCGGGTCGGTTCGGGGCCATCGAGGTAGAAGAAGCGCAACCCCAGGCTCAGTTCGGGGTCGTTTACCGGCGTGCCGCTCTGGAGCACGCCAAAGGGGAGCCGGTTGGGGCCAACCGCCAGTTCCGAAACGGCAAGCACCGGAATACGTTCGGCTGCCGGTGGCACAGTCGGGGTGGCTGGCGTTGCGCCCTGGCCGCAGGCGCTCAGCGCGAGGACCATGAAGAGCGCCACTCCTGCCAGGACCTTCCAGGAAAGTTTGTCAGGCATGGTTGTATGCTCCATAGTATGGGTATGCAAAAGAGTATGCCTGGGAGGGCAAAGCTCTCCCCGAGGGCAGGGGCGTAGCATTCCGAGTTATCCACCCTCTCCAGGCAGGGGTGCGGGGAAGGCCGGGTTGCTTCCCCTTCTTCGGGCAGCCCTGTGGGGAACGCGGGTTTCCTACCCTCCTCCAACTGCCTGGCAAAGGGGATTATTGAAAGGGCCATGCCCTTCGCCTCCCGTGGACGGCATGTTTTCACTTCAAAGCAAGCCCTACTTTGTTATTCTACCTATCTGGGCGGCCACGTAGTTCATTGCAACGCCCCCCAGGGCTATGTCAACGTTCTGGATGAAGGCCCTCCTCCCTTCCCACCGGTACTATGCGAGCAGTGTGGGGAGGCTATGGCTCCCCCGAACGGATAGACAACAAGCCGCGCGGCGAAACCAGGGCTTACTCCTCACGCAGGGCCAGAGCGGGGCTGGTGCGGCTCATTTTCAGTGCGGGGTAGATGCCGGCAAGCAGGGCGGCTACGCAGGCTACGAGCAGGGCCTGGGTGAAGAGCAGCGGGTCGAGAGTCAGATCGAGGGTCCAGCCGAAGGAGCGGCGGTTGATGACATACACCAGCACCAGTGCCAGGGCCAACCCCAGGGGCATGGCCAGCAGCCCGGCCGTCAGCCCCATCAGGCTGGTCTGGGTCAGCACCACGCCCCAGAGCTGGCCAGGGGTAAGGCCAGTGGCGCGGAGCATAGCCAGTTCGCGCGCCCGCTCCAGTTGCAGGGCCATCAGGGCGCTGAGGATGCCGATAAAGGCCACGATGGTCGCAAGCATCTGTAGCACGGCGGTGATGGCAAAGGTGCGATCGAAGACCGCCAGGGCATCTTCGCGCAGCGCGCGGTTGGCGTTGACGATTAATTCGCCCTGTCCGGCGGTGGCGGCGCGCAGCCGCTGCACCAACGCATCAACCTCGACCCCGGGGGCGGCGTAGAGGGCCAGTGAGGAGATGGCCGGATCGTCCCAGGCGTCGCGGTAGACGGCATAGGGCATACGGATAATGCCCCGATCGGAGGAATAGTCGTAGTATACGCCGGCGATGGAGAAGGCGCGCGGGCCGCGGTCGGTACGCAGGGTCAGGGTATCGCCCATGCCCAGGCCGGTACGGTAGGCCAGTGGCTCGGAGATCAGCACAGCGCCGGCCTCCCAGGCGGCCCAGGTGGCCTCGCCGCCGCCCTCGAGAAAGCGCAGGGCTGCGCGCCCGCGCGCTGCGGGCGCGTCAATTGCCACCAGAGTGGTCGGGCCGACAGGAGTATCTACCTGTACGCTGCGGAAGCGCGTTACCGCCTGCACGCCCTCGACGGCGCTCAGGACGTCTATCAGGTCCGGGGGCACGGTGCTGTCAACGCGATTGGCAGCGGTGGCGGGGGCCGAAACGTACACGTCGGCGATCAGGCTCTGTTCGAGCCAGGCCGCGACGGTCTGGCGGAAGCTGCCGACCATGATTCCGACGCCGATCGAGACGCTGACGGCGACCATGAGGGCGGCCACGGCCACGGCGGTGCGTGAGAGGGCGGCGACCACGTCGCGGGCGGCCATGCGCCCGAGCAGGCCGAAGGCGGCCCCGAGCAGGGGCCGGGCCAGGCTCATCAGCGCGACGGTGAGGGCCGGGCTGATCAGTGCTGCGCCGAGCACCACGGCGAAGAGCGCGCCGAAGGCGAGGGTCAGCGACAGCATAGCGCCCTCGCCACGGGCTGCGGCGGGGATCAGCAGGAGCAGGAGGCCCGCGGCGATCAACCCGGCCCCGGCGAGGGCCAGGCGCGGTATCAGGCGGCGAGCGCGATCCTCCACGCTGGAGCGGCGGAGCACAGTGCGTGGCGGAGTGAGGGTGGCCTCGAGGGCTGGCACCGCCGCCGAGATCAGGGTGGCGCCGATCCCGAGCAGCAGACCCTTGAGGAGCACCAGCGGGTCCAGGCTGAGGTCGCGCACCGTTACCACGAAGTACAGGTCGTTAATCGTGCGGGTCACCAGGCGCACAAGGCCCCGACCCAGGAGCGCGCCCAGGCCCAGGCCGAGCAGCGAGCCAACCAGGCTGATCAGCGCGGCCTCGAGCAGCACCAGCGCGGCAATCTGCCCCCGGGTGACGCCGACGCAGCGCAGGGCGCCGAGCAGACCACGTCGCTGTACAACGCTGAAGGTCATGGTGTTATAGATCAGGAACATCCCCACGATCAGTGCCAGCAGGCTCAGGGCGGTCAGGTTGAGTTCGAAGGCGCGGGTCATCTGCTCCAGGGCATTGGAACGAGCGGCGGCGGGGGCCAGTTCGGCGCCGGGGGGCAGGCTGGCGCGAATGGCCTGGGCGGAGCGATCGGGGTCCTCGACGTCCGCCGGTAGGATCAGGTCAATCCGGCTCAGGCGCCCCACCATGGTGAGCAGTTCCTGGGCGGTGGCAATATCGGTAATCAGCAACCCCTCCAGAGCGCGCCGGCTGGTCTCATCGGCGGGGCGCAGGAGGCCCACCAGGCGCACCCTGGTCGCGCGCGGGCCTACCTGAAGGGGCAACATATCGCCAGGGGTCAGACCGGCGCGCCTGGCGGTGGTTTCGGCCAGAAGCGCCGTGCCCGGTTCGGCGAGCAGGGAGGCCAGATCAACCTCTCCGCCGTTGTCCAGACCGGCGAGATAGGGGCGAAAGGGCGCCTCGGCGAATACATCTACCCCGAGGACCTGGAGGGTCTGGTTCAACGGAAGAGCCTGGACATAGCCTTCGACCACGGGTGCGGCGGCACGCACGCCCAGCTCGACGCGGAGCCGGCGGTAGAGCGACTCATCCAGGCCGCGGGGGCCGCCCACAATCTGGTGGGTGGCCCGTCCAGTCACACTCTGGGCGCTCAGGTCGAAGGCCCGGCGCGCGCTGGCGGTCGCCAGGTCAATGGCGACGACCACGGCGACGCCAAGGGCGACGCCGAGGATACACAGGCCGATCTGCCAGGGGTGGCGGATCATTGAGCGGAGGGAGGTACGCAGCAGGAGCGAAGGAAACAGCGTATGCACAGGAAGGGTCAACTACTTTCCAGACTGGAGTATGCGCACAGAAGCCATACCTGCGGCCACACCGCGCGACAGGAGCAGGGGGCGGGGAAACGCGGTTTTCCCTTTTTCATTTCAGGATACCACCATTCCGGTTCTGAGCAAGGGGACTTGCGCCAACACCCGGAGCTGCCGCGACGCTTATCTCGGATGGCGGGGTGTGGGGCGCTCCTTCCCCTTCGGGGTGTATCCGGCGGCGGTGCGACGCTTATCTCGGATGGCGGGGTGTGGGGCGCTCCTTCCCCTTCGGGGTGTATCCGGCGGCGGTGCGACGCTTATCTCGGATGGCGGGGTGTGGGGCCGGCCCCGCGGACGTTGCGGTAGGCCTGGGAGATACCATTAGCCCCAATACGTTTCACATACGCGCGCTGGCGTTGCCCCATCCCGCCCCTCCGCCGCCGGGGAGGGCTTCCGGCGCCGCTCCCTGTTGAGCGGTCAGGCGGCATACCGACGCGCGTAGCCCCGCTCCTCCCCCCGCCGGGGGGAGGCCGGGAGGGGGGCCGTGCCGTGAGCCGTGGCGTAGGTGCAAGGTATTACCATTAGCCCCGCCGCGCGAGCCGCAGGCGGGGCCATAGGTCGTAAAGCGAGGCACATGGAGGAAGGCGTTGACGGGGGCGGGCGCGGCCAGCCGTCACAGGGGCGTCACGCGGCGCATGCGCTTTACGCGGCAGAACGGGCGGGTGAAGACCAGCGTGGCCCGGGGTGACGACCGGCCAGGCGCCGGCTCAACCCGCCTGAGCGTGCAATTTCTCGCGAATACTCAACACCTCGCTGCGCAGGCGATTATCGGTGGTCATCTCCTCGGCGACCTTTTCGCAGGCATACATGACCGTGGTATGGTCGCGACCGCCGAGCATGTTGCCGATATCCACGAGGCTCGCCTCCGTCTCTTCGCGGAGCAGGTACATGGCCACATGGCGCGGCACCACGACGTTGCGCGAGCGCCCGCGACCGGTCAGTGCGCGCACATCGACACCGTAGTGCTGGCTCACGGCCTGGATAATCGTATCGGCGGTGATGCGGCGGCGACGGGTATTGCCAAGCAGATCGGCGAGGGCCTGGGTGGCGACCTCGACACTGATCGGCAGGCCGTGCATGGCAGCGTAGGCAGCGACACGGTTCAGACTGCCCTCAAGCTCCCGGATGTTGCTCTGCACCTTATGGGCCAGGAAATCAATCACCTCATCGGGCACAAAGACATTCATCTGATCGGCCTTTGCCCGCAGGATAGCCGTGCGCGTCTCCAGGTCGGGCGGCTGCACATCGGCAATCAGGCCCCACTCGAAGCGCGAGCGCAGGCGTTCTTCCAGGGTAAGGATGGCTTTGGGCGGCTTATCGGAGCTGATCACGATATGCTTGGCGGCGGAGTGGAGCGCGTTGAAGGTATGGAAGAACTCTTCCTGGGTAGACTCCTTGCCGGCGATGAACTGAATATCATCAATCAGCAGCACGTCAATGTTCCGATAGCGCATACGGAACTCGTCGGTCTGTTGGCGGCGAATGGCATTAATCAAATCATTGGTAAATTTCTCCGAGGAAACATAGAGGACATTAATCTCGGGATCGCGGTCGAGTACATAATTACCGATCGCGTGGAGCAGGTGCGTCTTTCCGAGGCCAACGCCGCCATAGAGGAAGAGGGGATTGTAGGCCTGGCCCGGCTTATCGGCGACAGACAGACAGGCGGCGTGGGCCAGTCGGTTGCTGGACCCGACGATGAAGCGTGAGAAGGTGTACTTCGGGTTAAGCATCCCCGAGCGCATAGCACTGGAGAGTTCCAATTGCACGGCCCGCTCGCTACCGTCACAACTGTCTTCCTCGGTTGCGGCGATGGCGGCGCTTGCGACGGCGTTTTCTCCCCGGGCAGATTGGTGCCCGCCGCTGGCGATCACCACCCGTACCTGCACCGGATAGCCGACCACATCACCGAGGGAGCGTCGCACCGGTGTCAGAAAGCGCGACTCCAGTCCCTCCTTGTGGAACGGCGATATCGTGCCGACCGTGGCTAATCCCCCATCAAGGGCGAGCAGGCTTGTCCCACGCAGCCAGGTATCAAACTCCTGGCGCGAAGTCTGTAGTTGTATCGTGCCCAGTGCTGCCTGCCAGATCTGGTTTAAGTTCACATGCGCCTCCCTGGCACTGGCCACAGGAACCCACGACACGCGATGCGCCGCGTGTCGTTCCAAAGTGACTCTGAGATACAGGCCGGACTCTTCAGCGGATAGCGTTGTGGGGACCGCTGGTGGTACGTGTTGAATGTGGCCGAGATCATACTCCAAACCATCCAATTTTTCAAGCAACATAACGCGCAATTTTATAATTCCTGCTTATAGTTATGCGCGCTGGTATAGCAGCGTTTCTTTCTATTCTGGCGCGCTATTCGGCGCTTTATGTTGACAAACCTTTCCTGACCATGTGGATAACCTGGCCAGGTGTCACTGGTTTTTCGAGGCACACGCCGCATCCGGGTCGTCTGGAGCGGCGCAGAGTATGGCGCAGATGGCTTCACCGGCATTGTGGATAACCTGGCCCTGGTTGTGGAGAACGTGTGGGTGGATGTGGGTAGTTTGCTTGCCATTTCCCGTCGCCTGTTTCGGATGATCTGCCTTACCGCTCATACTATTTCGGATTGTAGACGTTGGATTGGGGGGGCGCGGCTCTCGCGATCCGCTGGTTCCACCCGCGGCAGTCTCGTCCTGGCTGCGGGCCAACCGAGGCCAGAGCCGGGTGCGGGAAGGCATTGCTTCCCCACACCCCTCTACCGCGAACTCCTGTCAGGGTCCGGAGGGCTGCGCTCACCCGGACCCTCCCCTGTCTGAAAAGGGCGCGCCGTTCCTGCTACGCCTCCACGGAAGCGTCCGGATCACCGGCCCCATCCGAGGCTGCCGGCAGATCAATCGGGGGCAAGTCAGCGAGGCTGGTCAGGCCAAACTGCTGGAGGAAAGCCGGGGTGGTGGCGTAGAGAATGGGCCGACCCACGCTCTCGAGGCGACCGGCTTCGCAGATCAGCTCGCGGGCCAGCAGTGCCCGCAGCGCGCTGCTACTATCGACCCCGCGGATAGCCTCGATCTGAGCCCGGGTTACCGGCTGGCGGTAGGCGATAATGGCCAGCGCCTCCAGAGCGGCGCTGGAGAGGCGCCCGCTGGCCTGGACGCCAAGAAAACGCCCGACGACCCGCGCCGCCTCCGGGGCGCTTACGAGCTGGGCCAGTTCGCCATGGCGCTGCACCCGCACCCCTCGCTCGCGGCACTGGAGGGCCAGTTGCTCCAGGGCCGCTTCCACTGCGTCGGCGGGCGCTTCGAGAGTGCGTGCAAGCTGGGCCACCGTGACGGGTTCACCGGCGATAAAGAGCAGGCTCTCCACCAGTTGCATCAGGGTCGGCGTAACCGCAGGGGGTGGCAGGTGGGGCAGGGGCGGCTGCACATCGTGTTCGGGATCGCTCATGCCTCGCTTCGTCCACTCGAACAGTGCTCCTGACCGGCGCGCCGCCGCAAGCGTAGGCGCACCAGCATGCCAGTATACCAGAACCGGCCCGGGGCGGTGTTCTGGCGACGCCCCCCACCCGCCCCCGCCGGAGACAGACATTGCCTCAGACCTGGACCCTGCCCGGAAGGAGGGTGGGTATGGTATCATACGGCAGCCGTTATCGAAGGAAAGGAACGCAGCGTATGGCAGCGCGCCGCCGCGGGCTTACCCGACGCCAGGTGATAGCTGGCTTTTTCATCGCGCTTGGCCTGCTCCTGGTCGTCACCAACATCGCCGGGGTCGGCAAGGCGGACCCAACCATCTCGAAACTGGCCTTTGGGGTGCCCGGCCCGGTGGTCGCGGCACCGACCGCCCTTTCACTGACGCTCATCGGCGCCATCTTCCTTGCCAGCGGCGCACTGGTGTTTGTCCCCGCGGCATCCCGTCTCGCCACCTGGCTATTGTGGGCCTCGGCCGTGCTGATCTTTCCCGCTGTTTTGATCTGGGCCGCCGCGGGGAAACAGACCAACGTCATGACCATGATCAGCGAGACGCTGCGGCTGGGAACGCCGATTGCCCTGGGGGCCATGGCCGGCATCTGGGCCGAGCGCAGCGGGGTCATCAACATCGCCATCGAAGGGATGATGCTCAGCGGCGCCGCGTTCGGGTTCGCCGCGTTCGCGTTCAGCGGCAACATCTGGGTCGGCGTGCTGACGGCGGTGCTCGTCGGCGGGTTCATGGCGCTCATTCACGCTACGCTCGCCATCCAGTTCAAGACTGACCAGATCATCAGCGGCACGGTGATCAACATTCTGGCGATCGGAGTCACCGGCTACCTGCGGCGGCAGTTCATCGTTGATTCCGGCGGGGGACGGGTGACGCTGCCGCAGACGCCCATTCCGTTGCTGAGCGACATTCCGATCCTCGGCCCGGCCCTGTTCAACGGCAAGCCGATCTTCTACACCATGATAGCCCTGGTGGTGTTGACCCACCTGGTGCTCTTCTTCACCCGCTGGGGCCTGCGCACGCGCGCAGTAGGCGAGAACCCCCGGGCAGCCGACACGGTGGGCATCAATGTGTACCGGGTACGTTACACCGACGTGCTGATCAGCGGGATGATCGCCGGTCTTGGGGGGGCCTGGTTCTCGCTCGAAACGGTGGGCAATTTCGACGATGGGATGACCGCCGGCAAGGGCTTCATCGCCCTGGCGGCGATGATTTTCGGCAAGTGGATGCCCTTCGGCGCTTTTGGGGGCGCGATGCTCTTTGGCTATTTTGAGGCCTTGCAGACACGCTTGCAGATCCTCAAGGTTGAAATTGGCGGGACGCCGGTTCCGGTGCAGTTCTTGCAGATCCTGCCCTACGTGGCCACAATGGTCGTACTGGCTGGCCTGATCGGCCGCGCGGTTGGCCCGGCGGCGGCGGGCAAGCCCTATGAGAAATGAGGCGCACCCGATACCGTTCGGAGGGGACGGCCCTTTTGCGGGGCAGGGATGAACCGGGTTGCCCGTGCAGGCGGCAGCGGTGGCCCGGGCGCGATTCTATGGGCAGAGGGGGGGCAACCAGATTGCCCCACGCCCCTTCAACCGGCCATGTTCATACCAGGCCTTCGGCTTCGAGCCAGCTCTGCACGTCGCTGTCGCCAGGTGTCGGATTGCCGCCGGGGATGTAGCGGTAGCGACCGCCGTAGCCCTCCATGACCTGGTCGCGCAACGCGGCTGCTTCGGGTGTATCTTCCGTATCCGGCACGCGTACAACCGCCCCTGTTTCGAGATCGAGATAGAAGCTATAGGCCGGATCGGTCTCGGCCAGGGCGGCACGGATCTGTTCTCGATTATAGTGATCTGCCACTACAGCCTCCCACTTGGCGCCAGGCGCGTGGCGATGCACGCGAAACCGCTGGCGACTGGTCAGATCTCCGTGCGGCGCAGCCGCACAAAATGGTTCCGGGAAGTCCTGGCCCTCCCAGACGCTCCCGCCTGGTAACGACATAGCCTTGCGCAAGCCGCCCAGGGGCTGACAGGCACAGAAATGGGCCCAAGGACTATGCCTCGGACCCCGGTGTCTGCCGCGCCCCCACGTGTTGATCAAACCAGGTTGATCAGTTCATTGGCTGTACGGCGCATATCAAGAAAGACGAGGCCAAGCTTGGCCCGGCTCTGGGCCAGTGCGGTAAGCACGGCCTCCTCGCCAATAGCCATCAAGATCACGTACCCGTCCTCACCACGGACGAAGACCTGGTCAAGCTGACCGCGCCGCAACTCGGACGCGATGCGTTCGCCAAGCGAGAGCATGGCGGCGCTCATCGCCGAGACTCGATCCTCCTCCACATCGGCGGGCAGCGCCGAAGCCATGATGAGGCCATCAACACTCACGACGGCCGACGCCTCGATGTCAGGCGTGTTCATGGACAGGGCTTTCAGATGCCGCACCATTTCTTCGGTTCTGCTTGCCATGCATATCCTCCTTGGGCCGTCAGCCAGTTGTGGGGCAGGGGCAAGAGTGCACCGGAACTTGCCGGCCTGGTTCAGGGCCGCAACGCGACGGCCATCCGCGCCTATTTTACTACAACTCCGTACCGGCAGCAACTAGTTTGCTTCGTGCTGATGGGCCATGACGCCCTCGGTCAGGGGTTGAAGTGTAATGACTAGTCACTATTATGAGTATAGCACTGGTCTATTACGGCAATCGGTACTAGCGCCGCCGGTTGGCCGGCGTGGCCCCGGGCGGCTCAAGGGGGATGGGGAACCCTCGTTTCCCCATCCCCCTCCCGGCGAGCGCTCCGGCGCCGCCGGTTGGCCGGCGTGGCCCCGGGCGGCGGGAGGCGTAGGAGGAACCCCGGTTGCCCATCCCCCTCCCGGCGGGGCGCTCCGGCGCTGCCGGTTGGCCGGCGTGGCCCCGGGCGGCGGGAGGCGTAGGAGGAACCCCGGTTGCCCCACGCCCCCGCTGGCGGGCCGAGGCGGGCCGGCGCCGCTGCGGAGGCAACGTCGCGTTTCAGGGTTGGTCGAGCCGGGCGCGGAGGGTCGTGTCGGCGTTCTTCACTGCCTGGGCCGGGGTAAGCAGGCGCCGCAGGACTCCACCCTGCATGTCGATCAGCACCGGCCACACCGTTTCGATAGCGGCGCGCGTGTTGGGCATAGGCAAACCGGCCTCGGCCTGGCCACGGAAGACGCGCGCCGCCTCGCGGAGTTCGGGAGCAATGGCGAGATCAGCCGCGTTGAGGTCGAGGCTCATCAGCACCGGCTGGTGCCCGGCGCGTAGCAGTTCGCGCTGCGAGGTTTCGGTAATAAGATGGCGGGCGAAGGTGATGGCCGCAGCGCGCTCGGGGCCATCACCCAGACGGGCATTGAGCACCAGGGTGTCGCTCTGCACGTAGGGTTGGGGCAACCGGTTGGTCTCAGACAGACGTGGCAGCGGGGCGACACCCAGATTGCCGGACCAGAGCGCCCCGTAGCGATCTACCGCGTGCGCCCAGTCAATGGTCATCAGGGCGCGCTGGCTCAGCAGGGCTTTATCTACGGTGATGCCGTCCAGACTTGCCAGCAAGCCCTCGTCTTCGCGCAGGACGAGCAGCCAGTCCAGCCAGGCCTCGGTTCCGTCACGGCCATCAAGCCCCAGCACGAGGTTGCCCTGGTCGTCAACGATGCGTCCGCCGAAGGCGTAGAGGTAGCCGATTGTGCGATCGAGATTCAGATTGTAGGCCAGTCCCCAGACCGGTGGATCGCTGCGGTTGTCGCTGAGGCCGCGGGCCACACGCAGCAAGCTGTCCGTGTCGCCTGGCGGGGCGGCGGAGAAATTGGCTTTGTTGTAGTACAGCGCAAGGGTATCGAAGGTGAGCGGCACGCCATAGAGCCTGGGACCCTCGCGGTAGCGCACCTGAGCCGCCCCCAGGGCCGTCGGCAACAGGCGATCAAGTTCTTGCGCCGCCAGCAGGCCATCAAGGGGCAAAAGCGCGCCTTCCTCGGCCAGACTGCCCAGGGTATGGCTGGGGACAATGGAGAGGTGCGGGCCGGCGCCTTCGGCCACAGCACTCGCCAGGTCATCGCGCAGGCTGGTGACCTGGCGCGTCTGGATCACGACCTGGATGCCCGGATTGCCGCGGTTGAAGCCTTCGACCACGGCGGCGAGGGCGCGGTCGGCAGGCGGTGGCCAGGCGTGCCACAGGATCAGGATCGTCCGCGCCGGGGCCGGCGCGGCAGGCTGAGGGGTGGTGGAGACCGTGGCACTGCGCGCGCTGCACGCGCTGAGAACGAGGAGCGTCAGAGCCAGGATCATGAGCCGTCTCATTTGCTGAGGCACGACCACGGCGCGCTCCTTGCCGGAATAAACTCTGGGATTATAGCACGGCAGTGCGAACCGTCGCAAGGCGCCTTATAGCATTTCGGATTGTGGATTGCCGTATCCATTGCACCGACCCCGGGGGTCGGCCCTTCCTCGCAGGGAGAGAGTTTTCCGGGTACCTGTTCAGATGTACCGCAGAGGAACGTAGAGAGTGAACGTTTTGAAGCCCTCCGCGCCCTCTGCGGTGCGAACGTGTTCGGTAAAGGAGAAACCCGGTTTACAGGAGCAGCGCCGGATCGAAGCGGTGTGCGACCAGATAGCGCTGCCCGTCCTCGATGGCCGTATCGCCGATGAGGTAGCGCCCTGGCGCGAAACCGAGGAGGGTTTCGAGGAGTGCATCGCTGGTGGCGCGCCACGCCGCGGCAGTGTGGAGATCGTCGCGTTGCAGCGCAGTCCAATCCGCAGGGACCTCAAGGGCCAGGTGCGGGGCATCATACGGGCCGGGGCGCGGGTGGGGGCCATCGTTGAGGATGGCGCAGCCAGGAAAGCGGCTGAGACCATGATGTTCGGGACGGGCGGTTTCGTTCAGGGCGGCCCGACCACGCGCCGAACGGGGCAGCCAGACCAGCCCGAGACGCGAGGCGCTGATCCGGTTCAGTTCGTTCTGGAAGGGGTAGTAGGCGCGGTAAAACTCGCCGGCAACCGCGCGCAGCTTGCCGAAGTTGAGAACGGCGTTGGGGAACTGCAGCGGATCGGCGGTCCAGTGGATCACGTCGAGGTTGCGGGCCAGAGCCTGGCGGGCCTGTTCGCGCTTGAGCGCGGCGGCGACGCCGGCGCCCCGGCAGGCCGCAGCCACGCCCATGGTCTGCGACTCGACCAGCAGGTCGAGGCGATAGGGGAGCGCCAACCCTTCCAGGGCCGGCAGGCCGAAGCGGAAGAACCCCAGCAGGAAGCCAACCACGCGCCCGTGGCGGCGGGCGACCAGCGACGTAGCCGGGGCGAACTCGGCGCTGTGCAGGTCGTCGGGGTAGGCTTCGGACTCGCCCAGGCCCCAGATGATGCTGCGGAGGCGCCGAATGGCCGGCAGTTCCGCCAGCGACGGCGCGCCGATGTCGAACCCGCCACTCGACGTATGGGTAGGGGCAAAAGTCCGTCCGGCTTCGGGCAGGTAGATGACCACCCGCGCCGGCGCCAGGCGGAGTTCGAGGGTTGCCCGCAATTCCTCCGCGGGGGGCAGAGGGCCAGGGGCGTGCAGGCGCAGCGTGTAGACCGGTTGCCCGTCAACAATCGCGCGCGGAAAGAGCAACCCGACCGCCAGCGGCGCCGGGCCGTCTCCATCGTGGAGCACGGCCAGACCGCCGCCCATACGCGCGAACGAGGTCTTGACGAAGTAGTCCGGCACAAGGGGCTGCGCTGCCATCGCCGGCAAGGCGTAGAGCGCATCAATCTGAGCGGCCCAGGTCGCGGCATCGCCGGGGATCACTGTCCAGGAGAGACTCATGGGCGGATTGCTCCGACGCAAACAGGCTTTGCACGGGAGGGTCCGGGAGGGCTTCGCCCTCCCGGGAAGCTTCTTTTCCTTCCGATGGGATGTGCGTGGCGCTAGAAGCCGTTGGCGGCGATCACCTCGCGGTACCAGGCAAAACTATCCCTGAGGAGGCGCTGCTGCGTCGCGTAATCAACGTGTACCAGGCCAAAGCGCTGGTGGTAGCCCTGGGCCCACTCGAAATTGTCGAGCAGCGACCAGTAGAAGTAGCCGATGAGCGGCACGCCGGCCTGGATCGCACGATGGCAGACCTCCAGATGCGCGCGGATGAAGGCGATGCGCTGCTCGTCGCGCACGCGGCCGCCGGCGTCAACCGGGTCGAGATAGCTCACGCCATTCTCGCTGATCAGGATGCGGGGCAGATTGTAATGAGCGTAGAGCCGCAGCAACAGCTTGTAGAGCCCCTCGGGATAAATCTCCCAGCCCATGGCGGTACGGGGCCGTTCAAGGGCGACAAGGTGGTGCTCCCAGGGAGCGGAATCGCCGGCGACCACCACGCGGGTGTAGTAGTTCAGAGCGAAAAAGTCGGTAGGCGTGGCGATGGCAGCGAGGTCGCCCGGGCGCACAAAATGCATACCGCGAGGGAGAAAGCCAGCGGCGCTGTAGTCGGCGATCATGTCGCCGGGGTAGCCGTGGCCACATACCGGGTCGAGGAACCAGCGGTTGAAATAGCCGTCGCGGAAGCGGGCCGCGACGCGATCAACCGGGCTATCCGAGAGCGGGACGACGGCTTCGAAGTTCAGGGCAATGCTCACCTCGGCATCCGGGGCGGCGGCGCGAATGGCCTGCACACCCAGACCGTGGGCGAGGAGGGTGTGGTGGGCGGCGGCGAGGGCTGCGGGCATATCCCGCCGGCCAGGGGCATGCTCACCCATCTGGTAGCCGAGCATACTCACACACCACGGCTCATTGATTGTGATCCAATGGCGGACCGTATCGCCAAGGGCCGCGGCGACGATACCAGCATACTCGGCAAAGGCATAGGCCGTATCGCGCGATGGCCAGCCCCCGGCCTCCTCCAGCGCCAGAGGCAAATCCCAGTGGTAGAGGGTGGCATACGGGGTAATGCCGCGCGCCAGGAGCGCGTCCACCAGGCGGCGGTAGAAATCGAGGCCGGCCTGATTGACCGCGCCGCGCCCACCGGGGAGAATGCGCGGCCAGGCGATACTGAAGCGATAGGCCTTCAGTCCAAGCGCGCCCATCAGCGCCACGTCCTCCTGGTAGCGGTGGTAGTGGTCGCAGGCGACATCACCGGTATGGCCGTCGCGGGTCGCGCCCGGGGTGTGGCTGAAACGGTCCCAGATACTGGGACCGCGCCCGTCTTCGTTGACGGCGCCTTCGATCTGGTAGGCCGAGGTGGCAACGCCCCAGATGAAGCCCTCAGGAAAGTGCATTGCTGGCATAGCCAATGGACCTTGACACTGAGTAGTCTGAAACAAAGACCTTCGCTACACCCTCCCCCAGCGGGGGAGGGAGGCCAGCGCCTCCCCCCAACGGGGGGAGGTTGGGAGGGGGGTGGAAATGCCACGAAACTTACTTTACAGACTACGGAGGCGCTCACGTCCGGCGATCTCCCACAGGGAGGGGGAGGGAGCGCCTGTCTGTCCATTATTGTAATACACGATTCGCTAGTGGCGATGCACCACGATTTGACAGCCGCTTTCGCACTATGCTATACTCGTCGTGCGAACAACATGGTGCCTGTAGCTCAATGGTTAGAGCGCCTGACTGTGGATCAGGAGGTTGTGGGTTCGAGACCCATCAGGCACCCCACACCAACAAGCAAGATGCTAACCTGCCACTGGCAGGTCATTTTTTTCCGGGGAGGTTTCGCCCTCCTTACACCCCCTGCCGCGCTTTTTTCGTGCTCCCGCGACGTAACGCTTCTTCCTGGCCCTCCCGGCACACCTGCGGAGGTGACGCCCGCTATGCGCGAAGGGTCATTGGTCATGCAGGCGGCCATATCTGCTGCGATGTCGAGAGCATGGACGTGCGCACGACCCGCACCCGCGATCCCGACGGCCGGTTGCACCTGGTCCGTAATGGACAGATCAACCCGCCAGGGGCCGATGTGGGGTTTGGGGCAGATCAGCAGGTCGTCGCTCGGGCCGCCGATGGGGTGGCCCTGGCGGTCGCTGATGCCGAGCCGCTCGCTGGCGCTGAGGGCATCGAGAAAGATGCCCTCGCAGGTGGGCGCGATTGGCTCACGCAGGGCACTGTGGGCCTGTTCCAGCAGCCGGCGGGGCGATGCGCCGGAGGTAGTAGTCGGGCCGGACGCCAGGGACGTGGCCGTCAGCCGGCTCACTTGACCAGACCGCCGGCGGCTCGGGGATGCCCCTGTCGTGGCGCAGTTCGTAGCGGCGCCGATCGGCGCCCTCGCCCCAGTCGAAGCAGAGGATCTCGGGCAACGACGTTCTCTCCGCGACCATCTGCTGCTCGTTCACCAGCAGGTCGGCGAGTTCAAGCATGATCCACAGTTGACTACGGCTGCCCCGACGCCCCGCGCTGCCGGACAATCCTGCCGCTGGTCGCTCCTTCAGGTCATGGCGCCCCAACCCCTCTTCGCGCCGTGATCGGGCCTTCAGGGCATTCTTTAACTATTATTTTACCTACAGTTAAGCTCTACCTTAACGCTGATTAACACGGCACGGCTAAGATGCACGCGAAATAGTTTCGCTGCACAACGTTCTACGTGAGAGTTCGGGGGAGGTGCGGAGGGCGCAGCCCTCCGCCATTTGTTCCGCCCGCGGCGGCGGTCAGGTCCTGGTTCTGCCGGGGCATGTGTTTGCGCGGTCACGAATGCTCGAGGAAGAGGGCTTCTGGGAAGGCTCCGCCCTCCCCGTTGCTCCCATTCAAGAACTTGATGTCCAGTCTGCAACAACGTATGCGATCAACGCCGGCGCGCCAGCGGCGCGAATGGTTGCTGTTCATCTTGCTGATCGGCCCCAATCTGCTCCTCTTTGGCATTTTCACCTACTGGCCGCTGATCTACAACGGCTACCTGAGCTTCGTGCGCTGGAACTTCCTGCGCCCGGTCAAACCCTTTGTCTGGTTCGACAATTACATCAGCGTGTTCACCAGCGGGTTGTTCTGGGAGATCGTGCTGAACACGCTGGTCTTCACCGTCTGGTCCGTGGGCCTGACGCTGGTGCTCGGGCTGGCCCTGGCGCTGCTGATCAATCAGCCCCTGCGCTTCCGCAACGCTGCCCGGGCGGCCCTCTTCTCGCCGGTGGTGATGTCGGGCGCGGTGGTGGCAGTGGTCTGGAGCTACATCTTCGACCCGCGCTACGGTCTGATTGACCAGCTCCTCGGTCTGGTGGGCCTCAACTCGCCCGACTGGCTGGGAAGCACCCGGTGGGCCATGCCGGCGGTGATCATAGTCTACGTCTGGAAGAACCTGGGCTACGCGGTAGTGATCTACCTGGCGGGCTTGCAGGGCATTCCGCGTGAACTGTACGACGCGGCCCTGGTGGACGGCGCGGGGCCGTGGGCCCGTTTCCGCCACGTGACCCTGCCCGGGCTGTCGCCGGTGGCCTTTTTCCTTTCGGTCACCAGCGTCCTGGCAACTTTTCAGGCGTTCGACATCATCAAGGTGCTGACCGAGGGGGGACCGGTGAACGCTACCACCACCCTGATCTTCTACCTCTACGAACTGGGCTTCGTGACCTACGACGCGGGCAAAGCTGGCGTCATCGCAGTGGTGCTCTTTTTGATTATGCTCGTCCTGACCCTGATCCAGGTGCGCTACCTGGAGCGCCGCGTATCCTATGGATGATCGTATGGCCCTGAGTGACGAACTGATCCTGACGCAACCGGTCGAGAACGCGGCGGCGCGGCGGGCCGGGCAGCGCTGGCGCGCCGCCGGTTACCTGGCCATGCTCCTGGCAGTGCTGGTGATCGGCCTGCCGGTGTACTGGACGCTGATCGCGGCCTTCAAAACCTCGGCGGAGATCTACGGCCCGCCGACCTGGTTCCCCCGGGCGCCCACCCTGGCAAACTTCCCGGCGGCATGGAACGCGGCCCCCTTTGGCCGATTTTACGTAAACAGCTTCATCACCACCCTGGGGGGCATGGGGCTGGAGGTGCTCTTTGCCGTCACCTCGGCCTACGCCCTGGCCTTTGTGCGCTTTCCGCGCAAAGATCTGGTCTTTCTGCTCCTCCTGGCCGCGTTGATGGTGCCGGTGGAGATCACCATCGTGCCCAACTACCTGACCATCGCCCGGCTTGGCTGGATCAATACCTATGCCGGTATCATCATTCCCGGCGCGGCCATCGCCTATGGCACCTTCCTGCTACGACAGGCCTTCCTGGCCCTGCCCTACGAGGTGATCGAGGCCGCGCGGGTGGATGGGGCGGGGCACCTCCGCACGCTGGTGAGTATTGTTATTCCCATGGCCCAGCCGGCCATCGTGACCATGGCCCTGCTCTCGCTGGTGGCCAAGTGGAACGATTTTCTCTGGCCGCTGATCGTCACCAACACGGCCAATATGCGTACCCTGCCGATTGGCATCTACTGGCTGCGCAACAGCGAGGGCACCATCAACTGGGGCGTGGTGATGGCCGGGTCGCTGTTCCTGATTATCCCCGTCATGATCGTCTTCCTGTTCGTCCAGCGCTACATCGTGGAAGGTATCGCCACCGGTGCGGTGAAGGGATAGTGCCATTTTCTGGATCCGCCGAATCTGAGCAACCCGGAGGGTTGCTCAGATTACTGAGTGCCGACCCCGTCCGGTCGGGAATGGTCATAACAGGCACCTCCGGGGGCCGAGGGGCCCCCGTGTACATACAGATGCTCGCGAGTATGGAGAAAGGAGATCCTCGCATGGAGCAGCGCAAGCTGTCTCGTCGTCAGATGCTGCGGATGCTGATCGCCGGCGGTGGCGCCACAGCCCTGGCGGCCTGTGGCGCCCAGGCGCCCGCCGCGCCGGCACCCACGACCGCCTCTGGCGCACCTGCCCCAACCACGGCGGCCCCTGGCGTCGTCAGCCAGACCGGCTCGACCGTCAATATCACCTACTGGGGGTCGTTCAGCGGCGTGCTCGGCGAGGCCGAGCAGGCTATGGTCAAGCGCTTCAACGAGTCGCAGAACGAGGTACGGGTCGAGTACCAGTTCCAGGGCAGCTACGAGGAGACCGCCCAGAAGTTCACCGCGGCCTTGCAGGCCCGCACCATCCCCGACGTCGTACTGCTCTCCGATGTCTGGTGGTTCGGCTTCTACCTGGCCGGGGCCATCACCCAGCTCGACGACCTGGCAAAGCAGGTCAACCTGGATTTCGCCGATTACGAACCGGTGCTGCTCAACGAGGGCGTGCGCCAGAACAAGCACTTCTGGATCCCCTTCGCCCGCTCGACGCCGCTGTTCTACTACAACAAGCAGCTCTGGGCCGAGGCCGGGCTGCCCGACCGCGCCCCTGAGACCTGGGCCGAGTTTGGCGAGTGGGCGACGAAGCTGGTCGTCAAAGAGGGCGATAAACTGACCCGCGCCGCTTTCCTGCACCCCACCGGGGCCAGCTACATCGCCTGGCTGTTCCAGGGCGT
>CAKZSI010000008.1 GCA_937918935.1 uncultured Chloroflexales bacterium | reverse complement strand
CTGTCATTACTCCTACAACCCTGTGGCAAAGTACCTGGCATTCCTGGGGCTTTGCAAACGGATAGCAGCAACGCTTCAGTCAGCGATGGAGGGACAAAATACGGCCAAAACCCTTCTGAAGTTGATTGATGAGTACAACTATGCCAGGTATACCAAAGGGGGTGGGTATAGTTTCATAAAAGGGGCGCCGCCCAACGGTCGCGCTTCAGCCGACCGTTGGGCGGCTATCATCCTCCAAACTTCTCCTATGCCTATTGCTGAACGGTGCGTTCGGCTGTGATACAATACGGGCAGGAGGAATAGTATGACTACTCCGTTGCTTGAACTCGAAGGCACCTGGGAAGAGATTGCCGCGCAGATTCCTGACTTTGCGGGACAGAAACTGCGCGTCCTTGTGTATCCTGCCGAAGAAAACCACACCACAGCCCCTGATACCCGTCCCATTGCTGAAGTCTTGGCGGAGATTGCTGCGACTATCCCTCCCGCCGAGCTTGCCAGGTTACCGTCAGACTTCACCGACCAACTTGACCACTATATCTATGGCACGCCCAAACGATGAAGCAGGTCTTTGCGGATACGTTGTACTGGGTGGCCAGTATTACGCCAGGCGACCCCTGGCATGCCCCCGCGGTGCGGGCAGTCGCGGCGTTGGGGTCGGTGCATCTGGTGACGACCGAGGAAGTGCTGGCAGAGTTTCTCTCGGCCTATGCAGGACGTGGCGCGTATCTGCGGGGCAAAGCCTTCCAGACTGTGCGAGCCATCCTGGCCAACGTCTCTGTGACCGTGCGGCCACAGACGCACGAGTCGTTTATGGCGGGATTGGATTTCTATGCGAGCCGTGCCGATAAGACGTACAGTCTGGTGGATTGTATCTCCATGCACACCATGCGGCAGATGGGCCTCACCGAGGTGTTGACCAATGACCATCATTTCACGCAAGAGGGGTTTACCATTCTGATCACCCGTTGACGCCGATGCCCGAAGGGAGACGAGGAGGGACATCCATAGTCAGAGAGGCGCCAGGGCGGTACGCAGGTGCAAAGCTCGCGCCGAACAAAGCACCGCACCTGACTGCCTCCTGGGTTGCTCCCGCTTCCGGCAGCAGGTGAGCGCCAGCCCTCGCCAGAAGATCCGCCACGGCGGCGCGCCAACAAGCACCATGGCCATGGCGCCTTCGTCAACGATCGCCCCGCGATCTTTCAGAGAGTAAGCCGACAGACAGGTGCGGTGCGCTGGTGGGTCTGCGAGACCGCCAACAAGGAACCCTGTCAGCTCTCCTCTGTAGCCTCCTTGCCGGCCGGCAGCATCCTCTATCGGGACGAACTCGCCGGGTATCAGGGCTGGCCGAACCATTTCACGGTTTGTCACTCCGACCGCGCGTGGGCGCGCGACGCTGATGATGACGGGCGACGCGAGGTTCCCTGCCATATAGGTGAAGGTTCAGGGGCTGCGCTCCGCACCTTATTTGCGCCGCTTCCGGAGCGTCCATACGGCCTATCTCGCCTGCTATGTCGCGGTCTACGAAGCAATGACCGGGCTCAGGCGCATCACTCCTCGCCTAATCCGTCGCCTCTGCTTCGGAGCCTCCTTGCATACTAGTTACAGATGAGCCAGATTGTGGCGGGCTAACCCGCCGCTGTAGCCGCGCCGCCGAAGGCGGCGCGGTTGAGCTTGGCGCCGCCGGGCTGCTTTGTCCCGCTCAAGGCATTAACTGACTATCCGGATAACCTGGTTATCCGATCCCTTTTCTGGGAGGGCCCAGCCCTCCCAGCCCCTCCCCTAAGGGAGGGGTGTGGGGAAACCTGGTCTTGACGGAACATACGGGCGTATGTACAATGTAATCACGTCACGTTGAGTTCTTGAAGAACTGAGGCAGGCATATGAAAACCAGCATCAAGACGCGGCTGATCAAGATTGGCAACTCTCAAGGCATCCGCATACCGAAAGTTCTGCTTGAGCAGGTTGGCCTCACTGAAGAGGTTGAGCTTGAGGTGCAAGGCGACCAGCTCGTGCTCCGTGCCGCACGCCGACCGCGAGAGGGTTGGGAGATGCAGTTTCGGCAGATGGCAGAGCATGGAGACGATGCGCTCCTCGACCAGAACGTCCGTAGCGGCTCGTTGTGGGACGAGGAGGAGTGGACGTGGGAGTGAAGCGGTTCGATGTCTATCTGACCGAGCTTGATCCGACAGTTGAATACGAGATACGAAAAACGCGTCCCTGTCTGGTTATCTCGCCCGATGAGATGAACAGCACGATCCGCACGGTGATTATCGCACCGATGACGACAACATCGCGTCCGTATCCGACACGTATCGCCTGTCAGTTCGAAGAAAAACAGGCATATATTGTGCTCGACCAGTTGCGCACCGTCGATGCGCAGCGGCTGCTCAAACGACTTGGGCGCATCGACAAGAAAACACAGGAGCGGGTTCTCCAGGCGCTGGCGGAGCTATTCGCAGAGTAAGGGTATAGCGGTATGCGCATCATCCTGCCCAGCGATGTGTTTCCGCCCACCGGCAGGGGCGGGGCGGCCTGGAGTTCCCACACCCTGGCCCGCGCCCTGATCGCCCGCGGGCACAGCGTCACCGCGCTGACGCCTGTGGAGGGGCGGCGCAGCGAGGCGCACGGTATGGCGCTCGGCGTGCCCCTGGTCGAAGTTGGCTACCGGGCGCCGCGCCTGCCCTTCGTGCGCAACTTCTTCCGCCACGAAGCCCTCTGGCCGCGCCTGGCGCGGGCCATCGTCGCCGAGGCGCACGTCGGCCCGCCGGTGAGCGTCATCCATGCCCAGCACGTACAGGCGGCCCCGGCCGCCGTGCTCGCCGGGCGCGCCCTGGGCGCGCCGGTGGCGATCACCGTGCGCGATCACTGGCCCTGGCACTACTTCGCTACCGGGCTGCACGGCGACCGGTTGCCCTACGCCCGCCCCGGCTGGCCGGGGCTGCTCACCGATCTGCTGGCGCGCCTGGGGCCGCCGGGGGGTCTGGCCGCGCTGCCGGCCCTGCCGTACATGCTGGCCCACATGCGGCGGCGCGCCGCCTTCCTGGCCCGCGCCGACGCGGTGATCGCGGTCAGCGCCTACATCGCCCGCCGGCTGGCCCTGCTGGTTTCACCGGAACGCCTCCACGTGCTGCCGAACATGGTCGATCTGGAGGCGACGCGGGCCAGTGCCGCCCCGTCCCCGGCGACGGCCTGGGAAGGGGCGCTGCTGCTGTTCGCGGGCAAGCTGGAACCGAACAAGGGCGCCGGTCTGCTCCCGGAGATTTTCCGCGTCTTGCGCGCCCGAGCGCCGTTTGATACCCTGCCGCGCTTCACCCTGGTGGTGGCGGGCGCGGGCGCGCTGCGGATGGAACTGGAACGCGAGTTGCGCGCCCTCGGCGTGCCGGCGCGCTTCCTCGACTGGGCCGGCCACGACGAGGTGCTGCGCTTGATGGCCCGCTGTGACCTGTTGCTCTTCCCCTCGAGCTGGGGCGAGCCGCTGAGCCGCGTGCTGCTGGAGGCCGCCAGCCTCGGCGCGCCCATCCTGGCCATGCCCACCGGCGGCACGCCCGACATCGTGCGTGACGGCGACACCGGCGCCCTGGCGGCGACGCCGGAGATCTTCGCCGCGCGCCTGGCCGTGCTCCTTGCCGACCCGGCGGAGCGGCGACGCCTCGGCGCAGGCGCCCGCACCGCCGCCGCCAGGCAGTTCGCCGTCGAGGCCGTGCTGCCGCGCTACGAGGCTCTCTATGCCGCCGTGAGCGGGCGCCCCCCGGCGGGCCGGGGGATGGGGAAACCTGGTTTCCCCGTGCGCCCTTAACTGACGCCGGGCCGCCAGCGCCCCCCATGGGCCGGGGCGTGGGCAAACCCGGTCTCCCCGCCTGAGATTACAGGCTCGCCGCCGTGGCCACGGTCTGAAAGTGAATGTCCACCGTATCCTCGATCCGGCGGGCGTAGCCCCCGGCCATCGTGATGGCCAGAGGAACGCCGGTGGCGCGGCAGTAGTGGAAGATCACCCGGTCGCGTTCGGCCAGCCCGGCCTTGGTGAGCGCCAGGCGCCCCAGGCGGTCGTCGAAGTAGGGATCGGCGCCGGCGAGGTAGATCGCCAGGTCGGGGCGGGCCGCCTCCAGGGCGCGGCGCACGCCGTCCTCCAGCGCGTCGAGGTAGAGCGCGTCATCAGTCTCGTCAGGCAACTCGATGTCCAGATCACTGCGCTGCTTGCGGAAGGGGAAGTTCTTCGCCCCGTGGATGGAGAAGGTGAAGATACTGGCATCATCGCGAAGGATCGCGGCGGTGCCGTCGCCCTGGTGTACGTCGCAGTCAAGAATGACCACGCGGCGGGCGCGGCCCTCGGCCTGCATGGCCCGGGCGGCCACGGCGCTGTCGTTGAACACGCAGTAGCCCGCGCCGTGGTCGGCGAAGGCGTGGTGTGTGCCGCCAGCCAGATTGACCCCCACCTCGCCCGCCAGGGCCGCGCGGCAGGCGGCGATAGTGGCCCCGGAGGAGCGGCGCGAACGCTCGACCATCGCCAGCGACCAGGGGAAACCGATGCGCCGCTGCTCCTGAGCGCTCAACGTGCCCGCCTGGCAGCGCCGGATGTAGTCGAGGTCGTGGGCGCGGGCCAGTTCCGCGTCGCTGGCCGCGGAGGGCAGGTGGAGCCGATCGGGGGATGCCAGGCCCGCGGCGACTACCCGCGCGCGCAACAGGGCGTACTTCTGCATGGGGAAGCGATGCCCTGGCGGCAGGGGCAACACGAAGGTGTCGGAATAGAAGATCTGCATGGCTCGGGCCAGTTGCTGCCCGCCCGGCGGGCAGGCGAATGGGGAAACCTCAAAATCTTGAACCGGACCTCACGATCCGGGCGTTCCAGGGGCATGCCGCCGAACCCAGGCTTCGGCCTCTTCGCGAGACTTCACTTCACCATCGAGGGTGGCGGCGCGCAGGGCCTCAAGCGTCTGGCCGAGGAGGGGGCCGGGCGCGATGCCCAGGCGCCGCAGGTCGTTGCCGTTGAGCGGCGCGCGCATGGTCCGCAGCTCACGAAGATAGCGGGAGGTCGTGGCCGCGGCTGCCGGCTCGGCGTAGTGGAGTACAGTCAGCGCGGTTACGCTAAAAGGGCGCAGCAGCCGGTCAACGCCGCTGTTCGGCAGGCCGGGCGTGAGCAGCGGCGCCACCGCGTGCAGGCCGGGGAGTTGTCGCAGCAGATCGGTGGCCTCGGTCGGCAAGGGGTAGCGCGCGGCGATAGCCGCAAGCCCTTCGGCGTCAAGATCGTACAGCAGCAACCCTGCCCAGACCAGCGGCCCGCCCGCCGGTGCGCCGCCGGGCGCCAGTAGCAGCCGCTCGCAACGCGCCGCCAGCGCCTCGCTCCACGCCAGGCCAGGGATGACCTGGGACGTTAATCCCCAGGCGTCGGCCAATCGTAAGGTCTCGTCGGGGCGCGGCTCTTCCAGGCTCAGACAGAGTTCGGTGAGAACGCGCTCGTGGCTCACCAGGCTCAGGTAACCGGCTTCCAGGGCCGCCTGGATCTGCGCCGCGGCAGCCGGGTCGGGGCGCAGGGCCAGGCGGGCGGCCAGACGCACACCTCGCAGCATGCGCGTCGGATCGTCGCGCAGGCTCTTCTCGTGGAGCAGCCGCAGCCGGCCCGTGACCAGGTCGGCGCGGCCCCCAAAAGGGTCGAGTAACCGCCCGGCGCGCAACTGCCCGTCCACGGCTCGCAGCTCGATCGCCAGGGCGTTGACGCTGAAATCACGCCGGTACAGGTCATCTTCGATGGGCGCCGGGGCGACCTCAGGCAACGCGCCGGGCGACGGGTAGCGTTCGACGCGGCTGCTGGCCAGATCGAGGATCAGGGTGGCGCCATCGGCTGTCTGCACCTCAACGCTGGCGGTGCCGAAGGCGGCATGCACGGCGCGCAGCCGCCCGCCGATCCGCGCCGCCAGATCGCTGGCCAGCGCCGGTGCATCCCCTTCCACTGCCAGATCTACGTCGCGGCCCGGGGGTGCCTGGCACAGCAGATCGCGCACCACCCCCCCCACCAGCCAGAGCCGGGCCGCATGGGCCTCGGCCAGGCTCGCCGCCTGCGCAAGAATGGCCTGGCGCTCCGGCGCAAGGCGGCTAAGCAGCGCCTCGGGCGGGGCGTGCAAATTCTTGACAGCCATTGCCATCAATGGTAGCATATCGGGTGAGCGGGCGATTAGCTCAGTTGGTTAGAGCGCCACGTTGACATCGTGGAGGTCAGTGGTTCGAATCCACTATCGCCCACCAGCATTGTATCACGCCGCTAATCTCAACGCCTTCGCCCTCGTGAGTTGAACCGTTCGAGTCCCCTTCCTCTTCACGCATCCGTGGTTTGACCATGCGGTCTTTTGAGGTGAGTGTTTAGGGGAGGGGTGAGTCCTTTGCGATTCGCTGGCGTCGCCCCCTCCGGCAGGCTGTTCCTGGCCGAAACGTTCTGCGTCCTACGCCTGTCACTCGTAATTGCAACCTGGACATAGCGTTGTTTCTCCGCAAGCGATTCGCGGTTTTTGCCCTGCTGGTTGCCGGCGCCGTAGCTGGTCTCTGCTGGGGACTGGCGCCGCTCCGCGCCGCCGACCCTGTGCCTATCTCCTGTCCCAATCGGCAGACCGTCTTTCTCGAGGGTCCGGCGCCTCCGTCCGAGGCGTTGCTGGTGACCCTGGGCGAGCGTGCGGTCGGTGGCGGCGTGGCCGATCGCAACGGCTTTTACCGTATTCCTCTGCGCGCCAATGAGCGCCCTGGCGTGTACCCGGTTGAGGTGCGCCTGCGTGGCTCGCGCGCCGTTGTGGCGCGTTTCACCTGTTTTGTTGATGTGCCCCTTGACAGTGTGCCAGAGACTCCCACTCTCCCTGCCGCGACCCGGGTAACCCACGTTCCCCTTCCCACCAGTACGGGGGCGCCAGTAATCACGCCTGTAACTGTGGCGCCAACCCCGACGGCTATGCCCCTCGCGACGCCCGTGCCCGAACGGACGGTCGCCCCGTCGCCCACCCCTACCGTTGCAGACAGCCCGGTCGCAACGTCCACCGCCGGCCCCACCACAACGCCTGGACCAACCACGACGGTCACCGTGACGCCCATTCCCAACGCCAACTCCGTCCGCGTCATTCAAGTCGCGCTGCGCGTCCCGGGACTATCCAACGAGGAATACGTCGAGATCCGCAACGCCACGACCCGTTCGATCACTATGACTGCCTGGCGTCTGGTCAACGTGAATCGCAACGATGTTACCCCCTATGTCTTTCCCGAGTTTGTGATTGCCCCTGCCCAAACCATCAATGTCTACAGTGCCATTGACGAGGACGATCCCGAAGTCGGCGAGTTCTACTGGAAGCGAACCGACGTCTGGCGCGCCGGTGATCGGGCCGAACTGCGCGATGCCTCTGATCGCCTGATCAGCTTCCTGATCGTTCAGGGCTGACGTTGCATCGGTCCTGTGTTCATCGGTGCGAGTTGATAGGGTGAGCCGGACCCTGTGGTAAGATGCATCGCGTGTAACGTATCTCCACACCTCCACACCTCCACACCTCCGTAAACTGGAACCGTGGAGCGCCTGTCCAGTTGGAACGTCTGGGTCCGAAGCATGCCCAGGACCCGTGTGACCTGGAGACGCCATGCGCATCTTCATCACCGGCATCACCGGACCGGTTGGCAGCTTCCTTGCCGATTATCTGCTGACCATCCCCGGCCTTGAGATCCACGCCTTTAAGCGCTGGCGCAGCGATCCCCGCTCGATCGCCCACCTGATCGGGCGCATCGTCATCCACGAAGGCGACATCGAGGACCCCTACTCGCTCGCGCGGGCGGTTGCTGCCGCGGCGCCGGAGCGGATCTTCCACCTCGCTGCTCAGAGTTACCCCAGCGCCTCCTGGGACGCGCCGATCCATACGCTGCGCATCAATGTCGAAGGCACGATCAACGTGCTTGAAGCTGCTCGCCGCCACGCCCCCCAGGCCCGTATCCATATCGCCGGCACCAGCGCCCAGTACGGTGTGGTGCGGCCCGAGGCGACACCCATCGCCGAGAGCCACCCGCTACGTCCTGCCAGCCCTTACGGCGTGAGCAAGGTTGCGGCCGAACTGGCCGGCCTCCAGTACCACGATACCTACGGGCTCCACGTGGTCGTGACCCGCTCGTTCAACCACGTCGGGCCGCGTCAGGGCGACCGTTGTTCGATCCAGACCTTCTGCCAGCAGATGGCCGCCGCCGAACTCGGTCTACAAGAACCGGTGATCCACGTTGGCAACCTGGCGCCCCGCCGGGATTTCACCCATACCCGTGATGTCGCTCGCGCCCTCTGGCTGCTGCTCGAACGCGGCGCCCCCGGCGAGGTCTACAACCTCTGCTCCGGGCGGGCCACCCGTATTGGCGACATCGTGCAACTGGTGGTGCAGCGGGGTCGCGTGCCGGTAGAGGTGCGGGTCGATCCCGCCCGCCTCCGTCCTACCGACGAGCCGGTGCTGGTAGGCGATAACACCAAACTGCGCGCCGCCACCGGTTGGGAGCCAACGATTGATGTACCTGCAATCGTCGAGGAGTTGCTCGACTACTGGCGGGCACGTCTACGCACTGAGCGTTGAGCCGTGGGTACCCTGTTTCTTGTCGCCACGCCGATCGGCAATCTGGAGGACATCACCTTGCGCGCCCTGCGTGTGCTCCGCGAGGCGCGCCTGATCGCCGCCGAGGATACGCGCCATACGCGCCGTCTGCTTGACCACTACGCCATCACTACTCCCTGCATCTCCTACCACGAACACAACAAACTCCTCCGCCTCGACACGATCCTGGCAACCCTGGCCCTGGGCGACGTGGCCCTCGTCTCCGATGCCGGCACACCTGCCATCTCCGATCCCGGGGTCGAGTTGGTACGGGCATGTATCGCGGCAGGCTTCCCCGTGTCACCCGTGCCCGGCCCCTCGGCCCTCCTGGCGGCACTGACAGCCTCGGGTCTGCCTACTGACCGCTTTGCCTACGTGGGCTTTTTACCCCGCCGGGGAGCGGAGCGCCGGCAACTCCTCGCCGAGATGGCCAGCCTGACGTTGACCCTCATCTGCTTCGAGGCGCCCCATCGCCTCCTCGAGGCCCTGCAAGACATCCTGGCCGTGCTCGGCGACCGGCGCATCGTGGTCGCCAATGATCTGACCAAGCGTTTCGAGGAGTTCCGGCGTGGCAGCGTCGCCGAGATGGTGAACCACTTCAGTCTTCAGCGCCCACGTGGCGAGTACACCCTGGTGATCGAGGGGCTTGCTGCCGGCAGTGAGCGCAAACGCGATCGCTATCGTCTCCAGGTTCATCCCGAGACGGAAACGCCACCGAGCGAGGCCGAGATCGCGCGGCGCCTGCGCCAGTTGCGCGACCAGGGCTATGCCGGCAGCGTGGCGTCCCGCGCCGTGGCCCGCGAACTTGGTCTCCAGAAGAGTGTGGTTTACCAGGTGTGGTTGAGCCTTGGGGAAAGCGAGTAGCAAGGGCGAAGCCCGCCCAGCAACATCCCTGGAGGCATGCTGGATACCTCCCGGGTTCGGAGGCGGACAGCACGCCCCTGCCTGCGGCGAAACCGCACCGATCCTGCCGATTGGCCCAACGTAAAGACCCGGCCCCCGGTATGCGCCGGGGGCCGGGTCACGCTCTTCCGGGTTGGTCGGAGCACGTGCGTAGCAACGTACTGGTAGCGTGGGCGTGTAGTGCGGCTGAACCTCTGCTGCGACGTTGTGCCGGGATGGTGCTGTGATGTCGTGCCAGGACGGTGCTGCGACGATGGCGCAAGAACAGAGATTCAGTCCGACCAATCGGAAAAAAATGAGCGATCGGGCCGGGATGTTTGCTGGAATGCTCGCTCACAATGTGAGGATAGCATGAACCAGGTTCGGCGCCAATGGCGCATGAGTTGGATGAGAAGAGCGCCGGAGGTACTGGTAGTATCCCCCCCCCGGGGTACTAGCAAGCCGGTCAGGGGTGGGGAAAGCTGCTTTCCCCACATACCGCCAGGCGGCGGCGGTGCGCCAGAGGCCCGTGGCCGGCAGGGGCATCGGCAAACCAGGTTCTGTGGTCGCCAGGTATCGCGTTTTCGCAACGATTGACGCGCTCAGTATCCTCAGAGGATCAGCGTCATCACGGGATCAAGCATTCCGCTCAGCACTCTGGCGCGCGGCGCGAACGAAGCGCCGCACCCGCTCGACATCGACCGGATTGGCGATCTCGCCGTCAACTTTAATGCTGCTGCCCACGATGACGCCGTCGGCGATCGCCATAAACGCGCCGATGTTGCGTTCGTCGGTTCCGCTGCCGAGGAGCAGGGGTGCGTCACCGGCCAGCCGCCGGGCCTCGCGCACCTTCTCCACATCCGGTGCGTCGCCGGTCATGCGGCCAGAGACGATCAGCGCGTCGGCGCCGAAAAAGCGTGTCCACTCGATATGCGTGGCGAGGTCAATGCCCGGAAAGCGCACCGAATGCTTCTTGTCCACGTCGGCGAAGATCTTGATGTGCTCGGCGTGCAGTTCCTTGCGGCGCCGCAGCAGGTCGGCGGCGCAGCCCTCGTCCCAACTGCCCGCGTCCCATACCCCCGCGCCAGTGAACATGCAGACGCGAATGAAGCTGGCCCCGGCAGCGATGGCGATGCCGAGCAGGGCCACCCCGCCGTTATGCACCAGATTGATGCCCAGGGGAAGGTCGGGCACGGCTTCACGCACCGCGTGGGCCACCACGGCGTGGGCGGCAATGCTCTCGGGTTGCAGGTGCGGTCCGGCGCGGAAGGGGATGTCCCACATATTCTCGACGATCAGCCCGTGGCAGCCGCCTTCGGCCAGGGCCGTGGCGTCGCGCACGGCGTGCTCGATGATCGGCTCCATCCCGTAGCCCGTGTAGCCTGGCGCACCGGGCAATGGCCAGCAGTGCACCATTCCGATCACCGGTTTTGCAACGCCGAAGATCGATCGCAGATCACGGATGCGCAGCGCATCCAGACGCTCCTTCCATGGCGGGGCCATGCGGTGCTCCTTTCCGGGTCCATGAATAGGGTTCAAACCTGCGTTACCGTGGGAATGGGCATGTTGCTCACCCTCCTCATATCGTTTTGCGATGACGGCGCGTTTATATATGTGCAACCCGCCGGGAGTTCTTGTTCAGGAAGCTACCAGGAGGTGATGCAGAGAGTGATCCAGACGGGCAGCGATCTCGGCCAGGGTCGGGATGGCCTCAGCGGCGCCATAACGACTGGCGGTCAGGGCGCCCATGACGTTGCCGATGGCGGCGCTACCGGGGAGATCGGCCCCCCGTAGCAAGGCCCATGCGAAACCCGCGGCGAACGCATCGCCGCAGCCGTTGGTGTCGACGACCGTAACGGCCGGAGGCAAAACATTCAGACGAGTGGCGCCTTCCCCCACACTGCATCCCTGGGCGCCACGCTTGACGGCAATCTGCTGTACACCGGCAAGCAAGAGTTCGTCCACGGCCGGTCGCACACTCGTACCGGGAACAAGCGCTCGCAGTTCATCCTCATTCAATGTCAACAACCAGAGCCGCGGGAGCAGGGCGAGCACCAGCCGGCGGGCTGACCGGATGGTTGGCAAACAGAGATCCAGCGCGATGGGAACGCCCCGCGCGTGAGCCAGGTCAATCGCGCGCACCGCTGTCGCCCGCTGCGGCCCTTCCAGCAAGGCGTGACCGCACACGAAGAGCAGGTCACAACGTTCCAGCGCCATTCTCTCGATAGCTGCGGGATCGCAGCGCACATTGGCCCCCCGGTAACTTACAAAGGTGCGTTGCCCGCCGGGACTGACCACTACGCCGCATAGACCAGTCGGCGTATCCTGGTCGTGCTGGACGTGGCTCAAGTCGAGACCGGCCCGGCGTGCCGCACCCAGGGCGATCTCAGCCGCCGGGTCGTTGCCCACCCGGGCGATCAGGCGCGCGGTTGCACCCAGGCGCGTAAACGCCACGGCAACGTTAAGACCAGTGCCGCCACCGTACCAGCGGAGACCGTCGGCAGGCACATCATCGCCTTCCTGGGGGTAAAACGGTACGGTAAAGGTCAGGTCGGCGTTCAGATCACCGATGATCGCAATGGTGAGTATAGAGGTGCTTGGCATACCAGATTATATGCAAGGCTGATGCAACGTCTTTGGGGCGAGTCGCAGATCACGGGTTCTTCGTTGGTGGTGGCGCGCACCCCAACGCCAACGAACCATGCTCCCCTCAGGTGGCGTGGCCGCTCCAAACTCCACTGCTGGAGGCGGACATTGCCCGCCGGCCCCGGGGTCACACTCGCGCCCTTGCCACGTCCAGGGAGTGTAGTGTACAATCTACTTTCACTGTCAGCAACCCCTGGCCGGTAGCGCACAGGCGCCCTGACCGAATCGGCCGCCGCGTCATTGCTGTCGCTTACAATTCGCTGACTGACCCCGGGCCAGAGGCGCCAGGAAAGCTATGGAAGAGATTCTGATTATTGACGATAGTGAGCACATCGCCAGCCTGCTGGCGAATCACGTGCTCCCAGAGTTGGGGTTTACGGCAATTGTCGCCCATACCGGACGTCAGGGATTGCAACGTATCCGCGCGCGCCTCCCCGACCTGATATTGCTCGATCTGCAACTTCCCGATACTAGCGGTCTTGATCTGTTGCGGATGATTGCCCAGGAGGGCTACGACGTTCCTGTCATCCTGATGACCGCTCACGGGTCCGAGAGCATTGCTGTAGAAGCCTTCCGCCTGGGGGCGCGGAACTACCTGATCAAGCCCTTCTCCGACATTGAGGCCCGTGCTGTGATCGACCAGGCGCTGCGTGAGCGCCGCCTGCGCCGGGACAAGGAACGCCTCACCGCTTCGCTTCAGCAGCGAGTGCAGGAGTTGACCGTGCTCTACCGGATCGGCAAGTCGGTCACCGGTCTGATGGATCAGGAGCAGTTGCTCCAGCGCATCGTCGAGGCCGGCGTGTTCATCACGCAGGCCGAAGAGGGGTTCCTTCTGCTGCACGATGAGACGCAGCAGGAACTGTACCTTCGCGCGGCCAAGAACCTTGGCGAACAGCGCGCCCAGAGCCTGCGGGTCCCCATCGATGATTCGCTCGCCGGGCAAGTCTTTCGCACGGGCAAGCCGGTGCGTCTCGATCAGTCAAGGGTTGGCGCCGCGCTCAAGGTGAAAACTGGCTTCCTGGTGCGGGCCATCCTGCAGGTGCCGCTCATGCTCGGCACGAAGGTAAAGGGCGTTCTGGCAGTTGACAATCGTGTGGCCGATCGCACGTTTACCGAGAATGATGAGTACCTCCTGGCCACCCTCGCCGACTATGCCGCCATTGCCATCGAAAACGCCCGGCTCTATGAGCAGGTGAAGCTTTCGGAACAGCGCTACCGGGATTTGTTCGCCAATGCCTACGACTTGATCTTCATGCTCAATGAAACGTTGAGGATTACAACCATCAATAAAGTAGGTGAACAACTCACCGGTTACACGCTGGCCGAATTGATCGGGCGCCCGCTGCATACGCTCTGCGCCCCCGAGTCATGGGCTGGCGCCGAACCGTACCTGCGGGAACTGCTGGCCGGGCGTAGCGTTGCCCCATTTGAACTCGAACTGGTGCGCCATGATGGCGAGCCGGTCTATCTTGAAGTCTCGGCCCGCGGGATCCAGAACGGGGTCGGGTTAAATGGAGTACACTGTATCGCCCGTAACCTGACCGAGCGTCGCCACCTCGAGCAGCAACTCCTGCAGTCAGAGAAGCTCTCGGCTATTGGCCAGTTGGTGGCGGGTGTGGCCCATGAATTGAACAATCCCCTCACCAGCGTCAGCGGGTACACCCAGCTCTTGCTCCGTGATGAACGCCTGCCCCCCGAGCCGCGCCAGGATCTCGAACAGATCTACGTGCAGGCCGAACGGGCCGCAAAAATTGTCCAGAATCTGCTGATCTTCGCCCGCGAGCATAAACCTGAACGGACGATCGGCTCGGTCAACGAGGCCCTTCGCCGCGCCCTCGCCCTCCAGCAGTACCAGTTGCGGGTCGACAATATCGGCGTCAGGCTGGAGCTTGATCCGGGGCTGCCTCCGACAACCGCCGATTTCCATCAACTCCAACAGGTGTTTTTGAACCTGATCACCAACGCGCGCTACGCCATGGTCCAGAAAGGCGGTCGGGGCACGCTTACCCTGCGCACCGGTCTCGAACGACGCCTCGCCGGTGATGATCAGATTCGGATTGAGGTGGTCGATACTGGTGTGGGCATTCCTGAGCGTGATCTTCCGAAGATTTTCAATCCATTTTTTACTACCAAGCCGGTGGGGCAGGGAACGGGCCTGGGTCTGTCAATTTGCTTCGGGATCGTCAAGGAGCACGAAGGCCAGATCTGGGCCGAGAGCCAGCTCGGCGTCGGGACGTGTGTCGTGGTCACGCTCCCGGTACGTGCTGCGCCGGCTGAGCGAATGCCGGAAGCGCTCCCCGACGGTGAAGCTGAGGAGCCGGTCGCAAGCCTGCGGGTGCTGGTGGTGGATGATGAAGAGCCAGTTGGGAATTTGCTCGATCGCATGCTCCGCACCCTTGGCCACTGCCCGACCATCGTCTGTAGCGGCGAGGCGGGGCTGGAGATGATGGAACGTGAAGAGTTTGATGTTGTGCTCTGCGATGTGAAGATGCCTGGTCTGAACGGCTTCGATGTGCTCAGCGCCCTTCGAGCGCAGAACCCCGATCTTGCAGAACGCCTGATCTTCATGAGTGGCGACACGCTGAGCCACACTACCCGCGCCGCTCTTGAGCAGAACGGGAACCTGTTCCTGGCAAAGCCCTTTTCCATTGAGCAAGTTCGGCAAATCCTTAATTTGTTGCTCAAACGGCGCTCCATCGACTCCCAGCAATCCTGACCTTCGGGTCGAAGCGGCTTTAGCCTTAACCGCTCCTGGTTCGGGCTGAAGCCCACCTGTTGCTTGCCCCGCCGGGCGTTCTCGCCGTGCGGCATCCCACCGCCCGAACTCCATCGCCCGAAGTCCACATAGGCGGTTGTGGTCCTCGCCTGCCCCCCCAATCCCCGCCCTCTCCACCTGCGGTCGAGGGAGTGACGAGCTTTGCCCCCGGCTCCGACCGTGCTGCGTGAATCCTGTGCACGATGCACCGCTACCCCCCAGTATGCGGTATCATATGCATATGAAGCGGTATCATATGCATATGAAGAAGATCCTGATGATTAAGCCCTCGCTCGACCGGAACCAGCGCCGGTTGTCGTGGCGCTGGCTTCAACAACACGTACAGGATGGAAGGCGTGGATAGTTTTACCCTACAGGCGATTGCCGCTATTGCAGAGGATAGTCTCTCCGGGGCCGTGGAGGTGGCCGAAAAAAGCGCTGAGGTCTTTCAACGTCTGGTGCGTACGGACCATTCGCTTCAGAAGGACGGTCTGGTCCAGCAGGTGCTCGATGTTGGATGGGCGCTGATCCGTGCCCACCCGACCATGGCGCCACTGGTGAATCTGGTTAACGGGGTGCTCTGGCGCCTTGAGGGCGCCGCCTCCGCCGATGAAGCGCGCCGCAAGGTGGCCGATGCCACCGGCGATTTCAAGCGCTGGTTGCGCGTCCACGAAGCGGCAATCGCCGAGACGGCCCTGCGCCTGATCCCCGAAGATGGCCAGATTCTTACCAATGGCCGGAGCACAACGGTACGGGCGGCCCTGCGCCATGCGCAACGTGCTGGCCGGCGCTTCAGGGTCATTTGCGCCGAGGGGCGCCCGGGCTGTGAAGGGCGCACCCTGGCCAGCGAACTGGCGGCTGCTGGCGTTGAGGTCACCCTGGTGATTGACGCCCTGGCGGTCGCTATGGTCCCCCAGATGCAGGTGGTGCTGGTGGGCGCTGACTACCTCGACGCCAACGGTCTGGTCAACAAGGTGGGCACCTATGCCATTGCCCTGGCCGCGGGCGCCAGCAAGGTGCCGATGTATACCCTGTGCGGCAGCGAGAAGTTCCTTCCTCCAGGCTACGTACCGCCCGCCCAGGCCCTCTGGCCCCCTGAACAGGTCTGGGACGCCGCCCCGCCAGGGGTGCGGATCACCAACCTTTATTATGATCTGACGCCGCTTTCTGCTCTGGCAGGTATTGTCACCGAACAGGGTGTGCAGCCAGCGGAGGGGATCGAGGCCTGGCTGGCCGCTACCAGGCTGCACCCGGCGCTTCAACAGGCGTAAGCCTGCCTAAATCTTCCGAAAGCTGCTACTACAAGTGTAAATGGCCGCATATGGCTTCAGAAGCCCATCGGCTGGTTGTTCCCAGGCGCGGCCCGGAGCCTTCAGCCCGGCGGTGGATAGTGGCTTTGTTTATGCGGCACGAGCGCCGCGAGCCACATGGCTCGGCGTCCTCAGTGGATCAAGCATTCCGCTCAGTGCTCGAGAATGTCACGCTGAGGGGGGCGAACCCTTCCCGTCCGGGATTGGTCGCTGCACCCGGAATGCCATGCCATTCGCGGTTGTGCTCCTACCCGGCGGCGGGCGGCTGTAGGCTGCACCTGACTGAAACCTGTGGAAGCTGCCAGACGTTTGAACAAAGACTGCATGTGAGACCTGACAGGCAAGCGCCTGGACACCGCGGCGTGCACAGGGATGGCCCGTGCGCCTGCCCGTCAGGTCTTTGCGTAATCTCCACCATCGCCTGGTTACCGGCCCTGCGTGGCGACGCGACGGTAAATCGCCAGCGTTTCCCATGCGGCGCGGCGCCAGGAAAAAAGCGCCGCACGTGCCGGCCCGCGCCGGGCCAGGTCTGCCCGTGCCACGTCGTCGTCCCACAGATCGGCGATCGCATCGGCCCAGGCTTCGACTTCCCGGGGTGGGAGGAGGCGGGCCGCGTCGCCCACCACTTCGGGCAGGCTGCTGGTGTCGGCTACCAGGGCCGGCGCGCCACAGGCCAGCGCCTCCAGGGCCGGCAGACCAAAGCCCTCGTAGAGCGAGGGATTGACGTACAGCCGGCAGGCGCTGTAGAGCCAGGGCAGATCATCGAGGCCGACGGCCCCCAGGAAGTGCACCACCTCACGCAGGCGCAATTCGCCCACCAGGTCGTAGATCGGCTCATCGAGCCAGCCACGACCGCCAGCGACGATCAGGCGATACTCCGCTCTGGGGCGCCGATCCAGGCAGAGGCGCAGCGCGCGCAGCAGGGTTGCCAGATTCTTACGCGGCTCGACGGTGCTGACGAAGAGGAGAAAGCCCCCGGCTTCCACCCGGCAGCCGTTGATCACGCGCTGCTCTCCCGTGGCTACTGCTACCGGGGCAAAGCGCGGGTCAGCCGCTTCGTAGACCACATCCACCTGTTCGGGCTGCAGGCCCAGCAGGTGGGCAATGTCGGCGCGGGTAGCCTCGGAGACCGTGATCACCGCCTCGGCATCGTGGACGGCCGCGCGCACCTGGCTGTAGTAGCGGCGGGCGTCGGCATCGAGGATCTCGGGAAAGTGGAGGAAGGCCAGGTCGTGCACGGTGATCACCGCCGGGCAGGGCCGGCGACGAGGAGCGATGAAGTCCGGGCAGTGGAGCAGATCCAGGCGTTGCGGCAACAGTTCGAGTGGCAGACTCACCTGCTCGAAGCGATTGTGCGGCGGGGTCAGCAGCGCGGCGCGTTCAACGTTAGCCGCCACCACCAGAGGCCGGCGCTGGCTGTAGTGCTGCAAGGCAACGAAGATGTCATCGGGGGCCTCCGCGGCGAGCGCCGCAAGGAGCTGGCGGGTGTACTGCGCGATGCCGCCCTGGCGATAGGCGTTGAGACGAGCGTCGATGCCGATGCGCATGGTCAGCCCGGAATCGCGAGGCAGGGGAGCGCCACGAACGCCGCCGCGGACCTCACGACTCGATGGTCACCTCCAGGCCGTCATAGGCGAACTCCACGCTTGGAGGCAGCCGCCTGCCATCGGCGTGGTCGAGGTTGTGGGTCATGTGGACGAGGTACGCCCGTCGCGGCGCCAGGGCCGCAATGACCTCCAGCGCCTGGGTCAGGGTGAAGTGGGTGGGATGCGGTTCGTGGCGCAGCGCGTTGAGCACCAGCACCTCGAGATCCTGAAGCAGCCTCCACGATGCCGCGGGGATGGCGCTGGCGTCGGTTACATAGCCCAATCCACCAATGCGATACCCGGTGATCGTCCAGGCGCCGTGGAGAATATCGAAGGGCCGGATCTCCAGACTGCCGATGACAAACGGCGCGTTGACGGGGCGGAGATCAAGGCTGGGCCGGGTGGAGCCGGCCGAGGTCTCGTCGAAGGCATAGGCGAAGCGTTCGCGCACCTCGGCCAGGGTATGCGGGGCGCCGTAGACGGGTACACAGCCCCGCCGCTGGCAGAGGGGCCGCAGGTCATCCAGGCCGGCGACGTGGTCGAAGTGCGAGTGGGTGAGGAGGACGGCGTCGAGATGCTGCAAGCCGGCAGCGAGGGCCTGGGCGCGGAAATCCGGCCCTGCGTCGATCAGAACCGTCGTCTCGGGCGTGCGGAGCAGCGCCGAGGTGCGCGTGCGCCGGTTCCGGGGATCGGATGAGGTGCATACGCTACACGTGCAACCGATCACGGGAACGCCCATCGAGGTGCCGGTACCCAGAAAGCGTAGCTGCATGGAGATCTCAGCAGAGGAAGGGTGTCGCGGGTTTCCCCCTTCCTTCCCTTCCTACAATGGATACGTGGGCCGGGGAACAACGTCGCGCTTGTGCCAGGATGGTGCTTTGAATGCTTCATAGTATACCATATCGGGCGCCGGCGTCGGTGTGCGGGCGCCGTGGAGCTGCGCAGAGACGATCCGGGTGGTCCTCTGCCGGCGGGGTGATCGCGCCCCACTGTCATTACCCTGCTTCGGCTCACTTTACAAAAGTGTTAGGCAGTTATAACCGAACTCCTATTGATCGCGCTGAGTCGGGAACCTATACTAATCATGGTTGCGTCACTTCGCCAGACGTGACAATACTGGTGTGATCACGCCATATGGCTGGTTCACGCGTGCCAGGATCGACAACGATGAATCGTCTGTGGAAAGAGTTTAACTCGCAACTACGCTACCAGATTATTTTCCCTTTCCTGCTGCTGACGCTGATCGTGGCCATGGCGGGAGGGATGGTGGTGTTTTATCTGGTCGGTCAGTCGCTCCAGGAACGCTTTGACAACCACCTTGCCGCGGTCACGCGGGCGGCCAACGACGCGCTGGTCAGCCAGGAACAGGCAAACCTGCAGTTTTTGCGCGAGGTTGCATTTTCGCTTCCCAATGAGACAAACGGCGCTCCGGCAGTGGCCGATGCCCTGGCCGATGGTGACGTGGCGGGCTTGTCTCTGGCCCTCGACCCGTTTTTCCGCGTTGGCGCCAGGCGCAACGAGATGCATCTCGATCGCCTGATCGTCTTCGACCGCGCCGGGAAGACCCTGGTTGACTATGAGCGTTCTGATGATGTTGTTTCCTACGACTATATTACGCATACTTCACTAGATCTGAGTGGCGCATGGTTTGCTGAGCGTGTTCTTAGTGGTGAATCTGACGAATACGGTGATAAATATGCTGGTTTAATTCGTTTTTCTGACACCAATCAACTCTATTTTGCGACCATCGCTCCGGTGCGTGCGGGTGATGACGTAGTCGGCGGTCTGATCGCTGCAACCCGCGTCGATAATCTGCTTGCAGCCCTTGCCGTCCGCTCGCAGGCTGCGGGGATCACCCTCTACGACGATGCTGGCCGCGTGGTGAGCAGCACTTTCGACGCCACCGCGTCGGGAAACGCGCCGCCGATGCGTCTGGAGTTGTTGAGCAAGTTCGCCGGGCGTGAAACACCCGTTGCCGGCGCCCTTTTCAGCCGGGAGACGGTTGGTGGGCGCGAGTATCAGTTTGCGTATGTCCCGCTGATTGTTCGCGGCAGCAAGGTGGGCATCCTGGCGCCGGCCCTTTCACGCGACTACGTGATGGATACGTGGAACAGCACCCTCGGTCCGATCGTGACCCTGATTGTGGTGCTGTCGCTGGTGATCATTGTCGCCGGGGTGAGCATTGCCCGCTTGATTACCCGCCCGCTTGAGGAACTGGCCGCAACCGCCAGGGCGATCAGCCACGGCGATACCAGCCGGCGCGCCTATATCGTTTCCGAGAATGAAATTGGCCAGCTTGCCAACAGTTTTAACCAGATGACCGAATACCTGGTGCGTCTCTACGGTCAGGTGCAGGCCGAGGCGAGCCAGCGCGCGGCGATTGTTGAGAGCATTTCCGATGGCATCATCGTGGTTGACGATGTGGGAAACATCAAGTTGATCAACCGTGCAACCCGTCGCCTGATGAACCTGGCTGATGACGAGCCTTTGCCCGCGCGATTGAGCGATATCCCGCTCAATCGCCTGATAGAGGGCGTGCCCGGATTCGGCTCTCAGCGCGCCAGCGACCTCTATACCCTCGGCGACTACATCGTGCGCGCTTCCGTTGCTCCGGTCATCGCCAGCGATGGCATGCGCTCCGGCTATGTCTGCCTCTTGCAAGATATGACCGCCGAAGTCACAGTGGATCGCGCCAAGACCAATTTCATCGGCACGATTTCGCACGAACTGCGCACACCTTTGACCGTGATCCGCGGCAACTCCGATCTGCTGCTGCGTGGGCTGGCCGGACCGATGGAGGAAGAACAGCGCGTATTCGTCGAGTCGATCCGCCAGCATGCCAATAACATGACCACTCTGGTGAACAATGTCATCGTGATCGCCAACCTTGATGCCGGCACCCTTAACACCGATCTCGAACCGATGGATCTGGCCCGCCCGATCGGTGAAGCCATCTTCCCCTTGCAGAGCCAGATCAAGGCCAAGGGCCTGACCCTGACCCTCGATATCGCCGCTGACCTGCGGCCGGTGCTGGGCGACTACGACCAGGTGCGCCAGATTGTGTATCAGTTGCTCGATAATGCCCGCCGCTACACATTCGAGGGGGGCATCACCGTTCGTGCACGTGACAATGGTGATCACGTGCGCGTTGAGGTGGAAGATACCGGACGTGGAATTCCCCCGGATATGCAGGACCAGATCTTCGAACGGTTCATCCGTGGCGATGGCACGAGCGAGGGGATTAACTCAAGTGAGCGTGGCATTGGTCTCGGCCTGGCGATCTGCAAACAGTTGGTTGAGCGCCAGGGGGGCATAATCGGGGTAACCAGCGTTCCAGGCCAGGGCAGTACATTCTACTTCACACTCCGCTACGCCAATGACACCACAAGCCCTGAAAACTCGTCGCGCTCGATGGCCGAGGCTGCCTGAACGGCGCATCCTATCACGACCGCTGCTCTGGCTCATCCTGTTGGCGCTCCTCGCCGTACTCGCAGGTGTTACGACGATCGCTCGTATTGCCTTCGATCTTACCTCGCCCAGAGTGGCGCGCTACGCGGGCGATCTCTCCGCTCGCATGCGGGCAGATTATGGCTTCTGGCCGTTCGGTCCGCTGCTCCCGCCAATCAATCCTGAGGTGATTGCCGCCGCGGAACTTGATCAGTCGAGTTCCGGTGCTCCGGGTAATCTGCCCCCGCCGAGCAGCGTGCCTATTGTCGTCATCGGCCAGCCGACGACGACACCCATTCCTGCGGAAACCCCGACGCCCACCGCGTCACCCTCACCTGTTCCGACCGCCTCACCAACGCTGGTCCCTGGCCCCGTGCCGGTCGTCTCGTCACGCCGTGCCCCGACCTCTGCTCCTGCGCCGGTGCGCCAGGTGATACCCACGCCTACACCGCAGGAGCAAGCGTCGCCGACCCCCATCACCAATCCGAATGAACCGCCGGCGGCGCCGCCACCTCCCACGGCTACGCCGCCACCTCCCACGGCCACACCGTTGCCCAGCCCTTCGGCGCCGGTGCAGACTCCGCCGCCGTCGCCAACGACGCCCCCGGCGACGCCTCCGGTGACCCAGACGCCCGCGATGCCACTGCCAACCAGTGCGCCCACGCCCACCAGTACGCCCGATCCCCCGCTCGAAGTGAGCTTTGCCACCACGGCGCTGGTCGTCAGTGAGGCTCAGGGCCGGGCCACGGTGGAAGTGCGCCTCAACCGGCTCGCCTCGACTACCGTTACCGTCGCCTATGCGACCGGCGGTGGCACCGCCACCCCCGGTGTTGACTACCGCCCCGCGAGCGGTACGCTCACCTTTGCTCCCGGTACGATTGCGCGCTCGCTTACCATCGAGATCCTGAGCGATGAACTGAGTGAACCCAATGAAACCGTTGAGATCCGCCTCTCCAACCCTGCCAATGCCGAGATTGTTGGATCGAGCGTGGCGATACTGACGATTACCGATAATGATGCGCCTCCTACGGCGCGCTTCGCCGGTGAACGGCGCATCCTGCCCGAAAATGCCGGTTCGGCAGCCATAACGGTTGAACTGGACCGGCCCGCTGCCATTGATGTCGTGGTTCCCTATGCCGTGAGCGGTACCGCCGGTCCGGCCGATCATTCCCTGCGCGCTGGCGCGCTGATCATCCCCGCTGGCGCAACCGGCGCCCGCCTGCGCTTCACTCTTGTTGATGACCAGATTGACGAGGATGATGAGTACCTCGTCGTTACCCTCGGCACGCCCAGCAATGCCGGCCTGGGTAGTCCCTCCGTGTATCTGTTTACGATTGTGGATGATGACACTGCCGGCGTAACCCTCAGCCAGACGTCCTTTACCCTGGCCGAAGGCGCCTCGACCGCGTATACCGTGGTCCTGGAAAGCGAACCGACCGCCCCGGTGACCGTCGAACTGACGCCCGACACCCAGGTGGCGGTCACTCCTGACAGGCTCGTGTTTACGCCGGCCAACTGGCGTGTTCCGCAGGAGGTGCGTCTGACGGCGGTTGATGATGATGTTGATGAGGGTGACAACGAGCAGGAGACCCACCCGGGCCGGGTGACGCATCGGGTCGTCAGCAATGATCCGTTCTACGCCCGCCTGGCCGTCCCGCCGGTTATGGTCGCCATTCGCGACAACGATGACGCCGGAGTGCTGGTCAGCCCACAACTTCTGCGCCTGACCGAGGCGCCCGGCCCTGCGCAGTCCGGGACCTACGCTGTCCGCCTGCGTAGCCAGCCTGCCGAACCGGTGACGGTAACCATCACCTTCAATCAGGAGGTGACGGTCAACGGTGTTGCGACCGGCTCAGTGAATCTGAGTTTTACTCCGGCAGCCTGGAACGTGGCCCAGACCGTGCAGGTCCGTGCCGTGGATGATGCGGTGGACGAGGACGGTGATGGCAACCGGAGCGTCCATACCAGCCTGATCCTCCATCGCACAACCAGTTCCGACCCCTTCTACAATCGTGATGCGCCCGAGTTGCGGCCGGTCGTCAGGGTCGAGATTACTGACAATGATGACGTTGGGGTGGTGGTCAGCCCACAACTTCTGCGCCTGACCGAGGCGCCCGGCCCTGCGCAGTCCGGGACCTACGCTGTCCGCCTGCGTAGCCAGCCCACCGAACCGGTGACAGTGACCATCACGTTCGATCAGGAGGTGACGGTCAACGGTGTTGCGACCGGCTCAGTGAATCTGAATTTTACTCCGGCAGCCTGGAACGTGGCCCAGACCGTGCGGGTCCGTGCCGTGGATGATGCGGTGGACGAGGACGGTGACGGCAACCAGAGCGTCCATGCCAGTCTGATCCGCCATGGCACAACCAGTTCCGACCCCTTCTACAATCGTGATGCGCCCGAGTTGCGGCCGGTCGTTACGGTGGAGATCACCGACAATGACACTGCGGCGCTGCTCCTCCCCGTCGGCCCGCTGACGGTGACCGAGGGGCGCACCCTGTCATACCAGGTTCGCCTGGCTTCTGAACCGGTGCTCCCGGTGACGGTGGAGCTGGTGGCAAGCGGGCCCGTAACTGTGTCGCCAACTACCCTGGTCTTCGATCGCAATAACCGCGAGCGAACGGTGACCATAACCGCCCCTGACAATGACGTGGACGAAGCGGATGCTATGGCGACGATCAGGCACGACATCCAGACCACTGATCCCGTCTACCGTACTCTACCGCCGGGCACACTCGCCGTGCGGGTGCTCGATGATGACGAGGCCGGGGTGCTGGTCAGCCCACGACTCCTGCGTCTGACCGAGGCGCCCGGCCCTGCGCAGTCCGTCTCCTATGCTGTGCGCCTGCGCAGCCAGCCCACGGCTCCGGTAACGGTGACCCTGAGCTTCGACCAGGAAGTTGAGGTGGAGGTCCCGCCTGGCCAGGTGGTGACCAGCCCGGCAACACTCACCTTCACTCCGGCAGCCTGGAACGTGGCCCAGACCGTGCAGGTCCGTGCCGTGGATGATGCAGTGGACGAGGACGGTGACGGCAACCAGAGCGTCCATGCCAGTCTGATCCGCCATGGCGCTTCCAGTGCGGACCCGTTCTACAATCGTGATGCGCCCGAGTTGCGGCCTGTCGTTACGGTGGAGATCACCGACAATGACACGGCTGGCCTGGCAGTCTCGGCGCCATCCGAGTGGACGACCAGTGAAGATGGCGACAGCGTAACGTTCACCGTCCGGCTCACCAGCCAGCCTCTTGCCCCGGTACTGGTGTGGGTGGTGACAAGCGATCCGACCGAGGCGCAGGTGAGTGACCCGACCATGCCGCTGGTCTTTGATGCCCTGACCTGGAACGTCCCGATCACAGTGACGGTGCGCGGGGTTGACGATGCACTGTTTGATGGTCCAATTCCTTACTCAGTTTTCGTGAGCATTGATCCTGCCTCGGGGTACGCGCCACTGGCCGGGGCGACGCAGATCCGCCTCACCAATCTGGATAATGATCTTGTGCCTGCGAGCTTCGTGCAGGCCGAGAGCGTGGCGCCTGAAAATGCCGGCGAGGCGCGGCTGGTGGTGCGCCTCGCGCAGACCGCGACCTATACCGTTACTGTCGGCTACGAAACCCTCGCCGGCACGGCCACTCCCGATGAGGATTACACGCCGGTCTCTGGCACACTGACGTTTGCTCCGGGCGAGACAGAGCAGATTGTCGTGCTCCCGATCCTTGACAACGATGATGCACCAGAGGATCGCTACGAGACCGTGAATGTGCGCCTGCTTCCCGGCGTGGGTACGACGTTGGGTACTCCGGGAGTAGCGACGATATTGATCGAGGAAGATAACCTTTCGCCGCTGGAGGTTGCGCCCTTCCTCTTCACCAGCAGGGTGGGAGGCGCGAGCTTCCTGGAGATCGCGCTGCCGTGCAGTTGGCCTGCCGGACGGCCGCTTAGCGTTGAGCTATGGAGCCCGGCAGTGCATGTTGCTCCTGGCGGGAGTGTAGACGTGGTCGATCCTGAGGCAGCCGATGGGCCGAACACGACCCTGTTCGAACTCTACGATACGGGTAGCCGCGTTACGCCCGACGGGACAAACATCACCCTGGCGGGGAGCGGGTTGATTGCCAGTCGCTCCTTCGAACCAGACGCCGCCGTGGAGGCATGGGCGCCGCTGGCAGTGATCGCCGACCCGCAGCCGTGTGGTCGCTACCTGCTGCGCGCGCAAACCGATGGCGACGACGAGAACTACTGGGCCGTGCGCGTCGGATACGATCACGATAATTCGCCGCTCACCCGCCCCCTCGACCTGTCGCCGCTCGGTGTGCCAATTCGTATTGGCACACTGCTTGGGGGCGTCGAAGTTCGCCCGCCAGCAGATGCGCCGCTGTGCATGACGACGTGGGTGTATGTGGCGCCAGGCACTGCTGAGTTGTACTTGAATAATTTCGACCTTGATGAGGAAGAAGCAAGCTCTTCCGGCGTTCGTCTGCGCTTCTACGCCCCAGGCCAGCTCTACGATCCTCTGGGCCTTACCGGTGGGATCGAAGGAAGGCTGTCCGATGATGGCGTCTGGGTTCAGGAGCGCACTCCTTCACCCGAGAGTGGCTGGTGGCGCGTAGTGGTCTGTTCGGGTGGACGCAATCGCTACTCGCTGGAAGCAGTTGGTGATGGTTTCGCGCTACCCTTGCTGTACGATGCACCATATTGAGGGGGCTGAAGCCCCGTTTGCCCGCGCGTCGGGGGAGGGTCTGGGAGGGTGCAACCCTCCCAGACATTTTTTCATCTTCGACATGGCCTACACCTGAGTTGCCGTAGAATGTCTGGCATTTCTGCGCTATCATGCCGGTGTGAAATCATCAATCTCCAGCCGGCGCCTGGCACAGGTGGCGCCACTGCTGCTGATTCTTCTGCTGGCTCTGGGCTGGCGCCTGCTCCTCTGGGCGCAGCCGTTACATGAACCGGCCAACGACGAGGTTGAGTACCTGCGTGTGGCCCGCGACTTGCTCGCCGGCCAGGGATGGTCATTCTACGCGGAGTGGCGCTGGTTGCGCGCACCGCTCTACCCGCTATTCCTCGCCGGCAGCCTCTGGCTGGCTGGCGGCGATCTGCAGCGCGCCGCGCTGCCGAACATTGCCGCCAGTGTTGCGGTGGTCTACCTGGTGTACCGGCTGGCCCGCGAACTGGCGCCCGCCAGCGACGAGCGGGCGGCGCTGCTGGCGGCCCTCGCCGCGGCGTTGCTCCAGACCAACGCCACCTTCGCCAGTCTGTACATGAGCGAGACGCTCTTTAGCCTGCTCTTCGGCGGCACGCTGCTGTCCCTGGCGGTCTGGCGGCGTAGCGGAGGCGCATGGCGGCTGGCGCTGGCCGGCGCGCTGTTCGGGCTTTCCAGCCTTACCCGTTCGGCGGCGCTGGTGTTTTTGCCTGCGCTGATGCTGTGGGTCGCCAGCGTCGCCATGCGGCGCAGGGGTTGGCTGTGGCCGCGTGGCGCCCTGGCGGCCCTGCTGCCAGCGGTCTGCGCGGCGCTGGTGATCGCACCATGGACTCTCCGGAACTGCCGGGTTTATTCGGCCTGCGTGCTGGTCGAGACGGGCTTTGCGTACAACCTGTGGGCCTTCTACGAGCCGCGCGAGGACCTGGGAACAATTAACCGCAGCCTCGAAGCCATCCCCGACCCCGTGGCGCGGGCCGGCGAGGCCACGCGGCGCGGGCTGGCGCGCCTGCGCGAGGACCCCTCCATCCTGCTACGGAAGCTGCCAGTGGAGTGGAGCCGCCTCTGGGCGGTGAAAATCATTCAGGACCGCTTTCTACTGCCCAGTTACTACGCTGACCCGCCACCGGCGGTGTTCCTGGCGGGGTTGCTCCTCGATGACGTGCTCTACCTGCTCGTACTGCTTCTGGCCGGCTTCGGTCTGGCGCATGGGCTGGCACGGCGCGATGGGCTGGCCATACTGCTGGCCCTGTGGATGGCGCTGTGCATCGCTGTGACGCTGCTGACACATGCCGAGGGGCGTTACCGGCACTTTCTGTTCATCGCTCTGCTCCCACTGGCGGGCTTCGGCGCTGATCGGCTGCTGCGCGGGGCGTGGCCGCGGCCCCTGGCTGGCCTGGCAGTGGCCGCGCCCGTGGCACTGGCGCTCTTGCCGCTGCTCTGCTACTACCCATGGTCGTGGGCGCTGGGAGGAACGCCGCGTAGCCTCTACCGCTGGGCCGGTGACGGATTGGCGGCGGCGGGCCGGCTCGAGGCTGCGGAGCGCGCTTACCTGGCGGCCCTGGCGGCGAACGAGACCCCCGATGGCTGGCTGGTCCTCGGTGATCTGCGACGGCGCCGGGGCGACCTGGAAGGGGCCGCTGAGGCTTACGACCTGGCCTTTGCCCTGGCCGGCCCCTACCCCGCCGCCAGCGCCCGTCGCGGCGACTTGCTGCGCGAGCGGGGGCGCGCCGATGAGGCCCGCAGGGCCTTCGAGGGGCGCTACCTCGATGCGGGCCGGCTCACCGACTGGAGCTACCGCTTCCTTCGCCCCCGCCCAGCCACGGCGATCGATCTCGGTAACGGGCTGGACTTCGGCTATGTGGGCCGGGTCTACCCGGCGGAACGGATCTATCAGGCCACTGGCCGCTGGACTGGCGGTGACGGGCGGCTGCGCCTGGGAGACGGAGGGTCTCTCCCCGGCCTGCTGACCCTGCGGGTAATGGCCCCCTGGCCCGATGGCAAGGCGGTACCGTTGCAGATCTGTGCCGGAGAGCGGTGCGTGCTCGCAACGCTGGATCAGCAGTGGCGCACGGTGCGGGTGCTGCTCCCCGCGACGAGCAACGAGATCGCCCTGCGCAGCCCGACCTTCATCGCTCCTGATGGCCGTGAACTCGGCGTGTTCCTCGACTGGGCGGAAGTGCGCACCATGCCCCGACCGACATGCGCCGATGACCGTAACTCGCTCGAACATAGCATCTGTTCAAGAGGGAAGGGAGTCTTCGCTGAGCAGGCGGCAACATTCGTCGCAGGGGTTGAGGCCACACGGGGCATATCTCGAAGACTTGCACCCTATCGGCCATGACGGATGCGGGCGAGACGCCCGCGCTCCCAGGGGCACGCTGTCCGCCATGACGCGTGGCGGCCAGACGTCCGCGTCCCGGATCTCAGCTCGCCCTTGTTCCCAGGCGAAGTGTGGACCCGTACCGAAGATAACGCGCCTGGACGAGCGGGGGCATGGGAGGGCGCAGCCCTTCGCGCACACCATCAACTCGACCAGGTTGGCAAGGCAGTGAGGAGGCAACCCGGGCCATGACTTTTCAAGATATGCTGCGGACGGCTCTGGAGAACCTGGGCCGGCGCAAGGTGCGCACGGTTCTGACCTCGACCGGGGTGATCGTGGGCATTCTGACGATTGTCACCATGGTCTCGCTGGGTGTGGGGGTGCAGCGCGAGATCCGCGACCAGTTTGCCGCCCTGGGGCTGGAGAACGTCTTCGTGCGTCCCGGTCAGCAGCAGGATGAAGACTTTTTCACTCAGTTCGGCCCCCCGATGCCCGCTCAGCCGATCACGCCGGAGGTGGCGGCCCGCTGGGAGCGGCTGCCCGGTGTGCGCGGGGTGACCACGCGGGTGAACCTGGACCAGGTGACGACGCTCCTGGAGTTCCCGGACGGCGGGGCGCGGCCCGTGCGGGTCACGGGGCTGGACCTGATCGCCAACCCCTTCCGTGCGCCGCCGGTGGCCCTGGCCGGCACGCTCGGCCCGCTGGAGCAGGCCGGGCAGGTGGTGCTGGCCGCCGGGAGCCTGCCGCCGGAGGCGCGCCCCGAGGAACTGGTGGGCCGAGAGGTGGCGATTGTGCTGCGCAGCCCGCGGGGCGAAACCGAACGCTTTCCGTTCACGGTGGCGGGCGTGAGTGATGGGGCTGACAACGAGGTGCAGGCGAGCGCCGCCGATATGGCGGCAATGAAAGCCTGGTGGTTCAATACTCCCGACTACCTGGAGCGCTATGGCTACGACGAGGCGGTGGTCCGGGCCAGTGACGTGGCGGCGGCGGCCGAGCTGGTGCGCGCCCTGCGGAGCGAGGGCTTCCGGGTGCAATCGCTTGAACTCATCCTGCAGCAGGCCAACCGCGTCTTTGCGGTGATCAACGTCATGCTGGCCTCGGTGGGCGGGCTGGCGCTGTTCGTCGCCAGCCTGGGCATCGTTAACACGATGATCATGGCCATTTACGAGCGGACGCGCGAGATCGGCACGTTGAAAGCGATCGGCGCCTCGCGCGGCGACATCCGCGGCATCTTCATGCTCGAGGCCGGCCTGATCGGCCTGATCGGCGGTGCGATCGGTATCATCGGCGGCTGGCTGATCGGCATGCTGCTCAACCAGGTGATCAACTGGTACATCGCACGGGAACGGCTGCCCGTCGAAGGCACGTTCTTCGTAACCCCCTGGTGGCTTGCCCTGGCGGCGCTGGCCTTCGCGGCCCTGGTGGGGATCGTGGCCGGCCTTTACCCTGCCGCGCGCGCTGCGCGCCTCGATCCCCTGGTGGCGCTGCGGTACGAGTAATGCCACATGCCCCTGCCGGTCAGGGAGGGTGTGGGAAGGCCGCACTTTTCCGCCCGCGGCGGGCGCAACAACAGGATCGCGGAGGGCGCAACTCCGCACCTTCCCTCAACGCTAGAGTATTGACCGGAATGCTTGATCGGCTGAGGAGACTGAGCCGTGGGGCTTGCGGTGCTTGCGCCGCCATCGTTGCGGAGCAACCTTTTCGAGAAACGCTAGAAGGCGCCGGGCCGCGCAGCGAAACCATGGTTTACACTCTTTACGCATGCCGGCCCTGTGCTATAATGGAAGCTGCGCATCGAATACCTGTTCCCCTTACGCATTATGTATATTCATGCCATTACAATGCGGATTTTCTGACAGCGCATTGTGGAAAACATACGTTTTACCTATCTCCAGAACGACTTCCATTTCTTTTAACTGTAAATAGTTTTTTGAACGTACCCCCTGGCGGGGCGGGGAGCACAAGCACCCATGAAGGACTTCGTCCACCTGCACGTCCACTCGGAGTATAGCCTGCTCGACGGCTACGCCTCCACGGCGGCGATTGCCGCCCGGGCGGCCGAACTGGGCATGGATAGCATTGCGCTTACCGATCATGGCGTGATGTACGGAGCGATGGAGTTCTACGAGGCGGCGAAGAAGGCCGGCGTCAAGCCGATCATCGGCATGGAAGCCTACCTTGCCCCCGGTTCGCGCGGCGACCCCATGGTCCGTGGCGGGAAGAATTACTACCATCTCCTCTTGCTGGCCAAAAACGAGACCGGCTATCGCAACCTGGTCCGGCTTACCACCCGCGCGCATCTGGATGGGATGGGCAAGGGCGTCTTCGCTCGCCCGCGCATTGACCGCGCCCTGCTCGAGCAGTACCACGAGGGCCTGATCGTCACCTCGTCGTGCATCGCCGGCGAGGTGATCAGCCAGATCCAGGCCCATCAGGCCGACGAGGCGCGCCGGACGGCGGCCTATTTCCGCGATCTGCTGGGGCCGGAGAATTATTACCTGGAACTGCAACTCCACAACAACACGCCTGAACTCGAGGGCATCAACGACGAACTGGTGCGCATCAGCCACGAGCTGGGCATCCCCATGGTGGTGACCAACGACACCCACTTCGTGCGCCCCGAGGATCGCGCCACCCAGCATATGGTTATGGCGATGGGTATGAACCTCACCTACCGTGAGTTCTGCGCCAAAGACTACGCCATGGACGAGAGCTACCACATTATGTCCGGCGAGCAGATGTGGGAGAAGTTCAAGCGCTACGGCACGGCGCCGCTGGAGAATACCCGCCGCATCGCCGAGATGTGCAACCTGAAGCTGGAGTTTGGGCGCGTGCAGTTGCCGCAGTTCGATCTACCCGAGGGGCATGATGCCGCCTCCTACCTCCGCCTGGTGTGCGAGGAGGGCTTGATGCGGCGCTTCAATGGCAACCCGCCCGAGCACTACGTCACCCGCCTCCGCGATGAACTGGACGTGATCAATGCCACCGGCTTCCCCGACTACATGCTGATCGTCTGGGACTACGTGAAATACGCCCGCTCGCGGGGCATCCCCTGCCTGCCCCGCGGCTCGGCGGGGGCCTCGCTGGTGCTCTACTGCCTGGGTATTACCGATGTGGACCCGGTGAAGAACAAGCTGCTCTTCGAGCGCTTCCTCTCCCGCGAGCGTCTGGAGATGCCCGATATTGACACCGACTTCGCCGACTCGCGCCGCCAGGAGATCCTCGATTATCTGACCCAGAAGTACGGGCGCGAGAATGTGGCTCAGATTATCACCTACGGCACCCTGGGGGCCAAAGCGGCCCTGCGCGACATGGGCCGCGTGCTCGATCTGCCGCTCAGTGAGGTGGACCGGGTCGCCAGGCTGATCCCGCCCCTGCCCGTCGGGATCACCATCGCCCAGGCCCTGGAGCGGGTGCCGGAGTTGAAGCAGATCTACGAGACGCAGCCGGAACTCCGCGAGTTGATCGATGCCGCGCAGCGGGTCGAGGGGCGCATGCGTTCGGTGGGCACCCACGCCTGCGGCGTGGTGATCAGCCGCACGCCCCTGGAAGAGATTGTGCCCCTCCAGCGTACTACTAAGGACGAGAACGCCCTGATGGCCGCCTATGAGGGCCCCACCCTCGCCAAGATGGGCCTGCTCAAAATGGATATCCTCGGCCTCACCAACCTCTCGGTGGTGGCCGAGGCCCTCAAGTATATCGAGCAGACCACCGGGCGGCACATGTGGCTCGATGACATTCCCACCGATGATCCCAGGGTCTTCGAGAGCCTCAGCCGCGGCGAAACCCGCAACGTCTTCCAGTTGGAGTCGTCGGGCATGACCCGCTACCTGATGCAGTTGAAACCGACCCGCGTCGAGGATCTCTACGCTATGGTGGCGCTCTATCGCCCCGGTCCCCTGGAGCAGATCCCGGTCTATATTCACAATAAGCACCATCCCGAGCAGATCCGCTATCTCCATCCGATCCTCGAGCCGATCCTCGAAGACACCTACGGGGTGATCGTCTACCAGGAGCAGATTATGCAGTTGCTCCAGACAGTGGCCGATTACACCCTGGGCCAGGCCTATGTCGTCATCAAGGCCATCAGCAAGAAGAACAAGGCCCTGATGGCCGAGCACGAGGCGATCTTTAAGGCGGGCTGCCTGAAACAGGGTATCAGCCAGGAGATCGCCGACCAGTTGTGGGAACTGATCCTGCCCTTCGCCGGCTATTCCTTCAACCGCCCCCACGCTACCCTCTACGGGTTGCTCAGCTATCAGACCTGCTGGCTGAAGGTGAATTACCCGGTGGAGTACATGGCTGCCGTGCTCACCGGCGCGGGCGGCGTGCTCGAGGATGTGACCAGGGCGGCCCTGGAGGCGCGCCGCCTCGGTGTGGCGGTGCTTTGCCCTGATGTCAATTGCTCACACAAGGGCTTCACTATCGAGCCGTTGGACCCCAACCAGCCCCTGCCCCCCGATGTGACCTACCAGCGCGGCATCCGCTTTGGCCTGGCGGCGATCAAGAATGTGGGCGAGGGACCTGTCGAGGCGATCATTGCCGAACGCGAGGCGAATGGCCCCTTCCAGTCGCTCGAAGATCTGTGCGCGCGAGTGGATCGCCACGCGCTCAACAAGCGGCTGCTGGAGAGCCTGATCAAGGCCGGGGCGCTCGATACGCTCCCCGGCTCGCGCCGCCAGAAACTGGCCATCCTCGACCAGGCGATAAGCGCCGGCGCCGAGTCCCAGAAGGCCCGCGAGATCGGCCAGAGTTCCCTGTTCGATGTCTTCGGGGAGCAGAGCAGCGGGGCGGCCAGCCTGCACGTGCCGCGCATCCCCATGCCTTCTCTTCCCCCCACTCCCGCCGATACGAAGGAAGAGCTGCTCTGGGAGAAGGAGTTGCTGGGCCTCACCCTCTCCGACGACCCGGTTGCGCGGGCGCTTGAGGGGGTCGATCGCACCGGGGTGAGCGACCTGCGCGATATTACCGAGGAGCACCTCAACACGCTGATGACGTTCGTCGGGGTGCTGAGCGGCGTCCGGCGCATCAGCACCAGGAAGGGCGAGGCGATGCTGGTCGCCAATCTCGAGGATCTCACCGGCGCCATCGAGCTGGTCGCCTTCCCCAGGACGCTGGCGAAGTATGGCGATCTGCTGCGCGATGATGCCGCGGTGAAGGTCACCGCGCGGGTGGACAACCGCCGCGATATTACTCAACTGGTGGTCGAAACGGTCGAGATGGTCACCGCGGCCCCGGAGGCGGCACCGATCATCGCGCCCAGTGAGATGGACCTGGAGGGTATGGGCGAGGCGCCGGAGCTGATGCCGCCCGTCCTTGAAGCGGCAACATTGCCGGACGCGCCGCCCGTCGCCCCCCCACCCACGGCGACGGTGACGCCCGCCCGCACCCGACGACAGGTCAAACTCAACGCCTACGGCTACGATCACCCAGGGGGGAACGCTATGACCGGCAATGGCCATCACCATGACACTGCCAGCCATGCGCCGGTTGCCGGGCGAAAGTTGCGCATCCGCCTGCCCCGCACCGGCGACCACGAGGGCGATGTGCGCCGCATGCAGGACGTCTATAACGTACTCCGCGGGAGCAGCGGTCCCGACCGGGTTAGATTCTACCTGCCCAATGGCGTGGGCACGGTGGTCCTGGAATCACAGCATACAATCGCTGTTTCACCAGGGTTGCTTGAGGCGCTGCGGCAGGTGCTGGGGCCGGAGCGGGTGGTGGTCGAGGGATAGGCTCAGGGCAGTTCCTCCAGACGGAAATTATCGAAGCGCGCGCGCACCTCGGAGGTGTCTGCCCCCTGGATGACCAGGCCCGCCCGGCCTTTCAGGCTGACGCCGTCGGTAAACTCGAGTTCTGCCAGCACCTCGTCGTTGATGCTGATCGCCAGCCGCCGGTCGCGCACCTCGAGCTTGATGCGGTTGGTGGCGTTGAGGCCGGTGCGCACCGCGGGCGCCGGAACCGGAGGAATGATCAGGCCGCCGTCGGCGCCGTTGCGGTAGAGCATGTAGCCCCCCTCGGGAAAGACGATCAGGGCGAAGAAGTTGAAGGCGGCATCGTCACCGAACATCAGGCCGTAGCCGCCGCCTCCGCCCTCTCCCTCCACCATCGTGGCCTCCACTTCCAGCACGAAGTTGCCCTCCACCTGAGAGGCGCCAACGGGCAGGGGTTGCTGCCACGACACCACCTCGCCACCCACGAAAACCTCGTAGGCCTCCTGCGCGATGGTGGCGCCGCCCACGCTCCACCGGGCGCGTTCCGGGTCGCTGAAGTCCTCGCGCAGTTCGACCCATTCATCGCGGGGCGCGTCAACGATCGGCGCCACTGCGCCCTCGATGTTGTCGAAGCGCACCGTCAGATCGCCCTGCTCGAAGGTTACGAGGCCCAGGGTAAGCTGGCCAGCCTGCTGGAGTTCATCGGTGTACTCCAGCACCTGCTCGCCGTTGATGAAGGCGCGGATCGAGGCGCCCTCGGCAACCACTCGCAGTCGGTTGCTCACCCCCAGGCCCCTGCGGATGCGCGGGTCGGGGGTCCAGGGCACGAGGGAGGTGTAGGTCTCATCGCGCACCCGGGCCAGCCGGAAGTAGCCCGACGGGCTGATCGAGAAGAGCAGGTGGTCATCGGGGGCGGCCTGGCGGAAACGAATGCCGAACTCGGAGGTCAGATCGCCGCTGACCGGCAGCACGTCCACGGCCATGTCGAAGTCGCGCACGTCGGCCACGCCCAGGTAGAGGCCGTAGGAGTCGAAGTGGGGCAGTTCGAGGGTCAGTTCGTAGGCGCCGCCGTTGATACGGGTCTGTGAGCGTTCCCAGCGGTTGGATAGCTGGCTAAAATCGTCGGTGATCGCCACCGGGCCATCGGGAAGGGCGACGAACTTGTTCGGGCTGTCGGGGGGCGGGCCTATCTGGCCAGCGGTGAGTGAGGCCAGGCGGCCCCGTAGCACCGGGTTGATCAGGACCACCAGGAGCAGGCCGATACTGGCAACGATGACGAAGGCGCCCAGGGACGCGGCCAGCAAGATGAGCAACCGGCGCCGACCGCGTGGCGCATCGTCTGGCGCAGCCGGAGAATAAGGCGCCCGGACGTTCTCGGCAGAGGGTACAGGAGGCTGGATGTCGGCCTGCGGAGGAAGACGAGTCTCCGGATCAGACATGGTATTCTCCCCGGGGAGGTCTATGCGCACAGGTAGCGAATACCATGTAGTATACCGCGTATAGCATGCGAATGTCGCCGATCGCGCCCGGTGAATCAGGGCTGATGGAAGGTCGTTGAGGAGAGGAGCGCGGGGATGCGTTGCCAGGGAAACGCTCCAGGTAGCGGCGGGTAGCGTGTAGCAACCTTATCCTGCCGCACCTGGAGCATATCCGGCGAGCTTCATCTACGTGCCCGTTCTGGACGAACGGCCGTTGGTTGAACGTCGGTAAGACGCCGCCAGAGGTGTGTCAGGCGCTGCTGGTTGGGGGAACCAGTGTATGCACCAGGGCGACCCACTCGCCCTCGGCGTGTCGTTCGACCAGGCGCAGGCCGGTGGCGGCGAAGGCAGCCTCGACCTCGGCTTCGCGGGCGTCGAGAATGCCGCTGCTGATGAGCGTGCCGCCGGGGGCCAGGGCTGCGGCCAGATCGGCGGCGAGGATCACCAGCACCCGGGCGATCAGGTTGGCGACGATGAGGTCGAACGGCCCCGGGTCGGTCGCGGCCATGCCCGGGGCAGACGCCTCGGGCGGGCCGAAGTCGCCGCTCAGCCAGTGGCCCATACGCGCACCGGCCCCCAGGCTGCCCTCGGCCACCGTCACCCGCTCGCTCACCCCGTTGCGAGCGATGTTCTCGGCGGCCACGGCGACAGCAACAGGGTCGTTGTCGAGGGCCAGTACCGCGTCCACACCCAGGCGAGCGGCGGCGATAGCCAGAATACCGCTGCCCGTCCCCAGGTCGAGCGCCTGCTGGCCCGGGTGCGCGTGGCGCTCGAGCAGCCGCAGGCAGAGCTGGGTGGTGGGATGCAGCCCGGTGCCGAAGGCCATCCCCGGGTCGAGGTGCAGCACAACATCGTCAGGGGCGGGGTGATGCTCGAGCCAGGAAGGCACAATCACGATACGCTCGCCGATCCGCAGCACGGCGTAGTGCTGCTTCCAGGCATTGGCCCAGTCCTCCTCCGCGAGCGTGCGGGTCTGGAGGGGGCCGATGGGGCGCATCTGGCCGAGGTGCCAGAGGGCCTGCTCGACACGCTGCCGGGTATCTTCGGCCTGCTCGTCCAGGGGCACGTAGGTGCGCAGTACACTCGGGCGGGTGGTATCGTAGCGGAACTCCGGCCCCTCGTCCCCCGGCGTCCAGGCCGGTTCGACCACCACGCCGCCATTGTAGCCATAGCGCGCCAGTACCTCGGAGACCGCCTCGACCGCTTCGTCGTCAACTTCAACCGAGAGTTCGAGCCAGTTCATGACAGTTTCCACCGCGTACCCTGGGGACCATCTTCGAGCATCACGCCGAGATCGGCCAGACGGCTACGCACCATATCGGCCAGGGCGAACTGGCGCGCCTTGCGCAACTCGCCCCGCACCTCCACCAGCAGGTCAATGAAGGGCGCAACGTCCTGGCGCTTGCTCCCGGGGCGCAGGTTGAGGCGCAGCCCGAGGACGCCGGCCAGTTCGCGCAGGGCGTTCTGGGCGGCGACAAAGGGCGCGCCACCGACACCGGCGTCGCGGGCGATGTTGATCGCCCGCACCAGTTCGAAGAGCGCCGCCAGCGCGCCCGCAGTGTTGAAATCAGCATCCATCGCCGCGACGAAGTGCGCGCGGGCCGTGGCGGCGGCATCGGCGAGGGCGGCGACGGGCGCCCCCTCGGTGAGGGCGCCGGTGGGCGGCTGCAAGCCGGTGAGCAGCCGTTCGAGCTTGCGGGCATTATCGGCGGCAACCTCGTCGTTGTAGGTTAGCGGGCTGCGGTAGGAACTGCTCAGCACGATGAGACGGAACACATCGGCGTCGTAGCGTTCGAGGAAACTCGCCACCGTCACCACATTACCCAGCGACTTCGACATCTTCTCGACCTGCCGCGTCTCGGGGTTGACCAGTTGCAGCATGCCGTTGTGCACCCAGTAGCGGGCGAAGGGCTTCCCGGTGAGGCACTCGCTCTGGGCGATCTCATTCTCGTGGTGAGGGAAGATCAGATCGGTGCCGCCGCCGTGAATGTCAATCTGCTCGCCGAGGTACTGCATGCTCATCGCCGAGCACTCGATGTGCCAGCCGGGACGGCCGGGGCCCCAGGGGCTGTCCCAGGCCGGCTCGCCGGGCCGGGCGGCCTTCCAGAGGGCAAAATCGGCGGGGGATTCCTTACGCGGGTCCACCTCGAAGCGCGTACCGGCGAGCATATCCTCAAGCGAGCGCCCGGAGAGTTTGCCGTAGTCTGGATCGCTGGCGACGCGGAAATAGACATCGCCATTGGCGACATAGGCGTGACCCCGCTCAATCAGGCCCTGGATGAAGGCGATGATCTCGGGGATGGTGCGGGTGACGCGGGGATAGGCGCTGGCGGGCAGCACGTTCAGCGCCCGGAGCTGGGCCAGGAACTCCTCGGCCAGTTCGGAGGAGAGTTCGAGGGGATTGCGGCCAAGCTGGGCGGCGCGGGCGATGACCTTATCGTCAACATCGGTAAAATTGACGATGTGGCGCACGCTATAGCCACGGAACTCCAGGTAGCGCCGGATTACATCAAAGACCACCGCCGACATGGCGTGGCCGATGTGGGCCTCATCGTAGGGCGTCACACCGCAGACGTACATACGCACCACGCCGGGTTCGAGCGTCTCGAACGGCTCGGTGGTGCGGGTGAGCGTGTTGTAGATGGTGATAGGCATGGCGATTGTGGATGTTAGATGTTGGATTGCGGATTTGCTCTCACCAACTCCCAGGGAGCTGCGAGGAGGGCAGTTCCTGACTGCAAAGCAATCCACTCATCTGGTTGTCCAGAGCAATGCTAGAGCGTTTCTCGAAACGCTTGACTCGCAACGGTAGTGGCGCAAGCGCCGCGAGCCACACGGCTCGGTGTCTTCAGTGAATCAATATATCAGTGCTATCAGTGCTCTAGATCCCCGCGCCGAGATTGTACTCTTCATCATTGCCGTTCCGCGGAGCATCGTAGAGCGTGCGCCAGAGGCTCTCGGGGAGGGCGTCGTAGGTCAGGCGATGTTCGGCGTGGTGCGTTTGGGTCGCCTCTTCCAGGTCGCTGAGGCGCGCCTCGAGTTCAAGCACCTTATCGTGGAGGCCGCGAAGCATCTCGCCCTCGGGATCGGGGAGCACCTCGACGCGGCGGGTCACGCCGGTGCGCGGATCGCGGGTAGCGACGATGCGCGCCGGAACACCGACGGCGGTGGCGTGGGGCGGCACATCTTTGACCACCACCGCGCCGCCGCCGATCCGGGCGCCCTCGCCAATCGTGATCGCGCCGAGCACAATTGCGCCAACCCCCACTACGACCTCATCGCAGAGGGTGGGGTGGCGTTTGCCCTTCTGTTTGCCGGTGCCGCCGAGGGTCACCCCCTGGTAGAGCACGACCCAATCGCCGATCTCGGCGGTCTCGCCGATCACCACGCCCATGCCGTGGTCAATGAAGAAGCCGCGGCCGATGCGGGCGCCGGGGTGGATCTCGATCCCGGTGAGGAAGCGGGAGATCTGCGAGATCAGGCGGGGGATGAAGGGCACGCCACGGCGATAGATGGCGTGGGCGACGCGGTGCAGAGTAATGGCGTGCAGGCCGGGGTAGAGCAACACCTCGGCCAGGTTGCGTGCGGCCGGGTCATTGCGAAAGATCGCGCGCACATCGTCGCGCAGCACGCGCAGGGCACTGGAGAGGGACATACCACAACCTTCCGCTAGGGTGAGTTCGGGCGACGGCGGGCGACCGAAACGCTTAGCGGGGCGCCGCAGCGCGCGACGCCCCTAACTACAGCTACACCCAGGGCAAGAAGGCCGGGGCCGGCGATCAAAGGCAGCCGGCCGGGGGAGGAGGTGGGCGGGTTCAAGCGTCAGAATTGGCGGCGGTAGACTCACTCGATGCGCTCTTCTCGCTTGTATCGGGCTTACGGCTATCGGTAATGTACCAGCCGGACCCCTTGAAGACGATGCCAGCCGGTTGGATCAGCCGGCGTACCTTTCCCGCCTGGCCACAGCGACACACGGTAAGCGGTTCATCCTTGAAGCTCTGGAACTGCTCGAACTGCTTGCCACAGGCATCACAGGCGTAAACGTACGTAGGCATAGCTTCGTGCACCCTCCCTGGTTCTTGATGGCGCCCGGTGAACTAGCGAGGGAGGGCCTGGCCCTCCCTGGTCACCGTTGACATGCTGTTACAGTGTGTATTGTACATGAAGGCGCCGAACTCCGCAATTAGAGAGATGTTAGATCCACCTCGGTGGGGGTTGCGGGGGCCTGCGGCCCCTCCCGCACCGGAACGAGATTCTCGGAGGGGGTTCGATCTCCGGAAAGGAGTTGTAACGCTGTAGCGCCATCACGTTTGACAAAGCCCCCCCTTCGTCGTATAATGCGCGGTGGTAAGCCACCATGGCATGCCGAAGTGGCGGAACTGGCAGACGCGCTACGTTCAGGGCGTAGTGGGGGTAACCCCGTGTGGGTTCAAATCCCACCTTCGGCACCATCCCGGTGGGGGATAGTTTAACGGTAGAACGCCTGATTCTGGCTCAGGTAGTTGGGGTTCGAGTCCCTGTCCCCCAGCCAGATGAACCACCGCCACGCGCCCGCGTGGCGGTTTGTGTTAGTGCGCCGTTTCGTAGGCCCGCGCCACGACGACGAACAAGATAAGACAGATGGTCGCGAAGACCAGCGCCTCCCCGCGGCCCGCGCGCCCGCGGTTGTAGGCGATGGCGCCGGGCAACAGGAGCAGGGCTATTATGCCGTAGATAATGTGCAGCGCCAGCGGCCCCGCCAGTGCCAGGTTGCGCGCCAGCAGCAGCGCGCCTAACCCGCACTGCGCCACGATGAGCAACTGCGCCACCCACAGCGCCCCGATATAGCCCTGGCCGATCCGACCGCGCAGGGCGCATACCAGCGCCCAGATGACCAGCACGGCCATCAGCGCCGTAAGGGTGAGTTGCAGCCGGCTGTGGAGGAGAGCGATGCGTTCAAACATAGTATCGGTCCATGCCGGGCGGTTGGCAGTGGGGTGCGCTCTGGACTGGCACAACCGCGCCCATGCCTGCGCGAACCCCGCCATTGTAGCGCAGTCCTGCCCCGATGGCGAGGCGACCCTGGCAGGGGCGTGGGGCTGAGGCAACATCTTTACCCGGAGCGGCGCAATGCGATGCTCGCCGCCCTGGAGGGCGAATTGCCTGCCAGGGTACGCTGGATGCGACCATCCGGGGGGGTTCTGGCTCAGCCTGCCCGCGGGGCCGGACGCGAGCTGGTTGCTCGAACTGGCGCTGGTGCAGGGCATTCACTTCGTGCCTGGTGCGCGGTTGCATCCCCGGGGTGACGGGGTTAATCCGCTGCGGCTCAACTTCTCGTACGGCGATCCGCGCCGGATCGCCGAGGGCGTTCCTCGCCCGGGCGCGGGGTTCAGGAATCTACAGGATCAGGGCGATGACTATTGGCTGGATCGAGTGTCTGATCATCCTGGGGCTGATTGCGCTGGTGGCGGCGGTAGCCTTTCGGGTGGGTTACTTTCGGGGCAAAGAACGGTGATGGGCGTCTTCTTCGGGTTGTTGGCGGCCCTGGGCTGGGGTGGCGGGGATTTCGCCCTGAGCCGCATCTCGCGGCGCATCGGGCCACTGGCGACGTTGCTGTACATTCAGGCCGCGGGGATGCTCAGCATTGGTCTGGTGCTGCTGGCCCGCCGCGACCTGCCGCCGCTCGACCCGGCGCTCTGGGCGCCGGGGGTGGCGGTGAACACGCTGAACGTTGCCGGAACGCTCTGTCTCTACCGGGCGCTGGCGGTGGGTACAGTGATGATTGTCTCGCCCATCTGCGCCAGTTTCGCCGTCGTTACCGCCGGCCTGGCCATGCTGGGGGGCGAACGGCTCGCCCCGGTGACGCTGGCGGGAGTGGCGCTGGTGATGGCGGGCGTGGTGGTAGTCTCACGGGGCGGAGGGGGAGAACCCCTGGTGCTGAAGGGTGTGCCGGCGGCCCTTGGCGCGGCACTGGCCTATGGGGTCTTTTTCTACCTGCTCGGGCCGGTCACGGCGGGCCTGGGCATCGCCTGGCCCATTTTCATCGGGCGGGTGATGGCCTGCGTCGTCGCCGCCCTTGCCCTGCTCTGGCGGCGGCAGCCTCCCGCGCCGCTCTCGCCGCGCCTCCTTGGGATGATCGCAATCGCCACGTCGCTCGATACCATCGGCTTCCTGGCCTACAACACCGGCATCGCCACGGCCTACGTCAGCGTGGTAACGGCCCTGGCCTCGATCTTCAGCGCAGTCACCGTGCTGCTGGCCTGGATGCTGCTGCGCGAGCGTCTGGTCAGGGCGCAGTGGGCAGGGGTGGTAGCAGTGCTGGTGGGGGTGTTGCTGGTGAGTCTACAGTGAACGTTCGGGAAACTGGCTTACCCTATGCCCAGGCTGGTTGGCACGGAGGGGTGCGGGGAAACCTGGGTGCCCCGTGCCCTCGCCGCTACGTCGGAGAGAGTGAGGCGCCTTACGGATGGACATCCACTACACCATCGCCAGCAGCCGTCTGGGCTGGCTGCTGGTTGCTGCAACCGGGCGAGGGCTGTGCCGGGTTGCCTTTGGGGAGGACGTTGCCACGCTGGAGAGCGAACTGCGCCGGGCCTTCCCGCAGGCGCAACTCCAGCGCGACGATGCAAGGCTCGCCGCTATCGCCACGGGGCTGACCGACTATCTCGCGGGTCGCGGGCCGTGCCCCGACGCGCCCCTCGATCTGCCCGGCACGCCCTTCCAGCGCCGGGTCTGGGAGGCGTTGCGCACCATTCCCTACGGCGAGACCCGCAGCTACGGGCAGATTGCCGAGGGCCTCGGCCTGGGGCATGGCGCGGCCCGGGCGGTGGGTGGGGCCTGTGCGGCCAACCCGGTGGCCCTGGTGGTGCCGTGCCATCGCGCCGTGGCCAGCAATGGCCGGCTCCAGGGCTTTCGCTGGGGCCTTGAGCGTAAGCGCGCGCTGCTCACCCTGGAGCGCCAGCGGGGGTGATCAGGCCGGAGGGCCAATGCTTCGGCCCTCCGGCGGCTCATCAATCCGTTGCAACCTGTACGTATACGCTGTAACAGGAATTGGTGCGAGACGTGGTTTCGCTGCGTGGCCTGCCCGGTTATCGTTCGGGGGAGACGCGGACGGCTGCCTCCTCCGCACCCCCCGAATGGCAACGTGGTGTGAACCATGCCAGATGCTCCGGATGCTGTAGTATGTCTGGGAATGGCAGTGGGGTCACGTTGGCTAGAATAGGGAGACCGGGCTTCCCAATGCCTCTGCCAGGAGAGATGGTTCGGAACGAAGCGGCATCGACAACTCCGAGGGAAGGTGCATTCCTGATGATACGTATTCGTGGCTGCTGCCCCCACGACTGCCCGGACACCTGTGCCACCATCACCGAGGTGCAGGATGGTCAGGCGCTCCGCTTTTACGCCGACCCGGAACATCCCGTGACCCGCGGCTGGTTGTGCGCCAAGGTGCGGCCCTACCTGGAGCGCGTCTATAGCCCTGACCGGCTGCTCTACCCTTTGCGCCGGACGGGGCCGAAGGGTGCGGGGCGCTGGGAACGCATCGGTTGGGACGAGGCCATCGCGACCATTACTGCCCGCTGGCGCGAGATTATCGCCACCTACGGCGCGGCGGCCATTCTGCCCTACTCCTACAGCGGCACCCTGGGCCTGCTGCAGATGGGCATCTGCAACCAGCGCCTGTGGAACCGCATGGGCGCCAGTGGCCTGGAACGCTCGATCTGTAGTGCGGCGGCCCATGCCGCGGTCATGGCTACCCTGGGGGCCAGACATGGCCCGGATTACGCCGATCTGCTGCACAGTCGCCTGGTGTTGCTGTGGGGGCACAATCCGGCCAGCACCGCGCCGCACGTGATGCCCTTTCTGCGCCAGGCCCAGAAACAGGGCGCCTACGTGGTCGTGATTGACCCGCGGCGCACCCTCACGGCCCGCTCGGCTGACGAGCACATCCAGTTGCGCCCGGCCACCGACGCGGCCCTGGTTCTGGGCCTGATGCAGGTGATCTTCAGCGAAGGGCTGCACGATGAACCCTGGCTGGAGGCGCACAGCCTGGGATGGCGGGCGCTGCGTGAGCGGGCCATGCAGTACCCCCCCGAGCGGGCCAGCGCGTTGACCGGCGTCTCCGCTGCTACCATTGTGTCCCTGGCGCGCCGATATGCCACGACGAAGCCTGCCCTGCTCAAGACGGCCGACGGGGTGCAACGGCACCAGAACGGCGGGCAGACCTTCCGCGCCCTGTGTTGCCTGCCCGCGGTGGTGGGGCAGTACGGCGCGCGGGGCGGCGGCCTGGCCTTCTCCACCGGCGGCTATGCGGCCTGGGACGGCGAGGCCGTGGGGCATCGCCGGGACTGCCCGCCCACCCCGCGCATCGTGAATATGAACCGCCTCGGCGCCGCCCTCACCGGCGAGGTGCGCGACCCGCCGATTATGGCCCTCTACGTCTACGGGGCCAACCCGGTGACCTCCTCGCCCAATGCCGGCCTGATCGTGCAGGGCCTCCTGCGGGAGGACCTCTTCACGGTGGTTCACGAGCAGTTCCTCACCGACACGGCCCGCTACGCCGACCTGGTGCTGCCAGCGACCACGCAGCTCGAGCACACCGACCTCCACGCCGCTTACGGGCATCGGTACTTGCAGTACAACCACCCCGCCATCGCGCCCCGTGGCGAGGCCCGGAGCAACTGGGACGTGATGCGCCTCCTGGCCGCGGGGATGGGCTACAGCGAGCCGTGGCTGCACGAGAGCGCCGAGGAAGCCATTGGCGGAGTGCTCGACGCGACCCGCGCCAGGAACCCCTTTCTGGCCGGGATCACCCTGGAGCGATTGCAGGCCGAGGGGACGGTGCGGTTGAACCTGGAGGGCGCTGACGTGCCGTTTGCCAACGGCGTCTTTCCCACCCCGTCGGGCAAGGTGGAGCTGTACAGTGCGGCCATGGCCGCCCAGGGCCTCGACCCGCTGCCCGACTATGTGGAGCCGCCGGCCCTGCGCGAGCGGGCCACGCGCCTTGACGACGAACGTCTGATCGTTCTGTCGGGTGCTTCGCACCACTTCGTCTCATCGAGTATGGCCAACCAGCCAGCTCTGCGGGAAAAAGAAGGCGTGCCGTTCATCGAGATCAACCCCGCCGATGCCGCGGCGCGCGGCATTGGCGATGGCGATGCCGTGGTGGTCGAAAATGAGCGTGGCTGGTGTCGCCTGCGCGCGGTCGTCACCGACGACGTGCCTCCCGGCGTTGCCGTGGCCCCCAAGGGCCACTGGGGGGGTCTCTCGCCCGGGGACCGCAACATCAACTGGACCACGCCCGACGATCTGGCCGACCTGGCCGGGCAAAGCACCTTTCACACCAACCTGGTGCGGGTACGGCGGGGGTAGGGGGCGTGGAGCAGAGAGCAGTCCGGCGGGGGCGGAGAGGGTCTGGGAGGGCAAAACCCTTCCAGACCCTTTCTGGTGTCTGCACCTACGGCGCGCGAGCGGCTAGGGGAGCGGAATAGTTGCGGCGACGCGGGTGCCGCGACCGATGGCGCTCTCGATGCCAAACTCGCCGCGGAGCAGCACCTCGATCTGCTGGCGCATGCTGGCGATGCCCATGTGCCGGCGAGCATTCAGGTTATTGAGGGTCTCGCTCACGTGGAAGCCGCTGCCATCGTCCTCGACCACGATCTGCAATGTGTTGCCCGAGCCGTCGAGCAGCACACGCACCTGGTTGGCATTGGCGTGGCGGGCGACGTTGTTGAGCGCCTCTTGCAAGAAGCGGAAGATCGTCACTTCGTAATGGCTGGGCAGCCGCTGCTCCAGGCTCTGCACCATCAGGTTGATCTCGAGGCCGCTCTTTTCGCCAAACTGCGTGGTGTAGCGGCGAAGTGTGGGGATGAGACCGAGATCATCGAGGGTCATCGGGCGCAGGTCGAAGATGAGTTTGCGCGTGTCCTGGAGCGTCGTATTAATAGCCGTCTTCAAGCCATTCAATTCAGCGCGGGCCTGTTCCAGATCGCGATCGAGCAGACGCTGGCAGATCTCGGCCCGCAGGACCAGGTTGCTCATGGCCTGGGCGGGGCCGTCGTGCATCTGGAGGGAGATCCGCAGGCGTTCGCTCTCTTGCGACTGGATGATATTGGCGATCATGGTATCAGTGTCAAGGCCATGATCGTCGGAGTGGGTCGTGTCATGCTTGAGCGAGTCGCGCACCTCTTCAAGCAGCGCCACCACATCGGCTAGCTGGGTCTGGCGGGCGCGCAGGGCATCGCGGCGCAGTTGCACCTGTTCGAGCTGGCCGCGCATAATCTGGAGGCGCATCTGCACCTCCTGGGCAGCGGTGTAGAAGTTCTTGATCTCGTCCTTGCTGTAGCGGTCAAGGTTGACCTCCAGATCCCGCACCCGGTTCGAGACCGTCAACTCGCGCTGACCGAGCTTCTCTACTTCTCCGGTGCTCTGGCGCACAAGCACTTCCACTTCCTGCGCCTCGCGGCGCGTGCGCTCGAGTTCTTCGCGGTAGGCGCTCACGAACTGGTCGATTTTTTCGGCGATCTCGGCTGTCACTGGTTCCTCCAGAGGGTCAGGGGGTTTATTCGAAAACTTCCCTTACTGGTCTGTAAACTGAGTTTCCTTGCATTTCTGCCCCCCTCCCCGCCCCCCCGCCGGGAGGGTCAGGGACGGGGCGAGGAGCCATACACGGGGAACGGGACCGTGGCCATGGGCGGAACGAGAAGTACTCTGTAAGGATGCCGGCCTCCGCACTTCTCCCAGGTCGTTAGATGGGTGCTCGGAAGGCTCTTGTTCCTTCAGATCAGGCCCAGGCGCAGCCTCCAGACGTTGATCAGGGCCTCGATCACGATCCGGCGCGACATCTTCGAGCGGCCCACGCGCCGGTCGGGGAAGATGATCGGCACTTCGGCGATGCGAAACCCGGCCCGGTGGGCGCGGTAGGCCATCTCAATTTGAAAGGCATAGCCATTCGAGCGCACGGCAGTAAGATCGAGCCGTTCGAGCACCCGGCGGCGGTAGCAGCGGAAGCCGCCGGTGGCGTCGGCGACGGGCAGGGAGAGGATCAGGCCGGCGTAGAGATTGCCACCGCGGCTGATGATCCGCCGCGCCAGACCCCAATCGGTGGTACCGCCGCCGGGCACGTAGCGCGAGCCGATGACCAGGTCCGCCCCGGCCTCGGCAGTGGCGCGCAGCTCGGGCAGATAGCGCGGATCGTGGGAGAAGTCGGCGTCCATCTCGAAAATATACTCGGCCCCCTCGGCCAGGGCGCGCCGGAAGCCGGCGATGTAGGCTGTGCCAAGCCCCAGTTTGCCTGGCCGCGCCAGCAATCCCACGCGGGGCTCGGCGCACGCGAGTTCGGCCACCAGCGCCCCGGTGCCATCGGGCGAGGCGTCGTCCACCACCAGCACCCGGCAACGGGGGTCGACGAGCAGGAGTTCGATCAACCGGGTGATGTTCTCCGCCTCATTGTAGGTTGGCACCACTACCGTGCAATCGGCGACGGCGGGGGCCGGGCGAAGGGAAATCGGTGGGCCGGCTGGTGTTGCAAGCATAGTGGCTGAGGCCTCGCTTCCGCAAACGGCGTTGACCAGGGCTACGTGGGGTCCAGGCACGCCCGTAATAACCAGATGGTATTATACCCTCGCGCGCGAACCAGAAGGCACAGAAACGAACGGAAACCTATGGAAACGAACGCAGCGGCAGATCTGACAACCTCGCGAGCGACGCCCCGTGCCCTGCCGGCACTGCGCCTCGACCACCTGTGGGTGCTGCTGTCGCTAAGCGTGATCGCGGCCTGCATCAGCCTGGTGCCTACCTCGCCCAACGATTTCTGGTGGCACCTCAAGGCCGGCGAGTTGATCGCGACGAGCGGGATCCCGGCCACCAATCTGTTCGCCTGGACGCTGCCGGCCGATCACCCATACGTTTATCAGAGCTGGCTGGGGGAGTGGTTATTCTACCAGTTGTACCGCCTGGGCGGCTTTCCGCTGGTGGTGTTCGCGCGCAACCTGCTCGGCGCGGCGGTCTTCACCCTGGTCGCGGTGGAGGCACGGCTGCGCAGCGGGTCGTGGCGGCTGGCGGCGCTGGCGGCTTTTGCCGCGGGGGCGATGGCGATCAACAATGTGCTGCTTCGCACCCAGATCTGGTCCTGGCTACCTTTCATGGCGGTGTTTATGCTGCTGAGCCGCTATGCCGAGGGGCGCCTGGCCCCCCGCTGGCTGGCGGCGCTGCCGCTGATCATGGCGCTGTGGGTGAACCTGCATGGCGCTTTTGTGCTGGGCCTGCTGGTAACGGCTGCCTTTCTGACCGGCGAGGTGCTGCGGCGGGTGCTGCGGCAGCCACGCGCCCTGCCGTGGGCGCGCCTGCGCGCCCTGGGCCTGGCGGCGGCGGCGATGCTGGCGGCGACACTGCTCAACCCGCTCGGCGCGGGGGTGTTTGGCTACGTGCGCGATATGCTGGGCAATGCCCCCAGCCAGCAGTTGATCGGCGAGTGGCAATCGCCGACGCCGCGGAGCGTGGCCGGTGCGGCGTTTTACCTGGGCGTGCTGGGGGTCATCGCTGCCTTTGCCTTCGCCCGCCGCCGCCCGAGTATTACCGAGGTGCTGCTGGTCTGTGGCCTGGGCTGGCAGGCCTTCGTGGGGATGCGCTACGTGATCTGGTGGGGCATGGTGGCGATGCCGATCGCCGCGCAGGCGCTGGTGGCGCCGCGCCCGGTTTTTGGGGCGACGCGACGCTCGCCGCGCGAGCGGGGCGCGGGCGGCGCGGCCAATCTGGCCGTGGCCCTCGGCCTGCTGGCCCTGGTGGCGGCAGTGCAACCCTGGAGCAAGCCCTTGCTCAACTTACCGCAGGCCTACCGCAATCTGTTCGTGGATCTGCCCGGTGCACCGTTGCTGTTCACCACCGAGACACCTGTCGGCGCGGTGGAGCATCTGCTGGAGAGGCCATGTGCAGGACGGATCTTCAACGAGATGGGCTATGGTTCGTATATGGCCTGGGCGCTCTATCCTGCCGCGCAGCACTTTATCGATCCGCGGGTGGAGTTGTTTCCGCTGGAGTTGTGGCAGGAGTACCGCGCGGTGAGCGAGGGACGCGACGTGGCCGGCTTTTTCGACCGGCACGCGATCGCCTGCGCGGTGATTGACACAGAACTGCAGCCTGAACTGGCGCGCACGATGCCGGCCCTCCCCGGCTGGCAGCGCACCTTTGGCGATGGTCGCACCGAGGTGTGGCGCCGATGAAGGTGGTAGCCGGACAACGAAACAGAATCGCGCTGGCGGGGTTAAGTCTCGACCAGGTGTGGTTGTTCGCGGCGCTGGCGTTTATCGCCCTGCGAGCCTTGTTGACGCCCATCCCGCCCCACGACTTCTGGTGGCACATGGCTACGGGCCGGCTGATCGTCGCCAGCGGGGAGATTCCCACTGTTGACAGCTTTTCATACACCCACGCCGGGGAGCCATTTTACAACCAGAGCTGGCTGGCTCAGGTGTTCCTCTACGCGCTGCACCAGCTCGGCGGCGTGCCGCTGATCATCGTGGTACAGGCGCTGGTGCTGGCGCTGGCCTATGGTCTCTTGCTGCGCCTGTGCCTGCGGCGCAGCAGGTCGGCGCGGCTGAGCGCGGGGTTCTTGCTCCTGGCCACTATGCCGGCCTCGTTTGACAACTGGATCGTGCGCCCACAGACCTACGCGCTGCCGCTGTTCATTGCCTCGCTCTACGTGCTCAGCGCGTGGCGCATACCGGAACTGTGCGGTGGGCGGACTGACCCGGCGCGCTTCTACCGGCCACTGTTGCTCTTGCCGCTCTTCGGCGTGCTGTGGGTCAACCTGCACGGCTCCTTTGTGCTCGGCGGGGCGCTGATCGCCCTGGTGTTCGTGGGCGAGGCGGTGCGACGGCGCATGGAGGAGTGGGCCGAAGCGCGCGCCTGGGCCAGCCGGCCCGTCGGGCGGGCCGAGGATGTGCTGGAGCGGCCCCCTCCGCCCGCCCGCCCGCCCCTCTGGCACCTGGCTCTGGCCGGCGCCCTCACCGGCGCAAGCTGGCTGCTCAACCCCGGCGGCGTGCAGGTGCTGGGTTATGTACGCAACCTCCTGAGCAGTTCGCAGGTGACCGGTCTGGTCACCGAGTGGGCGCCGCCGACAATTCGCGACCCGAACGGGGCGATCTTCTTCCTCTTTCTGCTGGCCGGGATAGTGATCCTGGCCTATGCCCGCCGCACGCCCGACCTGGTAGATATGCTCACGGCGGGGGCCTTTCTCTGGCTGGCCCTTGGCGCGGTGCGCAACAACATCTGGTTCACCGCGGCAGCCACGCCGCTGCTGGTGGTCCAACTGGCGAGCTGGCGCACCGGGGAGACAACGACGCGCCGGTCGTACCAGGGGCTGCCAGCGCTGAACGCCGCCCTGGCGGGTGGCATCGCCCTGCTGCTGGCGCTGGCCCTGCCGTGGGTCAAGCCGGCCCTGGGCCTGCCGCCCCAACTGGGCGCCCTGATCGACCCCCAGACGCCAGTGGCGGTGGTAGAGCGCCTGCGCAGCGATCCGCAGCGCCCGGCGCGGCTGTTCCACGCTATGAGCTACGGCAGTTACCTGATCTGGGCGGCGCCCGAGCAACCGGTGTGGGCCGACCCGCGGATCGAGTTGTACCCGTTTGAGCAGTGGCGAGACTACCAACTGCTTAACAGCGGGCTGGAGGTGGAACGGCTGCTGGCCGCCTACGCCATAGACGGGCTGCTGTTGAGCAATACCGAGCAGGCGCCGCTCGTGGACTGGGCGCAGGCGCGTCCCTATGAGTGGGAGTTGCGCTTCGCGGACGAGGAGACGAGTTATTTCGCGCGACGGCGGTAGGGCTATACTATTTTGGATTGGGGTATATGGCTCCGAAGCGTTCTGGCGATGATGCGTAGACGGTCTGTTCAACAGGGAATGGTATTAACGTGAATTCTTCATGCGGTTTCACCATGAACAATCGGGGTGAACATTATTTCCCGGGAGGGCTTTGCCTTCCCGGCCCCTCCCCTGTGGGGGCAGCGCGTCTGTAGAGAAGTTGCGTGGGAGGGCGTCGCCCTCCCACACGTGTTCGTGTGCGGGATGTATCCACAATCAGGGGTTAGCGCTGGCCATGGCAGTATCGAGGACGCGCTGGAAGATGTCCATATCGCTCTTGAGGTCGGTCAGGCGCTGGGCGACCTCGTTGGTGACAGGGCTGGCGCTCACCATATCGGCGGTGCGCAGGCGCACCGTTTCGGCAAGCACGTTGTCGAGACTGGCGTGGATGTGTTCGAGCTGGGCCTTGATGCGCCCGATGTAGGTCGTCAGGTCGCTGGCGTTGCGTTGCTTTTCCAGGAGCGCGGCGCGGGTTTCTTCAAGTTGCTGGCGGGTGAAGGCATCGCTGGCGCTGGAGATCTGCCAGTTGATTCTGGTGATACGGTCCTGGATCGCTTCGGGCTTGATTTGCGCCAGGTAGGCTTCGATCACCTGCCCCCGGTCGGCGAGGGCATAAGCCTGCTCGACGAGGTCGCGGGTCTGGGCAGTGATGCGGGCGAGCAGGCCGGCCAGGGGGGGGCTGGCCTGCGCCACCGCGCGCTCGATCTCGCGCTGTGAGCGTTCGATGGCGTTGAGCTGGGCGCGGAAGGTGGTGCTGTTCAGACGGGGCCGCGTGGGCCGCTGGCTGGCGGTGATCACCACAGGGCTGCGCCCGCCGATGAGGACCATGGCGCCGTAGGCCAGCAGGCCGAGGGGCAGGAGCCACCAGTAGAGCAGCAGGCCGCTGGGGATGGCGGCGAGCAGCACCATCAGTGCGAGGGGTTGCCGGGCGGTGTAGGCGTAAGCGTTGCGCATTGGCGTTTCTCTTCCGGGGTGACAAACTGGTTGTGAGTTTTTTGCGGGGGAGGGTGCAGCCCTCCCACGCCCCCTGCCGCTGTCTCCCTTACGACGTCGGAGCCGGCTTCAGGGGGCGGATGCGCCGGTCCCAGGCATTGAGCAGGGCAGCCAGCACCTCAGCCGGGGGGGACTCGACCTGAGCGGCGATGTCGAGGCTGACGCCGCGGCTGGCGTAGCGAACGAAGGGGTTCGCAGGATCGGCGCCGCTCATGACAACATCCGGATCGATGGGGCGAAAGCCGGCTTGCATGGCCAGTTCCTGCTGCGGGCGCTGGAGCAAAAAGTCGCGGAAGCGCAGGGCGGCTTCGCGCTCCTCGCGGCTCGTCAGGGGTTCGTCGAGAATGGCATAGGGATGATCGCTGAACATCGTCGCCGGGGGGTAGTAGACGCGCAGGGGCTGGTTCCAGCGTTGCTCGCCGGTGGCCATGTACTCGATGGCCAGGTTTTCGTAGACGATGACAATGTCATAGCTACCCGGCCCGCGTTGCACGATTTGTTGCATGAGCGTGCCGGTGCTTGAGCCGAGATCGTAGACTCCGACCTCCATCTCCTCAAGCCACTTCAGGAAGGCCGGATCTTCGACGTCGGCAACGGTCAGGCCGGCGGTTTTGTTGTGAAAGGCATAGGCCATAAGCACGAGGGTCTGCGTGCCACTGTTCGAGGTGAGCGGCGAGGTATGGCCGAGCTTCACCGGCCCCCAGCGTTGCGCCTCTTTGCCTTCGGGCGTATCGGGGCCAAAGCCGCGGGCCTCGGCCACGGCGCTCCAGCCCCGCTCGTCGGCGATGGCGTCGTGCAGGTCGTTCCAGAAAGCGGTGGCGCTGTCGGGCCAGAGCAGGCGGGCGCGTTGCTCCCAGACCACGGCGACCAGCGGGGTCAGCACCAGGGGCTTCGCCTCGCCGGCGATGATCTGGCTACGCTTGCGGGCGGCCCACTCGCTGGCGAGGGTGTCGGTCCAGAGGCTGCTGGCGGGGCTGACCACTACAGGGCGCGGGGCGACGCTCCAGTCCTGCCGGGCCACTCGCTCGGCGATGTCGCGCGAACCCAGACCCACCAGACGGAGGGTAATGGGCCGGACGCCGACGGTTTGGCCGCGGGCCTCAAAGCGACGCGCGGCCTCCTCCAGCCAGGCCTGCTTTTCCGTGCTATACCAGATGACCACTTCGACCGGGGCGACCCGCGGGCCGAGGCCCAGGTCAACCGGGGCATAGCCAAGCGGCGCGGGCAAGGGAATGAACAACTTGAGTGCCAGAGCGAGGAGACAGCAGGCGAGAAAGCCCAGCCCGATGGCGCGGTACAAAAAGGGCATACAGTCCTCGATAGCTAGTACTGCGTCCGAGTTTCTTTGCCGAGTTGTTGGGCCGAAGCATTGGTGCAGCCAGGGTTTCGGGCCTTACATTCAGACCACTTCCATTCTAGCCTACTGAAGCTCCTAGAGGAAGGGGTTTGTGATCCTCACCCTCCTCTGGCGCCCTGTTCATCCCGGCGAGATTGGGCAACCGGATTTCGGCATGCCCCTGCCTGCGGGCATGAAACCAGTGGGGCAAGCGGGTCGCCCCGTACCCTTGCCCACCGGGAGGGCGGGGCGCGTGCGTATCGCCCCGTAGCGACGACGGTGGCGACAGGCTGTGCTACAATCTCTGCCGTTAGAAGCACAAATTGCCGCCGCCGCGCGGCTGCCGACAAAGGAGTCCTGGCCATGACCGAGAGCTTCCGGATCGAGAAAGACTCGCTCGGCGAGATGCAGGTGCCGGCCAATGCCCTCTACGGCGCGCAGACGCAGCGCGCCGTGCTTAACTTCCCCGTCTCAGGCATGAAGCCCTACCCGGCGTTTGTGTGGGCGCAGGCGATGGTCAAGCGGGCCGCGGCAGAGGTGAACCGCGACCTGGGTCTGCTCGAGGCGCGCCTGGCCGACGCGATCATCCAGGCTGCCGATGAGGTGCTCGCGGGTAAGCACGCCGATCAGTTCGTGGTCGATCCTTTCCAGGCCGGCGCAGGCACCTCGCACAATATGAACCTGAACGAGGTCATCGCCAATCGCGCCAACCAGATCCTCGGCTTCGCCCTCGACGACCCGAACAAGCCGGTTAGCCCCAACGATCACGTGAACATGGCCCAGTCCACCAATGACACCATTCCCACCGCCATCCGGCTGGGGTGTCTCTGGCGGATCAATGAACTGCTGGCGGCGATTGACGGTCTGGCCGATGCCCTGGAGGCCAAAGCCCAGGAGTTTGATGATGTGGTGAAGTCGGGGCGCACGCACCTGCAAGATGCGGTACCGGTGCGCCTGGGGCAGGAGTTCGGGGCCTACGCCCTGGCGGTGCGTAACGACCGCGAGCGTATCGCTACCGCCGCCGAGCGTTTGCGCCGGCTGGGGATCGGTGGCACGGCTACCGGCACGGGCCTGAATGCCCATCCCGAGTACCACCAGCGCATGGTCGAGAAGCTCAGCGCGTTGACCGGGCAGAGCCTGCGGAGTTCGGGCAATCTGTTCGAGAGCATGCAGAGCATGGCCGACCCGGCCGACTTCTCGGCGGCGCTGCGGATCCTCTGCATCACCCTGACGCGGATCGCCAATGACTTCCGCTTGCTCTCCTCCGGTCCCGCCACAGGTCTGGACGAGATCCGCCTGCCGGCGGTGCAGCCCGGGTCGAGCATTATGCCCGGCAAGGTCAACCCGGTGCTGGCCGAGATGCTGAACATGGCCTGCTTCCACGTGCAGGGCAACGACCTCACGGTAAGCCTGGCGGCGCAGGCAGGGCAACTGGAGCTGAACGTGATGATGCCCATCATCGCCCACAATCTCTTCGAGATGATGCACGTGCTGATCGGGGCGATCAACGCCTTTACGACGAAGTGCGTGGTGGGCGTAACCGCCAATCGGGAGAAGGCCGAGGGCTGGCTGGCCAAGAACGCCATTCTGGTGACGGCGCTCAATCCGGTGATCGGCTATCTGAACGGCGCGGCGGTGGCCAAGGAGGCCATGGCCACGGGCAAGACGATCAAAGAGGTGGTCGTCGATAAGGGCCTGCTCAGCCCCGAGGAGGTGGACCGGCTGATTGACGCGCGCAAGATGACCGAGGGCGGCATTCAGGGGATCGCTGCCGCAGGGTAGAAGCGGTGGGGAAACCCGGTTTCCTCGGACCCCTCCAACCGGCATCGGGGCTGTGGTCGCTCTCCTGATCAAGCGGGGGCGTGGGGAAACCAGGTCTCCCCACGCCCCCTGGTTGTCTATTACGACGCTGTTACGACTCCATTCTGAGGGCGAGTGTCGCGCCCGGGTTGCAATCGCGCCTCGCCCCCTCCAACGCCAGGATCTGCGCCAGCGTCGCCTCAGCTTGCGCGCCCCCGTTGTTTTTGCCCCGACGTCCTTCTTTGGCGCAAGTGGTTGGGAGGGGCGTCCCTATGAGACGCTCCTCCCGGTGCACTTATCACCGGATGATCACCGGCAGGTAGACCCGGTTCCAACTCGCCCGGGACTGTTGCGCGGCGTCTTCGGCCTCGACGGCGCGCAGGGCCTCCAGGTAGGGGGTCAGGTCGGTGTCGAGTGACGCGGCATCCAGTTCCGCCACCTCAGACGCCAGGCTGGCCGGCAGGGCGCCGGTGGCCTGCCGCACCAGCAGGGCAAAGCTCAGCACGATCTCGGCGGGGGTGAAGTTGCAGTGGCCGAAGCGAGGGATGGGGATCACCGTCACCCGCCCGGCGCCTTCGGGACGGGCCTTCAGCCAGTAGCGCAGGCTCTGCTCAAAGCGCACCACCTCGTCCTGGGTGGTGTGGGGCATGACGATAGGGACGCGTGGCTTGCCGCTGGTCTCATAATCTGTTCGAATAGTGGCCAGCGCCGCCGGGTCGGCCCGGAAGGGGGGGTAGTCGAGGCCGGCGCCGCCCGGGTGGGGCTGATGCCGCCGACGCCGGCGATCAGGATGACTACGAGGGTAACCAACAACAACCATCGCGAACGCATACGCTACCTCCTTCCAACGCATCGACAATGCAACACGCAAGATCGTGTCGCGCCGTCGGGGAAGCGCAATCGTTGCGGCGGGCTGAGGAAATCTGGCGACAGCCCTGGCCGTCACACAGCGCCTGGAGGTCGGGGAAGCGCTATGGTTGGGGCGGGCCGAAGGCTGAGGGAACGGGGTTTCCCACGTGGACGCAATCCGCCGGGTTGCGCCTACAGCCTGTTTCCAGAGGAGAAAAGGGATGTGGGGAAACCTGATTTCCCCGCAGCTATATAATCGGCGAGAAGGCTGCCAGAATCCTTACCTCAATGGCCTCAGTATAACACCGCCCGGCAGCAAGTCAATGATATTGTAATGTGTAGTTTAATCTACATTTTAACCTTAATTTACTAAAATATAACCTTCTGGTAGTACTATAGCCTTTGTACCAATCGTGCAGAGGACCATGCGACGGGGCCGGGCCGTGTGTTTGCCAGGGGGCAACGAGGTGTTTCTCCACGTTGAGGACGCGGCAGCGCCACGATGCGCTGGCGGCTCGCCCTGCCGTGCAACAGGAGGCCAGGTATGCTTCAGCGGATCGCGTTCCATTGCCGGTGGCTGCTGCCCGTGGTCCTGGTTCTTCTGGCGCTGGCGGCCCTGCCCGCTGCCGCCCCCATCGCTCAGGCGCAGACGGCCCCCTATGTGGAGTTGCGCGGCTGGGCCATGCTGCCCGCCGACACCTTCGCCGCCGGCCCGCCCTCGGGCTTTGCCATCGGACCGGCGAATGGCCGACGCCCGCCCTTTGCCCGGCAGCCAGTGCAGGGCTTCAGCGCCGTGCTACCCCTCTGGAACGGCAACTGGCTCGGACTCTCCGATAACGGTTTTGGCGCCAGGGGCAACAGCCCTGATTACCGACTGCGCTGGTACGAACTTAAGTCTGATTTCAGTCGCGGCAACGTTAGCGTTGTCGGCTACACCGAGATGAGCGATCCCAACCGCCTCGCGCCCTTCCCTATTGTCAACGCCGATGGCGACCGGGTGCTCACCGGTACAGATGTTGACCCCGAGTCGTTCTGCCAGACGCCCGATGGCACGTTCTGGGTCGGCGATGAGTTTGGTCCCTTCCTGCTGCACCTCGATGCCCGGGGCCGCCTGCTGGAGCCGCCCTACGCTACGCCCGTGCCCCCCGCGCTGCGCCCCTTCGCCCGCGGGCTTGATGTGGTGAAGTCCCCCGAACACCCCGACTTCGTGGCCCTGCCCACCCCTGAAGCGCGGCGCGCCGCCGCCAATCTGCCCACCAGCCGCGGCTTCGAGGGCATGGCTCTCAACACCAGCGGTACGTTCCTCTACCCGCTGCTCGAAGGGCCGCTCTTCGACGACCCGGTGCGTAACCGTCTGCTCATCCGCGAGTTTGACCTGGCGACGAAGCGGTACACCGAGCAGATCTGGTTCTACCCGATGGAGGCCCCCAACCATGCCATCGGCGACATGACGGCGATAAATGACCGCGAGTTCGTGGTCATCGAGCGTGACAGCGAGGAAGGTCCCCAGGCGCGCTTCAAGCGCATCTACCTGGTGAGCCTCGACCGGGTGAGCGAGGGCGGCCTGCTGCAGAAGGAACTGCTGGTAGATCTGCTACAGATTACTGACCGGAACAAGATCACCCGTGCCGAGGAGGGTGCCTTCGGCTTTGGCCCGATCTTCAAGTTCCCCTTCGTCACGATTGAGGCCGTCTACCCGGTGGATAGCCGCACGCTGCTGGTGCTCAATGACAACAACTACCCCTTCAGCGCGGGCCGGCGGCCAGGCCTGGCCCCCGATGATAACGAGTTCATCCTGGTGTATCTGCCGAAGAGCTTGAATCTCAAACGACGGTAGCTACGACAACACGCCGGGGCCTCACACGGGCAGGGGAATGGGGAAACCAGGTTTCCCCATTCTTCATATCGTCAGCGCGCCCAGGCGCAGGAAGGTCAGGTTGGTGTGCTGCACATTGTCGTCCTCGTCGTCGCCATCGCGGATGGGTGCCCCGCCGCGGCGCAGCCAGGTGGTCACCTGGTCAATCGTCGGCAGTTCGCCCGCGTAGCGCTGGTAGAACTCCTGCAGCAGCAGGATGACCCCCACTGTTACCGGGGTGGCCTGGCTCGTGCCGTGCTGGATCGACTCGCCGTAGGGGCCGTTGATGCCCGAGGAGGTGACCGGCGCGCCCGGGGCGAAGATCTCGGTGCGCGTGTAGCGGTTGACGCTCTGGTGCAGGCGCTGCGAGAAGGGGGTGATCTGGCCGGCGCGCGTCGAGAAGGCTCTGGCCCCGCTGCCGTAGCTGAAGGCCCCGGACTCCGCGTCGTACACCGCGCCGACGCTGATCGTCTGGCGGATGATCGCCGGGTAGCCCATGCCCTGCCGGCTCTCGTGGCGGAAGTAGTCGTTGCCCGCGGCGACAACCACGGCCACGAGGGCCTGGCGCAGGGCGATGATCTTCTGCGCCAGGGGGTCGTTGGCGAAGGGCGCATCGCTGACGTAGTTGCCCCCGTCGCCCAGCGGCATGCACACGGCGCTGATCTTGTGGGCGGCGTGGTGCTGCAACACCCTGTCGAGAGCCTGATCAACCCGGGCGAAGCTGCTACCACCATTGTTGCGCAGCACCTTCAGCGGCGCGACGCCGGCTTCGGGGGCTATGCCGATGTGGTCGCCGCCGGCCAGCACGATGCCGGCGACGTTGGCGCCGTGATCGTTGCCGTCGGTCACGTTGTTCGGGTCGCCGTTGTGGTCGGGCGTGAAGTTGCGCATCGCCACGATGCGCCCGGCGAAGTCAACGTGCTGGGTGTTCACCCTGTGTCCAGCACGGCGCCGCACAGTCCCTTGCCGCTGACCTGGAAGCGCTGCCGCGCCCGGCTGGCGCGCACGAACTCGTCCACCTCGACCAGAAACGGCACCTGCGGGCTGTCCAACTCCACCGCGGGCGGCTCGACGGGCTGGATCTCGGTCGGAAACTCGGTCGTGGTTATGAGGCAGCTCCTTGTGTGATTGGTGTGAATAACGAGGGGTTGTGCTCCTCACCCTCTCCCGCTGAGCGCAGCGCGGCGGGGGAGCGTGAGGAGCAGACGCCCCTGTCTGACGGGAGGTTCTGGGAGGGTTATGCCCTCCCATGGTTTTCCCACTGCCCTCGAACTCCTCCCGGTGATCGAACCGTTCGCCAGGGTAGCGGTTTGGATCCGCCCGGATAACGCGGCGCGTTGTACACTGAGGGCTACGGGCGCGCGAAGCGGGGGGTGGTGATTCCTCTCTACGGAGCAGTTATGAGGCACGGTAAACCAACGGTCAGGCTGAAATGTTCAGGTCTTACCTATGCCCTGGAGAAAGCGAGGTGGCGCGATGGCCCATATTCTGATGATCGTCCCACCCGAGCAATTTCGTGACGAAGAGTTGTTCGAAACCCGGGCCGAACTGGAGCGAGCCGGCCACAGCACGGTGGTGGCCAGCACAACCATCCGGCCCTGCAGCGGCATGCTCGGCGGGCGGGTGATGCCAGCGTTGACCCTGGCGCAGGTTGATCCCGAACTCTTCGATGGGGTCGTGTTCGTGGGCGGGCTGGGCGTGAAGCGTTACTACCACGATCCCCAGGCCCTGCGCATCGCGCGGGCGATGCACGAACGGGGCAAACTGGTGGCAGCCATTTGCCTGGCCCCGGTGGTGCTGGCCAACGCCGGGCTGCTCACCGGCCGCAATGCGACGGTGTCGGCGAGCGAGGCGAAAACCCTGCTACACGTGGGCGCTCACTACTGCGGGCCAGGGGTGGTGATGGACGGCAACATCATCACCGCCGATGGCCCGGCCAGCGCCCGTCGCTTTGGCCACGAAATCGCCGCCCATTTCGCCCCCGTCATCGCCTAGAATCGCGGCGTGGCGCCGCTTTATGTGTACGCCTATCCCCATGAGAGGTTTTGGAAGGGCGCAGTCCTCCCGAAACCATCCCCTGAGGCAGGGGTGCGAGGAAACCAGGTTTCCCCGCACCCCTCCAGATGGCAGCCGGCAGAAGAAGGGTTGCTGGGAGGGCGCAGCCCTCCCGGACCCTCCCCTTCGAGATCCTGCCTCATGCACATAAACGCAGCGGATTTGCTATAATAGGATCTGCGCCTCCCCGTTTCCAACATTAAAGCATGTTTCGGCCCGGCTCGATAGCCTGGAAGTGGCTTCCATTGCTTCCCATTTCCGCACTGTTTCCTGGATGGGATGGCGCGTTCCTGACGCTGAAGCGCCGCCGCTGAACCATGCCTGAAGGAGTCGGACCGTGTCTACCCCCGCCGGGCTACGTCGGGTCACCCTGTTCGTCACCTGCATCGTGGACCAGCTCTACCCTGCAATTGGCAAGGCTACGGTGCAGATCCTCGAACGGCAGGGGGTTGCCATCCACGTGCCCCGTGGCCTGACCTGCTGCGGCCAGATGGCCTTCAACGCCGGATTCCGCGACGAGTCCTACGCCGTGGCCGGGCGCACGATCGAGTTACTGCGTGGCCAGGGCGACGTGGTGCTGCCCTCTGGCTCGTGCGCGGCGATGATCCGCCACCTCTACGCCGAACTGTTCGCTCACAGCCCCTACGCCGGCCCCGCCGCCGAACTGGCTGCCCGGACCTACGAACTCACCGAGTACCTGGTAGATGTCCTCGGCGTCACCGATGTAGGCGCTCATTACCGCGGACGTATCACCTACCACGATGCCTGTCACGGCCTGCGCTTCCTGGGTGTCGGGCGCCAGGCCCGCACGCTGCTGGCGCACGTCCGCGAGGCGGAGGTGCGTCCCCTCCCCAACGGTGGGACCTGTTGCGGGTTCGGCGGGTTGTTCGCCATCAAGCAGTACGCCATCTCCGAGGCGATGCTCGAACGAAAGCTCCACGATGTTCAGGCCGCGGAGGCCGATCTGCTGGTGACCGGCGACGCCTCGTGCATGACCCAGATCGCCGGCGGCCTGTCGCGCCGCGGCAGCCCGACCCGCGCCCGCCACATCGCCGAGGTGCTCGCCAATATGGTGGACGTGCGACCGGTGTAGGGTTGCGGAGTGGGAAGGGGTAGGGGAGGGTGAAGCCCGCCCCGCAACAAACCACCCATTACCGCCAGCTTGCCAGATCACTAGAAGATACGTGCAACGCTATGAGCACCCATACCCTCCACTTCTTCGATCGGGTTGACACTGCCCTCCACGATGCCACCCTGCGCACGGCCCTGGACCGGGCCACCACGCGCTTCGTCGGCAACCGCGCCGGGGCCATCGGCGCCCTCAGTGACGCCGACAGGCTGCGCGACCAGGCTCGCGCGCTGCGCGCCTATGCCCTCAGCCGCCTCGATGAACTGCTTGAGCGCCTCGCCGAACGGGTCGAGGACCGCGGCGGGCACGTCTGCTGGGCCAGTGACGGCGAGGAGGCTAAACGCTACATCGCCGAGCTGGCCCGCAGCCGCGGCGTGCGCTCGATCGTCAAGTCCAAGTCCATGGCCTCCGAAGAGATCCATCTCAATGAGGCCCTCGAACGGGCCGGGGTCGAGGTGGTGGAGACCGACCTCGGCGAGTACATCCTCCAGATTGCCGGTGAGACGCCCTCGCATATTATCGCCCCTGCCATCCACAAAACCCGCGAGCAGGTCGGCGCGCTGTTCGAGCAACATCTCGGCATGCCTCCCACCACCGAGGTGCCGCCGATGATCCGCGCCGCGCGCCAGGCCCTGCGCCAGCGCTTCCTGCGCGCCGATATGGGCATCAGCGGGGTCAATTTTGGCGTCGCCGATGAGGGGGCGGTTGTCATCGTCGAGAACGAGGGCAATGCGCGCTTCACTACCACCGTGCCGCGCATCCATGTGGCGATCATGGGTATTGAGCGCATCGTCGAGCGCCTCGAGGACCTGGCGGTCATGCTGCAGGTGCTGGCCCGCTCGGCCACCGGCCAGAAACTCTCGGTCTATACCAGCATCATCAGCGGCCCGGCGCGCCCCGGTGAGGCCGATGGTCCCGAGGAGTTTCATCTGGTGCTGCTCGACAACGGCCGCTCGCAGATCCTCGGTGGCCAATATGCCGAGGCGCTGATGTGCATCCGCTGCGGGGCCTGCCTCAACGCCTGTCCGGTCTACCAGAGCATCGGCGGCCACGCCTATGGCGGGGTCTACTCCGGCCCGATCGGCGCCATCCTGACGCCCCTGCTCCAGCCCGATCTGCCCGACAACCACCTTCTGCCCCACGCCTCCTCGCTCTGCGGAGCCTGCCAGGAGGTCTGCCCGGTGCGTATCGCCATCCCTGACCTGCTGCTGCGCCTGCGCGCCGATGCGGTCAAGGCCGGCAAGTTCCACCCCATCGAGAAAACCGCCATCCAGACTTATGCTACCATGATGAACAATCCCGCCCTCTACCGCGCCAGTGGCAAATTCGCCCATCTCGGCGCGCGCCTGCTGCGACGCAAGGGCAGGATCCGGCGCCTGCCCCCGCCCCTGCATCTCTGGACCAGGGGGCGCGATTTCCCCTCCCTCCCCGCCCAGACCTTCAGCGAGTGGTGGGAGGAACGCGAACGCCAGCGACGTAGCGGGTGATTGGAAGGAGTCCTGCCAATGGTTGCAACCTCTCCCTTGCCGCCATTCGTCGCTCCTGCCAGGCGCCGCTTTACGGTAGACGAATACTACCGCATGGTCGAGGCCGGGGTGCTGCATCCCGATGAACGGCTGGAACTGCTGGATGGGGAGATTATGCAGATGAGCCCGATCGGTTCCCGGCACGCGGCGACCGTGTCGCGCCTCAATGCCCTCTTCAGTGGCGCGACGACCGGGCAGTACATCGTGAGCATTCAGAACCCCGTGCGCCTCTCCCAGTATAGCGAGTTGCAGCCCGATGTCGCCCTGCTGCGCTACCGCGCCGATTACTATGCCGCGGCCCACCCAACCCCCGCCGACGTCTTGCTCCTGGTCGAGGTGGCCGATACCACCCTGGTTTTTGACTGTGACCGCAAGGTGCCGCGCTACGCCGAATCAGGCATCGCCGAGGTCTGGATCGTTGACCTGGAGCATCAGCAGATCGAGCAGTGCCATACGCCTGTGGGCGCTCAGTACCGGACACGCCGGATCTGGACCCGCGGGGAAACCGTCGCCTGCGACGCTATTGCCGGCCTCTCGATTGCGGTGGACGCGATCTTAGGATGAGACGTAGGGGAGGGGGAAACCCGGTTTCCCCCTCCAACCGGCTATTCAAATGGATTGCCAATGAGTCGCAATCAGATTCTCGCCAACCTGCGCACCAGTCTGGCCTCCAACCGCCCGTGGCTGGAAGAGGTCTCCCGTTCCGCGCCCCACGCCCCGCCGCCCTTCGTCCACCCGCCGGCCGCCGATCTGGTGGCACAGTTTTGTGAGGAGCTGGCGAAGCTCGAAGGGCGCGCCTACCCGGTTGCCGATGGCGAGGAGGCCCTGGAGGTCATCGGGCGCCTGCTGGACGAACGCAACGCCCGTCAGGTGATCGCCTGGGATCTCGAACAGATCGACCTGCCCGGTCTCCCCGCGCTGCTCGCCGAACGCGGGGTGAGCCTCCTCGACGCCGATGTTCAGGGCCCGGGCCGCAAGGAGCGCCTGCAAACCCTGGAGCCGGTTGCAGTTTGTTTGTCGGGGGTGGATTGCGCCATCGCCGAGAGCGGCAGCATGGTGCTGCGCCACGGCCCCGGGCGGCCCCGTCTGGCCTCGCTTCTCGCTCCGGCCCACATCGCGGTGGTGCGCCGCTCGCAACTGGTGCGCGGCCTGGGCGAGGCTCTGGCCCTGTTGCGCGAGCGCCACGGCGCGACGCTCTTCGACGCCACCAGCCACCTGACCTTCATCAGCGGACCGTCACGCACCGCCGACATCGAGATGACCCTCTCGCTGGGCATCCACGGCCCGCCTGAGGTCCACGTGGTGGTGGTGTAGCATACAGGGCAAGCCGGCGGGGTTGCAACCGGCAAGGTTGTACCACTGCGTAATAGTCTGTAAAGCAAATTTCCTGGCGTTTTCGCCCCCCTCCCAGCCTCCCCCCGCCGGGGGAGGATTCGGACTCCCTCCTCGGCAGGGAGGTCTGGGGCAGGGGAGAGGTGTAGCGAAAAACTCTGTTTACAGACTACTTAATCTGGTAAAAACCGGATTCTATGATCCCACTCCCCCGTCCAGCCGTCTACGTTACCCGGCGCTTGCCGGCGGCGGCCATGCGCCTCCTGGAGGAGACCTGCCAGGTCAGCCTCTGGGACGAGTTGGAGCGCCCCGTTCCACGGGCCGAGTTGCTGCGCGGGGTGGCCGACGCCGAGGGTCTGCTCAGCCTGCTTACGGATCGGGTGGACGCCGAGGTACTCGCTGCCGCGCCGCGGCTGCGGGTGGTGGCGAACATGGCCGTGGGCTACGACAACATTGACGTGGCGGCCTGCACCGCCCGGGGCGTGCTGGTGACCAACACCCCCGACGTGCTGACCGAGACTACCGCCGACCTGGCCTGGGCGCTGATGCTCGCCGCGGCCCGGCGCATCGTCGAGGGCCAGCGCATGATCGAAACTGGCGCGTGGGGACCCTGGCATCCCCTGCAGATGGTGGGAGTTGATGTGTATGGCGCGACGCTGGGCGTGGTTGGCGCCGGGCGCATCGGTGGGGCGGTGCTGCGCCGGGGCGGGGGCTTTGCCATGCGCCTGCTCTACCACAACCGCCACCCGGCCCCGGAGTTGGAGGCCGCGACCGGGGCGGTGTACCGGCCCTTCGACGACCTGTTGCGCGAGAGCGACTTCATCGTGGTGAGCGCGCCGCTGACGCCGGAGACCCGCGGCATGTTCGGGGCGCGCGAGTTCTCCCTGATGCGCGAGACGGCGATCTTCGTCAATGTAGCGCGTGGTCCGCTGGTACGTGAGGAGGACCTGGCGGCGGCGCTCCGCGCCGGGCGCCCGCGGGCCGCGGGTCTCGACGTCTTCACGCGCGAGCCGATCGGCCCCGACCACCCCCTGTTGAGTCTGCCCAACTGTGTGTGCGTGCCGCACATCGGCAGCGCCACCCTGGCCACGCGCACGCGGATGGCGACCCTGGCCGCCGAGAATCTTGTGGCCGCCCTCACCGGGCGGCCACTCCTGACACCGGTCAACCTTACGGAACTCGTAGCCCTTGAGCTGGCCGCCCCTTCGTGGGGGCGTGGGGCAACGGATCGATGAGCCGGCCCAGCCAGGCCGCCACCAGCAGCGCGTGGAGGTAGCTCGGCTCACCGATGGGGTGAGCGGGCCGGGGCGCGGCGCAGTAGCGCGTGTACACCGGGCGCTCGCCGGTGGGGGGAGGAGCTACGCTCGAAGGGGCCGGGCGGCTCGGTGCGCGCTCATACTGGATCGTCATCGCCATCCTCCTTCCTGCCGCAGGTCGTCAGAGTTGAAACCCTTGACCGCATTATGGTAGAGTATCTGGGTCTGACATTTATAGCATAGCACGCTTTGGCGACTTTAGCTATAGGCAAACTTCCCAATTATGACGCATTGCTCGTTGCGTCCACCCGCGTGCCGCGGTTGGGCCGCCATCCGACCCGATGCGGCTTCGCCGTACAAAAAGGGTGTGAAAGAGAGTTTTCCTGGGAGGGATCAGCCCTCCCAGCTCCTCCTGTCGGTTGGGGCGCGGGGAAATGGGGTTGCGTCCCCTTCCCCAGAATGCAAAGAGGGTAACCCTGGGAGAGTTTCGCCTTCCCAGACCTTCCCAATGCCATGAACAAGAATTCTGCCGGGAGAGCGAAGGCCTCCCGTACCCTCCCCTCCAGCGAAGGCCCGGGGAAACCAGGTTTCCCCACCCTCACGTTCAGACTGATCGCGCGCGCCCTGATCGGCCCGTTGCTGGCCCTGGTCCTCGTGGCCGGCGCCCTGGCGGCGCCCCCTGCGCGCATCCTGGAACAGACGCCGCCCGCCACTGCCGATCCCTTTCTCGCCGCCCAGGCCGCCGCACTGCTCCCGGCCCATACCCGCGACCTGGCCCGTGCTGCCGAGTGGGATCGCTACACCATCGTCGCCGCCGCCGATCCCGCCGCGCTGACTGTGCGCGGTACGGTCAGCGTCACCGTCACCAACCGCTCGGGCCTGAGCTACGACCGGCTCTACTTCCGCCTCTACCCCAACCATCCTGACTTTGGCGGGCGCCTCGATGTCACCGCTGCCCGTGTAGACGGGCGGCCAGTGACCTCGGGCACGGAGCAGGGCGACGCCCTGCTCTGGCTGGCCCTGCCCCGGGCGCTCCTGCCGGGGGGCGTCGCCCGCGCCGAGTTGCGCTTTGTCGCCCGAACACCGCGCGACGCCAGCGCCCGCACCTTCGGCGCCTTCAACCAGGAGGCCGGCCTCTGGTCTCTCGCCAACTTCTACCCCGTGCTTGCCCGGCAGTTCAGCGACAGTGGCTGGGACCGGCGCCCCGTCGATAGCCGCGGCGACTTCGCGGTGACCAACGTGGGCCTGTACGACGTCACGGTGGAGTTTCCAACTGCCTGGACCCTGGTCAGCACCGGCTCGCGGGTCAGCAGCCTCCCGGGCCGTGCCGGGACGCGCCGCGAGCGGCTGGTGAGCGGCCCGCAGCGCGAGTTCTACCTGGGATTGACCCGCGGCCTGGAACAGACGAGCGCGGTGGTGGACGGCACGCGCATCATCAGCCACTACCAACCGGCGAACGCCGAAGCCGGATGGCGGGCGCTGCGTTTCGCCGAGCAGGCCCTGGGGGCCTTCAACGCGCGCTACGGCCCCTATCCCCTGGCCGAACTCGAGGTGGTGCAGGGCGCCATGACCAGGTTCCTCGGCATGGAATACCCCGGCGCGGTCCTGATCGAGCAGGCCCTCTACACCGATAACGACCGGGTGCTGGAGACCACCATCGCGCACGAGATCGCCCACCAGTGGTGGTACAGTCTGGTGGGCACCGACGCGCAGAGCGAGCCGTGGATCGACGAAGGGCTTGCCAGTTATGCCCAGGTGCTCTACTACGAAGCCGTGGGCAATGGCGTGCGGGCTGCGGAAGAACTGGAGTACTTCCGCAGCCTCTATAGCCGCCTGCGCGAAACGAACCGCGACGCGCCCCTGGCGACGCCGCCCGGCGGACTGCGTGGCAACTACGTGCCCGTGGCCTACGCCAAAGCCGCGCTCTTCTTCCACGCCCTGCGCGGTCAGATCGGCGAAGAGAGCTTCGGGCGCTTCCTGGGGCGCTACCTGGCCGAGGGCAAGTACCGCGAAACCGCCGGGCCGGATGTGCTGCGCGCCGCTGAGGCCGCCTGCCAGTGTGAACTGGACGCGCTGTACCAGGACTGGGTGCTCAGCGCCGCTCCGGTGGCGATCCCGTAACGTGCGGTTCAGCCAGGGGGTTGGGGCATGGGGAAACCTGGTTTCGCCGCCTTCCGACCGCAGTTGGGGCGCCTGGCGTTCGGGCAGGCACGGAGCAGCCCGGTATTCTCAGGGGCAGGCTTTTCGGGCGCATCCGCACGTTGTAGTTGCCATCTGAGGCATTGGGACGCTCAACCCAATTCTCTCGATCGCGGGAGAAAGGGGCAGGGGGGCGCCAGAGCACCGGAACGCCGAACCCCCCTTCTTGCTTGCAAAACCCTACCCCTGAGAGGGGCATAACCTTTCCATCCATACAATGAAGAGGCAAACCATGAGCCAACCTGACGAGACTCCCCGGCTTACTCATCTCGACGAGCGGGGTCAGGTGCAGATGGTAGACGTGGGGACGAAAGCCGACACCCAGCGCGAAGCGGTGGCGCGGGGCAGCATCACGATGCAACCGGAAACGCTACACCTCATTATGAGCGGCGCCGCGCCGAAGGGCGACGTGCTGGCCACGGCGCGTATCGCGGGCATCATGGCGGCCAAGCGCACACCCGAACTGATCCCCCTCTGCCACACCCTGCTGCTCACCCACGTAAGCGTAACGATCGAGCCTGATGCCGAGGCGAGCGCCCTGCGCATCGAGGCGCGGGTACGCACCCGTGGGCCAACCGGCGTGGAGATGGAGGCCCTGACCGCCGTGAGCGTAGCCGCGCTGACGATCTACGATATGTGCAAGGCGGTGGATCGTGGTATGCGTATTGGCGACATTCGTCTCGCCGAAAAACGAGGCGGGCGCAGCGGCGAGATCGTCCTGGAGTGATCCTTCGCCTCATGCAGGGCCTTGGGGAAACCTGGTTGCCCAGACCACTCCACCCTGAAGTGGCATAGGCCTTGAGCAACATCCGCTTCCCACAGTGGGTTGTGGGAAGCGGATTAAAGGGGTTTGGGGCCTGTCCCGGGGACGTTGCACAACCTCTGGGCAGTGGCTAGCCCTACCTTGACAGCGAACATATGTTCTGGTATGCTATCAGCCAGGAAAAGCGTCCATCCACCGAGGTCGGCAATGATGATCACCTGGCGTACCGCCGCTCTGCCGCGGCGGGCCCGCATGGCGCCGCGGCGCCCCGCGGAAGAACCGATCGCGCTAACCGCCTATCGCTACGGTTTCCTGCCGGCCCGCTTCCAGAGCCGGGGTGTGCTCCATCTGATTGTGCAGATCGAGGCGATCTGGGAGGAGGCGGGGCGTGGGCGCCGTGACGATCGGCGCTACTTTGCCGTCCGTTGCGCCGATGGATGCCGTTGCACCCTGTTTCAGAACCTGCGTGCCGGCGCCTGGCACGTTCGCTGGTAGGAGGCGTCCAATGCTGCCCAGACGTCCGCCCTTTCTGGTCTGGTACGACGACAACCCGAAACTGAGCATCGCGCGCAAGATCGAGGAAGCGATGGCTGCCTACAGTCGCCGCTTCAACGGTGTACGTCCAACGTTGATTCTGGTCAATGAGGAGGAACTGACCGACGTGGCCGGTGTACAGGTGCGGAGCGTCCCCACCGTGCGCCGCAACACCTACTGGGTGGGCCAGGTTGAGGCGCTGGAGGAGGCGCCCCGCGTGGCGGGAGCGTAGTACGATTTCGGATTGTGGATGTTGGATTGTGGACTGCCGTACATGGCGTTCCAATTCGGATTTTGTGGATTGCCGTATATGGTGTTCGAATGAGGCCTGGCGACACGGATGCCACCAGACAATTGAAAAGGGACCGCATGTGAAACCTGACAGGTAGGCGCGTGGACTCGGGGGCGTGAACAGGGATGGCCCGGCGCCTACCTGTCAGGTCTTTACGTAGTCTTATCGGTTGGTAGCTACGCCTTGCCATCAAGCACGGCAAGCCCGTAGAGCGCGTGGGGATTCTGGGGATTGATCGTCAGCACATTCTCCAGGGCCGTGCGCTGGTCCTCCGGGTCGTCCACCGCGCCGCTGAGCCACAGCCAGGCCTGCTCGTTGCGCTCATCGATTTCCACGACCTGGAGAAGCAGTTCGCGGGCCCGTTCTTTATTTCCCTGTTGGAGTGCCAGGGCGCCCTCGTACAGCAACGTGGCCAGTCTGGTATCCACGGCTCAAATGCTCCTTTGAACTTGAATGATCTGGGCCAGAATGCTCACGGCAATCTCTTCAGGCGTTTTGGCCCCGATGGGCAGCCCAATCGGCCCGTGAATGCGCGCCAGGTCGGCCTCGCTGAAGCCTTCAGCCCGGAGACGCTCCAGGCGCCGGGCGTGGGTAGCCTGGCTGCCCAGCGCGCCGATGTAGCGTGCCGGTGAGCGCAAGGCAACCCGCAGCGCGGGATCGTCGAGCTTCGGGTCGTGCGTAAGCACCGCCACACAACTGCGTGCATCGAGGCGCCCTTCGAGCACCTCGTCGGGCCAGGCCAGCACCAGTTCATCCAGGTCGGCGAAACGCTCCTGGCTGGCGAAGGCCGCGCGGGCGTCCACCACTACGGTGCGAAAGTCGAGCACTTTCGCCAGCCGCGCCAGCGCCACCGCGATGTGCACTCCGCCAACCATGTACAGGCTCGGCGGCGGCACGAAGCTCTCGATAAACACCGCCACGCTCTGGCCGGCCAGTTCGACCTCGCGGCTCGCGCCCTGCGCCAGTAACTCTCGCGCCACCTGGCCCACCGTCTGGTCCAGGTCCGCGTCGCCCAGGCTCCCGTGGACGGTCCCGTCGGCCTCGATCAGCAGTCTGGCGCCGGGACGCAACGGCCCCCGGATGACAGTCGCCGTCGCCACGGGGCGCTCGGCGCGGATCGGCTCGCGCAGCGGTTCGACCAGCACCTCAATTGTGCCGCCGCAGGCAAGCCCGATCCCCCAGGCCGTCTCGTCGGCGACGCCGAAACGCAGCAGGCGCGCCTCTCCCGTCGCCAGCGCCTCCTGGCAGGCTTCGAACACTTCCCCTTCGATACAACCGCCGCTCACCGAGCCGGCCATGGCCCCCGCTGAGGAAACGAACAGCTTCGCGCCCACCTGCCGCGGCGACGAGCCCATGGTTCGCACGACGGTCGCCACCGCCACGCGCTCACCGCGGGCCAGCCACGTGTCAATAGTTTCCAGATACTCGCGCATCTGTCGGTCCTGGTGCACTTTTCGATTGCCGATTCGGGGCGACGCTTACTCAGATACTATAGACGGACTGGCGAACTTTTCAACGGCTTTTTGAGGTCGCACCGTGATGGGCCAGCCACGCGGGCCCCAGACCAGCACGTCCAGATTCGTTGTGCCCAATCCACAATCCGAAATCGGCAATCGAACATCGCATTAGCCCGTCTGCCGGGCCGGGGCGGGCACCCCGCTCCGCCGTCGCACATCGTAATATTGCCAGAACCACACGCCCGCGACAATCGCGATGCCGACCAGGTCGGTGAGCAGGCTCGGCCAGAAGCAGAGGAAGGTGCCAAAGGCGGCGATCAGCCATTCCCACCAGGAGGTGCGCCGCACCAGGAAGAACATCGAGACGGACGAGAATGCAAGTGTGCCCATGGTACCCGAGAAGAAGGCCAGGGCCACATCGTGGAAAACGAGTTCCCTGAACGGTTGTCCACCCTCGCCGAGCAAGAGAATGGCCGGGCTGAAGGCGAAGAGAAAGGGCATCACATAGAGCAGCTTGGCGAACTTGAAGGCCGTCCACCCGGTCTTCCAGGGGTCGGCCCTGGCGATGGCCGCCCCGGCATAGGCCGCCACGCAGACCGGGGGGGTGATGTTGCTGTCCTGGCTGAACCAGTAGACGATCATGTGGGCGGCGAGCAGGGCCACGCCCATGTCGGTGAGGGCCGGCACCGTCAGCACTGCGGTGATCAGGTAGGCCGCGGTCACCGGCACGCCCATGCCCAGGATTAGCGAGGCCAGGCCGATCAGGATGATCGCGATGACCAGGTTGCCGCCGCTCAGGCTGACAATGATGTTGGTAAAGCGCTGGCCAATGCCAGTGGCGTAGATCGTTCCCACGATGATCCCGATCACGCCGACGGTCGCGCCGATCACCAGCGTGTCGCGAACGCCGTCCTGCATCGCCGCGAGCACATTGCGCACCAGGCGCACTGTGCTGCGTCCCAGGGCCTGCGGCAAGCCGCCACCGAGCGCCGTCGGGTTGCGCAGGTCGGCCAGGTTCTCCGAGGAGAATGCCAGCAGCACGACACAGCAGATAATTGACCAGAACGCCGCGTAGCCGGGTGAGTAGCCGATCAGCATCAGCACAATGATTACCAGCAGCGGGGTGGCCATGTACCACTCTTTGCGGAGAATATCGATCGCCCGCGTACCGGTTTCGATGCCCTTGAGGTTGTGTTTCTTGGCCTCGAAGTGCACCATGGTCAAGACTGAGAGGAAGTATAGGATCGCTGGAAAGATGGAGATCGCGACAATCGTCGGGTAGGGCGTGGCGGTCAATTCGGCCATCAGGAACGCGCCAGCGCCCATCACTGGAGGCATGAACGAACCTCCGATCGATGCCGACGGTTCGATGGCCCCGGCCACGTGGGGCCGGAAACCAGCCTTCTTCATCAAGGGGATGGTGAAGGTGCCGGTGCTGACCGTGTTGGCGATCGGGCTGCCCGAAATCGAGCCGAAGAGCGCCGAGGAGATCACCGCCACCTTCGCCGGGCCGCCGATGCTGCGCCCCGCCAGGGCCAGCGGCAGATCAATGAAGAACTTGCTCGCCCCCGACTTGCGCAGAAAGGCGCCAAAGAAGATAAACAGAATGACGTAGGAGACGAGCACATTGGCCATAACCCCGAACACGCCCTCCTGGTCGAAGAAGAGCGTGGTGGCCGTGCGCTGGGCCGTCCGTCCGCGGTGGGCGAAGGCCCCCAGCACGGGCAGATCGTAGAGCACGTAGCCGAAGCGCAGGTAGAGGATGAAGACAATGCCGATGATCGTCATTGACCATCCGAGGACCCGCCGGGCAATTTCGAGCGAGATCAACAGCCCGATCGTGGCGATAATGAAATCGGTTTCGTTGTAGGCCCCGGCCCGGAACTGGAGCTGCCGGAAGTTCAGAATGTAGTAGCCCACCGTAGTAACGGTCAGGGCGATCAGGACGAGATCAATGACGCTGGGACCGTGGCGCGGGGCTAGCAGCCCGCGCAGCCAGTCCGGTAGGCGGTCAAGCCAGCCGTCAACGTAAGGACGCGCGCGGCTCCGTCTGGGTATGGCAGGGTAGAGCAGCAGGATGAGGATATAGGTCAGCATCACGTAGATGCCCCGCTGCCACTGCACCGGCGCCGGCAGCGTGCCGGCAGTGTAGATGTAGAAGCCGGCCATGCCCACGGAGATTGTGGCTACCACCGCCCCCCAGAAACGGTTGAGCGTGCGCGTGGTGGGCTCGTCGTACTCCTTGAGCTTCTGCAGCGTCGCTTCGTCAATGCTGTCGGTATTACTCGCGGCGCCGGAAGCCGCCGCGTTCGGGTTATCGGCGGGTGGTTGCTGGTTGTGGGGTTGCTGCTCTGCCATGGCGACGGGATCTCCTCATCGAGAACGTAGACAGGAGACAGGGTGCAGGGTGAGAGGTACCTTGTCCTGGCGCCGCGGTCTTGCCGTGGGTGCTCCCCCTCCCTCTCCACCGGAGAGGGAGGGGGAGGGAGGTGAGAACCGCTTTCCTCAGCCTGGTGCAGTTCCAGACGACCTGTTCGAGCATCAGCGCGACGTTGATCCTGTCCGGATGCAGTGTGCCTGATCTACAAGCACACATCTGCAATTGCACTAGCGCAGTTCATCGGGGATCTTCACCCCTTGCTCCTCCCAGAAGCGCACTGCACCAGGGTGCAGCCGGTTGGCGATACCTTCGATGCCTTTCTCCAGTTGCACTTCTTTGGCCGAGGGGTGGGCCTGGCGCAGGCGCTCCAACCCCGCATCGGAGAAGACCGCCTTCAGGGCGTTGTACACCACTTCTTCGGGCACGTCGGCATTGGCCACCCACAGAGCGGTATCCTGGAAGCTCGGAACGTCCTCGTCAACGCCCGTATACGCTCCGCCGGTGAGCGTGCGGGCCGAGTAGAAGGGGTAGGCCTCGAAAAAGCCCTTCTCAACGCCAGGGTTGTACACGTCAATCAGGCGGATGTCGGTATAGGTCGTCGCCTCAGTCACCGAGGCGTTGGGGAACCCCGCGAGGATCCAGAAGCCATCGAGCTGACCATCGCCCATCGCGGCGGCGGCCTGCGAGTAGCCCAGGTACTCGACCTTCACTTTGTCGAGCAGACCCATGTGGGAGAGGTAGCGCTCGGCGGAGAGCGCCGCGCCCGAGCCAGCGTTTCCGAGGGCGATGCGCTTGCCCGGCAGATCATCAACCGTCTCGATGCCGCTGTTCTTCGTCACTACCAGGTGGATCACACCGCCGTAGAGGGGGGCGATTGGCATCACGCTGGTGTATCTGGTCGTATCATTCGGCAACTGGCCCTGGGCGCCCAGCGCCACATCCCCCGAATAGACGATGCCGAACTGGAAGTCGCCCGAGTTGACGCTGCGCAAATTCTCCGCCGATCCGCCGGTGCCTTCGGCGGTCAGTTCGAGATTGGGGTCCGCCCCGGCGACGATCAACGAGAGCACATCGGCGTAGACCTGGAACACCCCGCCGACGGGGCCGCCGCCGAAGGAGTAGCGGAGCTTCTGTCCTCCCGCTGCCGGTGGCGCAGTCGGAGCGGGTGCCGTCGTTGGTTGGGCAGCGGGCGCGGTCGTGGGCTGAGCGGCGGGCGCGGTCGTGGGCTGGGTGGCCGGTGCGGCGCCGCCACATCCAGCGACCAGCACGACGATCATGGCCAGCAGCAGGACTCTGAACGATGAAACCACCTTGTTTCCTCCTTGAGCTTCCTGGAGCGGACACCGAGATAACGGCGCATCGCCACACACGTGGTGGCATGCGAGCATATGATCTACAGAGGGTGCGGAGGGGGGCAAAGGGCTTCAATAAGCTCATGCTCTCCCCTCTGCATGCTATGCGTCAACCCTGAACACGTATCTTCGCTGCAAGATCTGGTGGTGTATCCGAATACGTGTTCCTACAGGAGGGCCCGGAAGAGCTGTGCCTCGCACCCATTGCGATGTCGTGGTTATCCATCAGGCAAGGGTTTGAATCAGAGCGTCCAGGAGATTTGCGCCTATCGCGCCGATGAAGGCGCCTATGGGGCACGACCTCGAGCCGAAAGGTTCAGGAGGACAAACCCCTCCTACAAACCTTCGTCCCAGTCCATTGGTGTAACCTGCCAGAAGCGCCACGGGGTTATGTCGGGAATTATACTTATAATATACGCCACGAGTCAATGTGGAAAGGTTAAAAGATGACCATTCTCGCAGATTTCCGCGCGGAACGCATCCGCGCCTCTGAGGTGACTCTCAACGTGGCCCTGGGAGGCGCCGGTCCGCCCCTGCTCCTGCTCCACGGCTATCCGCAGACCCATGCTATGTGGCACAAGATTGCTCCCGCTCTGGCTGCCGATTTCACGGTGATCGCCCCCGATCTGCGAGGCTACGGCGATAGTGACAAGCCTCCTGGCGACCATGAACACGCCACCTACAGCAAGCGCGCCATGGCCCGCGACGTGGCCGGGTTAATGTCCATTCTCGGCTTCGAGCGCTTCGCTGTGGCCGGCCACGACCGTGGCGCTCGCGTGACCCACCGCCTCTGTCTCGACTACCCTGCACGGGTCACCCGCGCCGCTGTGCTCGATATTGCCCCTACCTACACGATGTTTGCCACCGCCGACAAGGAGTTCGGGGAGGCCTACTACCACTGGTTCTTTCTCAGCCAGCCCTACGATCTTCCGGAGCGGCTGATCGGCGCCGACCCGGAGTACTACCTGCGCACCAAGATCGCCCGCTGGTCGCGCAATCCGGGCGTGTTCACCGAAGCGGCCCTTGGCGAATACCTGCGCTGCTTCCGCGATCCGGCCACCATCCATGCCACCTGTGAAGACTACCGCGCCGCGGCGAGCATTGACCTGGTTCACGACGTCGCCGACCTGGAGCGCAGGATTGCCTGTCCCTTGCTGGTGTTGTGGGGCGCGAAGAGCTTTATTGGCAAGAAGTATGACGTGCTTGCCGTCTGGCGCGAGCACGCAGCCGATGTACGGGGCCGGGGGTTGCCCTGCGGCCACTACCTGGCCGAAGAGGCGCCAGAGGAGACCTGCGCGGAGCTACGGCGGTTTTTTCTCGAAGCGTAAACTCGCGCCATGTGCGCGATGGGAGGGCGAAGCCCTCCCGGAAAAAGTTCCTCTGTCACTCCGAAGGGTGTGGCGGCGTCCCCTGGCTCTCATCGAGGATGGCGAGGATGCGCTCCACCAGGGCGCGATCCAGGTTGTCCAGTTCCCGGGTAAGCTGTTCCAGGCGCCGTTCGCCGGCCCAGATCTGTTCTGCGGCCCGACGCAGGCGCCAGCCTTTGCGCTCGATGTCGCCCAGCGCCTGTTCCACCTCGGCCCGTTCGCCAACGTTGCCGCGGGCCACTGCGGCGATGCCCTGGAGCAGCGGCTCGAACTGCCGCAGCGCCTCGTCGCGACCGTCGGCGTCCTCGCCGTCCAGCGGGGCAATCACGCCGGCGTCAGTGAGCCGCTCAAGCGCCAGGTTACGCTCGATCAGCGGCAGGGCGTCGAGGGCCACTTGCAGGCCCGCGCCGTCGCCCCGTTCAAGCGCCCCGCGTACCGCGGGCGGAAGGCTGGCCAGTAACTCCTCGGTGACCCCGGGATTAACGTCCTCGGCGGCGAAGCGGTGGCGCTCGGCGAAGTCCATCAGACCGAGTTGCTCAAACAGGGCGGCGGCCTGCTCCAGGTAGGGGCGCGCCAGGTCCGGGCGACCTTTGCGGCGCAAGGCCCAGCCATAGTTGCCGATCTGTGCCGCGGCAGCGTAGTGTTCACCCGCGGACCAGTAGAGACGCACTGCCTGGTTTAACAGGTCGGTCGCCCGGGCCAGGTCGCCCTGCTCCAACATCGCGCGCCCCTGAGCGATCAGGGCGTGAGCCTGCTCCTTCGGTGTTGTGTTCATACACTGTTCCTTACCTTACCATCTCGACTACTGCTAGCTTCACCCCCAGGCGCCGCCCGTCCGGGCTGGCCGGGTCAAACTCCCGGGGTGTGAACGTCGGCGCGCGGAGTTCCAGCACTAGCTCGTTGCCTATCCCGGTCGCCGCCGGCAGGGTAAAGGTGTGCTCGGACCACTCCGGGCCAATCTCGGCCCGGCCCGCCAGGGTTGAACCTGCCCACAGCGTCACCGTCACCGGGGCGGCGCCTGCGGGCCGGCCCGAGGTCAGGCGCAGGCGCAGCTTTCGCGCACCCTCCAGGTGACGCAGTCGCACCCGCGCCGCGCCGGTGGTCCAGCGAAACCCTTCTTCGCCAGGACGAAGCCCGTGGAACCCGGCGATGAAGGCGAGATCCAGCCCATCGCCGAGGGGCAGTTGCGCCGGTGGCGGCGTGACGCTCCGTTCCCAGAGCCAGCGCTGGAGATCCTGGAGCGAGGCGGTTTCGTAGGCCAGGTCGGTGCGCGCGCTGGCCGTGTCGCCGAGCGCCCGGCGCACGTCGCCCCGCAGCACCCGCGCCTGTGGATGGTCCGGCATTACCGTCACCGCGTCGTCAAGATGCGCCAGGCCCGCGCGCAGATCGCCGCTCAGCAGCTCGGCGCGTGCCAGGGCGATGCGCGCCAGGGCCGAGCCTTCGTCGTGCTCCAGGGCGGCCTCGGCGGCGCGCCGCGCCGCCGCCGCGTCGCCCCGCTCCAGGGCGGCCTCGGCGCGCGCCAGGTTCCAGTGCTTCGCCCCCAATTGCCAGCCCAGGGCCACGTAGTTCACATGGAGGAGCGTCAGGGTCAGCACGGCAAACGGCGCCAGCAGGGCCATATAGCCGTGCATGGACGGGCGCGCGCCGTTCGTCCTCTGGCCGGCCACCGTCTGGACGGGCGTGCTGGTTGCCCCCGGCGCGGCGCCGGGCGCCTGAGGCGCGGCAGGGCGGGAGGCGCCGGGATGGGGAGCTTGCCGGGCCGCGGATCGCGCCCCCTGGCCCGTCAGTGTCAGCCCGGCGAAGGGCAACAGGGCCGGATACAGGGGCAGACGGTAGCGCAGTTCCACGTGAAACACCAGGGTGGTCAGAACGACATACAGCGCCCACGGCGTGAGCAGCCACGGCGGAGAACGCAGCGCCGCGCGCCACCCCTCGCCTGCCCCCGGTTGCGGCAGCATCCCCCGCGCCAGCCCGTAGCTGCCGGCCAGGGCCAGCAGCAGCCACAGCCCATCGCCGAGGATCAGGCGCAGCCATACATCCGCCGGCTGCACCCAGATCTGCGGGCGGATGTGCATGTCATCGATATGCTCCAGGGCGAAGAACCGCAGCAATTCGCCCCGGGCCTTTGCCGCGAAACGCGCCGGATCGTCGCGGATCGCCGCCCAGCCCTCGCCCGCGGCGAGTTGCTGCCGCGCCAGCCGGTCCTCCCCCAGGGCGAACAGTTGCGCCTTGACCGCCTCCCGCCCGGCCGGGTCATTATCCAGCCACAGGTTCTCCGCGCCGGTAGTGTCAATCAGGATCAGGCCGCCGTAGACCAGGTAGTTGCGGAAGGTCCAGGGCAGAATGACCAGAAAACCCGCCAGTGCGAACGCGACTGCCCGGCGCCAGGCCCGCCCGCCCCGCCCGACCAGCAGCCAGAGGCCCCCCAGGGGCAGCAGCGGCAGGGCCATCGAGCGCACCAGACTGGCGAGGCCCACCGCCATCCCTGCCACGCCAGCGCGCCATGCCGCGCCGTGGCGGCCCGCCCGTACCAGCAGCCAGAAGCTCGTGGTCAGAGCGAAAAGAAACAGCGTCTCGGCAAGTAGTTCCGTGGCGTTGGCCGACAGGGTGTAGCTCAACGCCGCCAGCAGCGCCGCTGCCAATCCCGCCCGCTGCGCCGGTGTGGATGGCCGGCCGAGGGCCAGGGCCACTTCCCGGCTCAGCAGGTGGACCAGCGGAATGGTCGCGGTACTCACCAGGACCTGCACCAGCCGAAGGTGCTGCACCAGCGAGTCCACCAGCACGATGCTGGCGGCCAGGAAGAGAGGGTAGAGGGGCGGACGCATGAACAGCAGTTCCTGGTAGCGCCATTCGCGCAGCAGGATCAGTGCCGCGTTGAAATACTCCTGCTCGTCGCCACCGAGGGGCTGAAACTCGCGCCAGCGCCACACCAGCAGGCGCAGCCCGATCCCCGCTAGAGTGATCAGCGCCAGCAGCAGAATGTCAGATGATAGACGCCGGGCCTGGTTCATGATCGCTACCTCACCTCGGCCCAGTCAAGTTGATAGGCCAGCAGGCGCAACTGGCCCTCCTGCGGCCCCTGCTGCGCGATCAGGTCGAGCGCGCCGGGCACGAAACTCTGGGCGCGCAACTCCACCACGTAGGTCGCCCCGGGAGGGCGCGCCGGCAGATCCAGACAAACGACTCGCAGGTCCCGGGCAAGGATGATCGCGCCCAGGGCCGCCCCGTCCAGATACGCCTCAACCGTTGGCAGGGGCAGATCCTCGGGCCAGGCGCCCCCCAGGCGCAGGCAGAGTTGCCGGGGCGCGCCAATACCTGCCCTGGGGAAGCGCAGCGCCGACGTGCCACTGGCCCAGCGCACCGTTGCCTCGAGTGCGGGTTCGTACCCCCCCAGGTAAAAGCCTCGCAGGTAACCCAGATCGTTGTCGTCGGCCACGGCCAGCTGGTCGTCCGGCAGTCGCGGCGGGTACAACCAGGTCCAGGCCCACAGCACGGGGTTCTGGCTGTCTACCAGTTCGGGGCCGAACTCGCGTCGGGCGGCCTCGATCTCCCCCATCTGGCGCAACAACTCGCCCGCGACCACCGCTGTCTGCCAGGGCTCAAGGGGCCGTACCGGACCGCGGGCCAGCCGCTCCAACCCCTCCGCGGGACGCCCTTCCAGCCCGGCGAGCAGCGGCGCGCCTACCGCGGCGCTGTAGGCCGGCAGACGCGGGTCGCTCAGGGCGGCGCGGACTGCCGGAGCGTCGCCCGCGCCCAGTGCCGCGGCCAGCCGCTGCTCGGCGAGGTAACCCGGGCGCGTCTGGAGCGCGATCCGGCTGCTGGACAGGCTGGAGGGGTAGGGGCCGAGGTAGGAAGCCCAGGTCGAAGCGGCGCCGGGCGCCCGCGGTTCCAGATAGGCATAGGGCGCCGCCGCCACCAGCAGCAGCAACCCGCCCAGCAGGGCACAGGCCACACCATAGCCGCTCCGTAGCGTGGCCCGCAACCCCGGCCCGGCGGCCAGCGCCGCCGCGGCCAACAACAGCACGAAGGGCATTAACGGCGTCCGAAAGCGGTTGATAGCGAAGAGCAACGGCGCGGTGGCCAGATTGTACACCAGCCAGAGGCCGATCACACCGCTCAACGCGATGGCGGTTGTCGTTCCGTCCGGTGTATTCTTCCCCGCGCTGCTCGCCCGGGTTCGCTGCACCGCCCATCCCAGCGCGGCCAGGGGCAGCGCCAGGACATAGAGCGTGTCGTCCAGCAGTAGCAGACTCAGGGTATACCAGGGCGGCAGGAGGCCCAGGGCGAAGCCGCGGGTCAGCCGTTCGTCGCCGGTATAGTTGATGCGGAAGAGATCGACGAATTCGAGCAGACTCTTCCGCGCGAAGGCCAGGGGCCGGGCGCGCAGCAGGCAGCCAGCCTCGGCGCCCATCAGGCTCTGGCGCTCGGCCTGGGTCAGGTGCTCCGGCGGGCGTTCCAGGGCCGCCATCAGGCGCGGATCGCCAGCAGCGTACAGGCAGGAGCCGGCCCGTTGCACGCTGCCATCTGCGGAGCGGCGCGGCTCCAGTAGCGCCAGCCGCTCCGCCTGGCTGCGCCCGGGGATGGGCAGGAGCGCCAGGACGAAGTTACGCACCGGCGTGGAGTCGCGCCCGCCGTCGAAGGCCGTGCGCACGCCGAGGAGCAGATTGTAGGCCCCCGTGGTATCAACCAGGATCGGGCCGCCGTAGGCCCGGCTGGCATAGAAGCTCCAGGGCAGCACCACCGCGAGGCACGCCAGCCCCAGCGCCGCGGCGTGTCCCATCGCCCGCCAGCCGCGCCCTCCCGCCCAGAACATCCAACCTGCCACCAGGGGTACGAAGCCCGCTGTAAGACCCCGCGTCAACGTCGCCAGACCAAGCATGACCCCCGCCGCCCCGGCCCAGGCCGCCGCGGACCAGGTGTTCGGCACTCTGGCATGTCCGTGTCTGATCCACACTCCCACGGCCAGCAAAGCCGCCAGGAGCAGGGTGATGAACAGGGTCTCGGTCAGCAGGAACTGGGTGAAGGCGGCGAAGGGCAGGTAGAGCGCCATCCCCAGGGCGGCGAGACCCGCCGCCCGCCGCGTATCGCTGATCCGCAGCCCCAGGGCATAGATCAACCCGATGTTGAGCAGGCTGAGGAGCGTCTGCGTCGCGACGATCGGCCCCGGTTCGCGCCCGAAGGCGAGGATGTGCGCGGCGAGAAAGAGCGGGTACAGCGGGGCGCGCGTCCAGAAGAACTGTGTGTGCCAGGCAAACCCGCGCCCCAGGGCCAGCCAGTCGGCCGCGGCGAGGTACTCTGCCTCATCGCTGATGAAGCCCGCGCGGGGCAGGCGGCCCCACAGCACCAGCCGCAGCGCCAGCCCCACCCCCAGGGCAAGGAGCAATGGCCAGTGGGTTCGTAGTGTTGCCCCGATCCGCGCGCTCATGGCCGCGCCACGCCCTCCGTCGCCGTGGGCGCGTCGGGTGGCGCAATCTCCACCGTGCCCAGCACCAGCCGCCCGGACCCCAGGTTCGGCTCGCCCGCCACGGCGAGCCGCCCGGCGGGCGTGGCATCATCGGGGCGGAAGACGCCCAGCAGCAGGGTGTAGCGCCCCGGCGCCAGATCCGCGGGTAGATGGATGGTCCGGTCGTCACGGGCGGGCTTGCCGGGCAGCCAGATGCTGGTGGGCAGATAGCCCTCCAGCGGCGGCCCATCGTCACTGGCAAGGGGGGGGATCTCGCAATCGCGGCACAGGTGGAGGAAGAAGCTGTAATCGGCGCTTTGAGGTGCCGTCACGTCCCAGAAGAGGCTGATCGGCAAGTTCCCCCCGGCCCGGTACACGCCCGGCCCCAGGGGCGTGGTCGCCTTGAGGGTGTAGCCCAGCAGCCGCAGGTTGCCGCCGAAAACCGCGCCACTGCCTGTGGCGGGTTGGAGCGTCGCGCCGGTGAAGTACGGTTCGGGCGCCTCCTGGCAGAGCACATGCACGCCGTTGAAGCGCCAGATCCCGCAGGGCCAGGTGCGCTGCTCGCGACTGTAGGCCCAGAACAGGCCCACCATGCCGTACTCGTCGCCGGGCAGCGGCACGTCCACGGTGCGGGCGTGGTCGGGGGCGATCAGCAGGAAGCTGCGCGCGTAGCCGGTCAGCCGCTCGCGGCGCTCCTTCTCCCACTCGCGCCGGCCATAGGTCGTCGGCCCGCGCCAGAAGTTGCCGAAGGTCAACGGCTCGGGCGCCGGGTCGGCCAGGAAGCGGCCCATGTAGTAGTCGTAGAGCGGGCGCAGGTAGCCGGGATGTACTACCACCGCGTCATCGGGGTGGACGCGGATGGCCAGTTCACGAATCGCCTCGCGGTGCTGCTCCTTTACCGGGTCGCCAGAGAACAGCCCCTTGACCGGCTGGAACAGGGCCAGGCCCCCCGCGCCGATGGCCAGCGTCAGGAGCGCCAGCATTGCCCCCCGCGTCGCGCCGCGCGCGCCCGGGGAGGCGAGCGGATAGGCCAGCAGCAAGGCCCAGACGGGAAAGATGATGATCAGGTAACGGGCCTCGTAGATCCGCGTAAAGATCAGTTGCGCCAGGAAGAGCGCCAGCGGAACGCCGAACAACACCAGCAGCGCCGCGGCCGCCTGGCGGCTCGGCCCGCGCAGATCCAGCGCGGCCCGCCCGAGGCCCCGGCCCGCCAGCGCCAGCCAGGGCAGCAGCCACCACCACGGCACGTCACCTGGCCAGCGGTCCACGGCGAAGCGCACGAAGGTGAGCCAGAGGGCCTCAAGCGGCCCCGCCGGGATGTAAGCCCCCGTCGCCGCGGTCTCGCTGCCTAACCCCAGGGCCATGCCCGCCACCAGCCCGGCAGCGGCCAACCCCAATCCTGTCCAGGCCAGGGGCCGCCACCGTGGCGCCGGAGGACGCGCCAGCAGCGCGACCACGCCAATCCCCGGCGCCAGCAACACCGCCAGTCGGTGTACGAACAGCGCGCCGAGGGTGATGGTCCCCAGCGCCAGCCAGTCGCGTTGCGCCCCGGCGCGAACGGCCCGGAGCGTTAGCCAGGTCATCGCTGCTGCGCAACAGAGCAGCAGGGCGTAAACCTTGGCCTCCTGCGCGTACCAGATTGCGTAGGGCGCGGCCAGAGCGATGGTCGCCGCCGCCAGCCCGTGGAGCGTAAAGTGCCCCTCTGCTCCGTTGAGACGCCCGCATTCCACCGCCGCCAGGTAGATCAGCGGCACGGCCAGCGCCCCCGCCAGCGCCGACGGCAGGCGCAGCGCCGCCTCGGAGTCGCCGAACAGCGCCGTCCAACCCTTCAGCACCAGATGGTAGAGCGGATAAGCCGCGGTCGGGTTGAGCAGCTCGCCGAGCAGGTGGCCCCAGCCGGCGCGGCTCAACGCCCAGCTACTGCCCTCGTCGAGCCACAGGCTCTGGGCGTCGAGCCGGTAGACACGCGCCAGCAGTGCCAGGCCGAAGAGCGCTGCCGCTACCAGTGCGGATTGCCAGAAGACCGACTGTTTCAACGCTTCAACCCATCATAGCGCAAAGCCCCGCGCTCAGTCCCAAACCACACAGCGCCATTCGCTTCAGCAGCGATATCGTAAAGCCCGACGAAGCGATAGCTGTCGGGAAGGGTTACTTCCTTCCACTCTTCACCGATATACTGATACACGGTTGTGCTGCCAGACACCCACACCGAGCCGTCCCGGGTCAACACGATATTGTAGATCCACCCGCCAGGCCAGGGCATGGGTTCTTTCTGCCAGCGCCCCTGATCTCCTGACGTAAAGAGTTGATCCTCAATGCCCAGCCATAATCGTCCGTCGGGACCTGCCTCGATCGGACCATAGCTCCCCTCGGGCAGGCCGTTAGCAGCCGTCGGCGCCTCCCAGCGCCCGTCCGCTTGCAGCCGGCCCAGACCAGTTTCCGTGCTGACCCACACCGTTCCGTCCGCTCCGACGGCGATATCAACGCTGCGTCCCAGGGACAGGTTAACCTCATCTCCAGTTGTGCGCCACTGCCCATCGGGGCCGAACCAGCTCAGCCCGCGCGTCGAAGCAACCCAGACCGTCCCGTCCGGCCCGAAGGCGATCTCCTCTACTTCATTGGAGATCAAACCGTCGCGAAACGTATAGGTGCGCACCTGCTGGTCACGACCGAACCGGCTGACCCCGCGGTCAGTTCCCACCCACACCGCGCCATCGGGAGCGACGGCGATGTCTGTCACCCGGCCATCGGCCAGCCCGTTACGCGCCGTATACACCTCCCCGCGTCCATCAGGGAGCATGCGGCTCGTGCCAGCGTCTCCGCCAAACCAGATCGCGCCGTCTGGTCCGACGGCGACCCTCCGCACCCGATTGTTCAGCAGCACGTCCTGGGTAACATAGGTTCGCCACCGGCCATCTGGTTCCAACCGGCTGATCCCCCCGCGCGTTCCAAACCAGACGCTCCCATCGTCCCCGATTTTAATAACGCGCACCTCATTGTCGGCCAGGCCATCCTGCACCGTATAGGTTGACCACTGTCCGTCGGGGCTTCTCCGGCTCACCCCGGCATCCCGCGTCGCAGCCCACACCGTCCCGTCGTCTGCGACGGCGAGCGCCTCGATCGGGGTGGTGACCAGACCATCCTCGTTCGTAAACGTCTGCCAGCGTCCGTCACCTCCCAGCCGGCTCAGCCCGCCGTCGGTTCCGAACCACACTGCGCCATCTGGCTCAAAGGCAATAGCCGTCACGCCAGACCCTGGCAAGCCAGGTTCGCGGAGCGGATAGCCCCGCCACCTCTCGTCGCTAAAGCTGCGGGAGTCGAAGCGGGTGGCGCCGCCCAACCCGCCGAACCAGAGCGCTTCATCTGGAGCTACGGCTATGGTTCTGGTTGTCAGATTGGTCAGCACGGCTTCGTCCGGGGTTGTGCCTCGATCAGCTCGGGGAATGAATTCCTCCCAGAAGCTCACGTCTCCGTCCGTGAATTCCAGGCGCGCAACCCCGTAATTCCACGAGAACCACAGGGTTCCACGCGGTCCCGTTACAATATTTGAGATCACCTCCGCCGGACGGCCGGTGGCTTCCCTCCGCCGCTCACCCACTTCCGTCCACGGTCTCCACACCTTCTGCCATTGTCCGTCTGATGCCAGGCGCTGGAGCCCGCCGCTTCCCCTTATCCAGAGGGCGCCGTCAGGTCCCAGCGCGATGGCGTAGAGTTCATGATAGAGACCGTGCCCTGGAGTCAGTTTCACGTATGCGCCGGTGCGTGCGTCCCAGCGTACCAGGCCGCCGTCGAATGTCGTTGCCCAGACGCTGTCACCCTCCAGCAGCAAATCGGTAACGTTGTTACTGCTGATGAAGAGGGTCCACTGTTCATCGAGGGGTTGTTGCGCCAGACCCTCTGCCAGTTGTTGACGTTGCTGAGATGTCAGGGGAACCCCGCGATCATAAAGTGGAACGACTCCCTGACGCATCGCTGGCGAGGGTGGCTGGTTAAGGTTTTGCCATACGAGCATTGCTCCTGCCGTGAGCGCCGCGGTCAGCAAACAGGCGATCACGCACCGCATCTCCTTCTCCTTACGTAAGCCCGTTGATTGGCCTGTGAACGAAGTTTTTTAGCAATCACTCGCCTTTCCCATTTCTCTCCCACCGGGGGAGAGCGACTGGCGCCTTTCCCATGGTCAGGGCAAACCTGGCGGACGATATACACGCAAGTAAACTTACTTCACCACCTGATCAGACTGCGCATGCGATGAAGCAGCCAGAGATGTACTGATCCGCCCCCTTCCGCGCCTTGCGGTGTTCAGTGCGGGAGGGCGAGAACACCTTTCACTCTGCCGCCGTCCGTGCTATACCCACCGCCAGCCGAAACACCGCTTCAAACCGCTCGGCAGTCCGTTCCCAGGTCAACTCGCGCTCGACGCGGTCCCGCGCGGCCGCGCCCAGCTGGCGCGCCAGATCCGGGTCGGCCAGCAGCCGCACGATTGCCGCCGCAAGGGCCGCCGGATCGCGTTCGGGCACTACCAGCCCGTGGACGCCGTCTTCGACCACATCGGGGACGCCGGCGACCCGTGAGGCGACAACGGCCCGCCCGGCGCCCATAGCCTCCAGCAGCACATTGGGCAGCCCATCGACACCTTCGCGCACGATGGGCAGGGCAAACACATCGGCGGCGGCGACATAGGCGGCGGCGCGCTCCCGTTCCAGCCGCCCGATGAACCGCGCACTGTTCCCCAGACCCAGGGCCGCCGCCTGCCGCTCCAGGCGCTCGCGCTGATCGCCGTAGCCAGCGATCAGCAGCGTGGCGCCGGGTACGGCCCGCAGAACGGCCGGCCAGGCATCGAGCAGCACGTTGAAGCCCTTCTTCGCCACCAGGCGCCCCAACCCGAGCACCAGCGGCACCTCCGGCGCCAGGCCGAGTTCGGCCCGCACGGCAGCCCGCAGCCCCGGGTCGGGGCGAAACTGCCGCGTATTGACGCCGTAGGGGATCACGTGGCTGCGGCCCGGCGCCGCGCCGAGGCGCACGCCGCGGGCGCGCAGGTCGCCGCTGCACGCAGTGACTGCTGTGGCGGCACGGAAGGCTCCCGCCGCCGCGAGCGCCAGCGACCAGTGACGCTCGGCCAGGTAGATGTCGCTGCCGTGCAGGCTCACTACCAGCGGCGTCCCCGGGCTGGCCAGGGCTGCCGGCGGGCCGTTGGGCAGCACCCAGTGGGCCTGGACCAGATCGTAGGGCCGGCCCGTCGCCCGTGCCGCCCGCAATTCACCCAGCACGGCCCCCAGCGAGGCGCTGACCGCGAACGGTGCCGCAAGCAGCGTCCGACGTTTGATCTGCGTGTCGCTCAATAACGACTGGGCATACCCCCAGATGTTCAGCGCCGGATGGGGCGCGTAGTGGAAGCAACGCAGGCGCACCCCGCGCACCTCGGCCCCGCGGCGCAACTCGGGGTGGTGCGGCAACAGGAGTGTCACCGCGTGCCCCCGCGCCGCAACTCCGGCGGCGATTTCTTCAATAAACGGCGCCGTCGTCTCACCGGGCCACTTGGGAAACGACGTCGCCAGCATCAAAATGCGCATAGCTGAGGCGACCCGCACCGCGCCTACCGGTCGGGGATGCGGTAGATAAAGGCGCGAAAATCCGGTGTCGGGCTGGCATACACCAGTTCAAAGCCCTCCACCACATCGCCCACCTGATTGTCGTGATCCATCAACGGGGCCAGCAGCCGCCCGGCGTCGCCCTTGACCCGCTGCTGGTTTTCCAGCACCAGGTACTTCGCCCCGTAGTAATGGGCGATCCACAGCAGTAAATCGCGGTCAGCCGTGTTGGGGATCATCACCGCCGGGCGGCGGGTGTGCCAGTTCAACTGCCAGGGCACGCGCGTCATCACGGCCGTTCCTTCGGGGCTGTGCGCCTCCAGCCAGCCATAGGCCGCCAGATCCGGCGCCCAGACCTGCGGCTCGTGGCGCACTTTGTTGGCAATGTCGGGCCGCGAAAAGCCCACCACCCCGCTCACCATCGCTGCCACCAGGATCAGGCCCAGCGGCGCCCAGCGCCGGTCGCCAAGGGAAGCCAGTTTGTCGTATCCGGCCCACAGCGCCCAGGCCCCGAACAGGGCCATCCACGGGATGAGCATCACCCAGTAGCGGTGCTCATCGGTGCGCCAGTAAGTGAGCATAAACACGCTGTACGGCGTGAAGGCGCTCACCAGCAGGCCCAGCAACCGTGGACGGAAGCGTAGCGCCCCGATCGCGCCGATCAACGCCAGCCAGGCCCCCAGGTCCGAGGCCAGGTTCTTGCGTTCGTTGTCGCTGAACAGCCAGTCTGCTCCAGCGGGAAGACCGTGCCACACCGGCATGACGTAATCGCGCAACTCCTCGACCTGGGTCGCCAGTTTGGCCAGGGTCTTGTCGAAGCCCCAGCGCAGGATCCAGCTCCGATCGGGTAGCCCTGGCCCACCCAGTTCCGGGATGAACACCCGGTAGATCTCCTCCCAGGCATCGCCGCTGCTGCCCAGGTAGCCCAGGACCCAGGCGTCGTAACGTTCCGTCGAATACACCGGCTGGCCAAACAGGCGCATGTTGCGCGCCACATACGGCGAGAGCACCAGCAGCGCCAGGGTGCTCCACAGGACCACCGGCCTCAGCAGGCGCGCCATACCCGCCGGCTGCAACGCCCGCCGCAGCGCCACCCAGTTCCCCGGCCAGCTTTGCCCCAGGAACCACAGCCCCATCCCCAGGGCGATCATCGCCCCCGAGGGCTTCTGCAGCATCATCAGTCCTGTCAGGAGCCCTGAGAGAATCAGCCAGCGCCACGCCCCTCGCGCTGCTGGCGGCCCATCCTGGTCCCCGTGCCCGTGTGGTGGGGTTGAAGTTGTTGCACAGAAGTCCCCCTCCCGGGACGCCGCGCCCACTGAAGGCGTCTGGCTGCGGTAGAGGGCGTACACGGCCCCCAGGCTGAAAACGACAAAGGCCAGATCGCTGGTGGCGTAGATCGTCAGGCGGAAGAACAGGTAATTGGTCAGCACGAACACCGCCGCCACCAGCCCGACCCGCCGGTCCCAGAACCAGGTGCCGATGTGATAGACCAGTGCCAGCAAGAGGACGTCGAACGCCAGGTTGGGGATCTTCGCAGCCCAACTGCTCGGCCCGAAGATGAGGAAAAAGGGCGCGATCCAGAGCGGTTGCAGCAGCGGCCAGGTCTCCTGGGGGCGCGTCAGGCCGTCGTTGAGCCGGTAGAACTGCGTCACGTAGTCTACTACCCAGCCCCGCCCGGCCACCAGGTTGCGGGCCACCACGGCGTTGTCGGAGTAATCCGCGTGGCCTACATAGGGCATCCGGCTTACCACCAGCGCGGCATAGCCGATCCAGATCGTCCCGAACAGGCTCAACAGCAGCAGCGCCCCCCGGCGCGAGCCTATGGCCGTCACCAGGCAATCGGCGAGGCGCGGCAGACCCTCGCGTCCCAGTACGATCACCAGCAGCAGCAAGCCGCTTCCCAGCAGGGCGTACAGCAGCGAGTCCGGAAAGATCCGCCAGAAGAGCGGGCGCCCGAAGGCACCCATCCAGGTGAAGAGTTGGGCCAGGCTGTGTACGAGCAGCGCCAGCGCCGCCACTACCAGGCCGTAGCCCAGGGCGCGTCCGTGGGTGTAGCGGCGCACCAGCCCGCGGGCACGGGCCAGGATTGGCCCCTGCCAGGCTACCAGCAACACAGCCGTTAGCACAACGAGGGCCACACTGAGCGCCGCCCCCATCCAGATCCGTGCGTAGGCCAGACCTAGGCCGGCCACGCCCATCCCTAGCATGGTCACCGTATAGATCGCCGCTGGCGTGACCAGGAGGCGCGTCAAGATCAGATAGAGCAACCCCACGCCGATGGCCAGCAAGGCGACGGCGCGCCAGGCCGGTGGGTACACCGCGGTCAGATGATCGGCGGCGCGTACCCGTACTTCAGCCAGCCGCACCCCCTTCGGGCGAGGATCGGCGCCAAACCGCACCGTGTCGGTGAAGGTATGCGAACTCGCCAGCGTCACGCTCAGGTCGCTCCCCCGCCGCGCCGTGGCCGGAACCCGGAAGCGATAAGTCTCCCAGGCCGGCGTCGGCTCGAAGCGCCCGATCACCGTCCCATCGGCGCTCACGGTGACCACCGGCTGCGCCACTTGCACGCCGATAACATCGGCGGGCCAGCCCTGTACAGTAAGGGCAAGCTCCAGATCGGCGCCCGCACCGATATTGGGCAACGTGATCCGGGCGTACTGGCGCGTCCAGCGGCTACGCAGCGTAGGCGAGTCAGGGGTCAGGTCATCGGCGAAAAACTCGCCCCGTGCCGAGGCGCCCGCATCGAGGCCCGAGGTAGCATTGAGGAACAGACGATCGCCGATCCAGCCGATCTGCACCTGACCTACAGGGGGCGCCTGGTAGGCCATCGTGCCTACCGCGACGCTCAGCACCAGCACCAGCACCAGCGTCAGGCCCCATCCCCCCAGCCAGCGTGCAACAGGGATTGGCGCGGCCCTGCCTGGCACTGCTTCTGGTTGTAGATCGGCGAGACCCATGCGCGCTTTCCAGGATAACGGGCAGTCTCAATCCATCGCGCCAGGGAACCGGGCGCATCTGAGGCATTATACAGCCAATCGAGCGTGTCGCTTATGAATCAGAAGTGACAGGCGGGTGGCGCCCGCTCTCGGGCCGGGGTGTGGAAAGACCGGGTTTTCCTACTGTGCCTCCCACCCGGTTTGGGGCTGAGCGTTCTGGCCCATCGGGCCGGATCATGGGGAAACCCCGTTTCCCCGTATGTCATCACGCAGCCATGCTACAATGCCTGCCATGTTCTGGACCATCTCCGATCTCCATCTCTCGCATGCCCTGCCGAAGCCGATGGACATCTTCGGCGCGCACTGGAAGGACCACCCGGCGCGCATCGCCACCAACTGGCACGCCCGTGTCGCCCCCGAGGATCACGTGCTGGTTGCCGGTGACATCTCCTGGGCCATGAAGTTCCCTGATGCCCTGGAGGATCTGCGCTGGCTCGACGCGCTGCCGGGTCACAAGGTGCTCATTCGCGGTAACCACGACTACTGGTGCCCGCGTAACGTAACATCGCTCCGCGCCCGCCTGCCGCCCAGCCTGACCCTCCTCGGCGCCGATGCCTGCGACCTCGGTGAGGCCGTAGTTTGCGGCACCCGCGGCTGGATCACGCCCGAAACCCCCGGCTACGTCCCCGCCACCGATGACCGCATCTACCAGCGCGAACTGGGCATGCTGGAGCGCGCCCTCGCCCACGCCACGACCCTTGCCGCGCAAACGAAACCGATCATTGTGATGATCCATTATCCGCCCTTTTTGAACCGGCAGCCCACCGCTTTTGCCCGACGCATCAATGCCACCCCCGGCGTGCGCGCCTGCGTCTATGGTCACCTTCACCGCCGCCAGGATCACGAAAACGCCGTCAACGGTCGCGTTGACGGTGTTTACTACCAGCTTACCTCAGCCGATTTCCTCGACTTTGGCCCTGTCGCTGTACGCGGTCTGGGCTAAGACGCACACTGCCGGACTGTCAGACTATGCAAAGATTCGGCGAGGGCGTTCCCTTCCCCGAGTCATAACACCTCCTCCAGTCTGGAGGAGGTGTTGATGATGCAGACATGCTTCGGGAGATCCCGCCTGCACAGGATCTCCCGAAGTCTCATCAGACTATGGAACGGTGAACCTCACGATCTCCTGCTCGCCGCTACTGATCGAATTGGTATAACTGCGCACCGACCCGCGGAAGAGGAAGCGCGCGGAATAACTCGTCGGCGCGCCGCTATAGAGCCGCACCGTGAGCCGGTAGTCCCCCCTGGGAATAGGCGAGCCGACGCTGAAAATATTCTCGGTCGCGTTGCCCAGTTCCCGCCGCCAGTCGCGATCCAGGCGCAGGTTGTTCAGCGGCCCTTTGTTAGCGTAATAAATATGCAGTCCGTTGGGTCCATACAGGTGCAGGTCGAGATCGGTGGCCCGTGCAGAGGTATTGACCCAGGAGAGCGTCGCCTGCAACTCGCCGGTACCCACCGGCGTCGTCGGCGCCGGCCCCGGACACCTCCTCCCCTCCTGCCATGTCCCGCCGGGGTCCAGCACGATCGGGCGCGTGCCGATCCACGGCGCGTCATACGACGGCACGTTCCGGTACATTGGCCGATCCACGTTGGCCCGCGCCGGCTGCGAGTATGTCCATCGTTTCAACAGCCGCGGTCCCGGAATGACCATCGGCGCTTCCCATGCCTCGACACAGAACTGGTACGTTCCCCGCGGCAACGGGAAGACGCAGTAGTTGGAGCTGCGATCATAAAAATCCGGGTCGTTGTCATCACGCGTGACGCTATGGTAGCATCTCGACCAGGCGCCACCCGCATCCGAGCCGGTCATCATCACGATGCACCGCAACGCCCCGCCTGTTTGCGTGCAACTCGAGTTGAAGATAGCATCCGAAGGGTTCGTGGAAGTGGAACTGATTATCGAGAAATTGTACCAGCAATTGAGATGCTCATAGGGATGCGGGCAACTGGTGCGGTTCCAGCGCACGCCCCCCAGCGGTACCGATTGGGAAGGCGTTGCAACCGCCGGCTCGGCCGGATCCTCCCCGGTATCCTTGAACGGTTCGCCCTCCATCACCCACGGGGAAACCTCATCGGATGGCAGCGGAGTTTCGGGCGGAGGAACAACCGCCGGGACATCCGTCTCATTGCCGCTACTGTTCGTCGTGGCCTCTGTTCCCGCTGGCGAGCCATCCTCGCTGGCCGTCGTTTGCGGCGGCAGGACCAGCGCGACGTAGCCCAGGTCATACCCGGAAAAGTTCACCGAGTTGCCCTCAAGGCCCAGCGGGTACTGGATCCACGTGCCGCTGTCCGGCGCGTAGCGCAGCAGCCTCAGCCGCGACGGGTCAACCCCCGATGGCAGAGGAAGGCTTACCGCCACCGTGTTGGCGAAGGTAAACCCCTCAGGACCTAGTTTGACGATAGGGCTTACCAGTCGTACTCCCGCTGGCAGCGGCGCGGGTGGTGTGACGCCTGACTCGATCGAAAAGGTCGTCGTCCCATCGGCGCCGCCCGTCTGCTGCGGCACCGTTCCCGACAGCACGATCATCCTCGCGCCTGACGGGGTGCTGATAACGCCGCTCTGCGAAGAACTGACTAATCCGGTCTGCGCCTCCATTTCCCGCTTGATGAGCGGAACGAACACTCGCCTGAGCTGGCTCAACTCCTGCCCATACACGACCGACTTACCGCCGCCGGTCGCCCCGAACGGTGCACCGGGAACTGCGACCATCCCCAGAGCCGCGACTACGAGAAGCGTCGTCCACATGAACAGCCTGTGCCTGAGTCGGGTGCGGTGCTGCATTGGAGCCTCCTGTGTACGAACCTGTCTGCGTAATGTCCGACGTTGATTGCCTATCGAAGGAGTTGTCCGTGAGCATGCGAATTCACGGGACATCGAGTGCTGACGCCGTTTGCCACAAGCCGCTCTCTCTCGCCGAACAGGGGCTGAAGGGGAAATCCAGAACCTCCTTTCTGTCTATGTTTCGTCCGCGGGCACGATGCAGCGATACCTTAACAATGCATACCCTGGATCAGCGAGAGGAGGCGCAGCCGCCAGCCACGTCCGGGTGGGGTTCGTGACAGGCGCGTATCCTGACGAAAGCTGCATGCTTCGCCTGGACCGGGGAGGGGGACGGAAGAAGCGCCAGGGGAGCGGCCATCCTCACCTTCCCTGAATGGCGATCTAAGATACCGGGTAGAGAAACCATCCGTAAGATGAAGATGTCGCCGCTGAAGGAAGCTGATGTAATCAGACCTGACGACCTGCTCAAGGGTCTAATCCAACAGTATACTAACGTTCTCTCAGTAGATAATCAAGTCTAAAAAACACAACTCAGCAACTTTATTTACACAGGCTTTTAATTAAAACTTCTAAACTCGAAGTTAAATTATGGTTTTATTTGATCCGTTATATCATGACGTGATGCATCTGGACAAACACAGGTCAGCGCCGAGGATCTGGGAAGGTTGCTTCTTTCCAGGGTTGACCCTGTCTGCGGAAGGGCCGGTCCTGCCTCTGGCCCTTGCCCGTGAGAGACTCTGGAAGAGCCGCAGGCCCTGTCTGAGCGCCGCGTCTCTGGCCGTGGGAGGGCTGCGCTCCCAGAAAGAACCATATTCGACAACCGCCCCCGGATCGGGTACAATACAAAGTGGTATTTACAGCATTCCAACGCGCTGGAGAACCACATGGAGATCGGAATCGTCCGGCCCGTCAACATCACCACCGAGATGCGCACCGCCTACCTGAGCTACGCGATGAGCGTCATCGTCTCGCGCGCCCTCCCCGATGCGCGCGATGGGCTCAAGCCGGTCCAGCGGCGCATCCTCTACGGGATGTGGGACATGGGCTTTCGCAGCAACGACGCTTACAAGAAGTGCGCGCGTATTGTCGGCGACGTACTGGGCAAGATGCATCCCCATGGCGATAGCGCCGTCTATGACGCCCTGGCGCGCCTGGCGCAACCCTGGAGCATGCGCTATCCTCTTGTTGATGGGCAGGGGAATTTTGGCAGCATTGATGGCGACCCGCCTGCTGCCATGCGTTATACCGAGGCGCGCCTGGCGGCGATCGCCGAGGAGTTGCTGGTTGATATTGATAGAAATACGGTTGATTTTCGCGACAATTTTGACGGCTCGTATAGAGAGCCGACCGTCCTTCCTGCCCGCCTGCCCAATCTCCTCCTCAACGGCGCCTCAGGCATCGCGGTGGGCATGGCGACCAATATTCCGCCCCACAATCTGGGCGAGCTCTGCGACGCCATCAGCTACGTGATTGATAACCCTGAGGCCACGGTTGAGGATCTGATCAAGATCGTCCCCGGACCCGACTTTCCCACCGCTGCCAGCATCCTCGGTACTGAAGGCATCCTCGCCGCCTACAGCACCGGGCGCGGCCAGATCACCCTGCGCGCCAGGGCCCACGTCGAGGAGGCCTCAAGGGGCGCGTTCAATATCGTCGTCACCGAACTGCCCTACCAGGTGAACAAGGCGCGCCTGCAGGAACGCATCGCTGAACTGGCCAAAGAGCGCAAGATCGAGGGCATTCGCGACGTTCGCGATGAGTCCGATCGCAGCGGCATGCGCCTGGTGATTGTGCTCAAACAGGACGCGCAGCCGAAAAAGGTGCTCAACGCCCTCTATAAGCATACCCAGATGCAGACCACCTTTGGCATCAATATGCTGGCCCTTGTCGAAGGTGGCCGTCAGCCCAGAGTGCTGACCCTCAAGCGCCTGCTGCAGGAGTACATCACCCACCGCCAGGAGGTCATCCGCCGGCGCACCGAGTTCGACCTGGCGAAGGCTCGCGACCGGGCCCATATCCTCGAGGGCCTGAAGATCGCCCTCGAGAATCTCGATGCAGTCATTCGCACCATTCGCGAATCGCGCAGCGCCGAGAGCGCCAGAAATAACCTGATGCGCATCTTCAACCTCAGCGAGCGCCAGGCTCAGGCCATTCTCGATATGCAACTCCGCCGCCTGGCGGCCCTCGAGCGTAAGAAGATCGAAGATGAGTACCAGGAGGTCATCAAGCTCATCGCCGAACTCGAAGATATCCTCGCCAATCCGAAGAAGGTGCTCCACCTTATCAAGGAGGATATGCGCTACCTCAAGGAGAAGTATGGTGATGAGCGCCGCACCCGCATTGTGCCCGACGTGACCGGCGAGGTGAGCGATGAGGACCTCATTCCCGATGTGCGCGTGCTGATCACTATCACCGATCGCGGCTATGTTAAGCGTCAGGCCGCCGATAGTTATCGCACCCAGCGCCGCGGCGGGCGTGGCGTCAAGGGTATGGTGACCCGCGAGCAAGACATTGTGCGCCACCTGCTTATCTGTAGCTCGCTGGATAATCTGCTGTTCTTTACCGATAAAGGCAAGGTCTATCAACTCAAGGCCCACGAGGTGCCCGACAGTTCCCGCACCGCTAAGGGTCTGCCTCTGGTGAACCTGATTTCCCTGGAGCCAGGGGAACAGGTCACCAGCATGCTCGCCGTCCCCGATTTCAATGGCGAGTATCTGGTAATGGCCACCCGCCGAGGCAAGATCAAACGCACCCACCTCCGTGAGTATAGTCAGGTCCGCTCCAATGGCCTGATCGCCATCGGTCTGGAAGAAGGCGATACCCTTGGCTGGGTGCAGGTGAGCCACGGCGACGAGGATATTTTGCTGACCACCGCCCAGGGGCAGACCGCGCGCTTCCGCCAGAGTGAGGTGCGCCCGATGGGTCGCCCGGCTACCGGGGTGAACGGGATCAGTCTTGCAGATAACGATCACGTGATCAGTATGCAACTGACCAGGCCCGACCACGATTTGCTCGTGGTGACCGCCCGCGGCATAGGGAAACGAACCAGCCTCGATGAGTACCCGACGAAGGGCCGCGCCACCGGTGGCGTGATCACCATGCGCCTGCGGCAAGGTGATGAAATCGCCGACGCCGCAATCGTTACCGACCGCTCGTTGCTCACCTTCGTCACCGCTGGCGGCGTGGTGATGCGCACGACGGCCGAAGATGTCCCGCGGCTGGGTCGCGCCACCCAGGGCGTGATCGTGGTCAATCTCGCCTCCGGCGACCGGCTGACCGCCCTTTCGGTCGAGGAACTAGATGAACAGGAGAACGAACCGCCAACGATTGTCAGCCCCAATGGGGCCTGAATGATGTGTTTAGCACGTTCTGGAATGGGAGGGCAATCGCACGGGGCGGCTTTGCCAGAGCCTCCGGCGGGCAGGGGGATGGAGAAAGCAGGTTCCCCATCTTCATATCAGGGGAGAGGTTAAACGTCTGTTCCCGCCATAGGAGCGGGGAAATGGGGAAACCAGGTTTCCCCATTTTTATTTAGCGTGCTGTTCCCACTGCCTCTTGCGGCAATGGCAATGATAATACCGGCAACTGTTTCACCAGGCCCTCGACCCTCAAGTGCGCGCCTTCGCGCCGGTAGATCTCGACAAAACGCTCGACTAGATGCGGGTCCCAGGCGCTGCCGCGACCGCGCAACAACACCTCAAGCGCCTCTTCGGGCGCCATTGCCGGCCGGTAGGCCCGATCGGCAGTCATGGCTTCAAAGGCGTCGGCAATGGCCAGAATGCGCGCCTCGAGCGGAATGTCCTCACCGGCCAGACCTTGCGGATACCCGCTGCCATCGTAGCGCTCGTGGTGGCTCTCGATGATCGGCAGCACCGCCCGCAGCCCGCTCACCTGCTCGATGATCCGCACCCCGATGCGCGGATGCTCCTGCATCACCGCGAACTCTTTGTCGTCGAGCCGCCCCGGCTTCAGCAAAATCTGGTCGCGAATCCCGATCTTGCCCACGTCGTGGAGCAGGCCAGCATAGGTCAGCACCTCAAGACGATCGTCGGCCAGGCCCACTTCCTCGGCCAACCGCACCGCGTAGCGCGTCACCTGGCGTGAGTGGCCGAACGTATGCGCGTCGCGGGCTTCGATGGCCTCAGCCAGGGCCGCGATAGTCTGCCAGTTCTGATCCCTGAGCGCCTGGTATAGCCGCGCGTTGTCCAGTGAAGCCGCCACCTGCCCGGCGAAGATGCCCAATAAGCGGCGCTCGGCGGCATCGAAGGGCGGTTGCTCGGGACGCCGGGTCAGGTGTAGGAACCCTACCAGCCGGTCGTGGCTCCGTAACGCGACCCCCGCGAAACGGTCATCATCGTCGCTCCCGCGATAGCCGCTCAACCGCAGATGGGCCGCCTGAAGCGCCGCAGCATCGCAGCCAGAGTCCAGCGTCAGTTCTCGCTCTTCTGCCACCTCAACCCAACTCGAGCGGGCCGCCAGCAGGCGCAGGGTTTGCCGGTCAGGGCAGAGCAGCGAGAGGGCCAGCGATTCGGGCAGGAAGCGCTGCCAGAGAAACTCGACGATCTGGGTCGCCTGGGTCTCGACATCCAGCGAGGTGGCGATCAACTGGCTGAACTGGTACATAAAGACAAGATCGGAGAGGCGTTCCTTTTCCTGTCGCACGCGCCGCAGTTCCAGGGCCGAACGTACCGTGCGCTCCAGGTTCTCAGCGTCAACCGGTTTCGAGAGATAGTCAAGCGCCCCGAGTTTCAAGGCCTGGCGCGCTGACTCGACACTGGCGTAGGCCGTTAACACGACCACGTCCGTCTCGGCATAGCGCTGGCGGATGTGTTCCAGCAGGGCGATGCCATCCATAACCGGCATCTCGAGATCCACCAGCGCCAGGTCGTAGGGTTGGCGCTGGAGCAACTCGACTGCCTGGCCGCCGTGCTCGGCGGTTTCAACGCTATAGGTGTTGCGGAGCAACCGCTGGCAAAAGGTGCGAATGTGGGCGTCATCTTCAACCACCAGCAGGCGCGCCTGCGCGACAGCGGCGCCCGGCGCCGGCAACACATCGGCCATACAGCACTCCTCAACCAGGTAGCCAGGCTAGCGACAGGTGCGCGAAACCATCGATAGCGCGACCATCCGTGGCTTGCGCGGTCTTTCAATGCTTAGCATGCAGCATAGTAAGTGCCGGTTTCGTTTCGACTACACGAAGGGCGCTGACGATGACATAACTGTCATCGTTCTGGATTCTTCGATGCCGGGGGCGCGTTTTGTTTCTGGCAAGTAAGCCAGGGTTAACAGAATTGAAATAAAGGCGCTGGCGGTCAAGTATGGCGTGACAAACCCGATCTATAGCGAATTGGTCGAAGACAGGATGTTCCGAAGACATCCGTAGAGTCATTAAAATATTGTTATAGCCTTCAACCTCCGGGGGTGGCGGGAGGGGTTGCCAGGCCGTCTAACCCCGCGAGCGCGCGCGGGTTTCCGGCTCCGCCATCGGGTAGATTGGGTGCCGAGGAGGTAGGGGCGGCCCTCGTGGCCGCCCTGCGGGTGGCGGGAGGCGTCGCCGGGCCGATGGGGCGCGGCGCGTGCAAGCATACCCGTCACACCCCCCGGCGTGGCGGTTGGATTGCCTCCCTGCTTGACGTCTCATCTGTGTATCCTCTGACTTCTGCCCTACCCCTGCCATCCACAAAGCCCCCGGGTGTGGTAAGCTGTAACCACGTTCGCGGCTGCGGCATCGAACTGGTAGTGGAGCCCCACAAGCTAATCGAGAAGGATTGCGAAGTATGAGCCTCTTACAGGACAAGGACCGGGCCGCGGTGCAGGAAGCCTTTGAGGGACTGGTACAGCCGGTGCACCTGGTGTTGGTGACCTCGGAGGAGAGTGGCGAGTATAGCGAAGTGGCGCGCGAACTGCTGGATGAGGTCTCCGCGCTGCACGATCAGATTAGCCTCGAGGTGCTCGACATCGAGGCCGACGCGGAGCGTGCCGCGGCCCTGGGCGTGGATAAGGCCCCGACAGTGGTGTTTTTCGCCGGCGCCGAGCGCGTTGATCACGGGGTGCGGTTCGCCGGCCTGCCCAGCGGCTACGAGTTCGCCACCCTGGTTGAGACCATCCGCATGATGGGCGGCGCGGCGGACACCTCGCTGATGCCCGCGACCACGGCGTTTCTCGAGGGCCTCAACGCTCCCCTTCGTCTCCAGGTCTTCGTGACGCCGACATGCCCCTACTGCCCCCGCGCGGTGGTGCTGGCCTACCGCCTGGCCATTGCCAGCCCCCACGTCAGCGCCGAGGGCATCGAGGTCAGCGAGTTCCCTGAGCTCGGCGACCGCTACGCCGTGATGGGCGTACCCAAGACCGTGATCGGGGAGCTTGTCCACATCGAAGGTGCTGCCCCCGAGTCGATGATGCTGCAGAAGTTGCGTGAGGCCGTTGCGGCCTAGCCTCCGAGTACGTGCCCCGTTGGGCCGAAGCACTGGCGCCCAGTGCTTCGGCCCATCATCATGGCCATCCACAGGCAGCATGTTATACTGAAAGTACGATGCCTGTGGAGGGATAATGCATGCCCGGACCGACCATTGATCTTTCTCTCTACGCCGATGAAGCCGCCTTGCTGGCCGCCCTTCGCCGCCACGATCCCGATGCCTGCACCTGCCTGGTCAAGCGCTTCGCGCCGCTGGTCTACGCCCGTGCCCTGCGCCTCACCGGCGACCCTGACGAGGCCGAGAGTGTGTTGCAATCCACGTTCATCAAGGTCTGCGACGCGCTGCCGGGCTTCGACGGCGCCAGCAGCCTGGGCACCTGGATCTACCGTATCGCTACCAACGAGGGGCTGATGGTGCTGCGTCGGCGCAAGCCGCAGATCGCCCTCGATGATGTGGCCGACAACCTCCATCCCGAGGAGGCGCCTCACCAGTTCCGGGCATGGTCGCCCGACCCGCAGCGCGTGGCGCTTGACGGCGAACTGCGCGCCCAGATCGAACTGGCCATCGCCGCACTGCCCGAGCAGTTGCGCGTGGTTGTGCTCTTGCGCGACGTTGAGGGCTTGAGCACCGAGGAAACCGCGGCGCAGCTCGGCATCAGTCCGGGTGCGGTCAAGGTGCGTCTCCACCGTGCCCGTCTGCGCCTGCGCGAGGCCCTTGCCGATTACCTCGCCGCTCGTTCGGAGGATCATGCATGAGCCATTCGGGCCATTCGCACGATCTGGAACGCTGCCGCGAACTGGTAGCGCAGCTTAACGACTACCTCGACGGCGAACTCCCTGCCGATCTCTGCGCCGAGCTGGAACGGCACCTGGCCGATTGCCCCGATTGCCGGGTGGTGCTCGATACCCTCGGCCAGACGGTGCACATCCTTCACCATCTGGACGAAGCTCCCCCTCCGGCGCTGCCCGCCGACCTCGAGGCCCGCCTCCTCGCCCGCCTGCGGTTAGCATAGGCTGTCGGGCAACTCTCCGGGTTGCTGACAGCCTGGTACTCTAACGAGACTTCATCTCGGCAGGGCTTCTGGAGGGGCGCAGCCCCCCGAGCCTCCTCGAGAATGAGCAGTTTCGTTAGAGCGCCAGAATCCGAAATGCCCTCACACGCACCCCAGACGCTGCATCGCCGCGTGGGTGGTCAGGTGAATGCGCTCGGGGCCGATCTTCTCCACAAAATGGGCCCGCTTCAGCCCGTCCATCACCGGCCCCTTGATCTCGGCCAGGTGCAGTTCCACCCCCGCGTCGCGCAGTTCCTGGATGAGCGCCTCCAGCGTGTGCAGCGCGCTCGAGTCGATGAAGTTGATCGCCGAGCCGATCAGCACCAGGTGCTTCACCTCGGGCCGCTCGGCCACGATCCGCAGCAGGGCGTTCTCCAGGTAGCGCGTGTTGGCGAAGTACAGGCTCTCGTCCACCCGCACCGCCACCACCTGGGGCCAGGTCCGCACGTCGTAGCGCAGAATGTTGCGGTACACCTCACTCTCCCCCAGGCGGCCCACCACCGCGATGTGTGGCCGGCTGGTGCGCCAGAGGTAGAGCAGCAACGAGGCCCCTACGCCGATGAAGATGCCCGTTTCGATGCCCAGCAGCAGCACCGCGGCAAAGGTGACGCCCCAGGTGATGGCATCGCTCCGGTTGGCCTGCCAGATGTGCCGGGTTTCCTTCAGATCCACGAGGCCAGACACGGCCACGATCACCGTCGCCGCCAGCACCGCCTGAGGCAGGTAGTAGAACAGCGGCGTGAAAAAGAGCAGGATCAGCGCGATGCCCCCCGCGGTCACCAGCGAGGCCAGGCCGGTGACCGCGCCGGCCTGGAAGTTGACCACCGAGCGGGCAAAGCCGCCGGTCACCGGGTAGCCACTGAACAACCCGGCGCCGATGTTGGCCGCGCCAAGGGCGATCAGTTCCTGGTCAGGGTCAATCGCCTGGCGGCGCTTGCTCGCCAGGGCCCTGGCCACGGCAATCGATTCGACCACACTGACCAGCACGATCGCCGCCGCCGCCGGCAATAGCGCCTGCACGTCGCCAATGCTCGGCGCGGGCCAACTGAACGGCGACAGACCGGGCGGAATGGCGCCCACGACCGCTACCCCGGCGCGCTGGTCGAGGTGCAACAGCCAGGCGATCAGTGTGCCCAGCAGCACCGTCACCAGCGGCGCCCCGCTCACGATCAGCGTCACTGCCAGCGGGCGCAGCCCCATACGTTGCAGGATGGGCCGCAGGCCCTTGCGGAAAAAGAGCAGTAACGCGATGCTGGCGACGCCGATGCTCAACGTGATCAGGTTGGTCTGCCCCAGGCCCTGCGCGGCCTGGTAGAGCACCTCGTAGAAGCGGTCGCCGACGACGTTGTAGCCCAGGATGTATTTGAGTTGCCCGGCGGCAATGATCAGCGCCGAGGCCGAGGTAAAGGCAGCCAGCACCGGGTGCGAAATGAAGTTGAGGATCACCCCCAGCCGCAAAACCCCCAGCAAGAGTTTAATCGCCCCGACGATCAGGGCCAGGATCAGCACCAGTTGCAGGTAGCGCGCACTCCCCGGTTCGGCCAGGGCGCTCACCCCGCTGAAGACCAGTAACGAGGTGATCGCTACCGGCCCCACCGAGAGTTGCCCGGAAGTGCCCAGCAGCGCATAGATGATCAGCGGGACCACCGAGGCGTAGAGGCCCACCTGTGGGGGCAATCCTGCCAGTTGAGCATAGGCCATGCTCTGGGGGATGAGCATAATCGCCGTGACCACGCCGGCCACCAGGTCGCTCGGCAGGTCCGCCCGGCGGTAGTGCAGCAGCCAGCGGGTAAACGGCAGGTAGCGGCTCAAGCCGCCACGCCGCGCCGCCCCGCTGGTCCGGGTCGGGGAAGGTATAGGTTGAGAGGTTGCCATCGAGAAGTCCTTGTGCCTGTGTGGGCCGGCGCGGCGCCGGGCTCACACGGCCGCGCCGCGCGCCACCGGGAAAAAAGGAAGTTTGTGGGAGGGTGAAGCCCTCCCACACCCTCCTGCGCCGCGCTACGTTCGGCTCCCTCACCCCTCCGCTGTAGGTGGAGAGGTAGGGGGCAGAGGGGAGGGTGAGGACAACGAATTGCACCTCAGGTCACGTGTTCCCTGGCGCGCTCGAAATAGTCGTCCGCGCAGAAGCCAAAGGTCTCGAGCGAGTCATCGTCGTAGCCCGCGGTGCGCAATTCGGCCTCGGCCCGCTCGCGGCTCCAGCCGTGGTGGAGCTGGCGGTAGAGCAGCCACATCAGCCCCACGCGGGTGGCGCTGCGGCAGTGGAAGACCACCCGGCCTGCGTCGGGGGCCTCGATAAGTTCGGCCAGTTCGTCCACGTGCTCGCGTTCCAGCTCATACGCCGGCCAGGGCCGGTGGAAGTAGCGCAGGCCCGCCGCCTCGGCGTTGCGCTGCTCGATAGCCGAGCGTTCAGGGTCGCTGCGCAGGTTGATGACAGTGGTATAGCCGGCCTCTACCAGCTTCGCCCAATCTTCGGGCTGCGGCTGCGCCGCCAGCAACACCTCGGGCGTGACGGCGTAACTCAGCAGCGCGGCGCTGGCGGTACGCTGCTGCAGCGCCCCACAGGGAAGTTCGTTGGTCACGTCGGGGGCCCTCCTCTTAAATGAACAGCGTCACCCTGGCCCGCGCCGCGTCGCCGAGGAAGGTCGCCACGCCGCCGGTCTCCAGCCCATCCACCAGTTCTTCGTCCTTGATCCCCAGCAACTCGCGCGACATGTCGCAGACGACCATGCGCACGCCCAGTTCGCGGGCCAGGTCGAAGAGTTCCTCCGGCGAGGAGACTTCGTGCTTCTGCATCAGGCCGCGAATGATCTGTGCGCCCGCGCCGAAGAAGTTCATCTGCGAGAGGCCCATCTCGCCCAGTTTGCCCGGCAGCATGGCCGTGAAGCCTTGCTCCAGCAGGCTCTTGCCGCTGAAGATCTTCTGCTTTTTCACCGCGCTCAGCCCCCAGAAGGTGAAGAACATGCTCACCTCCAGGCCCATCGAGGCCGCGCCAGTGGCGATGATGAAGGCGGCGATGGCCTTGTCCAGATCGCCGGAGAAGACCACCATCGCCAGGCGGTCCTCGATCCCCTGCGCGGGGTGCGCCTCCAGGGCGGCGACCCGGGCCTCCAGGGCGGCGATGCGGTCGAGCAGGCTCCGGGTATCGTTCTGATCAATGATCTCTATGGTCATCGGTCGGGTTCCTCATTCAACAATCCGGTTCTGCCACACAACAACGGAAATAAACATGTTCCTGGGAGGGCTTTGCCCTCCCAGACCCTCCCGGCGGGCCGGGGCGCAGGGGAACCCGGGTTCCCCGCCCGCCTCCACGTATCACGCTGTGCGCTTCAGGTAGTGTACGAACAGTTCCTGACCGCCCTCGTTGACGGTCTCCTGGGCCAGGAGTTCGACGTTCCGAGCCGTCTTCACCCAGCCCTGGAAGTCGGCGACGGAGCCGCGGTCGGTGGCGACGACTCTGAGCACCTGGCCCACCGGCAGTTCGTTGACCGCCTTGCGGCTCTTGACCAGCGGCATCGGGCACCTGGCGCCCTTTACGTCGAGGGTCTGATCGTATGCGATGGACATCTCTGTTTCCTCCATGATCAGCGGCTCTGCGCCGCGATAGATGTGTGTTTCAATTCCCCTGCCTGAGGGGAAGGTCCGGGAGGGCTGCGCCCTCTCGGTAACGCTGAGGGGGTTGTGGGGAGGCTATGCCTCCCCGCGCCTCTCCATCATCAGGCGTTGCTCAACGCGCAGATATTCTTACCCAGCTCCAGTTCATTCGCCGTGCCGTCGCAGGGCGTCACCAGGCCGATGTTGACGCGCTTGATTTCCACGTACTCCGGCGGAAAGACCGGCAGGTGGCTCAAGACGTAGCTGGTGAACTCGGCCTCATCGCGCGGGCGCAGGGCGTCGTTGGTGGCGCGCACCTCGGCGAAGGGGGCAGCAAAGACGCCGTTGGCGTCGCCCTCATCGAGGGTGCTGAAGTGGGCCGGCAGGATCAGCGTGTCGTCGTCGGCCATGCGCGGCAGCCGCTCGGTGATGCTGCGGTGGAGGATGGGCGTCCAGGCCTCCCCCTTGCCGCCCAGGTCGGGGCGACCGAAGGAGCGCAGGAAGATGCCGTCGCCGGTAAATAGCGCGCTGCGGCTGTCGGGCGCGTCGAGGCGGTAGTTGACCTGGCCCAGGGTGTGGCCGGGGAACCAGCGGGCGGTGATGGTTACCGCGCCGATCTCGAAGCGGTCACCCTCCTGAACATGCGTGTAAGCGATCACCGCGGGCAGCATGTCAATCGGGTGGATGGCGTCGTAGGCATGCACATAGTAGGTCGCCCCTGTCTCCTGCGCCAGGGCCGGCCCGCCACTGATGTGGTCGGCGTGCACGTGGGTGTCAAAAATGTGGGTCAGGGTGGCCCCGGCCTCGGCAACCACATCGCGGTAGACCTGGACGTGGCGCATCGGGTCGATCAACGCCGCCTTGCCGCCGCTGATCACGGCGAAGCTCAGGTCGCCGCGGGCCGGGCGGGCGATCTGCACGATGCGCCCCCAGTGCGCCGTCACCACGTCACGCACGTCGTAGAAGTTCCCCCAGCTCACGTAACCGCCTTCCAGGTAGCGCGCCCGGTAGCCTCGCTCCTGCAACACCCCGGCAACGTACTGCGAGGAACCCTCCTTGGCGCATACCACGAGAATCTCGCGACCCGCGGGAACGCGCGCCGTGGCGCCGTCCTCATCTTCGATGAACTCAAAATAGGGGATGTTAACCGTGGTCAGGTTCGCGCGGCCCTCAATCGGGCTTCGCCGGAACTCCTCCTCGTTGCGCACGTCAAGAATGAATAGCGGTTCGTCGCGCAGAATGCGAGCGTACAGCTCGGCCGGAGTAAATGTGGCTACGGCGGTCTGGCCTTCGGTGATGGTCATGGTAGCAACTCCTGATTTCTTGTGCAATACAGAACGAATAATTTCTGAGTACAATGCTACTGTCTGAATGTAAGACCCGCACGAGTCTTTCGTAAGAGTTTGGTAAGGAAACAGGCGTCTCACCGGGTAACCAGATCATCCAGTGGAGATCGGAGGGGGCTGCACCCTCCCGGACCCTCCCCTGGTGTTCGGAAGGGTGTTCATGGGAGGGCGACGCCCCCTCACAGAGCGAGGTAATCTATGACTATCTCCACCCCCATCCATACCAACCCCCAGAGCATTGACCGCGTGCTCAGCGCCGGCGTGCCGGTTCTCCTTGTCTTTACCCGGCGCGATTGCCAGACCTGTGCGCAACTCACGCCGGCCCTGAACCGCCTGGCCAGCGACTACGCCGGGCGCGCCTTGATCGCCCAGGTGGATGTGCAGGAGTACCCCGATCTGGCCCGGCGCTTCGAGGTGACGCGCCTGCCGGGTCTGGTCTTTGTGCAGCAGGGCCAGGTGGTGGCCCGCTCCAGCGGCGTGGCCCCCGAGCCAGCGTTGCGCGCATGGTTCGAGTATCTGAGCGCCGGCGGCGTGCGCCCGCCGCTGCCTGAGGGGCCAGGCGTGCCCATCGAGGGCCAGGCGCCCCCGCCAACCGCCCCGGGGCCGCGCTCTGGCCCCGCCACCGGCGCGCCTCCGCCCCGGGGCGCGACTGGCCCTGTCGTGCTCACCGACGCCACCTTCGACCGGATCGTCGGCGCCAGCGACCAGCCGGTCCTGGTCGACTTCTGGGCGCCCTGGTGCGGGCCGTGCCGCATGGTTGCCCCGGCGGTCGAACGGCTGGCCTATGAGTTCGCCGGGCGCGCCGTGGTGGCCAAACTCAATGTTGATGAGAACCCCTACACCGCGCAACGCTTTGGCATCAGCGGCATCCCGGCGCTCTACATCTTCAAGCGCGGGCGGGTCGTCGAGCGTCTGGTCGGCGCTCAGCCCGAGTCGGTGCTGCGCCAGGCCCTGGCAAGGCATGTGTAAACGCGACTCCCGGAACTCCTGGGGAGGGCCTGCGAGCGCGCAGCCCTCCCAGGAAAAACCGTTCACATCTGTTGGGGGCACCGTCGCCACGGGCCTCACCGCGCACCGAGGGGGCAGTGTGCAGTCCTCACCCTTTCGCACATGAGATATGTTTCGGGTACGGCCACCCGCCGTGGGCCTCACACTCCTCCCCAGGGGTAGGGTGCGGGAGGTTCAGACCCTCACGAATCTGGAACAACACCATTGGGGACGCAGCGTGGCCGCATGAGCCACTAAAGGAGCATCCGTGAACGCCCACAACCACTCACCCGACAGCCCCGCCTGGGAGCGCGGCGAGACCATCGTCACCATCGAGTCGCCCTGGGTGCGCCTGATCGCCGAACGCTGGCGCGACGAGCAGGGACGCCCGCTTGACTACTGGCGTGTCGAGCGGGTCCCTTCGCTGATTGTTGCCCCGATCCAGGCGGGGCGTCTGCTACTACCCCGTCCTCAGTTTCGGCCCGGCCTCGGGCGCGCCACCCTTGACCTGCCGGGGGGCCGGCTCCCCGCCGGCCAGACTCACCTGGCGGCGGCCACCGCCATCCTGACCCGCGAACTGGGCCTGCCAGCAGGGGCCATTACCACCCTGCGCCCGCTGAACCAGCAGGGCTGGGCGATCAACAGTTCGTTCTCCAACCAGGTGCTCTTCGGTGTGGTGGCCTCGATTGATCCCGCCCGGGCGCCAACCCTGCCCCACGAGACGCTCAGCTTCGACCGGGCGGGGTTGCGGGCGTTGCTGGAACGGCTGGAGTGCCTCCAGTGCCGCGCCGTGGTGCTGGAACTGCTCGTGGAGTTGGCCTGAATAGGCTGTGAAGTACGTTTCGTGGCCTTTCCGCTCCCCTCCAGCCTCCCCCCAACGAGGGGAGACGCCGGCTACCCTCCCCGGCGGGGGAGGGTGGGGGAGGGGGCAGGGGTGTAGCGAAAGACGTTGTTTACAGACTACCGAACCACGTGAGCGATCCCGTAACAATGACTGGCGCGGGGAGGGCTTACCCCTCCCCGCGCCCCTTCTTCGCCCCGGGGCGAGTTACACTTGTTCCGAGCCAACCCGCCTACTCGCTACACGCGCCCCTTCCCCGCCGGGCGCTCGCTGGTGTTGATGCCGAACGGCAGGTACAGCGGGCAGAAGCCGATCAGGCTCGTACCCACAAAGACCACTGCCAGCACCCCCAGCACGATCGCCAGCCAGCCGTTGACCACACTGGTGAAGATCAGGATGGCAAACACTACCGCCAGTGCCACCCGCACCCCGCGATCAATGGTTCCCATATTGGTTTGCATCTCTTTGCTCCTGTTCATGGCTTCCTGTTATCTCACGAGAACATGGGGAAACCGGGTTTCCCCGGGCCCCGGCCCGCAAGGACCGGCGTAGCCCGGCCCTGGGGGTGAAGCGAGAAGAAACCGGGTTTCCCCGGGCCCCGGCCCGCAAGGACCGGCGTAGCCCGGCCCTGGGGGTGAAGGGAGGGGAAACCGGGTTTCCCCGGGCCCCGGCCCTGTGGGTCCTGTGTGAGGCAACTCTCCGGGTTATGCCGCAACCCTCCGGGTTATGGTCGAAGTATAGCCCATCCCCATCAGCCGATCCGTGACAAAGTCACACAGCCGCGCGGTGTTCCAGGCCGGCGCGATCCTCGACACTGATGCTGCCCCGTCCCAGCCGCACCAGCCCGGCGGCGGCAAAATCGGCCAGGATGCGACTCACTACCTCGCGCGAGGTGCCCAGTTCAGCCGCGATCTGCTGGTGCGTAAGCTGCAACGGGCCGCCTGATGGGGCCTGGCGGAGCAGAAACTCGGCCAGCCGGGTATCCATACGCCGGAAGGCCACTTCATCAACCACGGCCATCACCGTCGCCAGACGCCGTGCGAGCAACTGAAACACATAGGCGCGCCACGGCGCGAAGATGTCCATCCATTCTTGAAAGACCTGGTACGGAACCACCATGGCCGTTGCCGGCTCTTCCACCGTGGCAATGGCCGGGAAGTGCCGGTCGCTGAGAATGCAACTCGCAGTGAGAATACAACTCTCGCCGCGGGCAAAGCGGTAGAGGGTGATTTCGCGCCCTGTCTCGCCGATCTTGAACACCCGCACCTGCCCGCGGGCCAGGATGGCGAAGTTGTCACACAGATCGCCCTCCTCGAACACCGTCGCTCCCGTGGGCAGATGCACCGATACTGCGTGGGCGACAAAGGCCCGGCTGATCTCGGCGGCGGGATCGGCCAGGAACGGCAGCATCTCTGCCGCTTCGCGCCACTGCTGCTGGCTCAACATGATGCTCTCCTATGTAGGTTAGCGTTATGTATCTACCAGGCGATAGTAGAGATTACACGAAGATCTGACAGGCAGGCGCACGGGTCATCGCTGTGCACGCTGTGAAGACCGGGCGCCTCCCTGTCAGGTCTCATATGCGATCTCGTTTGAATGGTTTGGCCTCCTATCAGACGCGGTTTCGCTGCGCAGCCTTCTGGGCGGCCGTTCGGGGGAGATGCGGAGGGTGCATCATGCAATTCTTAAAGATCATGAGTCGTCATTACTTCAAAATCCAGGACCGCTTCTACCCGGGCGCGCGACACGCCGGCAAACTGTTCCAGGAACTGGTCAATCAGGAACCTGCTCCTCCTCGAAGTAGTCCAGGTCTATTGAGATTACGTCAGGGAGGCCTGGCCCTCCCTGCCGCTTTCCTGTGCCACGTCGCCGCACCGGGTCCGACGTGAACCTGGCCGGATAGGAGGGAGCGGGGAACCAGCTTTCCTCTGCTCCCGCCAGGCAACCCGCAACCTGTCAGGTGCAGGCTTTTCCGGCACATCCTCGCGTCGCAATCGCCAGCCGGGTTATCGGGAGGACCAGATTCCCCATCTCCCGCACGCAGGAGATGGGGGCGGGGGGTGATGGTCTTCAACCATGACGCTGGCGTAGCCCTGCTCACCCCTCGCGGCGCGCCAGATTGGCCGCCACCAGGATCGGGTCCCACACCGGCGCGAAGGGCGGGGCGTAGCTCAAATCCAACTCCGCCAGTTCGTCCACCGTCCAGCCCTGGTGGAGCGCCGCGGCAATGATGTCAATTCGCTTCGCGACCCCCTCGACGCCCACCAGTTGGCCGCCGAGCAGCCGTCGCGAACCGCTCTCGTAGACCAGCTTTACGTGGATGGGCTGGCCCCCCGGCATGTAGTGCGCCCGCGAGTTCGCCGTGGTGCTGACGGTCTCGACCTCGTAACCGCCAACCCGCGCCCTGGCTTCGGATAGCCCGCTGCTGGCCGCTTCCAGGTCAAAGACCTTCACCACTGCGGTGCCGACAATGCCCGGGAAGCGCGCATCACCGCCGGCGACGTTTTCACCGGCCACGCGGCCCTGCTTGTTGGCCGTGGTGCCCAGCGGCACCCAGGCCGGTCGGCCCGTGACACGGTGCAGCGCCTCGGCCACGTCGCCCGCCGCCCAGATGCCGGGCAGGTTCGTCCGCTGGTGATCGTCCACCGACACTGCCCCGGTCGGCCCCAGCGCGATGCCTGCCGCGCGGGCCAGTTCCACACTCGGTTTCACGCCAACGGCCAGGATCACGATGTCGGCGGGGATGCGCTGCCCCCCGGCCACCACCTCGCGTACTCGTTCATCGCCACCGAAGCCCTCAACCGGCTGATCCAGGCGCACCTCCACGCCCTGCCGCGTCAGTTCGGCCTGCACCTGGCTGGCCATCTCGGGGTCCAGGTTCGGCAACACCTGCGGCAGCCGCTCCACTAGTGTGAGCTGAATGCCGTGGGCATCGAGGGCCTCGGCCATCTCCAGCCCGATGTAGCCCCCGCCGATGATCACCCCGTGTGTGGGACGATGCTCGCGGATCCACTGCTGGATCGCCAGGGCGTCTTCGACCGTGCGCAGGGTGAAAATGCCCGGCAGGTTCACGCCCGGGAAGGGCGGACGGCTCGCCGCACCGCCGGTCGTCAGCACCAGGGCATCCCAGCGATCGCGGAACTCCGTCCCGTTGTTCAGGTTGCGCACCAGCACCGTCCTGCCCGCCGGATCGATCTCCAGCACCTCGTGGCGCACCAGGGCGGTGATGCCCTGCTTCGCAAAGCGTTCCGGTGTGCGCACCACCACGTCCTCGACCCGGGCGATCTCGCCTTTGATGGCGTAGGGAAACCCGCACGAGCCGTAGCTCACGTAGCCCGAACGCTCATAGGCTACAATCTCCAGCCCGGGATCGCTGCGTCGAGCCTTCGCTGCCGCGCTCATCCCCGCCGCCACTCCCCCGATGACGATCACTCGTTTTGCCATGTTGAATACCTCATACCATGCGCAGCATGCTCTCGGCGCCTGTCGGACGTGTCACAGACGTGATGGGAGGAAAACGCCTCTGAGCGTCGTGCACCTTGCTCAATTACGGTCGCTCCACCGCGTACCCCGCCGCGGCCCAGGCGCGCATGCCTCCTTCTACATTCGCTAGATTGGTAAAGCCGGCTCGCGCCAGTTGCTCGCAGGCGGTGCGGCTGCGGTTCCCCGATCGGCAGATGCACACAACCGGACGCTGGCTGTCAAGTTCCCCCATGCGCTGTGCCAGTTCGGGGAGGGGAATGAGCGTCGAGCCGGCCACGTGTCCATCCTGAGTGTACTCCTCCAGCGAGCGCACGTCTAGCAGGATCAGCGGCTCGCGGGCCTCGAGACGGGCCTTCAACTCGGCGACGGAAATATTGGCGTAGCCAGCCGGCTCCGTGGCAGGCCCCGCCGGGCGCGTTGCCACGCCGCAGGCGCCCAGCATCAGTGTCGCCAGCGCCAGCAGAGCAAGACGAAACAACTCGCGCATACCTGTCCTTTCTCTCAATGCGCACCCCTGCGCGCCAGGGATCGCCTCCCAGGAAAACACCTGATTAGATGCCTGGCCCCCCTGGCGTGTTACAACCCTCCTGGCCCGGAGGAAACATCCGCTCCACTGCACCCGTCGCACACGGGCAACGTGAACCAGAAACGCGCCCCCTGGCCAGGCGCGCTCGCGACCCCCATCGCGCCCCCCTGGAGCCGCACCAGTTCATTGGCAATTGTCAGCCCCAGGCCGCTGCCGCCGTGCTCCCGCGTTCGGCCCCGATCGGCCCGGTAAAAACGCTCAAACACATGGGGCAGATCCTCGGGAGCGATGCCAGCGCCGGTGTCTTCCACTTCCAATCGCAACGATCCGTTCGACCCGCTTCCCGCCCGCAGGGTGATCCGGCCACCGGCGGGGGTGTGGCGCAGCGCGTTGCTCAACAGATTGTGCAACACCTGCGCCAGGCGCTCCGGGTCGGCCAGGGCTTTGGGGAGGTCGCCAGAGGTTTCGACGTGCAGATGCACTCCCTGCCCGGCGGCGAGGTCGGCGAAGAGCGCCGCCTCGCGCGCCAGCAGCGGCCCCACCGCCACAGGCTGCACGTGCAGATCCAGCCGCCCCGCCTCGGCCAGCGAGAGCATCCGCAGATCGTCCACCAACCGGCTCAGGCCCCGACTGGCCTCGTAGATCCGCGCCACTTCCTCACGGCTCAGGGGATAGACCTCATCGAGCATCGCCCGCAGATTGCCCTGAATGACCGTCAGCGGCGTGCGTAACTCGTGGGCGATGTCGGCGACCATCTGGCGGCGCTCGGCTTCGCCGGCTGCGAGCGCCGCGGCCATATCGTTGAAGGCCGTGGCTACCGTGCGCACCTCGGCCGGTCCGGCGACGGGCACACGTTCATCGAACTGGCCGGCGGCAATGCGCCGCGCGCCTGTGGCGAGGCGGCGCAGGGGCGCGGCAAGCCTCCAGGCCATCAGCAGGCCCAGGGCCAGCCCTGCGCCCCCCGCCAGTGCCCCCGCTGTCCAGAAGGCGCCGTTCAGACCGTCGAGAAAACGCTGCGCCGCTGCCGGAAGCGCCGCCGCGCCGGACGCGCGCGCCACCAGATAACCAGCAACCTGGCCGTTGACCACAATCGGGATGGCCTGAGCCAGTTGCCTCGCGCTCAGCGTCTGACCGGCGCCCGGGCCGCCGCCGGCGACGACCACGCGCCCCTCGGCGTCGGTCAGCACCATGCCGCTCCACGGCGGCCCGCCCACACCGCGGCCCGGTCGTTGCGCCGCGCCCGGACCGCGTGCCACTGGCGCCTCAACCCCCTCCCACGAACCGTAGGTCGCGTAGTGCTCCGCCAGTTGTTCGACCAGACCGCTTTCGAGCGCCTGACTCTGGGCCAGGTAGCCGCGAAAGGTGTCCCGGGCGCGGGCATTCGCCAGCGCCGCCACGGTCACGATGCTGACCAGCGCCACCAGCGCGAAGCCGAGTGTCAGTTGCAACCAGAGACGGTTCATAGCGGCCGTTGCGTCCCCTGACAAGGTTCAGAGAGTGCGGCGTTCCCGCGTGGGCGTCGGTCCGCAGCTCGACTCGTTCAAGCATCAATGCGTCTGCATGCCCCTCCAGCCGCACTGCGCTCGATCCGCAACCCAGAATCCCGGGCTACTCCACCCTCCGCAACCGGTACCCCACGCCGTACACCGTCTCAATCAGCGGCGGAGCGTCGGGATCGCGCTCAATTTTCTTCCGCAGGTTCTTGATGTGGCTATCAACGGTGCGTTCCAGCCCCGCGTGGGTATAGCCAAGACCCTGCTCGATCAACTCGGCGCGGGTGAAGGCATGGCCAGGATACCGCAGCAGCAACGCCAGCAGGGCGAACTCGGTAGGGGTAAGTTCCACCTCTTCGCCGGCGACGGTTACCCGGTGAGCGTCGAGGTCGAGCGTGAGCGCGCCGTGTTGCAGGCGCTGAGCCGGGGGCGGCGCGCCGGAGGCCCGGCGCAACACTGCGCGAACGCGGGCCACCACCTCGCGCGGGTTAAAGGGCTTGGTCACGTAATCGTCGGCCCCCAGTTCGAGACCGACGATCCGGTCGGTATCCTCTACCCGCGCGGTCAACATAATGATCGGCAGCGCAGCCGTCGCCGGATCGGCGCGGAGGCTCCGTGCCAGATCCAGCCCATCGCGGTCGGGCAGCATCAGGTCAAGCACCAGCAGATCGGGGCGCTCGCTCTGGATCGCCCGCAGGGCGCTCGCCCCATCATACACACAGACGGCGCGAAACCCGGCCTGCTCCAGATAGGCCCGCACCAGGCGCGCAATCTCGCGGTCATCATCAACTATCAACACGGTCTGTGGCATAGTGACCGGTGAGAGGAGGTTCTGGGAGGGTGTAGCCCTCCCAGAACCCCGCTTTACGAGCTTTCCATCGTTCATCGTAAACAAGTAGACGGCGAGTGAGGGTAAACACCTCACCCGCCGCCGTGAACATCAGGCTACCGGCGCGGGCCACGCCCGGCCCCCCCGCGAGCCTGACCACCGCCCGCGGGCATGTTGTCGCAGACCCCATCACCATTCGTATCCACGAAGTTCTGCCCGGCGCCACCCTGCCCGGCGCGCACGCCCTGCCCGGCAGGACCGAGGACGGTGAAGGGCTGGTCGAGGCGCGCAGTGACATTGGCGCGCAATGTGGCCAGGCGCGCGTCGGCTTCGGCGCGGGTCAGCGCACCGGCAGCGACAGCGGCATTGAGCCGCTCGGCGCGCGAGGCGATGAAGCGGTCAACGAACGCAGCGACATTGACCCCACCGGCTTTGAGCGCCTCGGCGAGTGTCGTGCCGCTCCGCAACTGCGCCAGCAACTCCACCCGGCTCACTCCGAGCTGCGTTGCCGCCATCCCAACCAGCGACTGCTCCGGTCCGCCCAGACGGGCGCGGCCCCACTGCGAACTGCCGGTCGGCCCCTGGGCAAAGGCTCCGGCGGGGGCGCCGAGTGCCAGCAGGGCTACCACGATTCCCAGCGTCACGAACGTTATCAGGCGGTTCATCGCTATCCTCCTTTGACTACTCCCCGCACCTGCGGGTTCACCTGTTGCACCTTCACTGTAGCAGGCGAGTATGGAGACTCGATGGAGAACGCCTGGAGGATTCATGGAACCCTCCAATGCCCGATGGGAAGCAGTGGGTCTTTGACCTCCCGCAAGACCCTCTTTTCCTCTGCGTGACGGGCACACCGTGCATGGGCGCCGATGAATAAATGGTCATATCCGCCAGTGTAGCATCGCCATCGGCAGGCTGAAAATAAATAGACATACAACTAGAGCATAACAATCGTGTCAATATGAACGTTTTTATATTTTTATTACTTGCTGTAGTCTTAGCGGATTGCTATACTGACTGGTGCGAGCGATGTTTAAGTTGTTCTTTGATGATGTTGGTCTGGCTGCTGGCTGCTCATGAGCCTGACTGCTTTAATGTTGAAGGCGTCTCATCTCACGCAACTCTACTTTGTCAACTTGCAGTAGCACAGGCACAAGCGGGGGGCAGGTCTCTAAAAAGAAACCCTTATGCCTGTTATTTCTCTTGAAGGGGCGAAGCCCCTTCAAATCTTCTTCAGGGGAAGAAATGACAGCGTAGGGTGAAGGTTTTCCTGCTGAGGGCCAGAGCAACAAGGCGCACAGGCTAGAAGAGCCGCAACTGCGTAAAGGGAGAAGTCCATGGAATTCAAGGCGTTCGTGAGTCTGCTCTGGCGCTGGGCATGGTTGATCGCCCTGGTTGCACTGCTCAGCGGCGCGCTGGCCTATGTGATTAGCTCGCAACTCACTCCAACTTACGAGTCACGTGTGACCGTTACGGTTACTCGTCGAACCGCAGCCGACAGTGAGATCTGGGGTATTAACGAACGCCCCATCGCAACCTACATGGAGTTGCTGCGCAAGCGTCCTGTGCTGGAAACCGTCATTTCCAGATTGCAGCTCAATACTACGCCAGAGGCGCTTGAACGGCGTGTGCGCGTTTCGCTGACCCGCAATACGTCGTTGATCGTGTTGGCCGTGCGTGACTCTAATCCCGAGCAGGTCGCCGCTATCGCCAACGAAATCGCCAATCTCGTCGCCCAGCGGGGGCGCGAACTGCTCGGTAATGATGTGACCTTCAGCCGCTACTACCTGCATGTTGTTGAACCCGCCCTGCCGGCCACGCGCCCGGTTAGCCCGCGCATCCCCCTCAACGTCGCCGTGTTTATGGTCGTCGGCGCGATGCTCGCCGCTGGCGCTGTCCTGCTGCGCGACTATTTTGACGACCGTGTGCGCTCCGCCGATGATATTACCCACCTGACCGGCGCGAAGACCCTGGTCAGCATCCCGCCTCAAGCGGCAGGTTCATCTGAACCGCTGGTGTTGCGGGATGGTCTGTCGCCGGTTGCAGAGACCTATCGCCGGCTGCGCATGCACATCGAGCATGCCGCCGCACAGCGCCCCATCCATACGCTTCTGGTGACCAGCGCCATCGACGGCGAGGGCAAGAGCACCACGCTGGCGAACCTGGCGGTCGTGCTGGCGCAGGCTGGTAAGCGCGTGATCCTGGTGGATACCGACCTGCGCAAGCCAACCCTGCACACGATCTTCCAGCAATCAAATACGCGCGGCGTCACAACGGCGCTTCAGGCTGGCGCGGAGAGCCTGGCGAGCCACCTCGTGCCAACCAGGGTCGCCAATCTCGATCTGCTGCCCAGCGGGCCGGTGCCGCCGAACCCGGCTGAGGTGATCGCGTCACCACACATGGCCAGCCTCATCGAGCGGCTGAAGGACCACGCCGATGTTGTGCTCTTCGACAGCCCGGCGCTCCTGGCAGTGGTTGATCCGATCACTCTGGCCCGCCTCTGCGATGCCACCATCCTGGTGGTTCGTTCCGGGCGCCTGCGCGGCAATGCGCTCGTGAGCGCCATAGATCAACTCGCTCAGTTCCAGATTGCCCCCCTCGGCGTGGTTCTGAACGCTCACAAAGGAGAACCCGGCCACTTCTACCGTGCCAGCGCGCCCCGGCCCACCGTCCCGGCCACGCACTCCCAGGCCCCCGCCACGAGCCGTGATGAGCCCGGCAGTACGACGCCCACCAGCGGGTATCCCGCTACTGCAGAGTAATTCGCGGGTGCTGGTCGCGCGGTAGCGCCCGGCCAGCACCTCGTTCGGCGAGTCGCGTTCGCTTCCGTAACCCTTGTCTGCGCCTGCGCTCCTGATGAACCCGGTTCATCCAGGCAGGGATAGTGTGCCCCCAGAAGAGGCCAGATCTCGATACACCCGGCAGGAAAATGGCAGAAAGCTTGAAAACATCCGTGGCAGGCTCCCCCTCGCGCCTCTCGTTGCGCGCCAACTTCTCGTGGACCTTCCTGGGTAATGTCATCTTTGCCGCGTGCCAGTGGGGCATGCTGATCGTCCTGGCAAAGCTTGGCACCCCGGAGATGGTTGGCCAGTTCGCGCTTGGTTCCGCTATCGCCGTGCCGGTGCTGATGCTGACTAACCTCCAACTGCGCGATGTCCAGGCAACCGACGCGCGTGAGGAGTATGCCTTTGCCGACTATTTCGGCCTGCGCCTGATTACCGTTGTTGTGGCGTTGCTCATCATCGGCGGTATCGTTCTGGCCCTGCGCTACCCGCTCGAAACCGCCCTGGTCGTTGTGGCTTTTGGCCTCTTCAAGGCGGTTGAGGCCATCAGCGACGTGATTTTTGGGATGCTCCAGCATCACGAACGCATGGATCGCGTCGCCCAGTCGATGATCCTCAGGGGGGTGCTCTCCCTGGCGGCCCTGGGTGTCCTGGTCTCCCTCACCGGCAGCGTCTTCTGGGGGGTGATGGGCCTGGTCTTCGCCGGGATCGGGGTGGTGGTGCTGTTCGACCTGCGCAGTGTCATGCTGATCAAGCACGCCATGCCCGGCGCCGGGCTCGCGCACCTGGCGCGCAGCCTGCGCCCGCGCTGGAACCGGCGCACCCTCCTGGCGCTGACCTGGCTGGCCCTGCCGCTGGGCATCTCCATGCTGCTGATCTCGCTTGCCACCAGTCTGCCTCGCTTCTTCGTCGGGCACTACCTGGGTGAATACACCCTGGGGATCTTCGCCGCCCTCACCTACCTGCAGGTGGCCGGCATGACCGTCGTAAGCGCCCTGGGGCAGTCGGCCCTGCCGCGCCTCTCACAGTACTACGCCGCGGGCGACCGTTCGGCCTTCTCCCGTCTGCTGCTACGGATGGGGGCCATCGGCCTGGTGCTTGGCGGCGGCGGCATCGCCGTGGCCCTCGTCGTCGGTCGCCCATTGCTCACGCTGATCTATCAGCCCGAGTACGCTACCTACGCCTGGTTCTTCGTGTGGGTCATGGTATCCGCTGCTATCGGCTACGTCTCCTGGCTGATCGGTGAGGGCATGAAGGCCGCGCGCTACCTGCGCGTGCAGGTCGTGCTGTTTGGGCTTCAGGTCGCGGTGCTTACCGCACTGAGCGTCTGGCTTGTTCCCTCGATGGGGATGACAGGTGTCGCCATTGTGATGATAGCGGCCGCGGCGGTGCATCTGGTCGGGACGCTGCTGATCCTGGCCCACGCCATCGCCGCGCTGCCGGCCCGCAAGGGCAGTGAGGCAACGCCATGAACCGTTCGCTTGCCCAGACGGCTGCACCAGCAACGACCCTGCGGCGACGCATTGTTTTGTCGTTGCTGGTTGCCGGCGCTCTCGGACAACTCTTCAACAATATCGCTCTGGTGCGCATCAGCGAGTCCTTCGCCATCACCGTTCCGCTGTTGATCCTGGGCGCGGCGGCGGCTCTGGCCTTCTTTACTCCCGTCCCCAGCCCGGCCGATGACACGCCGGTGATCCTCGCGCTCGTATTGATCGGCTGGCAGATCTTTGTCGGTCTGGTTCTGGAGTTGGTAACCAATCGTGAGTGGATACAGCCCTTCGGGCTGCTGCTCATCTATGCGCTGTGCTTCGCCAGTGTGGCGCGCCTGGCAATTACCGCTGACGATATCGGCTGGGCGGTGGCGACCGCAGCCGTAATGATCATCATCTTCGGCTCAGTGGGGATCATCCAGTTCGTTTTGCTCAATTTCTTTGGTGTGGTGCTGGCGCTGCCGGAGGCGTTCTCGGCTGTTCCCTGGAACCCCCTGATTGATATCTATCGGACCGGGGGCGTGCTGCGACCGGCCGGATTGTCCTACGAGCCTTCCACCTTTTCGATTGCCCTCTCATTCGCCCTCGTGTTGCTGATGCTGCTGACCAGTGTGTTTTCGTTCCCCAACCGCAAGCTCTTGCTGGTCAGCGTGCTGTTCCTGTTGACGGCCAGCCTGCTCACCCTTTCGCTGTCGGGATGGGCGATCGCTGTTCCGGCGCTGGGTGTGAGCGTGCTCAACGCCCGTTTTCGTCGCCTTGCCATCCCTCTGCTGATCATCGTAACCGCAGTGGTGATCTGGGCGTTGTATGCCGGGGTTTCGTCGGTTGTCACCGATCGGCTGAACACGATCGCTGCTGGCGAAGATGAATCAGCCAATGTGCGCGTGCTCGCCGCGCTGACCCTGCTCGTCCATCCGCCTGAAGATGCGGCGCACTTCTTCACCGGCACCGGTCTGGGCCAGAACCCCGAGTTTGCCGCAATGATGGATGAAGTGTATTTGCGCCGCTTTGGCATTACCGAGCCGTTCATCCACAACATTTTCACGGTTGTCCGCGTTACTCAGGGCTGGGTCGGAATAGTGTTGCACCTCGTGTTGCTGTTCGCGGTCCTGCGTCCTGACGTGCATCGCAATCGCGAGTTTTATCTGCCAATGTTTGTGATGGTGTTCGCCCTGCATTTCGCCTCGGGGTTCTACCTTGATCCTACCTTCTGGTCCATCCTGGCCTTGCTGATGGTGCTGCGTCGCCTTGATGCGCGGCATCCCCAAATGGCACCGGTGCTGCGCGCGGGCGTTTACAGTCTGCCGTCTTACCGCGCGCCTGCGCGCACATCCGCCGAGCAGGCGGGGCATCTCAGCAGCAAAGCCTGACACGGCAAGGAGTGGTCCTGTGCATTTCTGGCTCGTCAATCCCTTTGACCCGCTGCCCAGCGACCAGGGCGTCAGGCCCATGCGCTATCAGATGCTGGTGGCAGAGTTGCTGCGGCGCGGGCATACGGTAACGTGGCTCTCTTCGGATTTCCTCCATATCCCGAAGGTCTATCGCCGCACCGAAACTCTGGCTGATTTGCCCGACGGGCTGCGCGCGGTGTTGTTCCACACCCGGCCATACCGTAAGAATGTGTCCCTCGCCCGGCTGCGCAACCACCACGAGTACGCTGTTGCCGTTCGCCGCTGGATGGACCGCAATCCCTCGCCCGATGGCATCATCGTAAGCTACCCGCTCCCCGATGCCGCCCTTGACTGCCTGCGCTACGGGCGCGCCCACGGTGTGCCGGTGGTGGTTGATGTGCAGGATATCTGGCCGGATGAGTTTCTCTCACTGGCGCCACGGCGCCTTCGCTGGGCCGCCCGCCTGGCGCTTACCCCGATGTTCCGCCGCTCGCGCGAGGTGTTCACCCTCGCAGAGAACTGCGTCGCCGTGAGCCAGCACTATCTGCGCGTGGTCACCATGCGACGCGACGCGCCGTTTCCCTACAGCCGGGTCTACTACCTGGGCTATGACCCCGATATCGTAGAGGGTGATGACAACGAGGGGTTGCCCGATTTGCTGGCCCGCGGGTTCACGCTCGACACCACCAATATCGTATTCGTCGGCACTCTGGGGACCACCTACGACATTAACACGCTGCTCGAGGCCGCCCAGGTCATCGCCTCCGAGTCTCCCCGGGTGCGCTTCTTCCTCGCTGGCGAGGGGCCGATGCGCGAAACGTGGGAGGCAAAGGCGCGCGCGCTCGGTCTCCAGAACGTTACCTTCCTTGGTTTCTTGAACGTGACCCGGTTGCGCGCCCTGCTTGCCCACTCTTTCGCTGGACTGGTTGCGCTTCGCGGCAACCTTCACTCGATCCCCAATAAGCCCAACGAGTACATGGCCTTTGGCCTGCCGCTGATCAGTTCGATGAAGGGCGAACTCCAGCATCTGGTTGACAGCGAACCCCTCGGCGTCTCGTATGAAGCGCAGAATGTCCCTTCGCTCGTGAGTGCGCTGCGGCGCTTGATCGAAGACGCGGATTTTGCCGCCCTTTGCCGCCAGCGGGTGCGCCAGATTTTCGCCGAGCGCTTTTCCGCGCGGAGCGTTTATCCCGCCTATGCGGGTGATCTGGAGCGCATCTGCGCTTCCCGCACGCCGGTGGAGGAGGTGGCCCTGTGAGCCGCTTTGTGACCCTGATGTACCACAACCTGGAGCAGGACCCGGCGAATCGCTACTCGCTCCCCGTCGAAGCCTTCGAGCAGCAGGTGGCCTGGCTCAGAGCCGAGGGCTATGTTATCGAGGGATTCCCCGACCTGGAAGTGCGCCTGGCCCGTGGCCTCTTCCCCGAACGCTATGTCGTGATGACCTTCGATGACGGGCATCGCAGCAATCTGCGCGCCGCCGAGATCCTGTCACGAGCCGGCGCCCAGGCGACCTTCTTCCTCACCCGCGACTTTTGCCGCTATAACCTGGCTTTCCTGCGCGATGACGAGATCCGTCAACTGGCTGCCCTTTGCTCCGTCGGCAGTCATGGCCTGACCCACACGCCCCTCTCGCGCCTCGACGCTGTGCACGCATGGGCCGAACTGGCCGAGAGCAAAGCCTGGCTTGAAGACATAACCGGCAGCCCGGTAACGACTATGAGCGCGCCGGGCGGCTTTATCAACCACACGGTCCTGCGGCAGGCCCGTGACCTGGGCTACACCCTGGTAGGGAACTCGGTGGAATGGTGGAACGAACCTTCCACCGTGAACATCGAACGGCTGGTCAACCGCGTGGCGATCTGGCAAGGGATGCCGCTCAGCCTCTTCGCCCGCATTGTTCGGCACGACGCCCGTTATCTGCGCGCCCGCCGGCTACGCGCCGGCGCGCTGGGACTGGCCAGGCGTACCCTGCCGCTGCACCTGTACCACGGCCTTAGCCGGGCGCTCTATCGCCTGCGTCAGGCCTTGCCCGGCAGACAGTTGGGCTGGTAGCGATCTGGTCCGGTAGAATGTTGAGATGTCGCGTGACGTCCGCACGTCGGTCACCCTGGTCATTGGCGCATCTATTGTCTCACGTGGTATCTAGGGGGGAAATCAGGTCATGTACCGCAGCTTTGGCAAACGCCTGTTCGACCTCATCCTGGTTGTTCCAGCTCTGATCTTGCTTGCGCCGGTTATGCTGGTGATCAGCTTCCTGATCTGGAAGCAAATGGGCTGGCCGATCATTTTTACTCAGGAACGTGCTGGTTTGCACGGAAAACCGTTCCGCATCTTCAAGTTTCGCACTATGACCGACGAGCGCGACGCCGAGGGCCGGCTCCTGCCCGATTACGAGCGCATTACGCCCCTCGGTCGCTTCCTGCGCAGCACCAGTCTTGATGAACTGCCGCAGCTCTGGAACGTGCTCCGCGGCGAAATGAGCCTGATCGGGCCGCGCCCGCTGCTGGTCAGGTATCTTAGCCGCTACACGCCCGAACAGAACCGGCGTCACGAGGTGATGCCGGGTTTGACCGGCCTGCCGGCCCTGTTTGGGCGCAACGACCAGAGCTGGGAGGATATTCTGGCCCAGGATGTCTGGTATGTTGACCACGTGAGCTTCTGGCTGGATCTTAAAATCATCTTTGGCACCCTGGTTGTGGTAATCAGTCGCAAAGGCGTTAGTCGGAGTTCAGATGGGATGGTACCCGAGTTCATGGGCACGGCCCACATGCCCGTGTCCGAGCCTGCACCACCGACTCCCGCGCTCGAACCCGGCAGCCCGTTGCCAGAGCGCGACCAGACCGTCGTAGTGTAACTCCCTGCCAGCAGACGTAAGGAAACGCTGACTCCCTCGTGCTTCTCCAACGGCCCTCTATGCGCGCAGGGAAACTCCGATACCTGAACGAACAGAACAACGTGTGAGCGTCTGCCCTCCATGCGCGCGGGGAAACCCCGTTTCCCCACGCGCAATGCTCCAGATTGCGCTATCGCATTCGCCCGCCATCGGGGCGCTGCTCTTTCACCTTCCTGCGTCGCTGCGCCTGACAGGGGAAGGGTAAGGAATGATGACACTTCAGGGGGGCCTCTATGCGTATCGAAGTCCTGCATTCCGTTGACGCAGCGCGTGCGATCCTCGATGAAGCAGCGGCCCTGTTCCGCGTATGCTTCAACCGCGAACTCAACTGCCGCCGCTGGTCGCAGCTCTACTTTCTGAACCCCTATGGTCCGCCACTGGTCACCCTCGCTTACAGCGATACAGGCGAGTTGATCGGGCACAGCGGCATGATCCCGCAGAAACTGGTAGATGCCCATGGACAGGAATACGACTACAGCCTGTCGATCAGTCTGATGGTCGATCCGCGACATCGGGAGGGCTTTGCTACGTTTTACGCCCTGTTCAGCGCAGCAACCGCCGCGGCTCGCGAGCGGGGCGTTCCATTCCTCCTGGCGTTCCCGAATGCAAACTCGTATCTGTTGATCAAGCACGGCTTCGGCTGGCGCGATCTGGTCGAGAGCCGGCTGTACGACTGGCAGCCGGAGCGGCCTGCGCCTTCCACCGCCATAGTAGCCCCCCTGGAACGTTTTCGCCTGGGGGACGACATCGGGCATCCCTTCGATGCCTCCTACCGCCAGTGGCGTAGCTACGACTGCCCGTACCAGGACGAACTGGTCAATGACCGCCTCGCGCTGATCTACAAGCTAACGGATGACGGAATTCTCACCGTCCTTGACGCTCAGACCGAGCACCCCGACAGCGTCGCCCACGATCTGGGCGCGCTGCTTGCCCATACCGGGGCCACCCGGGTGCGCATGAGCGGAGTGCATGCGCAGGCACTGGGCTTCGATCTCGCTGCCCTGAGGCAGCACGGAGACTACCGGCTGCGGTTGTGCTACGTGCCTCTTACCGCTGAGCCGCCTACGATGCGCTTTAGTTTATTGCTCTCTGATGTGTTCTAGCATTCATCATAATGTAAGGAGGGCGTAGTTCAATCAACCCGCAGGTTATCGCTGCCAGAATTGTTGGTGATGTGTACACCTGGCATTGCGAGGTTTCCTGCGAGAGCTTCACTCCCTTCAAGCCGTCTCTGGTAGCAAGACCAGAGGTAAGCCTCACCTGCTGCGGATCGCCCGAACTTTATCAAATAACCAACGGTGCAAGGAGACATCCAAATGAATGTACTGGTGATCGCCACGCACGCCGATGATGAGGTGCTGGGGTGCGGCGGAGTGATGGCTCGTCACGCCGATACAGGTGACAGGGTCCACGTAGCGGTGGTCACCCGCGGCGATCCCGAAGTTTTTCCACCGGCCTATGTTGAAGAGATTTTTAGCGAACTGCGCTCCGCGCACCAGCTTCTCGGCGGCGCCGGAATCCATTTCCTGGACTTCCCCTCGCCGCGGCTGGACACGGTACCGGGCTACGTCCTGGCTGACGCGCTTCGGAAGCTGATCTTCGAACTGCGGGCGCAGGTGGTGTATGCACCCTACCAGGGCGATCTCCATGGTGACCACCAGGCTGTGTATCAGGCCGCCCTGGTGGCTTCGCGTCCAATTAATGGCTGCCTCGTGCGGCGCCTGTTGTGCTATGAGACCCTTTCGGAAACCGACTGGGCCTCTCCCTTCGGAAACAGCACCTTTACGCCAACGGTCTTTGTAGATATTTCGGATTATCTGGAGCAGAAATTGCAGGCCATGGAGTGCTATCGCACCCAGCTCAAGGCGCCACCGCACTCGCGTTCGCTCCAATCACTGGAGGCGCTGGCCCGTCTGCGTGGCGGCACTGTCAGCATGGCCGCGGCTGAGGCGTTCGTGATGGTTCGCGAGATCATCCAGGGCGACCGGGCCTGATGTCGCCAGCGAAAGCGCCTGAGTAGTCTATAAATAACGTCTTTCGCTACACCCCCGCCCCCTCCCCAACCCTCCCCCTTTGGGGGAGGGAGTCAGACTCCTCCCCCAAAGGAGGGGATCTGGGAGGGGGGTGCAAATGCCACGAAACGTACGTTACAGACTACTGAGTTCGGCGCCTGTGACCCGCCGGGGTTGACAGTATGGAGGAAAGCTCGTGTCTCAGCGTCCACTTATCGTGGTTGGCAGCGGCGGTTTTAGCAAAGATGTCGTCTGGGCCATTCAGAACGCCAATGCGGCGCATGCAGCCTATACCCTGCTAGGCTTCTGCGACGACGACCCCGCCAAACAGGGACAGACGATCATGGGCTACACAGTGCTCGGCGCCCCCGAAGCCGTAGCACCGACCCTTGGCGAGCCTCCCTGCTTCATCTGCTCGATTGGCGACAACACGGCCAGAGCACGGGTCGTCGCACGTGTGCTCGAATTAGGCTGGACTCCGGTGACAATCATTGACCCTTCGGTCATGATCGCCGAAGAGGTCGAGATTGGCCAGGGAACCTACATCGGCGCGCGGGCGATCCTCTCGCCCAGGGCGCGTATCGGCAACCACGTGCTGATCAACAATCACACCACTATCGGGCACGACTGTGTTGTGGAAGACTTCGCTCAGGTCTCGCCGGGTGGGCGCGTCTCCGGATTCAGTGTGCTCAGGGAAGGCGCCTTGCTCGGAGCCAACGCGGTGATCGCCCAGGGTCGCACCCTTGGGCGCTACGCTACCCTGGGCGCAAGTTCCTTCGCCATGCTGAATGTTCCCGATGGGGCGACTGCCATTGGTGTTCCGGCACGGGTAGCTTTTCATCGTTAAAGGCCATGCTCTCTGAGGCCGAAGCATTGGCGCAGCCCATCCTTCGGCCTTACAAGATGACTGAAAGGAGTTATGTATGACCCGCGCAGAGTTGCGACGCATTGTGGCCGATGTGCTGGAAGTTGATCCGGAGTTGTTGCAGAGCGATACCGAATTGACGCAGATCGAGACGTTCACCTCGGTGGCTGTCCTGACGCTGATGATTGAACTGGACATGCAGGCCGGCGTCAAGATTTTGCCTGAAGAGGCGAGCAAGTTGCGCCTGTACGGCGACATCGAAGCCGTGGTCGAACGTCATGGCGTCACGCTCAGCGCTTGATTGGCAACCCGGGCCTGGTCTGGCGCGTGGGGAATTACGAGTTCCATGGGGTTCCCGCCGGCGGGCAGGAGGATAGGGAAACCTGCTGTTCCCTATAGCCCAACCGAATCATGGGCTGCCGGTTACCCCGGAGGGTGTAAGAAAAAGCGGTTTCTCCGCTACCACATCAGCAATGAGGACGGAATAGTCCAATGAACTCAGCGATTACAGCCGTGCACTACTGTGTGCCGCGCCAGCGTCTGACCCACGATGAACTGATCGAGCGTTTCGGCGCTCAGCACATGGAGTCGATCTGGAAAATGTCGGGGATCCGCGAGCGGCGCGTTGTCGCGCCGGGCGAAACGGCTGCCGACCTGGCCTACTGGGCTGCGCGACGTCTGCTCGATGATCGGCAGATTGACCCGGCAAGCATCGATCTGCTGATCTTCGCCTCCCAGACCGGCGATTACCAGGTGCCGGCAACTGCGTGCGTGCTCCACGAACGCCTGGGCCTGAGCCAGAACTGCGCCGCCTTCGATATCGGGATGGGTTGCTCCAGCTATCCCTACAGCCTGAGTGTAGCCCACAGCATGCTGGTGGCCCGGCTGGCGCGCAGGGCCCTGGTGCTGGTTGCCGAAGCTCTCACGCCCTACATTCACCCCCAGGATCGCGCCCTGGTTCCCCTCTTCGGCGATGGGGCTGCGGCGACCCTGCTCGAACCCGCCGATGGTCCGGGGGGCTTCCTGGGCTTCCTGCTGGGGACGGACGGCGCCGGTTACCGCAGTATCATTATGCCCGCCTCGGGGGCGCGTATGCCTCGCACTGCCGAGACGCGCATCGAGCAGACTGACGAGACCGGCATCGTCCGCACCCAGGAGCACCTGCATATGGACGGACCGGCAGTCTTCTTCTTCTCGGTTCAGCACATTCCGAAGATGATCAGGCTGGCATTGGAGCGTTTCCAGTGTACACTTGATGAGGTTGATCTGATGTTGCTCCACCAGGCTAACAAAACCATGGTTGATCAGATCTACCGGGTGCTCAAGGTGCCGCCGGAGAAACGTTTTTACTGGATGGAAGAACTCGGCAATACCTCGGGCGCGTCAACTGCCATCCTGCTGGCCGAGGCGGTGCGCCAGGGCAGGCTCCAGCCAGGGATGCGCGTGCTGCTCGCCGCCTTTGGCAACGGCCTGTCATGGGGTGTCACGGCCTTCGATTGGAACGAACGCGCCGCGGTCGTCGAGGCGCCAGTCGAGCCGGGTACGACAAACGAGTAACCCATGCCTATCGCGACGGGAATCGACCTGACCGACATCGCCCCCTTCGCCCGGTTGCTCGACCGGCACGGCGGAAGGTTCCTCGACCGCGTCTACACTCTGCGCGAGCAGGAGCGCTGTGGTCGGAATGTGACATGGCTGGCCTGCATCTTCGCCGCGAAAGAAGCGGTCGCCAAGGTGCTGGGAACCGGGTTGAACTACCTGGCCGCCACCGGGGTCGATCTCCGCGAGATGGAGCTTATCGCCGACGATCTCCGTGAGCCGGCGCGGGTCTGCCTGTACGGCGCCGCCCGGGTTCGCGCCGATGAACTGGAGCTACGCGAGTGGTCCGTAAGCCTGGCCCACTCGCGCACCTACGCGCTGGCCATGGTGATTGCCTGGCCAGGGATAGGAGGAGTTGAGAGGCCGCAGCCCTCCCAGAAACACCCTTGATCATCCCTGGCGCGCGAGGAGGCCACCACGAGAGGGGCCAGGAGGGGGTCTGTCCCTCCCAGAGGATCACCCGGGTGGCGGGCGGCGCTGCCGCGCCGGGAGGGGCCGGGAGGGTCCGTCCCTCCCAGGAAACCTCTTGTGCAACCCGATGGTGCGCGGCGTAGCCGCAAAAGCAGAAGGGACAACCGACCAGATGGAACCGCAACGTGTTGCGCTGGTAACCGGAAGCCGCAAGGGGCTGGGCAAGTTCTTTGCCGAACAGTTGCTCGACCGCGGCTACCAGGTGGTGGGGTGCAGCCGCGAGCCTGCCGATTGGGAGCGCGCGGGCTACTGGCACCTCTGCGCCGATGTGAGCGATGAGCAGCAGGTGCAGCGGTTGATGAGCCAGATCCGCCAGCGTTTCGGAAGACTCGACATAACCATCAACAATGCCGGCGTCGCTTCGATGAACCACGCCCTGCTGATCCCCGCTGCCACTGTGAATCAGGTGATGGAGATCAACGTGCGGGGCGCCTTCCTGGTGTCGCGTGAGAGCGCCCGGTTGATGCGCAAGCATCAGTATGGGCGGATCGTCAATCTGACCACCGTCGCTGTTCCGCTGTCGCTGGAGGGTGAGTCGATTTACGTCGCTTCAAAGAGTGCCGTTGAGGCCCTGACCCGCGTTATGAGCCGCGAGCTGGCGCCCTTTGGCATCACGGTGAATGCCGTCGGTCCCACGCCGGTGGAAACCGACCTGATCCGCAACGTTCCACGCCACAAGATAGAGGAGATCGTGAATCGGCTGGCCATCAAGCGGCTCGGCCAGCCGGCTGATGTGTTCAATGTAGTTGAGTTTTTTATCCGGCCTGAGAGCGACTACATTACCGGCCAGATTATCTATCTGGGAGGAGCCTGATATGGGTTGCCTGACGTGGTTGTTTGAGCGTTTTGCCAGTGAACCTTCCCGAAACTTCATGATCTGGCGCGATCAACCCTACACGTATGCATGGCTGACCGAACGCATCCGTGAGTGGCAGGCCCGCCTCGACGCTGCCGATGTATTGCCGGGGACGGTTGTGGCGATTGAGGGCGACTATTCTCCCCAGGTGGTGGCCCTGATGCTGGCGCTGATTGAACGGGGAACGATCCTCGTTCCGCTAACCGCCAGCGTCGAGGTCCACAAAGAGGAGTTTAAGCAGATCGCCGAAGTGCAGGTGGTGATTGCGATTGATGGCAATGAGCAGAGCAGCCTCATTCGCCGCCCCACGGAAGTGAGGAATGACCTGACGCGCAAGCTGATTGCCAGCGGCGACCCGGGCCTGGTGCTCTTCTCCTCTGGCTCGACCGGCAAGAGTAAAGCCGCGCTGCACAACTTCATCGGTCTGTTGGAGAAGTTCAAGACGCCCCGGCACTCGATGGTCACCCTGACCTTCCTCCTGCTCGACCATATCGGGGGCATCAACACGCTGCTCTACGTGCTCTCCAACACCGGCTGCGTGGTCACGGTGGAGGACCGCGACCCCGACCATGTCTGTGCGGCTATCGAACGGCACGGGGTCGAGGTGCTGCCCACCTCGCCCACCTTTCTCAACCTCTTGCTGATCTCTGAGGCCTACAAGCGGCACGATCTCTCCTCGCTGAAGCGGGTGACCTATGGCACCGAGCCGATGCCTGAGCACACCCTCCAGCGCATCCACGAGATCCTGCCCCACGCCGAACTGCTGCAAACCTACGGCCTGTCGGAGATCGGCATCATGCGCTCCAAGTCGCGCAGCTCGGACTCCCTCTGGGTCAAGGTCGGCGGCGAAGATTTTGAAACGAAGATCCAGGACGGCACCCTGTGGATCAAGGCGCGGTCGGCAATGCTCGGATATCTGAACGCGCCTTCACCCTTCGACGCCGACGGCTGGTTCAACACCGGCGATGCCGTCGAGGTGGATGGCGAATATATTCGCATCCTCGGTCGCACCTCGGAGATCATCAATGTCGGCGGCCAGAAGGTCTATCCGGCCGAGGTTGAGAGCGTTCTGCTCCAGATGCCCAACGTGCGCGACGTGGCCGTGACCGGTGAACCCAACCCCATAACCGGGCAGATCGTCGTCGCGCGCTTCAACCTGTTTGAGCCGGAGGAAGTGGCGCAGTTCCGCAAGCGGGTGCGCGACTTTTGCCGTGACCGAATGGCCGCATTCAAGATCCCGGCCAAGATTCTCATCGTCGAGAACGAACAGTACAGCCAGCGCTATAAAAAGATGCGCCGCCAACCGGCGGCCACAGGAGGAACGACCCATGAATCGCAGTGACGTGATGGACCTGATCGTGACGACCCTGCACGACCTGCTGGCCAGCGATCCGGCGAAAGCCGGCCTGCCGATTGAGGAAGGCACCCGGCTCTACGGCCCCGAGGGCCTGCTGGACTCGCTACGCCTGGTGAGCCTGGTGCTCGACCTGGAGCAGGAGATCAACGATCGGATGGACACCGCCATCACCATCGCCGATAGCCGGGCCATGTCGCAGCAGCGCAGCCCCTTCCGCAGCGTTGGCAGTCTGGCCGATTACATTGTGCGCCTCCTGGCCGACGAGCAACAGCAGGCCGCCTGACGGCGATAGCATCTCTGCAATCCACTGAACGGGAGGGTTAGCGAGGGCAAAACGCTCCCCGCCTCTTCCCTCTGGAACGAGGCTTCTCCCGTAGGAGAGGCTCGGAGGGGCGAAGCCGCTTCAAAAGCCCCTTTTCGGTGCGGCGAGGCGTTACCGCGCCGCACCGGAAAGGGTAATCTTGCGGGGGGCGCGGACCTCCGCAACCCCCACCGAGCGGAAGCCTCGTTGTCGTAGTCGCACACAGCGCATCGCGGAGAGCAAGTTGTGAACACACTACCTTCCCCATCCCGCAAGACCCTGGCATGGACGATTGACGCGATGCGGCAAGATGTGCGTCGGTATTCCCGTGATGCCCCTCTGCTGGTCGTCCTCCTGCGATCGATCTATCTACACCCTGCGCTGGTGGGCATTCTGTACTACCGTATCGGGCACTGGTTGTGGTTGAACCGGCGCAACCCGCTCGTCCTTCTGGCGTTTCTCTGCTACCTGGCATGTTACCCGCTGGTGCGCATGTACTCGGGGCTGGAACTGCTGCCGCAGACCACGATAGGACCGGGGCTACAGGTCCTGCACCTCGGTCCGACGGTTATTCACTACCAGGCGATTATTGGCAGTAATGTCACCCTGCTGCACGGCGTGACCATCGGGGTTTCAGTCATTGGGATCTCGAACGTTGGCGCCCCACGCATCGGGGACAACGTGGCTATCGGCGCCGGGGCGGCGATTCTCGGCGCCATCACGATCGGCGACAACGTAACAATCGGCGCCAATGCAGTTGTTACTCGCTCGGTTCCAGCGGACACCACGGTGGTCGGTATTCCCGCGAGGCCAGTTTTTGCGCGACAACCTGTGGAGCTGTGAATCTACGTTGTCAGTTCGCGGTAGCGCCGCCGTAAGCGGGGATTTGGGGGCCGCAGGCCCTGGAAAGAAACCCTTTTCCTTTTCTTTCGCAGGGGCTTAGCTTTTCTGAACCTTCGCGGTGAGCAGCAATGACAACGTAGTGTTAAGCGGCACCCGAAAGGAGCGAAAAGAGACGATGACAGCATATGCGGTCCTTTTTCCTGGTCAGGGCTCACAGTTCGTAGGGATGGGCAGGGCGCTGGTCGCAACGTCGCCTGTGGCAGCGGAGGTCTTTGCCGAGGCCGATGCGGTACTCGAGGTTGCATTATCAACGCTGTGCTTCAATGGGCCTGAACTGGAGTTGAATGATACCGCCAATGCCCAGCCAGCCATCTTCGTGGCAAGCATTGCCGCCTGGAAAACCTTGCGAGAGGCCGTGGCACTACCCCCGGCGGCGGTAGCCGGTCACAGCCTGGGACTGTACAGCGCCCTGGTGGCGGCCGGGTCGCTCCATTTTGCCGACGCGCTGCGGCTGGTGCGGGCCCGCGGCCTGGCCATGAAAGCGGCCGGCGAACTGGTCCCTGGCGGCATGATGGCTGTGCTGGGCCAGTCACGCGCCACAGTGAGCCAGCTCTGCGCCAGGGCAGCGCAGGTCGCCGACGCAGTGATCACTATTGCCAACGATAACTGCCCTGGCCAGATAGTGGTCGCCGGCGACCGTCGGGCCCTGGAAGTGTTCGCCGCGCTGGTGCAGGAGCAACCGGGCGCCCTTCCGCCAACCCCGTTGAAGGTGAGCGTGGCCCCCCATACGCCACTCATGCAGCCTGCCCTGGGGAGCTTTCTTGAGGTGCTGGCGGGCACGCCGATCGCGGCGCCGACAATCCCGGTGCTCGGCAATGTATCCGCGGACTGGCTTACCTCGGCTGAGGCGGTACGTCAGGAGTTGAGCGAGCAACTTACCCGCGAGGTGCGCTGGGTCGACTCGATGCGCCGCCTGGTCGAAACGGGGATCACCACTGTGGTGGAAGTGGGGCCAGGGAAGGTGCTCACCGGCCTGATGCGGGCAATTGACCGAGGCGTGGGGCGCATGAACTTTGGTGATAACCCGGCGAGTCTCCCGGAACTGGTTGACGCATTGCAGGCGGCATGAAGTACCAGGTTGCGCTACAGGGTTGTCTTGCCAGGCAGGGGTGTGGGGAAACCTGGTTTCCCCACGCCGTATCCAACCGCCAGCGGGGCCGATTCGGTCTGACCCGCTTGCAGGGGCAGGGGAAACCCGGGGTTCCCCATAACCTCTCAACCGGCTATGTTCACATAAGCAATCACGGAGTGCATAATGACCACAACCGTGTCCATACCGATGTCCTCACCTGATCTGACCGATGCCGAAATTGCCGCCGTAACCCGGGTGTTACATACACCGATCCTCAGCATTGGACCGCAGATCAAGGCGTTTGAGCAGGCCCTGGCTACTTACGTGGGTGTCGCGCACGGGGTAGGCGTAAACTCGGGAACCAGCGGTCTGCACCTCTGTGTGATCGCCGCGGGCATCGGTGACGGGGACCTGGTGCTTACGCCCTCGTTTTCGTTCATTGCTTCGGCAAACTGCATTCTGTACGAGCGTGGAGTGCCGGTGTTTGTGGACGTTGATCCGGCAACCGGCAATATCGATCCGAACCTGGTTGCTGAAGCCGCCGCGGACCTGGCGCGAGGAGGGGCAGCCGCCAGGCGCTGGCTGCCCCCGGCGCTGCGCGACCATGCGCAACCGCAGGGGCGGCTGAAGGCGCTCCTGCCGGTCCATGCGTTTGGGCAGCCGGCGGATATGGACCCTATCCTGGCGGTGGCCCGCGATCACGGCCTGGCGGTGATCGAAGACGCCTGTGAGGCGATTGGTTCGACCTACAAGGGACGCGCCGCAGGGGCCATCGGCGATGCGGCTGTCTTCGCCTTTTATCCGAACAAGCAAATGACGACCGGCGAAGGCGGTATGATCGTCACCAACCGCGCCGAGTGGGACGACCTCTTTCGCAGCCTGCGCAATCAGGGCCGCGATGTTTTTGACGCCTGGCTTAACCACACCCGTCTGGGCTACAACTACCGTATGGATGAACTGAGCGCCGCGCTCGGGCTGGTGCAGGTGCAGCGCCTCAACGAATTGCTGGCGAAGCGCGCCCAGGTGGCCCGCTGGTACAATGAGCGCCTGGCCGGCCTGGAACTGCTCGAGCGCCCGTTTATTGCCCCGAACACGACTGCTATGAGCTGGTTCGTCTATGTGGTGCGTATCAAGGCGCCCGCCAAACGCGACCAGGTTATGCGCCAGTTGGCGGAAGTTGGCGTGCCCAGCCGGCCCTACTTCACGCCCATCCACTTGCAGCCGTTCTATCAGAGCCGCTTTGGTTACCGGCGCGGCGATTTGCCGGTGACGGAGCGCCTTGGTGATGTGTCGCTCGCCTTGCCGTTCTCCGGTGTGATGGGCGAGGATCAGGTTGATTACGTCTGCGCGCAACTGCGGCGTTGTCTCGCGAGTTGAAAGGTTTCCGGGAGGGCTTTGCTCTCCCAGACCTTCCCAGTCAAGAACTTGTGGTACGATGCAACATACTTGCTCCATATTCGCATGGCTGGTGCGCCGAAGCGCCGTGCTGTTGCTCGGCTGCCTCATGTTGCTGGCCTGTGGAACGGCTGCTTCCAGCCCGACGGTTGCTGGCATTGCACCAACGCCAACCCCTGTCCCTACGGCTACCACAACACCTGCACGCCCAACCGAGCGACCGGTAGTGACACCAACCGCCCCGCTGGCGACCGTTCTGGCCGGATCGGACGTGTTGAGTGAGCAAGGGGTGCGGGTTCGCGCCGATGGCGCCCTGCTGGTGGATGGGCAACCGTTTTTTCCCTATGGCTTCGCCTTGTACCCGCAGTACAATACTGAAGAGTTTCGTCCAGAAACACTGCGCTCGATTGCCGCCAGCGGCTTCAATACCCTGCATGCCCCCATCCGCATGAACTACCCCGAACTCCAGGCCGATGCGGCGGCCCTGGGGATGCGCCTGATCGCCGAGATCTACCCCTATGAACTTGACGACGCCGGAATTGTGCGCGCCATTCGGCACGTCAAGGACGGCCCCGCGCTGCTGGCCTACGCTATCGCCGATGATGTGGACGATGGCGAGTACTACACCCCGGAGCTGGTGACCCGGATCAACCGGCTGGTCAAAACCGTTGACCGTCAGCATCCGACTTACATTAGCGGTTTCGTTCCGCAGCGTATCAATCTGTTCATGCAGAGCGCCGATACGGTCGCGATGCAGTCATACCCGATCGGCAAAACCTACTGGGAATATGCCCGTATCGGGCATGTGAACTACGCCCTTGCAACCGCAATTGCCGCCGCCCGACCCTTCAACCGCCCGGTTATCGCCAATCTCCAGGCCTTTGCCTGGCCGGAGCAGCGCGAGCCGACGGCGGTCGAGATCCGCAACATGACCTACCAGGCTCTCGTCAACAACGTGCGCGGCATCATTTACTACACCTACAATGACGGCTACTGGCGGCTGGAGGAGCATCCCGCAGTGTTGCAGGCGCTGCGCGATCTGGCGCCCGAAGTGCGGCGGCTGGCGCCTGTGTTGCTCGATGGCGTCTACACACCGTTGCCAACCAGTAAGCCTGATCTGCTGGCGGCCCAGTGGCGCTATGGCGACGAGGTGTATGTGATGGTCGTCAATGCTACCGATCGGGCGTCTGCAGTGACGGTCAACCTGGCCGTGCCGGTGTCAGGTCCGGCGAAGCCCGTCTTTGACCGGCGTCCCGAAGGGATGACCTTCAATGCTGGCCGCTTGCAGGGATCGCTGGACCCGATGGCGGTGCACGTGTACGTCTTCAAAGCCGCGCGCTGAGACAGAGTGCTCATCTACGTTACCGTCCTGGAGGGGCGCGGGACGGTGGAGGCTCCCTGCTCTCCCCCTTTCGCCCGCGGCGGGCGCGCGCCATGGTGAAGCCACGATACGTCTGCCGCCGCGGGCGCAAAGGAGCGCCTACTGGAGCGAACCGCTCGCGTTACTAGCGCCTGGCGGGTCGGACGGACCACCGAGCGCGCGCAGGTGCATAAGCAACTGGGGGTACAGGAGGTTCAAACGCTCGAGGGCCGGCGCCGGCAGCGCCCAGACGATGGTGGGTGCTGCCGCGCGGGCGGTCAGGCTGTGGCATGCGCCGTAAAGTGCGGCCTGGTAGCCAAAGAGCCTTCCAGGCTGATAGAGTTCGTCAACCACCAGGCCATCGGCAGCCGAAAACTGGATGGCGCCCTCGACGAGCAAATAGCCTTCGTAGCCCGGCTCGCCGCTGGTAAACAAACGCTCCCCGGCGCTCAGCGAGCGGGGCTCAAAATCAAGCGCCAGGTCAAGGAGACTGGCCCATGGCAATTCGCCCAGCACCGGCGTCTCGGCAAGCCAGTCGGCGCGGGCGCAGGCCGTGGCCAGCCCCAGACGCTCCGCCGCTGGCCAGAAAACCTCGGCCCGCAGTCTCAGCAGGCTTACCTGCCCCTGGGCCACCACGGTGCTGGTACGCGAGCCACCCAGAAGCGCGCCCCGCTCGCCAATACTGCTGCCACGCCCCAGCACCCGCACTGGCGCTTCACCGATGCTGATGCTCACGACACCCGAATGGACAATGTAAGCGCAACCGTCCGCCGGGTCGCCCTTGCAAAAGATCGTCCCTCCATCAGGAACGTTCACGACCTCAAGCTGCCGGGCCAGGCTGAGCCGCTCGTGGGTCGAAAGGCGCGCGAAGAGCGGACAGGCCGCGATCGTCTCGACCAGTTCGATGTGCCCATCGTCGGGTAGAGGTGCGCCCAGACCCACCACCGAACCGCTGGCGGCAAACTCGATACGTTCGGCCATCTCAGAACTGGTCTCGGGCAAGGCGTGGGTACGGGTATGCGCCAGCACCAACCGCTGGCTCTTGGCCGATAACGCCTGCAGCAGACGTGGCGAGAGCGTACTGTGGGTCGTGCCGCCCCCCACATCCTGCACCAGGATGCTCGCGCCTTCGGCGAAGCGCACCAATTCCTGACGCCGTTGTTCGGATAGCACCCCACGGGCGACCAGTTCGTCGAACCACTCCTCGTCGTAGCGCATATCGCCCGAATAACACACGCCATTCACCCGCACGGCCAGGGTCGGCACTGAGTGGACGGCGTAGATCGCTTCAAAGCGCCGGTCCTCTAGTTCCAGTGGCACGCCCGGGTTCAACGGCACATAATCGAAGAGTGCCGCCACATCGGGGATCGACAGGTCAAGCATGGCGCTCAGTACCCGCAGCAGGCCCTGATAGATCCGATCCGACGTCAGCAGCCGCACCCGGTGGCTGCCCATCAGGATCAGCTCGGGCAGTCCGGCCAGATGATCCTCGTGCAGGTGTGACAGCACCACCTCCGCAATATGGCTCGTGGAAAGGCCCAGATGGCTCAAACGCACATAGACGTAGGCGGCCGCGTCGAAGAGTGTAGCCTGCGTCTCTACAGTAGAACCGAGGTAGGCCAGGAAACAGGTTGTAATGCCATCAGGATCGAAACCATCGCTGCTGCCGATGAACTGCAGCGTCACCTCCTGGCGTTGCACAGGTCGGGGCGGAGCCAGGGTCAGCGGCAGAGCCACCTCATTGATGCGCGTGGTCACGCGCGCAAGCTCTACCGTCCCTTCACGAAAGACAAACACCTCGCCCTCCAGGCTGATGCTCGTCGTGCCCAGCGTCCCGCCACCGGCCTCCAGGCTCACAATCTCGGCCATATCGTCGAGTTTGGGGGCGCGCCCCAACGGTGGATAATAGGCTACCGCTGCACACTCGGCCTTCAGCCAGTCCTGGGCGCCATACGTCGCTGGATCGCTCGGGCCGTTGATTGTCTCCTCCAGCAAGCTTCGCAAGCGGCGCGCCTGCGTCTCGGTCACCGTGATCAAACGTACCTTGCGCCCGTTGACAAAGTAGTTGGAGTAGATTAAAAACTCAACACTGGCATAGTTGATGCCCCGCCGCACAAAACCGCCGGAGCCTAACTCGCTTCCAGGCGGAATATCGGGAGGGATCAGGATCGTTCCTGGGGGGTTGATCTGGTTCGCGAGGAGGTACTTGAGCGTCTCAGGCGGGCAATTGACCAGCACGTCACCAGCCGAAGTGGTAACTACGGTGATCGAGTTGGGCAACCTGCGTATCCGCTCTGAGACGCCGGGCTGCGAGTTCGCGATGGGCATCGACGGGCGTCCTTTCACAGGCGCAAGGTTTCCAACACCGGCGAGTATACCTGCCGGCGCGTCCCTGTTCTAGAGGGTATTATAGTAAACGCCTCCTGGCCCGCTGTTTGCATACGGCATTGACTCATGCTCCACGGGGATGAAAGAGGTTTTTTTTCCTGGGAGGAAGCAGCCCTCCCGGTCCCTCCCAGGGACAGGGGGATGGCAAACTCCAGGTCCCCATCCCTCTCCGGGCAGGGTTGAGGCCGCCGCAGCCTGACCAGGCGGGCAGAGGCGCGGGGAAAGGCGATTTCCCGTGTTGACCCTCGTGCTGTGCGCCGTAGCCCCACGGGCGTCTATGCTATAATATCCGGAGATAGAATCGAACGCAGGAGGAAGTATGTCCGGCCATTCCAAATGGCACACTATCAGGCGTTCCAAGGGTGTTGCCGACCAGCGCCGCGGGCAGTTGTTCACCAGGCTCGCCCGTGATATCACCCTCGCGGTCAAGGAGGGCGGCAGCGGCGATCCCGATATGAACTTCCGGCTCCGCCTGGCGGTGGATAAGGCGAAGTCGAACAATATGCCGGGTGACAGCATCCAGCGAGCGATCGATCGCGGTCTGGGCAAGGGCAATGAGGCCGCTCTCGAAGAGGTGTACTATGAAGGCTACGCGCCTGGCGGCATCGCCCTGCTCATTGAGACCGCCACCGATAACCGTAACCGCACTAACTCCGATATCCGCGCTACCCTCAACAAGGCCGGCGGCAGTCCCGGCGAACCGGGGTCGGTGAGTTGGATGTTTGAACTTAAGGGCCTGATCACTGTGGATCTCGCCGGCACGCGGATGGACCCCGATGAGGTGCAACTGGCGGCCATTGACGCCGGCGCCGATGATGTCGAGCTCGAGGGCAACGTGCTCGAGATCTACTGCGAGTGGACCCGGCTCAACGCTGTGCGCCAGGCCCTGCTCGACCAGGGCATTCCCGTTATCGGCGCCGAGAAGACGATGCGCCCCAAAGCCCAGATTGAGCCTGATGAGAAGGACGCCCTCGCTGCCATGCGTCTCATGGAGAAACTGGAGGACCTTGATGACGTGCAAAAGGTCTACTCCAACCTGCTGATCACCGACGCTATGGCCGCCAGGTTCGAGTAGTCCCTGTTCCAGATGTGAACCTCGTCCTACCCGGTTGCGCGCGGCCGGGCCGTACAGGCGACCGATGCGAGGGCAACTATGCGTACGCTGGGCATTGATCCCGGCACCGCGATCATGGGTTGGGGCATTGTGGAGGCCGGCGATGGCCGCCTTGCCCTGATTGGTAGTGGTGCGTTGACTACCCCCGCCGGTATGCCGCAACCGCAACGGCTACGGCTCCTCTACGACGGCCTGCGCGACCTGATTGCCCGCTATGGGCCTGACTCCGCGGCGATCGAGGAACTGTTCTTTGGCAAAAATGTGAATACGGCCCTGTCCGTGGGGCAGGCCCGCGGTGTAGCCCTGCTGGCCCTGGCGCAGGCCGGCCTCAGCATCCACGAGTACAAACCCCTGGCGGTCAAACAGGCCGTGGCGGGCTACGGCGGCGCCGACAAGAAACAGATGCAGGAGATGGTCCGCCTGACCCTTGGCCTTGAGGCCGTTCCACGGCCCGATGATGCCGCCGACGCCCTCGCCGTGGCCATCTGCCACGCTTACACCGCCCCGACCCTGCAGCACCTCCAGCAGTAACCCCCTATGTCAAAACGGCGTCCTGGCGCCCCCGCCGATCTCGAAGAAGTGCGCCCCGATCTCTTCGTCGTGCACAACCCCGCCGCCGGGTCGGTGTTGCGCGGCGAGGGGCTGCGTGAAGGCGACCGCTTCCGCCTGACCACCTGGCGCCGCGAGGGGCTTATCGCGCGCCTGCGCGATCGCGGCTTCGGCGTGCTGACCCTGACCGACCAGATCGCTGCGCTGCCGCAGTTGCCTGTCGCCCCACCACCGGGCGAACCCTTCACACGCCAGCTCGCGCCCGGCGAACGGATAAGCTATTTCGCCGCCGATCCGCCCGGATGGCATCCCGCCCCCAACCCTGCCCCTGACCGTGTGGGTTTGCGCGAGGGGTGGATCATCCGTCGCCGCAAGGGTCGTGGCCCCGCCGATTACTACCGCGCCGGCCACGGCATGCTCACACCTCTCGACGAGACCACCGCCCTGCGCCTGGGATACGCTCTTATCGAGCGCGAGGGCGGCGCGTCGCTTATCGCCAACCGCACCGGGGCAGGATGGCTGCTACCCGATGTGCCCTTGCCGCCGGAACACCGGCGCCTGTTCGGGCGCTTTGCCACCCATACTCGTGATGGCTGGCTCATCCCCGCCGCCGCGCTGCCCCTCGCCACCGCCCTGCTTACCCGTCTGGGGTTGCACCTGCGCGCGGATTAGCGCCGCGCCAGATTCTCACGCCGGACCGCCGGGCCGGCGCTACGCCATTACCTCATTGCCGGGCCTAACGGCCCTGTTTCTGCTTCAACTCCGCAATCAATGCCTGTACCGCCAGGTACGACGGGCGCGGGCTCCAGTCGGGGTTCAGGATCCCGAAGGACGCCTGCTCGTGCATGGTGTCGAGCCCGTTCTCGGCCTTGGTGACCGCGAAGTTCATGTTCCAGAGAAACATATTGCCGACCCAGGGGTACAACTCATAGGCGCGGCGGATGGCCCCGGTGATGTATTCGGCCTGTTGCTCAAAGCTCACCTGGTTGCCGAACTCGTAACCGGGCGTATTGTTCGCCGTGGCCCAGCCGTATTCAGTGATCCAGATCTCTTTATCGGCCATGCCGTACTCTTCCATCCAGCGCCGCACATTCTCCACATGCCGGAAGTAGAACGTGGGATGATCGGTCCACCCCTGGGCGGTACTCGGATTATCGGGCCACAGGGTGTCGGGGGGGTTGGCCGAGCCGCCGGGATGCACGGCCTGGATATCGAAGTAGTTGCGCGCCTCACCGCCATTGTAGGTGTACATGGCGCGATAGAAGTCTTCATCGGAGAGGGCAATGCTCTCGTTGGTCACCCCGGTGGAAGATGAAGCCGCCGCCAGCACCAGGGCCTGGGGGTCAATCGCCTTGATACGCTCGTAGGCGCGTTTCAGCATCTCCACGTAGCGCCCCACGTCCTCGGGCCGAATAGTGCCGCCAGTCTCGTGGGCCAGGTTCGGCTCGTTCCAGATCTCGTAGGCTTGAATGCGGCCCTTGTAGCGCTCGGCGAGCACGGCCATGAAGTTGGCGAAGCTGTCGGGATCGTCGGGCAGACCGTTGGTGGCGCTGTAGTACGTCGGTGAACGCACCACGTTCACCAGCAACTTGCGGTTGTAGGCATTGGCCGCAGCGACAATCTGGTCAATCTCGTCCCACGCCCAGATGCCATTTTGCGGATCTTCGATATCGCGCCAGTAGATCTGCTGGCGCACCCAGTCGAACCCGGCATTCTGCACGAGTTGCATCACTCGCGACCGATCGGTGTAGTAAAGATGGGCCACCACCCCGAACTCAAGATAATCTGGATTGACCGGGGCGACCACGGAGGGTGTGGGCGCCAGAACGTCACTGGTAGGTGGAGGGTTAGTCGGTTGAGTGTCGCCCGTAGGTGCGGGTGCAGTGGTTGCGCTGACTTGCTGGGTGGGACCGGGCTGGGCCGCGCCGCTACACCCGACCAGCGCCAGCGTCAGCGTCAGCAGGACGAAGGTAAGCGTGTGACGCCGGAGGTTACGGATCATAGTTTACTCTCCTGATAAAAAGCACGGAAAGGAGGCGGAAGTCCCGCCTCCTTTCGCGGCACGCTGCCAGAGGTCCTCGCGCCCGACGAGGTGCTACCGCTTCGGGAAGGCCTGAATAGCATTGAAGGCCGGTCGCGGGCTCCAGTCGCTGTTCAGGACGCCGAAGGCCGCCTGTTCGTGCAACTCGTTGCCGTAGTAGCGCCAGGGGATGGCGAAATTGAGGTTCCAGATGAACATGGCGCCTACCCATGGCGCCCACTCGTAGCGCCCGATCTCCAGCGCCCGCGTGAGCCAGGCGGCCTGCGTCTCCAGGGAGATGCTGTTGCCGTACTCATAGCCAGGCGTGTTGTTCCGGGTGGCCCAGCCGAACTCGGTGATCCAGATCTGCCGGTCGGCCATGCCGTTGGCAACCAGGATGTTGCGCGTGTCTTCGATCCGGCGGAAGTAGAACTCATTGCTGTTGCGCCAGTTCGGCCCGGGGCCGGGTCGTTCCGGCCAGCGGCTGTCGGGCGGATTGTAGTGACCGCCCGGATGCAGCCCTATCGCATCCACACTGCTGCGGAACTTCGGATTGACCGCCATCTGGCGCACATACTCCAGGTCACTGATCGCGATATCCTGGCGGTTCGTATCCGTGCTGGTCGGCGCGCCGCTCACAACGATCGCATAGGGATCGGCAGCCTTAATGGCCCGATGGGCCACTTCCAGCAGATCGACATAGTAGTCGGCGCTGGCCACGCGCCCGCCCACGCCGCCGTCGCGGGCGCAATCGCCGCCGTTCTCGCAGGCGCGGTTCTGCTCGTTCCAGATCTGGTAGGCCTGGACACGACCGCGGTAACGCGCGGCCATCTGGCCCATGAACGACCCGAAATCGCGGAAATTCTCGCGGCGGGGCATGCCTGGCCCGCCGGCCCAATCAGGCGCCGAGACCACGCTGATGAGCAGATTGACCCCCTGCCGGCTCGCGTCGTTGACAATATCATCAAGTTCCGCCCAGTAGATCGCCCCCGAGGCGTCGTGCAGGTCGCGCCAGCGGATCTGCTGGCGGATCCAGTTCACCCCGGCATTCTTCGAGAGCGTCAGCACGCGGTTGCGGTCCTGCCACGGCGTGCCCTGGCCGTAGAGATGGGCGTTGAAGCCATAGACGAAGGGGCGCGGCAGCGCCTCGGCGGCGCTGCGCGAGCGGAAGGCAGGGTTGTTGCTGTGGAAGCGGTCGCGGTACTCGTTCCCCAGCAGGCCCAGCAGGATACGGTAGCGCGGATCGGGTTGCTCAGGGTGCCATTCCATGCGCTGGCGCTCGAAATACTGCACCCAGTACACCTGCCCGTCTTGCGAGTTCACCTCCTGGAACTGCTCGCTCAAGGGGTAGCCGAAGGTTGCCAGTGCACCGTTGTTGAGCCAGAAATCGCGGAACGGCGCCGGGCCGTTGCGGAGGGTATGCCCGGTCTCGGAGAACCAGGTTCCATCGCCGGGGTTGGCCACGGGGCGGAAGGGTTCCTCGTTCTCGCGGCCTCTGGCCAGTTGCGTGCCCATCAGTCGCCCGAGGATGTAGTAGCGATTGCCCTGCTGGCCGAAGTTCTCAGGATGCTCTTCAAGCACGGCCCGTTCAAAGTACTGCACACGGTAGAACTGGCCAGGGGTGGTGAAGCTTTCTTCGATAAACGGCTGTGAAATTGGGTAACCCAGAACGAAGAGGGCGTTGGGAGTATTCTTCCAGGCCTCCAGGAACCAGTTGACCGCAGTTTGCCCGGTCTCCGGGAAAAAGCGCGCCTGGTAGGGAGGAAACGTGTCGGCGACCCGGCCCTGGGCGGCACCCGGTTTCGGCCAGGCAACCAGGGTGGCCAGGGTTGCGACCAGCACCATGACGACAATAATCCGTCTGGCCATGTTCATAGTTCTCCTCGGCTAAATCTTGGCACTCCTGGGAGGGCTATGCCCTCCCGGACCCTCTCCCTCAGGCCGGGGCATAGGGAAAGTCGGATCAGCTTTACCTTCGATTGTAGTGGCGGGCGCTGACATACTCCTGATACGTCGCTGATCCACCTGTTACCGTTCGATGACGAAACTTCACGACTCGGCAGTGACTGCCGGGTTCCCGGGTTGCCGCCCGGCCTCACGAACCGCTGTTGCCAGGCGCAGCGCGTGTTCAACAGCTTCCTCCGGGCTGGCGACCGCGATCAGATGTGGCGCACCTAGATCCCAGGTCATCAGGCCCACCACGGGCCGGCCGATTTTGCGCGCCAGAGCGATTTCGCTCAGGGTGCCGTATTCGCCGCCAATCGCAATGACTGCATCGGCGCTCTGCACCAGCACCACATTGCGCGCCTGGCCCATACCCGTGGCGATGGCGACGGCGACGTAGGGATTGGCCGCCTCCCGTTCAGCCTGGGGCAGCACACCCACGGTCAGGCCGCCAGCCTGCGCCGCGCCACGGCAGGCTGCCGCCATTACCCCGCCAAGCCCGCCGCACACCAGGACTGCACCGCGCCGGGCGATCAACTCGCCCACGACCTCGGCCATGGCATTCAGGCGCGCGTTTTCTACACCGCTGCCGCACACGGCGATGACTGGCGCGCGACGCACACGGGGCGTACTCTGCTCGGAAATCTGTTCGGACATGAGGGGGGAAAAGGTAGACAGGCGGCGCTGCCTGGGCCAGCCGTTGCTGTGCTTCGGACCAAACGGCCTTGATTATACGGGCGCCACGGGCACCCGTCAAATGACACAACCAGGTGCGCGAGAAACCCCGGTTGCCTCACACTCTTCCAACTCACCGGCGGGAATACAGAAGGGTCCGGGAAGGCTTGCCCTCCCAGACCCTTCTATGGGAACCAGCACGGATTGAGAAGGGGGCGCCATCCGCACCTCCCCCGAACGGCCATCCAGAAGGCCACGCAGCGAAACCAGGCCTCAGTCGCCAACGGCGCGCGCCATAAGCGGTGGCGCGGCGACGACCGGCTGCGCAGGAGCAATGGCCTGCTCCAGGCAGTGATTGGGCACCAGTTCCTGCACCAGGGCCAGCATCGCTTTGTGGTCGCCGCGCAACGTGGCCCGCTCCAGGGCGCCTACGCGCTCGTCGAGGTTCGCCGGCACCAGGCTGCTGGCATTGGCGGCGATGAAAATCTTGGTGTGGGTGGTGCGCCGGTACTCTTCACCAGGTACAAACAGTTCCTCGTAGAGCTTCTCACCGGGGCGCAGGCCAGAGAACACGATCTCAATGTCCTCTCCCACCTGGAGACCGGACAGTTCGATCATATCGCGGGCCAGGTCGGCAATCTTGATCGGCTCGCCCATATCCAGCGTAAAGACCTCCCCGCCACGGCCGAGCACCGCAGCCTGGAGCACCAGTTGCACCGCTTCGGGGATGGTCATAAAGAAGCGCCGCATCTCCGGGTGGGTGACGGTAACGGGGCCGCCTGCCGCGATCTGCTTCTTGAACGTGTGCAGCACCGAGCCGCGACTGCCGAGGACATTGCCAAAACGAACGGCAACGTAGGGGCGCCGGCAGCGTTTCGCCGTCTGATGGACGAGCAGTTCCGCCACCCGCTTGCTGACGCCCATAATACTGGTGGGATTGACAGCCTTATCGGTGGAAATCATCACCAGGCGATCGACCTCGTAGCGTTCGGCGGCGTCCAGAACATTGCGGGTGCCGAAGACATTGTTGCTGAACGCCTCACGGACATTGCACTCCATCAAGGGAACGTGCTTGTGGGCAGCCGCGTGAAAGACGACCTCGGGACGATGGGTAGCGAAGACCTCATCGAGGCGATCTGGCTCGCGAATATCGGCGATAACCGGGTGAATGCGGGGCCGGGGGCCATCACCTGGCAGCATGGCGACCCGGCGCAGCAACTCGTGGTAAATCTCGAAGACGCTGTTCTCACCGTGGCCGAGAACCACCAGTTCGGTCGGGTTGCAGGCGAGAATTTGACGGCAGAGTTCGCTGCCGATCGAGCCGCCACCGCCGGTCACCAGAACCCGGCGTCCGTGGAGCAACTGGCGCACGGCTGAGGTATCGGTTGCAATAGGTTCGCGACGCAGCAAGTCCTCAATTTGCACGTCGCGGATCTGGGTGAAGCTGACCCGCGAGTCGAGCAGATCGTGCAGCCCGGGGATGATCTTGGTCCGTAGGCCGACGCTCTCGCAGAGCGAAACAATGGCACGCACCTTCCGCCCCGGGAGACCGGAGATGGCGATGATCACGGCGCTGGCGCACATCGTCCGGGCCACCTCAGGAATGGCCTGATGCGAGCCGAGGACGGGTACGCCGTGAATGTGCATGCGGTGCTTGAGAGGGTCATCGTCCAGGAACCCGACCACCTGCATGCCTAACTCGGGATGATCGCGAAGCTGACGCGCGAGGTGCGCGCCAGCTTCGCCCGCGCCCATGATTAGCACGCGCTGCGGGGTTCCAGGGGCAGAAACGCGACGGTTCTGAACATTGTGGATCAGCCCGATCGAGAGGCGCGGCAAGGTGATCCCGCCAGCAGCAAGCACCACGAATAAGAACGGTACGGAGAAGGGCACCAGTGCGAACCCGCTCGTGGCGCGCTGAAACCATAGGATGACGCCCACCAGGAGCGTTGCGATGGCGAGAGCAGTATAGAGGATGATGAACTCCTGAATTGAGGCGTAGCGCCAGTAACGAGCGTAGCTGCCGGAGATCCAGAAGAACAGGATCGTAAGGGGCGCCACCAGGGCTATGAAGAGGAAGAAACCAGGAGCGTATTGGCCCAGATCCGGCTGTTCGAGGCGCAGAACAAAGCTGCCATAGGCGGCAAGGGGCAGCAACAGCAGATCAGCGGCAAGCAGATACCGGTTTCGGATGGTTGTAAACATGAGACAACGACCCCCTATGTCGACCCGATCGTGTGGTCGAGAACGGTGAGAAGACGATCGAACGCACCTGTCAGCGCATCTTCGCGGCACGCCGGTCCATGCGGATCACTCGCAGTGGCCCGACAGTGCCTCTATAGTGCAAGAGTTCTTGAGTTGGTGCGTGCCGGTCGCTCTTGTCGTAGAGGGTTGGGATGATGTATACTGAGGCGACCACAAAGCACCGTTCCTTTGCTGCCCGGCATTGGAATTATCGTGCGGTGGTTACGAGCGGAATGTGTTGCCGCACATTCCGCTCGACGCTTTATTCTTGATTCTTGATGCCGTACCCCCTGTTCAACATAATTATGCTCTGCGACTGTAGTGTTGCTACTGCATCCCGGCATGGTTGCCGGGTTGGGCTCGTGGGGCCGGAGCATTGGCGCAGTTAATGCTTCGACCTTGCCGGGTGAGGCCGTAGATCAGGCGACCAGGCGGATGTGCCGTTTCTGTTGAAGGGTAACAACTCATAGAAAGTGATGCGTCAATAAGCGCGAAGTGTCGTTACACCAACATACGCGGCCGTGAATAGTAAGAAATCGGTATATTCCTGTTGCTGAACGGTGAGATTTGCAGTTGATGCACATTCAACATGTGCGAAGCAAGCGAAGCAAAGATAGTATAGCAGTTGGCTACGACACTTGCAAGTAAAAAAGTGTAACCTGACGTAGCAAAAATAAGGTCAGATGCCGGGATCTGACGACGAGGCGCGAGGCGGGAATCTCCCGTTCCAGCCCATCAGGACGCGATTGCGCCCGGAGAGCCAGATGTTTGATGAATGAATAAATTGTCATCAAACGGAGTTACAGCGAAGAAGCCATTACGGCTGGCTCGTAACTGCAAACGATCAACTCAGCAACTGTGCCGCGTTTGCGACCATCACAATTGATCTTTCGGCTGGCATAGAGACTTTCATGCACCGGTTGCCCGGCGTAGAGGGAACGGGCAAGCTCGGTGTAGGAATTGCTGAGCATCACGAAGCAGCCCTGCCCGGCGAGGGCCAGAAACACCTCGGCCAGCCGGCGCTGCTCGGCTTCTGTGAAGCCCTGGTGGGTATAGGCGGTAAATGAGGCGGTTGTGCTGAGCGGAACGTAGGGCGGGTCGAAGTAGACGAAGTCGCCCGGCAGGGCCCGCTGCAGCACCGCGCTGAAGTCGCTTACAAAAAGCTCGACGTGCTGCAGGGCGCGGCTTACTTCGCGCATGTTCTCGGGATCGACAATCAGCGGGTTGCGGTAATTGCCAAAGGGGGCGTTGAACTGGCCGCGGTTATTGAGACGGTACAGCCCGTTATAACAGGTGCGGTTGAGAAAGATTGTTCGCGCTGCTCGCTCGACCCGGGGGCGCTGCAGGAAGTCGGGGCGCCGGTCCCATCCGCGGATCTCGTAGAAGAACTCGCGATCGCCAAAGTGTGGGCGCAGTTCCAGCAAGAGATCGATCAATTCCTCGACTTCATCGCGCACGGCCTCGTAGCAGGCGATCAACTCGGGATTGGAGTCGCTCAACACCGCGGAATGGCGCAGCCTGCCGCTGTTCCAGAGGTGAAAGAAGAGCGCCCCGCCCCCGACGAACGGTTCGTGATAACGCTGGAACTGTCCGGGCAGGCGCAGGGTCAACTCGGGTAAGAGTTGCCCCTTGCCGCCGGCCCACTTTAAGAAGGGACGCGCAGGCACCGCAAGCTCCATATGACCCGGGCTGGCCCGCCACCATACCGGCATGAGCCGAAGGCAATACTGAGGCAGGATTATAGCATATCGGTCTCCTATTTCTATTTCCGCCGCCTCTCTACAACACGTTGCATCGGTCGTACGGAGAAAGCCGGTTGCTCCTGTGTGCACATCAACCCTGGTGTACAATACGAACCGTATCATCGGTCAGCGCGTCTGTCGCGCCAGCCTGCGTGCGAGTGTGGGGTGGCGATTGCCCCACAGTGGAGGATGTCTATGAAGCGCTCGATCTGTCTGTACTGTGGCTCCCATTCCGGCACGAACCCGGCATTCGCCGCCGATGCGGCGGCGCTCGGCCAGGCGGTGGCAGCACGTGGGTGGCGGCTGGTTTATGGCGGCGGGAACGTGGGCCTGATGGGCGTGGCGGCCCGCGCCGCTGTTGCCGTGGGCGGTCAGGTGATCGGGGTCATTCCCCGCGCCCTGCTCGAACGCGAACAGGGTTTTACCGAAGCGAGCGAGTTGATCATCACCGAAACCCTCCGCGAACGTAAGGCGCTTATGTTCGAGCGCTCCGACTCCTTCGTCGCCCTCCCTGGCGGTTTTGGCACCATCGAGGAGACCGTCGAAACGCTTACCCTGCGCCAGTTGCGCTACCATAATAAGCCGATCTATCTGCTCGATACCGCGGGGTTCTTCCAACCTCTGCTCCAGTTTTTTGAGCACGCCCGTGCCTCCGGATTCATCCATCCAGATCATTTTCACCTGTTTACGGTGACCTCAAGCGTTCCGGAATTGATGGAACTGCTCGAGCGCGGCCCCTAAGAGCACTGACCGGAATGATTGAGCGACTGAGGCCCCTCCGCCGTGTGGCTCACTGCGTGCGCGCTGCCGTCGTTGCGGATCAATCGTTTCGAGCAACGCTATAGGTCCGCAACCTTCAGGCGAGGGCCGGGGCAACCCGGCTCGCCTACAACGTATGATGCCGGGACCTGTTGATTGGCATCATCGCTGGTCTCACCGGTATGCTATCTATGGCATTCCAAAATCCACGATCCAAAATGGTATAATGCCAGGGTGTCTGATATTTCCCCCAGCGGAGCCCGCGCATGATTGAGATTACCCCTCCGGTTCGGGTGCGTTTCGCCCCCAGTCCCACCGGGTACCTGCACATTGGCGGCGTGCGCACCGCCCTGTTTAACTGGCTCTTCGCCCGTCACTACGGCGGGCAGTTCATCCTCCGCATCGAGGATACCGATGAGAAGCGCTATGTGCCCGGCGCCGCCGATGATATTATGGCCTCCCTGCGCTGGGTCGGCATCGAATGGGACGAGGGCCCGGATATCGGCGGCCCGTATGGTCCCTACATCCAGTCGCTGCGCTTCGACCAGGGCATCTACCAGGTGTACAGCGCGCAGTTGCTCGAGTCGGGCCATGCCTATATGTCCTTCACTACCGAGGAGGAACTGGCCCAACTCCGCGCCGATGCCGAGATGCGCGGCGTCAAGGCGTTCCGCTTCCGCGGCCTCGAACGCGACTGGCCCCTCGAACGGCAGCGCGAACTGGCCGCCACCGGCAAACCCTACACCATTCGCCTCAAGACTCCCCTGACAGGTCAGACCACCTTCACCGATCTGGTGCGCGGCGCCGAGGGGATTACGGTGCAGAACGATCAGTTGCAGGATATTGTGCTGATAAAGACCAGCGGTATGCCCGTCTACCACTTTGCCCATCTGGTAGACGATCATCTGATGCGCATCACCCACGTGCTGCGGGCCGAGGAGTGGGTGCCTTCTACGCCTTATCACCTGTTGCTCTACCAGGCCTTCGGCTGGAAACCGCCGGTCTTCGCCCATCTGCCGGTGATCCTGCGCCAGGACGGGAAGGGCAAGCTTTCCAAGCGCAAGGATGATGTGGCCACCAATCGCTTCTGGGAGCGGGGCTATCTGCCTGAGGCGATGATGAACTACCTGGCCCTGCAAGGATGGAGCTTCGACGATAAGACCGAGATTATGAGCCGTGACGAGTTGATCGAGCGGTTCACCATCGATCGGGTGCAGGCCAGCCCCGCTCGCTGGAACCCCGAGAAGCTGCGCGATATCAATGGCATCTATATCCGCAAACTCGCTCCCGAGGATCTCGCGGAACGCCTCTTGCCCTTCCTCGCCGCCGCCGGGCTGATCGGCGATCCGCCCTCCGAGGCCGAGCGCGCCTATGTGGTGCGCCTCGTGCCCTTGATCCACGAGCGGCTGGAGGAGTTGAGCGAGGCCCCCGGCCTGCTCGAGTTCTTCTTCCGTGAGCCGCGGCCCGGCCCCGATGGCTATGCCCCTGCCTCCCTCGTTCCCAGGGGGCTGGACGCCCCGCAGACCGCGGCGATGCTGCGAGCCGCTCACGCCACCCTGCATGACCTGGAACTCTGGACCCCCGAGGCGCTGGAGGTGGCCCTGCGCGAGTTGTGTACACGCCTGGAGCGCAAACCCGGCCAGCTCTTCGGTGCGCTCCGTGTGGCTGTCTCCGGGCGCGCTGTCGCCCCGCCCCTCTTCGACATGCTTGCCGCCCTTGGCCGCGAGCGGGTGCTCGCGCGCCTCGACGCCGCCATTGCGGCGCTGGGGTGATTGTCCTCACCCATCCCTCGGCCCCCTCCTGCTCCACCATTGGTGGAGCAGGAGGGGGCGCCGAGCGCAGCGCGGCGGGGGAGGGTGAGGTGCAGCTTTTCACTTGAAATGGACACACCTCAATGCTCCCCAACTGGTCCCATTCCATTCATCACGACGGCTCGCCGCGCTACGTGCAGCGCGCGGGCCTGGCCGTGGGCGACAGCGCGCGTCTCTGGCTGCGGGCTGATGTTGATGCTCCCGTAGAGGCCGTCTTCCTCCGCGCCTGTCCCGATGGCGAAGAGGCGATCGTGGCGATGGAGCCGGCGGGCGTCGAGGGCGTCTGTCGCTGGTGGCAGGCCGGCCTGAGATTGACTATGCGCCGCACCGGCTATCGCTTCTTGCTGCGCACGCGCGAAGGCAACCGCTGGTACAACGCCGCGGGGGTCTGGCTGCACAACCCTACCGATGCCAACGACTTCGTGCTGCTCGCTGGCTACGAAGCGCCGGACTGGGTGCGCGACAGCGTGTTCTACCAGATTTTCCCCGACCGCTTCGCCGATGGCGATCCCGCGAACAACGTGGGCGACGGCGAGTACCTCTGCTACGGCCGCCCGGTGGCGGCCCGGCCCTGGGGCGCGCCGCCGCGCAAGGGCCACGGCGCCTGCGAGTTCTATGGCGGCGACCTCCAGGGGATTGTCGAGCGTCTCGATTACCTCCAGGATCTTAGCGTGACGGCGCTCTACCTCAACCCGATCTTTACCGCGCCGAGCAGCCATAAGTACGATGTGGCCGATTACACCCGGGTGGACCCGCACTTCGGCGGTAACGCGGCTCTGGCTGGTCTACGGGCCGCCCTCAGCGCCCGCGCGATGCGCCTGGTGCTCGACATCGTGCCAAACCACTGCGGCAGTACGCATCCCTGGTTCCAGGCCGCCCTGGCCGACCCCCGGGCCCCCGAGGCCGAGTTTTTCACCTTCCACCACCATCCCGACCAATACGAGTGCTGGCTCGGTGTGCGCAGCCTGCCGAAGCTCAATTACCGCAGCGAGCGGCTGCGCGAACTGATGTATGCCGGCCCCGACGCGCTTATGCGCCGGTGGATGCGCCCGCCCTACAGTATTGACGGCTGGCGCATCGATGTGGCCAATATGCTCGGACGGCAGGGCCCCTGGAACCTGGGCCATAAGCTCGGCCGCGGCATTCGCCGGGCCGTCAAGAATGAGAACCCCGCCGCCTACCTGCTGGGCGAGCACTTCTTCGATGGAACGCCCCACCTCCAGGGCGACGAACTCGACGCCACGATGAACTACCAGGGTTTCACCTTCCCGGTCTGGAACTGGCTTGGGGGCGGCAGGGCGCCGCAGCCCTGGAGCGATCCACACCCATTACCCACCGCAGCTCTGGCTGCTCAGTTGACCGCCTTTCGCGCCGCCATACCCTGGCAGATCGCCGTCCAGCAGTTCAACCTCCTCGGGAGCCACGATACCCCCCGGGTGCGGACCGTTCTCGAACATGACCCCCGGCGCCTGCGGGTGGCCGTGACGCTGCTCTTCACCTATCCCGGTGCGCCCTGCGTCTACTACGGCGACGAAGTCGGCCTCGCGGGCAACGGCGACCCCGAGTGCCGGCGCACCATGCCCTGGGACGAACGCGAGTGGGATCACGACCTGCGGGCCTTTTACCAGCGCCTGGCGCGGTTGCGGCGCGCCTCACCCGCCCTGCGCGAGGGGGGCTTCCAGCTTCTCTACGCCAGCGGGCACACCCTGGCCTACCTGCGTGAGACCCCCGACGAGCGGCTGATCATCGTCGCGCGGCGCGGCGACGATGGCCTGGCCCACCTGCCGGTGCGCCACGGCGGCCTGCCCGACGGGATACGCCTGCACGACCTCCTCAGCGGCGTCGAGACCAGCGTGCATGGCGGCTGGCTGCCCCTCGCCGGCCTGCCGGCGGTGGGAGCGCAGATCTGGCAGGTACAGGGCTAATGCAGCATCGAAACAAACCTGTCAGGTGCGGCCATCGCGGTGAGCCTCTGGTGATTGGCACGCCGCATTGCCGCACCTGACGGGTCTGGCCTTAGCTCCGAACCACGACGTTGCTCAGGCCCCGGGCAAGTGATCCGCGATTGACGCCCCTCCGCCCCCTGTGGTATCATACCCGTCATTGCAGGGCGCGCACCGCGCTTCTGGGCTGTCAGACAGGTCTGAATCTTACTGGTGCATCTGGCAGGTGTTTGAACAGGAGGGTTCGGGAGGGCGAAACCCTCCCGAAAACCCTCTCCCCTGACCTGTGGAAGGGGACTTGCCCGATGCACCGCTTACATGTTCGAGGGGTGGCACCGTGGGCGCAAAAATGAAGGTCATTCTGCTCCAGGATGTTGAGCACCTGGGCAAAGCCGGGGAAATCAAAGATGTCTCTGGTGGCTTTGGGCGCAATTATTTAATTCCGAAGGGCTACGCGGTGCTTGCCACCCGCGGCCAGATCAAGCAGGCCGAACAGCGGCTCGCTGCGGAGCACCGGCGCATCGAGTCCGTGCGCCGCGATGCCGAAGCCGTCGCCGCGCGCATCAATGGTCGCACGGTTACCTTTACCGTGAAAGTAGGCGAGCAGGACCGACTCTACGGTTCGGTCACCAGCAGCGATATTGCCGAACAGATGGCTGCGCAACTCGGCGTGGAGGTGGATCGCCGCAAAATCGAGCTTGATGAGCCGATCAAGCGCACCGGAACCTACTCGGTGACTGTGCGCCTGATGAGCGGCGTTGAGCCAGTCGTGAACGTGGTCGTCGCCGGTGAGGGCGGCCTCCCCGACACCGCAACGTTCGAGCCCGAAACCGCTGCCGAACAGGCATGAGGCAGAGGCGTGGGGAACGCCGGGCTCGCGGGAAGGGCGCCTGAGGCAGGGGCGCGGGGCCGCCCGGTTTTCGCACTCGTCCCGGCTGTTACTGTAGTGTAATACATCTGTGCTAAAATACAACTGAACATCCGTTCATGGATGTGCCGCGGCAGTGCCGTGGCACATCGTCGTTTCTGTACCTGCTGTGGAAACGCTCTGGATAAACCGGGGAACGGGGTGGAAAAGCGGGGGAAGAAGCTATGGATCGCTCCGTGCCGTTCGACCTCCAGGCCGAGCGCGCCACGCTTGGCGCCATCCTGCTGGAACGGGATGCGATTATCACCATCGCACCCTGGCTACCATCCGAGTACTTCTACCTCGAAAAGCACGCCCTGATCTACGAGGCTATGCTGGCCTGCTACAACCGTCGCGAACCGCCCGATCTCGCCACCGTTGCGGCGGAGTTGCGCCGCCAGGAACGGCTGGAACTGGTTGGCGGCCTGGGGTACCTGAGCGACCTGGCCGCCGAGGTGCCCACGGCGGTGCATATCGAGTACTACGCCCGCGTCGTCGAACGCACCGCCGTGCTGCGCCGCCTGATCGAGGCCGGCGGCAAGATCGCCGCTCTTGGCTACGATGAGACCGCCGATCTCGACGTGACCCTGGATCGGGCCGAGGCCGAACTGTTCAACGTCTCGCAGCGCCGTAGCACCCAGGACTTCGTGGCTATCGGCCAGGTCGTCAACCAGTTGTTCACGCAGATCGAGAGCCTCCAGGAGCGCCGCGGCGAGGTAGCCGGCGTCGCCACCGGCTACCCCGATCTCGATGGGCTAACCGGCGGCCTGCAACCCAGCGACCTGATCATCCTGGCGGCCCGGCCGAGTGTCGGCAAAACCTCCCTGGCCCTCTCGCTGGCCTACAACGTGGCTTTTCTGAGCAACGCCACCGTGGGCATCTTCAGCCTGGAGATGAGCCGCGACCAGTTGGTGCAGCGGGTCCTGGCGATGCACACCGGTATTGATATGCAGCGGCTGCGCACCGGCAATCTGCGCAGTGACGAGCTTAATCTGGCCTTCGAGGGCATGGGTGTGCTCTCGGAGTTGCCGATCTACATCGAGGACTCCCCCGGCCTGAGCATCACCGAGGTGCGCTCCAAGGCCCGACGCCTGGCTGCCGAGGTCGGTGTGGATCTGTTGATGATTGATTACCTGCAACTCATGTCGGGCCGCCGCAGCGACAACCGGGTGCAGGAAGTGACCGAGATCAGCCGCGGCCTCAAATCGCTTGCCCGCGAACTCAATGTGCCGGTGATCGCTCTCTCGCAACTCTCCCGCGCCGTTGAGGGGCGCCAGAGCCACGTGCCCATGCTGAGCGATCTGCGCGAGTCGGGGAGCATTGAGCAGGACGCTGACATCGTGATGTTCATCTACCGCGAAGAACTCTACGACAAAGACACCGACAAAAAAGGCATCGCCGAGATCCACATCGCCAAGCACCGCAACGGCCCCCTGGGCGTCATCCCCCTGCGCTTCGAGCCGCGCACCACCCGTTTCCAGAACCTGGAACGCTACCGCGCTCCGGAGGGGTACTGACAGTAAAGGGGAGGGTTCGCGAGAGCGCGGCGGCGGCGCTCCCGGCGGCACGGCTCCGCAGAATCTGGTACACTGGAGGTGGATGAGGCGGGGGAGTGTAATGTAGCGCAACCCTGGGGTTGCGCATACGGGAAAACCCTGTGGAACGCCTGCGACGCTTGCTCGCGCCGCTGTTCGTGGCGCTCATCACGATACTTATGGTTCCGGGCATGGCCGCGGCGCAACCCGGCTCGCCCTGGCGCGAACGCGCCACGAGTTATTTCACGATTCTCTATGCTCCTGGCAACGAGACGGAGGCCGGGCGCTACGCTGCCTGGGCTGACGAGATCTACCTGGAACTCGCCGCCGCCTTTGGCTTCCGTACCGCCCCTCCTCTGACCCTGCGGCTCTATCCGACCAGTGAGGACTACTACCAGGTGAACCCCGCAGCGCGGAATGTCCCGGGGGTGATCGCCCACGCCGACTTCCAGCGGCGCGAACTGGTCGTTATCGTTGAGCGCACCGCCCAGCAGACCGAGGTCGAGGTGCGCAACAATGTGCGCCATGAACTGACGCACATCATTGCCGCCGAGTTGAGCGAGAATCGTCTGAACACCGGCTTTCAGGAGGGTCTGGCCCAGTATATGGAGCATGCCTCCGGCGAACTGGAGCGCCGGGTGACCATGCTGCGCGTCGCGCGCGATCAGGGCCGCCTGCTGCCCTGGACTGCCTTCGACTACCGCGAGCAGATCTATGGCGCCCCCGAGGTGGCCTACCCGCAGACGCTCTCGGTGGTGGCCTTTCTTGTGGATCGCGACGGGTTCGCGCGGTTCCGCGAGTTCCTCCGCGCCAGCGCCCGCAGCAGCAGCTACCGTTCGGCCCTCGAGCAGGTTTACGGGCGCACCCCTACCGAACTCGAAGCCGAATGGCGCGACTGGTTGCCAGCGTATCTGGACGGGGGCTACCGCCGGAGTGCCGTGGAGCGGTACGATCTGGCACTGGCACGTGACCTGGTGGCCCGGGGCAACTACGCCGCCGCGGTGGAGGAGTTGCAGCAGACACTGGAGTGGCTGCGCCGACAGGCCGACACACAGCCGCTCGAAGTGCTGGACGAGGCCGAGGCGTTGCTGGTGCGCGGCCAGGCAGGGATGCGCGCCGAAGAACTGGCCGAGCGCGCCCGCGTGGCCCTCGAAGCCGCCGACTACGAGCGTGCCCTGGCACTCATCGAGGCGGCGCGCACCGCCTACGGCAAACTCAACGATACGCGCCAGGCCGAGGTGCTGGCGATTTACGAACAGCGCGCCACCCGTGGCCTCCGCGCCAGCGCCCAACTGGCCGCGGCCAGCGAACTGGCCCGAACCTTCCGCTACCCCGAGGCCCGCGCCGCCGCCGATGGCGCCGCCGCCGAGTTTGCCGCCCTTGGCGACACCACCCGCCAGAGCAACGCGCTGAACCTGCGTGCCACCCTCGACCAGCGGCAGCGCCTGGTCGGCCTGATCCTCGTCCTCGTCGGCGCCCTGGGCGTGGCCCTGAGCCTCGTGGCGCGCCTCTTGAAGCCCCCGTCAGAGGTGTGGTAGGAGACGCGCGAGGTAAACTAGCTCATGATCCGGCTTTTAACTCCACGAACTGGTCCTACGGAGATGTAGAGGTGAAGGCGCTAGCTTTCAGCAGGCTTGAACCGGATCGTGTGGTTTTTACACTTCCACATCTCCACGGAGCAGTGGCGAGAGCGTCATGCGCCCTGATCTCGCCCCGCTATACCCGCACCGCGTCGGCGGGTACCGGAAAGCCCTGGCAGAGCGCCCGCACCTCGGCGGCCACGCGCTCCTGTACGGCGGTGTCGTCAATCCGCTCCAGCACATCGACGATCCAGCCGGCGATGTGTTCCATCTCTGGCTCGCGCATACCGCGCGTGGTGACGGCGGGCGTGCCGATGCGAATGCCCGACGTGCGCATAGGCGGCTGCGGATCGTCCGGGATGGCGTTCTTGTTGACGGTGATATGGGCGCGATCGAGGGCCTTCTGAGCCTGGGCGCCGGTAATGCCGAGCCCGGTCAGGTCAACGAGCATCAGGTGGTTATCCGTACCCCCGCTGATCAACTTCAGGCCCCGGCGAGTCAGACCCTCGGCCAGCGCCCGCGCGTTGCGGCGGATCTGCGCGGCATAGGTTTTGAACTCGGGACGCAGGGCCTCCCCAAACGCCACCGCCTTGGCCGCGATGACGTGCATCAACGGGCCGCCCTGAGTGCCGGGGAAGACCGACGAGTTGATCGCCTTCGCCAGTTCTTCCTCCATCAGGATCAGCCCCCCGCGCGGGCCGCGCAGGGTCTTGTGGGTGGTAGTGGTGATCACCTGGGCGTGGCCCACCGGGCTGGGATGTTCCCCCGCGGCCACCAGTCCGGCGATGTGGGCGATGTCGGCCATGAGCAGCGCACCGACCTCATCGGCGATCTGGCGCATGCGGGCGAAGTCAATGATCCGCGGGTAGGCGCTGGCCCCCGAGGTGATCAGCTTCGGACGCACTTCCTTCGCCTTGCGCAACAGGTCGTCGTAGTCAATCTGGCCGCTGACGGGGTCAACGCCGTAGAACTGCACCCGGTACCACTTGCCGGAGAAGTTCACCGGGCTGCCGTGGGTCAGGTGGCCGCCGTGGTCGAGGCGCATGCCGAGGATGGGGTCGCCCGGCTGCAACAGGGCGGTAAAGACGGCGATGTTGGCCTGGGCGCCGCTGTGGGGCTGCACGTTGGCCGCCGGGGCGCCAAACAGCTTCAGCGCTCGCTCAATCGCCAGTTGCTCCACCATGTCCACGAACTCGCAACCGCCGTAGTAGCGCTTGCCGGGCAGACCCTCGGCGTACTTGTTGGTCAACACCGAGCCCTGTGCCTCCATCACGGCCAGACTGGTGTAATTTTCACTGGCGATGAGTTCCAGACCCTCGCGCTGGCGGCGCGCCTCCTGCTCGATGGCCTCGGCGATGGCGGGATCGGACGCCCGTAGATGCTCAAGCATGGTTCCTCCTTCGATGCTGCCACGACGTCAGGGCGCCGACCCGGCTGACGCGCGGGGAGCGGGATAGGCCGTTCCGGCGAACACGTTGACCGTGGCCCGCGCCAGGAGATCGCCGCGCGCGTTGATGTCGGCGACCTCGATCGTCACCAGACGACCGCCCTGGTCGGGCAGATTTAAGTCTATCACAAAATCAACCGCCTGGCCGGGGATGCCCCGCACGGTTGCAATGACCGTGTACACGACTGTGCCGCGCGTATCAAAAGCGGTGATGTACAGATCGCCCTCGGACGGGAAGATGGCGGTGCGGCCGCGCAGTTGCACGGCCGTGCCGACCCTGCTGCCGTCCACCGGTTGCTCGATGGTGATTTGCTGGGCGGTGGTGGGCGCGTAGCGCACGCTGCGCCGCGTGCTGGCAACCACCGTCCCGGTGCGCGGGTCAACCTCGCTCAGTTCGATAATCACCGTGTTGCCGACGGGCGCCGTATAGGCCACGTACTGGGAGAAGCGCTGGTCGAGCACCGGGAACGTGCCCCGTGCCAGTTCGGCGCCGTTCGGCTCGGTGAAACGGAAGAACAACCGATTGTCGGCGGGAGCGCGACTGGTGCGGCCGCTCAAACGCACCGGGCTGCTGACCACCGCGCCCTCGGTCGGTTCGTCGAGCAGGATCTGCGGAACAATCGGCGTAGGCGGTGCGGGCGTTGGCGTAGGCGGCACGGGCGTCGGCGCGATCGGCGGGCCTCCCAGGAGCAACTCACGGCCCAGTAGCCCGAGCAAAATGTCAAACGGCGGGCGATTCTGGGGATGGTACTCCATGCGCCGGCGCTCAAAGTACTGCACCGCGAGCGTGCGCCCCTCGATGACCTCGGTAATCTCATCGGTGATCGGAAAGCCGAAGCGCGCCAGCCCGCCGTTGCGCTCCCAGTGGGCGCGAAAGCCGCCGCAGAGGTAGTAGCCCGTTTCGGGGAACAGCCGGCAGCCGGGGAGCGGCTCGCCCGGAGGCCGGAACTGCCACGGGCGACCCTGCCGCGCCAGGTACTCTACGCCGAGACGCCCCGCCAGCACCCCCTGACCTTCAGCAGAGTGATCCTCCAGCCGGTCGCGCTCGAACCACTGGACCGGCCCGGTCCAGTTCTCGATCGTTTCCAGGCGCAGCGGCGAAATCGGGAACCCGAAGACCGCCAGCGCGCCATTCTGTTCCCAGTAGCGCCGGATGGCCCCGCTGATGCACTGGCCGGTTTCGCGGAAGCAGCGTTGCTCGCCCTGGGCCTGCAGGTTTGCCGAGGGCAGTGCGCTCAGAACCACGACGACGACAAATAGCAACACTCGTAGACCGCGCATATCGTCATCCTAAACAGTTGTGCAGGCCCGAACCTCGTGAGGCGTCCGGCGTCGCTGCGTTGCGGCCGGCGTCTGTCTCTCTCCCGCTTTGGGCGTGGCAAGAACGCATGAGCGCACGTGTGGTGTATGGTGTTGGGATGCGCTGGTTCACCCGCACCTCCTGCCCCTCTCCCGCGCACGGGAGAGGGAGACCAGAGCCGTGCGTGGGAGCGTCCGAAAGCGGTGGAAGCGGCGTTCGCGCGTAAGTTAAGTTCTCTTTGCCCCCTCTCTCCCGCCTGAAGCGAGAGAGAGGGGGGATGGAGGGAGGGTGAGGGTTGAGCTGGCGTCTTGCCTATCACAAAACCTTTCGCATCGGGCCAGGACCCTCAAGCCACCGACTCGCCCGGTTTAAGGGCGATGATCTGGGTCGTGACGCCAAACTCTTTGCATGCTTCTACCAGGGCCTCAGGTGTTCCTTTCAGGACGGGGAAGGTGGCGAAATGCTCGGGAATAGCATAGTGCGCACCGATCAATTTCAAGGCATAGGCAGCCTGGCGCGGGTCCATGGTAAAGTGATCGCCGATCGGCAAAATAGCCAGATCTGGTTTGTACAGATCACTGATGATCTGCATATCCATGGTTACGCAGGTGTCTCCAGTGTGGTAGACGGTGAAGCCATTGCTGAAGCGCAGCACGTAGCCCGCCGGGGCGCCCAGGTTGATGATCTGGCCGTTTTCGTAGATCGTGCTGGAGTGGTGGGCGACGGTCAGGGTGGCGTGCACATCGGCGACGGTAACTGTACCGCCCATGTTCATGCCGATCAGTCTGTCACTCGAAATGCCCCTGGATTCCAGATAGGGAACCATGTCGAACTGGCAGACAAGGGTGGCGCCGGTATCTTGTGCGAGGGCCTGCACGTCGCCGATGTGGTCGAAATGGCCGTGGGTCAGGAAGATGGCCGCGAGGTTCTGGCGCACGCGAGCCTTCAGTGGCTCGGGACAGGCGGGGTTTCCGTCAACCCAGGCGTCGATCAGAATGTTCTTCCCCTCAGGGGTCGTGATATGGAAGGTGCCGTGGCCGACCCAGGTGATCGTCACATCTTTGCCGATCGTGGTCATCGTTGCCTCCTTAACGACACACTAGCCTGAACATGGGGAAACAGGGTTTCCCCGCCGGAGAGAGGGTTGGGGAGGGCACAGCCCTCCCAGGAAACCTTTCGCGCAACCTGCGGGGAAACCAGGGTTTCCCGCAACTCCGCCCGTATGGGTGCTGGTCAATACCCGTGGACTCAGTATAGCACAGGCGAACACGGCGATTGACGATAGTCGTGACATCTACCGAACTCGTTCGTACCGTAAAGAGCGCCGAGGGGCACAAACGGCTTCAAAAGGCTCATCCTCTGCGTGCTCTGTGGTAAATCTGAACAGTACGCGATTGACAGCCCGCCCTGGCGCGGTATAATGAGTACCCCGTGGGGGTACTCAAAGATTTGCATGCACACGTTCCGGACCGCGGGTGGTCCATAGAGGAGGGCAGCGGAATGGCCAAGCCGATCGTGGTAACAGACGCTGATTTTGAGGAGAAGGTGCTCCAGGCCGACAAGCCGGTGGTTGTTGATTTCTGGGCGCCGTGGTGCGCTCCCTGCCGGGCAATTGCGCCAATCCTCGACAAGCTCGCTACTGAGTATGAAGGGCGTCTGACCATCGCCAAGGTCAATACCGACGAAGAAATCCGGCACGCCAGTAATCTGGGCATTCAGGGCATCCCAACGCTAATCATTTTTAAGAACGGCCAGGAGGTCGGGCGACTGGTCGGTTCCCGCTCCGAGGCCCAGTATCGCGAAGTGTTCGATAAAGTGCTGAGCTAATACTCCAATGAGATGTTCCCTGTAGGTGCGACGCGGAGGGTCGAGGCCCCGCTGGAAGCCTCGCCGAGATCAGGTCCCATGGTGCTACAAACCTGCCGGCGGGGAGGGTCTGGGAGGGCTTTGCCCTCCCAGAAAATACAGTGTGTATTGCTCTTGCGTCGTCTCCAGGGTTTTGAGATAGGTGCTCAGAACGGCGGCACGGGCGAATACCCGCTGGCGCCCGTCGCTGCACACCGCAATTGACAAGGAGGTCACTATGCTTGAGCCGCAAGCCAACCCTGCGCGCACCCTTTCGCCGGAGCGGCGGGAGGATATCCTGTTACGGCTGCGCCGTATCGAAGGCCAGGTGCGCGGTGTGCAGCGCATGGTTGATGAGGGTCGTGATTGCCGCGAGATTGTCACTCAGGTGGCGGCGATCAAATCGGCCCTGGCCAGCGTCAGTAGCCAGGTGCTGCAGTGCTACGCCCGGAATTGTCTGGGTGACGATGAGCTTGTCCGTGATCAGGTCATCGCCGAGTTGATCGAGTTGTTCCAGGGGGCCCGATGAGCCAGGAACCACCCTGCCGCACCGGGGCAACCCCTGCCGATCTGGCCCGCGAAGCCGACCGCGCGGTGCTTTACGGCGCCGTGCTGGCTGCGCAGCGCCCCGGGGTGCGCCTCAAGCCCGCCATCGCCGAAGCGGCGCTGGCCCTCCTTCCCGCGGTGCGCGCCTACCTCGACGGTGAGGATGGCCCCCTGGCCGAGCTGGCTCTCACCTATGCCCGCGCCTGCGGCGCCGAGGCCTTCCTGCTCGCGAAGCGTCGCTCGGTCCAGGGATGACCTGCCCCACTCCTCCGGGGCGGTGAGGGTGCGTCCTCTGCGGAACATGCCCCCTTATCGGCAATCCAAAATCTACAATCTGAAATCGTCTTACTCCTCCACTTCCCACCCTTGCTGGCGCGCCAGGTCCCGTAATCCGCGGGTCAGGCTCTCGAGTTGCTTGAGTAGCAGCCGCAGCTTGAATGGCGCGTCCTCGTCGTGCCTGACCCACTTCACCAGGTCGCCCTCGGCATAGGCGCGCGTCAGCCGGTCGGTCTCATCCACCATCTGGTCGAGGGAGCGGATGCGGAACACCCGTGCCTTGTTGCGCGGCTGGTTCTCGATCGTCTCGTCCTCGACACCCAGGTAGGGGCTGGCCTCCTCGCCCATCTCCTCGTCCGCCCACAGGTCGGCGTCCGATTCCTCGCGGTCCACCGCGCTCACGCTGGTCCTCCCCAGAGGCCCGCCACTGATCTGCACCTCTGGCCCGGAGGGGGTGGTGCGTAACTGCTCACCTGCCTCAAGGGCCTGCAATGCCGTCTCCAGGGTCAGGTTAGGATTGGCGGCGAAGTAGGCCACCAGGCGGCTCAACTCGGCTGCCGACAGCCCCTCGTCAACCGCGAAGCGCGCCAGTTCAATCTGGGTGCGCGGGTTGGCGACGCGGCGCAGGTGCTGGGCCTGGGTGACGTTCAGTTCGCGGCGGCGGATCAACTGCTGCACCTCGTCGGGGAGTTCGAGCAACCCCAGGTAGCGGCGCACGGTGCGCCCGCTCAGACCTACGGCAACGCCGACCGCCTCGTCAAGTTCGTGGTCGGGGAGCCTGCCCCGTTCTTCGACGATCCGCGCCCGCAGGCGGGCGAAGGCCCGTGCCTGCTCCAGGTCATTCAGATCCTCGCGCTGAACGTTCTCGATCAACTGGCGCAGCAACAGGTCGGGATCATCGGCGTCGAGCACGATGCAGGGCACCTTCTCCAGCCCCAGGCGCTCGGCGGCTGCCCGGCGCCGCCCGCCGTAGACCACGCGGTAGCGCCCCCCGCCCACGCTGATCACCCCGAGAGGTTGCAACAGGCCCTGCTCGGCAATAGTGGCGGCGAGGCCGGCAATGTCGCCCATATCCTCGCGCACCCCGTCGGGGTCGGCCTCAAGCTGGCGCGGATCAAGGTAAAGCAACTGCATAGGAAAGACACTCCGCTGAATGCAAAACATTTGTGCCACGGCGGAGTATAGCAGAACTGGCCGCGCCCGGCAACCGCTACACCACCACGCGCATGGCGCGTGGCAGCACGTCCACGCACACGCGCCGGGCGTCGGTGGTCAGCACCTCTCCGTCGGTCGCCACGGGGAACGGCGCAGGCGAGGCAATCTCGACCCGCTGAACAGTGGCGGTGATGATCTGGCGCAGTTCGACGTGACTGCCGTCGAACAGCCTCGGATAGTAGCGGATCACCTCGTCGAGGCGCAGTTTCGGCACGATGCACAGGTCGAGCAGTTCATCATCGAGCCTGGCCGCAGGGGTGAGGAGGAAGCCGCCGCCCTGCCAGCGTCCACTGGCGACGGTAGCGAAGAAGAGCCGTTTATGGACTTCTTTGCCGTCGTAGCGCACGCTCATCACTGCGGGCTTGTAAGTTGCCAGGGCCCGCAGCGAGGCGACGATGTAGGCGGCAAGGCCGGTCAGCCCGGGCAGGTTCTGGACCTCAACGGCCACCTGGGCGTCAATGCCCGCGCCGAGGCCGTTAATGAAGACCCGGTGCAGTTCGAGGCCGCCACTCTCCACGCTGATCGCGCCAACGTCAACGCTGGTCATTCTCCCGGCGGCGAGGCGATAGGCCATGCCGGGCAAACCGCCGGTGTCGAAGCCGGGGAACATCTTCGCGAAGTCGCAGCCGGTACCGAGCGGCAGCAGGCCGAGGGCGGCATCGCCCGCGCCGGCCTGGCGCGCCGCCAGGATGCCGTTGACCACTTCGTTGACCGTGCCATCGCCCCCGGCGGCGGCGACACAGCCAAAGCCCTGCTCGACCGCCTGGGCGGCCAGTTCGACCGCCCCGCCGCGAGCATGGGTGACCATCAGCGTATAGTCCACCCCGGCGCGGCGCAGGGCCTGTTCCAGTTCGTAGCGTGCCCTGCCAGCGGCCCCCCGGCCCGCGGCGGGGTTGAGGATGACACAGGTCTTCATACGGGGAGGGTTCGGGGGGGGCGAAGCCCTCCCGCCTCAGATTGCCACTGGTCGCACGAGCCGTCCGGGCCGGGTGCCGCGGTGCGTTCGCAGGGCGAAGCCCTCGCGCCTCAGATCGCTACCCCCAGGGCCTCGGCGACGGTGAAAATATCCTTATCGCCGCGACCGGACAGGTTAACCACGATAATCTGGTCGGGTCCCAGTCGTGGGGCGAGCTTGAGGGCCTCAGCGACAGCGTGGGCGCTTTCGAGGGCGGGGATGATGCCCTCCAGGCGCGCGCACAACTCGAAGGCGTCGAGGGCTTCCTCATCGTCGGCGCTGGTGTAGCTCGCGCGGCCGGTATCGTGGAGCCAGGCGTGTTCCGGGCCGACGCTGGCGTAATCCAGACCGGCGGAGATCGAGTGGGTGAGGGCGATCTGGCCGTCGTCGTCTTGCAAGACGTAGGAGTAGGTGCCCTGGAGCACCCCGGGACTGGCGCCGAGAAAGCGGGCCGCGTGGTCGCCCAGGCGCGGGCCGCGCCCGCCGGCCTCCACCCCGCGGAGCGCCACGCTCGCATCGTCGAGGAAGGGGTGAAAGATCCCGATGGCATTGGAGCCGCCGCCCACACAGGCCACGATCACGTCGGGGAGGCGGCCCTCGGCGGCCAGGATCTGCTCGCGGGCCTCGCGCCCGATCACGCTCTGGAAGTCGCGCACCATGGTAGGGTAGGGGTGCGGGCCGAGGGCCGAGCCGAGGAGGTAGTAGCTCTCGGGGTTAGTCACCCAGTCGCGCATGGCCTCGTTAATTGCGTCCTTGAGGGTGCGCGAGCCGCTATCCACGCCGCGCACTTCGGCCCCCAGCAGACGCATCCGAAAGACATTCGGCCGCTGCCGGGCCATATCTTCGGCGCCCATGTACACCACGCACTCCAGACCCAGCAGGGCGCAGACGGTTGCAGTGGCGACGCCGTGCTGGCCGGCCCCGGTCTCGGCGATCACCCGGCGCTTGCCCATGCGCCGGGCGAGCAACCCCTGGCCCAGGGCGTTGTTGATTTTGTGGGCGCCGGTATGGGCCAGATCCTCGCGTTTGAGGTAGATCTTCGCCCCCCCGCAGTGGGCGGTCAGGCGGGCGGCGTAGCTCAGCGGCGTGGGCCGGCCAGTGTAGGTGCGGTGCAGATGGCCCAGTTCGTCCCAGAACGACGGATCGGCCGATGCCGCCGCGTAGGCCGCCTCAAGGGCGGTTACGGCGGGCATCAATGTTTCGGGCACATATCGCCCGCCATACGGACCAAAGCGACCGGTCCGCCGAGACTCAGACGCGATTGCCATGCACGTGAACTCACTTCCGTAAGCGCGTTTCAAATGAGCCTGACCGTCAGATCCACACCTCCACAGGCTGGTTGTGAGCAACGATGGAGCGACTGTCAAACGCTCAGGTCTGAACCTTGACTTACCGTTGAATCAGGCTCTCGTCCTTGTTCTTCTCGCCCTCTTCAAGCAGCATAATCGGAATGCCGTCCTCAACCGGGTAGCGGTACCCGTTGCGACGGTTCACCAGCCACTCCTTGCCGTTGCTGTCGGTCATCAGTTCGACCGGCCCCTTGTCGCCGGGATCGGCGAGAATGCTCAGCAGTTCGGGGCTGATGCTGCGCCGCTGACCATCGCCGCTGGCGGGAGCGGGGGCCAGATCAAAGACGCTGTCCTCGCGGTACTGGCGAATGGCACGGAAAATGACCACTGCCAGCGCGACCAGAGCGGCAACGCCGAGAATGCGAACGAGAACTTTCATAAGCTTTTCCTCCTGACTGACTGGAACGGGCGACATGCGCCCGCGAGCCGGGACTGGAAGCACAGGCGCACTATGTTTCCGCATTATACCCGATCAGCGATGGTCCGTGAGGCTGTTGGCGGGCCTGACCGGGGCAGGCGCAACACCGAACCTTCGCGCCAGGGTTGGGGTGGCGTTTCCGGATCGATCCACACCAGCAGGCGCGCCCGCGGTTGTGGGCCATCGGGGTAGGTAATCTCAAGAAAAGGAAAGCGTTGTTCCTGGCGGCGCATCGTCGCGATATCGTAGATAATCTCGGTCCACGTGCCGGTATTGATGTAGTACTGGCCCATCCCGAGGGGCACGATGCAGGCCAGGTGGGTATGGCCGCAGACAAACAGGGTGTCATTCCGATGGTCGGGACTGCGGGCAATGCGCAGCATCTCACGGGCGAAGCGGTCATTGAAGGCGCGCACCTCGCGGGCCACCTGGCGCGTCGCCTCGCTCTGCACCTGGTCAATCATGTCGTCAGGCGGTTCAACCGCGCTGGCGACCATGCCAACCTGGCGCGCCACTTCACGATGGCGCGCCACACGTCCGCGGCGAATGCTCGCCGCCCAGCGCCAGACGCCGCGCAGCGCCGGGGCGCTCAACATTCCACCAGGACCTTCGCCGGTGATCGGCATCTGGTGCGGTTCGGGCCAGGCCACAACCTGTAAGAAGCCGGCGACCCCGCGAGCCAGGAAGCGCCGCGCCGCCGGGGTGCGCAACTGTGGCAGCGCCAGCAGGTACCAGAAAAGCGCCGAGGAGGGCTTGACATTATCAATCAACGGCGCGATTGCCAGCGGCTCGTCTTCCAGGTCATTGATAACCTCTTTGACCATCTGCGTGCCGCGCACAACCTCAAACGGCTCGGTAATGCCATCGAAGTGAACAAAGCGGTTCCAGCCATCGAACTGGTTGCCGTGCACGATGTAGATGCCGCCCCCGTGGTAGCTGACCCCGAAGCGCAGGCGCGGGTCGTCGGGTGCGAGGCCAAGAGCCGCGCGCAGACAGGCCTTGGCGGCGGGGTAGTGCAACTCGAAGTCGTGATTGCCGATCAACACGGTAAGTTGCGCCCCGGGCCGGGCGACAAAGCGCCCCAGGGCCTCGAAGACCCCGGCATGGGCACGGATCACCGCCTCGATGCGCCGCGCGGCGGCGGTGTCGCTGTACTCGTCATCCTCGAGGTCGGGCAGGCGTACCTGGAGAAACTCGATGGTATCGCCGGCCAGGATCAAGTCCGTAGGTTCGCCACACACGTAGTGGTCGAGGAAGGCGATCAGCGCCGCGTCATTGTCGAAATCATCGAGATGGTCACCGCCGCCGAGGTGCAGGTCACTCACAACGATGCGGCGCTGCCGCGGGTTGATAGCGTCGGGGCCAATGGGGGACGTGGTATACGCTGTGGGCCGCAGCACCACCCGCCGCAGCCGGAGAAACACCCACCGCAGCGCCAGGGCAAGCAGTGCCAGACCGCCCATGGCCTGAAGGGCGCGGATGATCGCCCGCGCCGGGGAACGTGTTCTAGGCTGAGCGTACTGCCGCAATGAAGGCCTCGATCCTGGCTGGATCCTTGACGCCGTCGGTTTCGACACCGCTGCTCACGTCAACGCCGATGGGCCGTACCGTAGCGATGGCCCGGGCCACATTGGCAGGATGCAGCCCCCCCGCCAGGAGCAACGGCGTCTGGGCAGCGAGGGCGGCGGCCCGCGACCAGTCGGCCGGCGTGCCGGTACCGCCGTAGGCCCCGGGCACGTGGGCGTCCACCAGCAGCAACACCCGTGGCGGAGTTCGGGCGGAGACAGCTTCGCGCTCCGGCTGTTCGCGTTGCGCCCGCGCGATCCAGGCCTGCTCGGTCGGCGCGCCGGTGAGCCGGATGGCCTTGAGGACGGGCAACGGCAGCGCGTCGGCGTACTCGACCGGCTCATCGCCACTCAACTGGATCAGGTCGAGACCCACGGCGTGGGCGATAGCGGTAATCGTGGCGGGGGCTTCGTTCACAAAGAGACCGGCGAGCAACGGCGGTGGAGTGACGCCTTCGCGCAACGCCGTGGCGATGGCGCTGGCTTCCGCTACACTCACCTGCCGTTTGCTCGCCGCAAAAACCAGACCGATCCAATCCGCCCCGGCCGCAGCGGCAGCGCTGGCGTGGTCAGCGCGACGCAGGCCGCAGATCTTCACAATCACACTGGCTCCAGCAGCGGATAGTTACTCCGCTTTCATTGTATAGTAGACCCGCTTCCCGCGGCCGGTCCGCTCGAGCATGCCGGAATTGATCGCCTGCTTGACCATCGAGCGCAACTGCTCATTGGTGCGGGCCAGATTATGCTCCTTGCGCTGTTCGCGGAGTGTATCAAAGATCTGTTGGAAAGAGACGGGCCGGGTGAAACTGGCCATCATCTCGCGGAAGATCCTCCACTCTTCATCGCTAAAGGCGATCGGTTCAAGCAGTTCGAACGTATCGCCGCTCTCATCACCTTCAGGCGTGGTTTCGGTCATCGCCTCGTCAGGCGTCGGGATCATCTCAGCAAGCGCCTGCCCCTCGACCAGACCCTCATCGAGCACGAGAGTTACAGCTTCAGGGGCGGGCTGATCGGGGGTTTCGGTGGGCGTCAGCGGCTCAGTGACGCCCTCATCGAGTGTGGGCGCCGCTGGTTCGGCTGCGGCGACCGATTCCGGAGCCGACGCCGACAGGAATTCCAATCCGAACTCCTCGATGGCTGCGCCCGAGGTTTCGGCAGGCGCCTCGGCGAGTGTCACATCGAGGGCGTGTTCCTCGGGCAGCACGATCTCCGCAAGGTTGCCAAACTCTCCTTCCAGGTGCTCCACCGCGTAGGCGATTTCCTCGGCCAGATGCTCGACCCTGAGGGCGAAATCTTCAACCGACTGCTCGAGTTCATCGAGGGCGAAGATCCCTTCCCCCAACACCTCTGGTTCCTCCTCGATAGGCGGCGTATAGTCAAGCTCATCGAGGTCGGCATCAACCTCCTGGGCATCGAGCGGCTCCGCTGGCACGCCGGTGTTCTGGCTGCGGCGCGAGCGGCGGCGGCGGCGACGCCCGCCCGTGGTAGCGCCCGATTCCACGACAATCGCGGCGCTGATCGTGCGTGACGTCTCCTTACGGCCATTGGTCAAGACGCTCGTATCCACCACCGGCTCGACCGGCAGTTCTTCGCTGAGGGCGGCGGCGAACTGGGAGAGCTTATACGGGTCCTCTCCGGGGAGGAAGACCTCGTTGACCGTGCCGTTCGTAAAGATCTGTACCTTGCCGCGTTTCTCGGCGTCAACCACGAAGTCCTTGAACTTCGCGAAGGGACGCCCATTGAGATCGCGGTAGCGGCTCTCCTTGAAGTCGCCGCCCATCAGTTCTTTCATCACCAGCTTGATCGATCCCAGGGTGGAGACATAGCCACGCTTACGCACCAGGTGGATGGCCTCCACCAGGACATCGTAGATATCGGGTTCAGCGCCTGGCGTGGGGGAAGACTCAACGACCGCTTCGCGGGGCGGCTCAAGAACCGGATCGGGGCTGCGGCTCAATTCGGTCGCACGGCTGGCAATTGCCGTAGCAGCGGCGGAACCGCCCGGCGTCTTGCCAACCAGTTGCTCGTAGAACACGAACTCATCGGCGCTCTGGGCCAGGTGCGTGCTTGCCGCCCCGCCGATACCGATGATGTAGACTTCCTTCCCCTGCTGGCGGATGCTGTTGACCAGGGGGATGAAATCGCGGTCGCCGGTTACCAGCACGAACCGGCTGATGTTGGGATTGGTGAACAGCGTCTTCATCGCGTCGATGCACAGGTTCATATCGACGCTGTTCTTAATCGCCCGACCGGTGCGCCCCATGTCCTTGTCGTAGTAGTAGGTCGCCACGTAGATCGGCTCAATCGCGTTGGCGTAGAGGGCGCTCGTGACGCGGGGGTAGCGGTACCAGTCAGCGTAGGCCCGGGAGATGACCACGCGGCCAAGATCGCCGCAGCGGTCCATAATGGCCTCAAAATTCGGATTTGCGTTCAGCTTGTCGCGGACACTTACGTAGACGTTCTCGAAGTCAATAAAGACTGCGACGTCGGGTCGCCGTTGCTCGTACATTGGTTGTTGATCTGCTCCTGTGTTGTAGGTCGTAAGGCAGACAGGAGATACTTCGGGGTTGGCGCGGGGCTACCTATCGGGGCGCTGCGCGTGATGTGCAGCGTCAGCGGTCGCAGAACGCCAGCCAGGGCGCGATGACTACGCGGGCGTGTGGTGCTCATTGGCCCAACAGCGCCAGTCATCGCATCGTGCCGTCGGCGCGCGTTACCGGTGACCAGGGGTAGAGGAACAAGCGCAACACCGGGAAATCTCCCTGGCTCCACCTCATACATCTGATAATCCTGTTCAGATACCGGCATGTCATTACCTTGAGGCCGCCAACTCAACGGTTGCTGCCAGTTCCCTGCTACTATAGCATTGGAATGCTACGGATGCAAGAAGTTCCATACACTCGCCACAACGCAGGAGCGATTCCCCTGGCCGCAACCCTCCGGGTCGCGGCCAGGGGGCAGGGGTGTGGGAAAACCTGGTTTCCTCATTTCCCCATCAGATATCGAATGATCCGCCCATACGCCAGCAGGCGCGCGCGCAGTTCGTTTCGATCAATGCGCCCTCGCAGATAGACGCGCCAGGCCCGAAGGGTCAGACGCACCATGCCGGCGCGCACGATGGCTCGATGCACGGCAAGGCGCCAGGCCGGGCCGCGCATGGCGGCGAACCGGTCACGACTCTGCCAGAGCGCCACCAGTATCGGCCAGCGCACCTGGCTGGTTGCTGCGCCGCCCACGTGGGTCACCCGTGCTGCCGGGACCTGCCAGATCGCCCAGCCGGCTTGCCGGATGCGCCAGCACCATTCGATCTCTTCGCTGTACATGAAGTACGCCTCGTCCAGGGCGCCGACAGTGGCCAGCACTTCGGCGCGGGTGAGCATGCATGCGCCAAGCGGATGATCGATCGGGAAAGGCGCCTCGCTGCGCTCCTGCGGGTAGCGGCCGTGCCACCAGGAGCCATACAGCCGCCCCGGCAGTACCTCGCCCGGCGGGAACAGGTCGAGCGCGGTCATCAGCAGGGTCGGAAAGCGAAACGCCGCTGGTTGTGGCGTGCCATCGGGGTTGAGCAGCCGCGGTCCCACCAATCCGACCCGCGGGTGGGCCTCCAGGAAGGCGACCATGTGCTCGATTGCGCCAGGATGTACCACGGTGTCAGGATTGAGGATGAGCACGTAGGGGGTCGAGAGATGGAAACGGGAGATTGACCTGCCCGGGAAGGGGCCTGCGGTGTCATCGGCGCATGCGCCCGCAGTCCGGCCTTCGAGATGGGCCAGACCAGCCGCGATGCCCCCGGCGAATCCGCGGTTGTGTTCCAGGGCGAGTAGTTCCACTTCATGGAACTCGCTGCGCACCAGGGCCGCGCTGCCGTCACGCGAGGCGTTGTCTACCACAATCACGCGCAGCGGAACCGTACAATCGCGCAGCGAGGCCAGGCAGTGGCGTAGCAGGGCGGCGGTATTGTAACTGACGACGATTGCCGCGACGAGGGGTGCTCCGTGGCTCATAGCAGCGCGATTGTAGCGCCGATGCGCCGGAGGCGCAAGGCGCCCTTGCGGATTGCCCGGATGCTGTTACAATCCAATAGAGTTGCGATGCAATCCGCAGGGGCGGACAGGTGCCCTATGGCCTATTACATTCGCGAGACGCTGTCAGAGCGCCCGTGCCTGAGTCCGCGGCGGCCAACGATTAATGAGTTTTTTCTCTCCAGCTACACGCTTAGCATCTACACTGGCTGCGAGTTAGGCTGCCCTTACTGCGATAGCTGGATCTACCAGGAACGGCCGCTGAACGAACGGATTTTCGTTCCACTCGACCTGCCGCAGCGCCTTGCTGTCGAACTGCAAGGCGTAGATCGCGGCGACTTGATCGCCATCACCGCCCTCAGCGATCCGTACCAACCCGCAGAGCAGATCTACCGCCTCACCCGGCAGACGCTGCAGGTGCTTGCCGAACGGGAACAGCCCTGCCTGCTGCTCACCAAGAGCGCCCTGGTGCTGGAGGATAAGCCCCTGCTCCAGCGTATGAACGAGCGTAGCCTGGCCGTGGTGATGACCACTCTGGTGACCGCTGATCCACACCTGAGTGAACGGCTGGAGGGCAAGGCTCCCTCGCCCGCGTTGCGGCTGGAAATGCTGCGTGAGTTGAAGCGCGCCGGTGTGCCGGTAGGGGTGGCGATCGTACCGATTATCCCCTATGTCACCGACCGCCAGAACGCGCTGCGCTCGCTGGTGCGGGCCTGCGCCGACGCCGAAGTCGACTTTGTCGTCTGGGATTACCTCCATATTCCGAACGCGCAACACTGGATACGCATCAATGAGTTACTGGCCCGGCTGGGTAACTATCCGGTCAGTTACTACCGTGATCTCTACCGCGATCAGCCCATGGTCAACCCGATCTACCGCCAGGAGATTGACCGCGAGTTGCTTGACCGCTGCGATGGTCTCGGCGTGGAGGCGCGCGCACCGCACCGCATGTTTGCCAGGCGGCTTGCGCCGCGCAACGAGGCGGCCCTGCTGCTCAAGCACGGCGCGTTCCGCGATCGCGTGCAGGGGCGCGAACTGGTCGCGATGAAGGAGCGAGCCCTGGCCGATCAGGTCTACGCGGGAAGGATCGATCCAGTGGCGCTTCGCGAGAGTTCCCTGTACCCGCTGGTGCGTGAGGTGCTGGGGCTCTGATCCCTGGAGGAACACCGGCTCGCGCCAGCGCCCCCAACCCCGGTCGGAGGAGCGTGGGGAAACTAGCTTTCCCCACGTCCCAACGCTCATCACTACGGCGCCGTAAACAGATCGCCGACCAGTTCCTCCGGGGTGGGCTGGAACGGCCAGAGGATCACACCCGTGGCCCCGGCGTCGCGGCTTGCCTGTAGCCCGATGCGCAGGTCGCGGCGTAGCTGGCCTGTGTCGCGACGGTGTTCCTCCCCACTGGGAAAGCCCAGTTCGCTGACGACCACCGGCTTGCCCCGGCGCAGAGCGCGCAACTCGGCGATGCCGCGTTCCAGATCACGCGGCAACCCTTCGCCGTAGTACCAGTGGGCGACGTAGCGCCCGGAGTCATAGGGTTCGTCATCGTAATAGTGAAAGGAGTAGAAATCCACCAACCCGGCCAGTGGCGAAGGCGCCGCATCTGGACGGAAGTAGCTCTTGGCGAAGGCCATGCCGATGGTGGTCATCTGCGCCGGATCGATCCACTTCACTTCGTAGTGGAGCCGCGTGAGAAAGGCGATCCGCGCTTCTGCCAGTTGGAGGCAGAGGGGAAAGTCGCCATTGTCCCAATCCCAGCAGCGCTGATCGATCGGGCTGCCGATGTCGGGCTCGTTGAACAGATCCCAGGCCAGTATGCCGCTGCTTCCAGCCAGACGCCCGACCACGGGTCGCACGTGCCAGTCCAGGGCGCGGTCGAAGCCCTCCGGGGTAAATTGATCCTGCGGATACTTTGCCAGCAGCACGGGCATGACATACATCCCGCGCCGGTTGGCGCTCTCCACCAGCGCCTCCAGGTGGTCAAGCGCCGGTTCAATCGCATAGCCCGGCGTGTCGGCGCGGGCCCCGCCGAAGGCGTAGTAGTTGAGGAACACCCGTACCGTGTTCACCCCCAGCGCCCGCATCCTTTCGAAGTCGGCATCAATCGCCGCCTGATCCCATGGGCAACGGCTATCCGCGCCGAAGTGCAACTCCGGGCAACCCGGCGGGGTCCTCGTCGTATGGGTGTAGTTCACCCCGCGTACCTCGAAGGGTGTTCCACTGGCGATCAGCCTGTCACCATCGACCGTCATACGCGGCAGGCGCGTCTGCGGGGGATCAGGTTGGAGATTGCCGGGCGCGGCCGCAAGCGGAGCGACGAGCAGCAGCGTGGCGACGAAGGTCAGGAGGAACAACGGGCGAGCAAAATGGGTGCTTCGATGATGGGTCATGTATTCTCCAGGTGAGCTGTATTGTAGCGGCATTGTTGATGCAACTCCGGCATTGTACCGGAAGCAGCGGCTGTTGTTAAGCCAGGATCATGCTGCGTTCAGGGCTGATGCAAGGTCTTTGGGGCAAGCTCCTGAACTCGTTATCGGGTGGCTACGTCGCCCTGACTCTTCTTTGTCACTGGCCGCAGCTTCCGCTGCCAGGAGGTTCAGAGGGGCTACACCTCTCCGACCTCTTCCTGGTACGGCGCGTTTTCGCTGTGCCAGGAAGGGAAGATCTTCGGGGGCCGCAGGCCCCCGCACCCCCCCAGGGGCAAAGTGACAAGGGAGAGCTAAACCCTGCTGGCGAAGACGGAGTTCGCATCAGTGCTGTGTTCCCTGGTCAAACAGGGTGCGAGATTACGTTATAATCGGACGGCCAGCGCACAGTATGAGGGTAGATTGCCCCACGTCTTATGAAAGCTGCATCTGATACGCCGACCAGCATGGTCACGCTCGCCCAGTCGCTGGCCGAGGCGCTCCGTGCGCTCCTGGCCGCCGCCATCGCTCTGGCCCTCCTCTGGGCGGCCTCTGCCGTCGTCTGGCCCCTTACCATCAACGTAGGAGGCAACGATCATCGCTTCGTCCGCGGGTTCCATGAACCCGAGCAGTCGGTCTGGGGTTCCATGCGCTGGACCGATGGAGACTCGACCTTGCTCTTGCCCCGGCCACCCACTGGCGCTCCCTCCGTTCTCGAACTGACGTTGCTTGACAGCCGTCCCGAGCGTACCGATCCCTTGATCGTAAGGCTGACCGTAGATGAGGCCGAGGTGACTGCGCTTGTTCTGCAGGGCTATTTTCCGCGGAGCTACCGTGTGCTTCTCCCGTCGCAGTTCTCCGCCCGCGGCGTGATGCAGGTTCGTCTCCAGAGCGATGCGCCTCTGGTCGTAAACGACGGGCGCCACCTGGGGGTGGTAGTTTTTGATACCACCCTCATCCCCCTACGTGGCGCCTCGCTGCCGGGCCCCTGGCTCGCCCTGTGTGCGATTGGCATTGGTGCGCTCACCTACGCCACGTTGCGCCTCGCCGGGGCTGGCAGTCGCCTGGCGCTAATTAGCACGGGCATCGGGGCGGCCCTCATCGCCCTGGGCGTCGCGGCCCGTCCCCTGGAGGTGCTGCCCTACCCTGGGCACTTTGCCGCGGTGGCAGCCATTGCCTGCCTGGGAGTTTCTATCGTTCGTCTTATCGTGCCACTGGCCTCTGTAGACCCCGGACACCCCGCTGGATCAGGCGCCCGGTTGCTGGTTGCGGGGGAGCACGCCGCGATCGCGCTCGCCATCGCCTACTGGATGGCCGTCCTCTACCAGCGTTTCATGGTCTGGGATGGCGCTACTGCCCTTGGCCCCTCGCCCTGGACCGTCGGTGTAGGCGTGGGGCTGGCGGGCGCGCTGGGGGTGGGTTGGCCGCTCTGGTGGGTGCTGCGCGGCCGCCGGCTGCCCCCGGGCGAAGGGCGAACCCGTGGCGCGCGGATCGCCCTGGTGGTGCTGGCTGTCGCCGCGGGGACGCATCTGGGCTGGAGCCTGTGGTACGCCTTCACCCGCCAGGCGCCCGACTTCTGGATACTCTTTCGTGGCGCACGCGCCTGGGTGAATGGCGGCTCGCTCTACGATCTGGAAGCAGTTGCGACCAATCATTTCGGCCACGTCTTCAAGGTGCCGCCGTTCTATGGGATGTTCTTCGTGCCGCTGGTGCGCGCCTTCGATGGCCAGAGCGTGCTGCTGGCCCACCGGGTCATGAACGTCGTTCTGATCATCGCCACGGCCCTGCTCTGGTTGCGGATGTGGCGCCTCCCTCTGATCTCGTTGAGTACCGCGGCCGTGCTGATCGTGTTCAATTTTCGCCCTCTGGCTGACACCATCGCCTTCGGGCAAATTGACCTGGTGCTGTTGTTCGTGCTGACGATGGCGCTCTGGGCGCTGCGTGAGGAGCGCGATGGCCTCGCGGGGGCGCTGGTGGCCCTCGGCGCCCTGTTCAAGCTCTATCCGGTAGTGCTCCTCGCCTTCTTCGTGCTCAAGCGCCGATGGGCCGGGTTGTGGGGCTTTGCCCTGGGCATGCTGCTCTTCAACGGCATTGCCGTCGCGGTGATGGGCTGGGAGGTGCACCGCGTCTACCTGTTTGACGTCTTGCCGAAGATCGGCGGCACCACGTCCTGGATCGAGAACCAGACCCTCTCAGGCTTTATCGCCCGGCTGGCGGCCTCACCGATGTCAGCAACGATTTTTCAGGACCAGACGTTGCGACTGCTGGGCACGGCGCTATCGGCAAGCGTGGCGCTGGTGGTGTGCGCCCTGGCCCTGATCCCGGCCGACCGGCGTAGCCCGGCCTTCGCGCTGCAATACGGCCTCTTTCTGCTGCTCATGGTCCTGTGCGTCCCGGCTGCCTGGATGCACTACGAGACCCTGCTGGTGATCCCCTTCGCCGCCCTGCTGTTGCACCTGTGGGGACAACAGGCCCCCCTGGGATACTTGCTGGTACTCGGCTTGAGCTTTGCCCTGATCGCCTACGGCAACCAGTGGTCGTTCTTTAACGGAACCGTGACAGGCGTGTTGAGTCTGCTGGGCATCTCTTACAAGCTATACGGCATGCTGCTCCTTGGCTTTCTGTCTGGAGCGGCGCTCCTGGCGGCGCGGCGGCCCGTGGTCGTCGCACCGAACGAGCGGGCCACCGCGTCTGGCGAAGCGCCGGTGGGCGTCACCCCAGGCGGGTGAACAGGCTGCCACCGGCGGTCATCACGAAGAGCAGGTTAATCAGAATACCCACCACCAGGCTGATGGCGACCATCAGCAGGAGGTAGAGGGTGCGCCGCCGCACGGCACGTTTGAACTCTCCTTGCAGGATCAACGTCAACGTCGCCTGGTGGGCCGCCAGAACGCCCTCGACCGGACTGCCCTCGGCTTCGGCCTGCGCCAGTGCTCGCGCGACATCGAGCAGTTCGCGACAGCCGCGGTCACGGGTGGCGTGGGCCAGGGCGGCGAAGGGGCGCAGGCGCAGATCGGCGCTCAGTTGCAATGCCTCGCTGACCAGGGCCTGCATCGGCGCGAGGCGCGGGTAAGGGCGCGCCACGTAGCGGCGCATGATCTCGATCGGGGCTTCGAAGCTGCCCAGGGCCACGCGCACGAAGGCTACAAAACCCGGCGTGAGCCGGCGCAGGGCCGCGGCCTCACGCTCGCGGCGCCGCTCCGGCAGCCGGGGGAGCAGCAACCCCAGACCGAGATAGGCCCCCAGTGCGCCGCAGAGGAGCAAGGCGCGTGTCGCATCGCGCGCCCCGCCTACACTGGCGGCCAGGAGCAGCAACGACGCCATAGCGCCCCCCGCGACCTGGCCGGCAACCAGTCGCCCGGTCGCATCGAACCGTTCGGCGCGGAAAAGCGCCAGCGCGGGCGATAGGGTGCCGCGTCTCAACGTCAGGCCGAGCAACGCCAGCAGCGCGCCGGCCAGTGCTAGCAACCAGTACGGCGCTCCGGGGACGATCAGGAGATTGGGCATAACAGTTTCTCCGGGTAAGTATGGTCCTCACCCTCTCCCCGTCCGGGTGAGGATCGGCATGTTTCTGTGGTGTGGAGGGGTGTAGGGAAACCAGGTTGCCCCGCCCCCCCCGCTCATACGCGAATTGTGAAGCGCGGGGTCAATAATCAATATCCTCGAAACGGGCGAGCAGCATCCCACCAATGATTGGCAAAACCAGGGCGCCAATCACCAGCGGGCCCACCAGCAGGCCGGCAGGGGTCGAATAGGCCTGCACCATCCGCTCCCACTGGCTCCAGACGAGGTACAGCGCCATGCCAATCCCGGCCAGGCCGACCGCCACGCCGCTGTAGCGCACCTGAGCCAGTTCGGTGGCCACTTCGTCGCGGCGCCGCTCGCTGGCCTGCAGCGCCTCGTAGGCCGCCTCGCAACGGCGCGCCAGCACGTCGAGGGGCTGAGCCGCCGCTGCCCCGAGGTGGTTGAGCAGAGTGGCATGGCGGCGCGAGGGGGTCTGATCGGCCAGGGCGGCGATGACCTGCTGAGGGGTGGCGATGCCGTCGTTCAGGGGCGCCCCCTGACGGGTGATCAGGAAGCTCCACTCGGCGCGCAGGGGGCCGGCGGGCAACTCGGCGACGATCTGCTCCAGGGCGATGCGCAGGCTGGCCCCGCCTTTGAGCAGCGCGCCCAGGCGCCCCACCGCCGCCGTTAGTTCCGACTCCAGGCGGGCCACGTAGCGACGTTCCGCCGCGACGAGCAGCCCCCAGCCGGCCAGGACGGTCAGAGGCGCGCCCAGCAACAGGGCCAGGTGCAGGGGCGCGATCAGCGCAAGTGCTATGGCCAGACCCAGGGCAAGCCCCAGGCACCAGGCTACCAGACGCTCAGGGGCGAGGGTCTCGGGCGTCCACACCAGTGCCGGCGCGATGGTCAGGTGCTTCGGCGGTCGCCGGCGGCGGTATTGCGCTTCGGCCACGAGGAGCGCCAGGGGCCGGCGCAGCAGCAAGGCGGTAACGAGGATGGCCGCGGCGGCCAGGGCCGGCGCGGTTGCCGTCACCAGCCAGGCCGATTGGGGATGGGTGGTCAGCGCGTTCATACGTTCCTCCTCTGCTCAAGGGCGCTGATGGTCGCCTCAACCGGGGCCAGGGCCGCCGCACCAACTTCTCCGCTCGCTTGCAGGGCCAGCAAGGCCTTGCGCCGCGTCTGGAGCAGATCCAGCGCGACCGGCGGCGAGAGACGCCCCGGGTCGAACGACGCGAGCAGGTCGGCGGCATCGTGGGGACGCGACCGCTCCAGGGCTGTGCGGGCCTGCGCGACCCGTTCAACGGCCACCCGGTCGTTCTCCTCGCCAGCGGCGATCAGGGCTTCGAGAGCCGCCCAGCCGCCTGGAGGCGTATGGGCGGCGAAGAGCGGCAGGCTGGCAGCAAGCGTCGCATAGGCCGCGCGCGCCTCCGGCCAGTTGCGGGCCGCCAGCGCCTCCCGCACAGCCGATTCGGTAGCCCGGGCCTGCCCCCCCAGACGTTGCGCCAGGCTCAGGTCGATCTGGATGGCCCGTTGGGCGGCGGCAACCAGCCGCTCATCGCGCCGGTCGCGCCAGGCTCGTTCGAGGATCGCCAGGGCCTGCCCCGTCTCACCGGCGCTCGTCGCGGTATCGGCCCGGGCGACGCTGATCTCCACCGCCACCTGGCTGGTGGCGGCAACCGGCGTTGGCGTCTGGAGGCGCAGCAGTTCCAGCCGCCGCCGCAGCGCAGCAGGGGTGCGCTCGGGGCCGTCCCAGACCAGGGTCTCACCCTCGACGCGGGCGGCGACGCGCCAGGTCAGGTCGTCGCCTGCAACCTCGGCGTGTGCCAGTTCGATCAGCCGCGGGCGTGGCCGCTCGCCACCGGCTTCGGCGCCGTCGAGGAGGGCCACCTCGCTGATGTAGCGCCGGCCCGCAGTTTTTTCCAGGTGGATGACCACGTGGAAGTTATCGCAGAAATCCTCCAGCGCGTTGTCGCGGCGCCCCTCGTAGATGTAGGCGCCGGGCATGGCCGCACAGTCGGCGAATCGCTGCACTGCGCGGGCGGCGGAACGGGCGTGAATAGTCGTGACCACGGCGTGCCCGCTCACTGCCACCGCGAGAATGGCCCCGGCCTCTTCGGCGCGGGTTTCGCCCGGTGCGACGAGCGAAGGCGTCTGCCGCAGCACCTCGCGGGCGGCGCGCCCGAAGGCCCCCCGCTCGACTGTCGTCTGGACGAGTTCGCGGGTCCAGGCCCGGTGGCGGACGTTGATCTCCAGGGTGTTATCCTCGATGGTAATGACGTGCGGCTCGCCGGGCCAGGAATTGATGATCGCTTCCAGCAGGGCGGTCTTGCCGCTGCCGGTCTCGCCAGCGATGAGAAACGAGCAGCGGGCGCGCACCAGCAGCCGGAGCAGAGCGCCAACCGCGAGGCTACAGGCGTCGCGTCTGAGCACATCATCGAGGCTCCATGCGTAGCGGCGCCCCCGCCGGATGCAGATCAGCGCCGTGTCCTCGGGGGTGCAGGGCGGGATGGTGACGTGCATACGCGTCCCGTGGGCCAGCGGCAGCGTGTCCTGGGGACGCGAACGATCCAGGGGCACGTTGAGCCGCGCCGCGAGCAGCAAGGCGCGGTCGAGAGCCTCGCGCGGGTTCGCGAAGCGTTCGGGCGCGATGGTGAAGTCGCCGCCCTCTTCCTGCACCATGATCACGTCGCCAATGATCTTTACCTCCTGGACGCGCTCATCGTCGAGGTAGGGCTGGGCCGGCCCCCAACCCAGGGCGTCCTGAAAGAGCCGCAGCAGGCTGCCTTCATCGGTCGGCAGGTCGCGCAGGGGTCCGTAGCCGCGTTCGATCTGCGCACCGATCTCGGTGCGGAGCACCCGCAAGACCTCGGGGTTACGGGTGGCGGCGGGGGCGACCGGATCGAGCAATTCGGCGCTGATGCGGTCGCGGAGGGCATCGCGCACCACCTGCAGGATGTTGGGGTCGTTGATCGGCTCGGGCCGTCGCTCCCGGGCCGGCACCGGTCTCAGAGCGGCGAGACCGCCGTCTTCGATCACCAGCAGGGGCCGGTAGGGGGATGTGGACATGTCAACTCCTGGCGCATTTCGGATAGCCGATTTTGGATTTGCGATTGGACCTGGTCGGTCGCAAGGGGGGTGAGGAATGCAGGTTTCCCTACGCCCCTGTCACGACCTCCCGCGCGTGCCGGACGCATCCACATCAGGCAACCGCGGGCGAACGGGGGGCCGGTGCGCCCTCGCCGCGCAGCCTGGCGTTGAGGCGCGCCCAGAGGCTGGAGCGGGGCATCGGCAGGGTCGGTGTCAGCCCCAGCCGCCCGCAGAGGGTGTTTACCACCTGATGCACGGCAGCAGTGAACGGGCCGTGCGGTCCGATGTCGAGCATCGAGATGTATCCGTCGTGCTCATCGGCCAGACTGGCCAGCCGGGGAGCGCGGGGCAGAGCGCCCAGGCTGTTCACCTGAGGGTAGCGCCGGGCGAAGAGTGCGGCCACTTCTTTCACCGTCGCCGTCACCCCCCGTTCCGGCTCCATGAAGAGCAGCATGCACTGCTCCAGACGCTCCGGGGCGTGCTCCCGCAGATGGTCGAGCAGATGGCCGACGCCCATCCGCTCGCGCGCGCCGGGCGGCGCGGGGAGCACCACCGCGCCGCCCCGCTGAAGTACGTGGGTGGCATACGGCCGGCGCAAATAATCGGGTGGCGTGTCAATCAGCACCAGATCGTAACCCTCCAGACGGGCGACGCCTTCGTAGAAGCCCTGCCAGTCGGGCAGCCGCACGTCGTTCTCGGCCCGCGCCACGGCATGCGAGCCAATCAGGAAATCGATCGCTCCCCAGCCCGTCGCGCTGCCGCGCGTGTGCTCGGGCTGATAGATAAATGGACGGATGCCATCAGGCCCCCAGGAGGCCGGACCACGCTGGATCAGGTGCAGGTAAGACGGCGCGCTGGAGGGGATGCGAAAGGCCGGTACCAGCCCGGGGTTGGAGATGTCGCTGTCCCACACGAGCACGCGCAGCCCGCGCCGCCGCAGTCCCTCGGCCAGCACGCAGGTAGCAAAGGTCTTGCCGATGCCGCCTTTGGCTGCGCCAATGGCGACCATTGCCAGGCGTGGAGATGTAGTCTGATTCAGGCGCAACTCTTCGGCGAGCCAGGCCGCGATGCGAGCGGGGTCGCGCTCGCTCAGGGCCGGCAGGCCGGCGGCCTGGGCATCGTTGAGGGCTCCACGGGTCGGCCCGCTAAAGTTCACCAGCACGCGCGCGCCAACCCGGCGGGCCAGGGTGATGACGCGCCAGAGGTCGGGCAGCGCCGCAGGGCGCGTATCGTCAAGGTACAGCGCCTCGGGTGGGTGGTCATCTTCCAGCAGACGAACCACTTGCTCCAGCCGCGAAGGGACGAGGACGGCCAGGTCGCCGTACTGCTCGAGATGCGCCTGCAATCCGTCCATGGCTGAGAAAATCACCAGTTCCATTACCATCCTCCACGAATAGACCTCATTTGTTGCCGGTCTACCGCGCGCTGTGATGATACAGAGGTTGCCCGGGAGGGGCGCCACCATCCCAGACCCTCCCGCCCGGGGCTACAGGCGTCCCAGCCCCCAGGCGCCGTTGACGTTTCCCACCCGCAACAGGCAGTCCGCGCGGGTATCGTAGCGGAAGAGCGGATTGGTGGGAAACACGTCGCCGCTCTGGCCCTGGGCGCCCTGGCGCAGCACTTCCTCGATCGCCACCACAGCCCGGCGCCCGCGGGGCGTGCGGCCGATCTGCACCACGATCAAGTTGACGACATCCGAGGTGATCAGCCCGCGCACGATCTGGGCCGCCGCCTGCCCGCCGCCGCTGGCTTCCGCTGCCAGGCCGATCATGGCCATGCGCTCCAGATTACGTAGCGCCCCCTGGACACTGCCGGCGTGGATGGTGCCGATGCCGGGATGCCCCGTGGCGGCGGCCTGGAGCATGGCCATGGCCTCGCCGCCGCGCACCTCCCCGACGATGATGTAACCGGGTTTCTGCCGCAGGGCGAACTTCACCGCCTGGCTGAAAGCCGCTTCTTCGGTCACCTCGATGTGCAGGCTATTTGGCCCGCGGGGCAGTTCGCCACCATCCTCAACAAACACCAGCCGCATCCGCTCCCCGATTGCCTGGGTAAACCCCGCCGTGAGCGTTGTCTTGCCGCAGCCGGTTGGTCCGGCCACCAGCACCGAAGCACCGCTGGCGAGCGCCTCCAGCAACAGGTCACTGGCCTCGCGGGTCAGCATCCCGGCCTGCACCAGATCGTCGAGGGTGCGCCAGCGCTCGGGGAGCAGGCGGATGGCCAGGCTGCCCCCGGCGCGTGAAACTGGCGGCCGGGTGATGGCGAAGCGCAAGCCATCTGCCACCCCTTGCATCATCGGCGCGGGCCAGTCTTCGTAGGGCTCCAGACGGAAGCTCCGCAGCAGCAACTGGCGCTGGGTCCACGTGATCCATGCAGGGTGCGCCGTCACGCCGGTGTTGAGCATGGCGCCGCGCTGGACGACGAAGAAAGGGTCTTCGGGTGAGCCGTTGTAGAGGATGTCGGAGACCTCGTGTTCGGGATCGCGCCACAGTTCCAGCGGGCCGTACCAGTCCACGCGCGCCGATTCGTTTTCCATCAGCAGGTCTCCGCCAACCCCAACCAGGTCAAACACCTCTTCGGGCGGCAGGCGCCAGCAATCGCGGAGGCGCCCGCTACGCACGAAGCTGCGCAGTTCGTTGGCCAGGGCCCTGGCCGCGCCCGGATCCTGGCGGGGTGGTTCCCACGCCGGGAATGGAATGCCGGCGTCAAGATCGTCGTGGTGCATTGCGGTTCTCCTGGAGTGAAGCAGTAGCCGGTTGGAGGGGGAGGGGAAACCGCGTTTCCCCTCCCCTACCCGATGGGAGGGTTTTCCGCCGGTGTCTACGGTTGAGAGCTTCCAGGAACGGGGCTGCCTGCGCCGGGGAGCGTCGCAGTGGCCGCGGGATCGGCTACAGCCGGCGCATCGAGACGTTCGACGCTGACCTGGCCGATGTCGAGCCGATCGAGGGTGTTGAGGGGCGCGGAGGTTGCTCCGTAACGCTCGCCCCACAACTCAAGACCAGCGGCCTGAAGCGCCCAGATCGTATGGGCCTGGTAGGGGGTGAGTTCCAGGTAGGCCACCCCGGCGGCCTCATCCACATAAAGCACCCGCACCGAACTCAGCAGGCGGCAGGCGTAGGGCCGCGGCTGGACGGTTCCGCCAGTGGATGGAACCAGCGAAGGGGCCTCTCCTTCGGTGCTGCGTTTTGCCCGGTCGCACAGATCAGGGGCGCCGCTGCGGTCGTTGAAGCCGATATTCACCCGGTCGCGATGGCTCAGCGGGCCGATGGTTGCGGTTGAGAAGGGCAGCGGTACCATGTCGGGCGACAGTGCCTGCCCATTGGGGTATACCGGTTGCGTGGGTGGTTCGGCCAGCAGCATGGGGGCCTGCACCAGATCGTTCGCGCCCAGGTCGCGCGCGGCGTAGTGGCCCACCACGGCGGCCGGGTCACTGATGCCGGCGAGTTGTGCGGGGCGGTGAAGTGGCAGTTGGATCAGGTTGATGTCCTCGGCCGTGATCTGCCTGCCATAGGGCACGTCACGGACCAGCACCACCAGGGTCTCCGTCTTCTGGCTCTCCAGGTAGCCAAGGGCCGCGAAGGCCACAGCGATAATCAGCCCGAAGCCAAGCAACACCGCGGGCAGCGGGTTGCCGCGCTTGCGGGCGAGGGCCTGGCTTAGCGGCGCCGAGGTCGGTGTGAGTGTCGTCATCGGATCGTTCCTCCGTCTTAACGAATGGGTTCCAGCGTCTCTCCAGCCAGGATCAGGGGCGTAAAATGGCCCCACCCAACAATCCCCTGCATCATTGGGCGCACCTCGGCGCACAGCAGCGGCGTTGCCTCGGTGACGGGGCGCGCCTGGGCGCTGCTGTAGTTACACGTGCCCCCGGCGGGCAGGACGGTCCACGTCACCCGGTCGGCCAGCGTCTCCGGGTCCTCTGCCAACCCGCGCACCCCGCGCAGGTTGGCACGAAAGTAGGCCGATGCCTGGTCAATCACGGCCTGGCATGCCGCCGCTGCCGCGTCGGTCCGGCGCACCTGCGTGCAGGCCGTCGTTGCCCGCAGGCCTGTGGCGTTGCGTGCGAAGGCGGCATAGTCCATCGTCTGCACCGCTGAGCGAGTGGCCTGTTGCAGCGCGTCTTCCAGCATGGCCACCTGTATCCAGCGTTCAGCCACCTCCACGACCAGCAACACAAAGGCCATCAGCACTGGTAGCATCACCGCCACCAGGACAAGCGCCTGGCCCGGAGCGCGCCGTCGGGCGGCTTTCTCTCTTCGCATAGCTCCTCCTTCCTTCCAGGGTTGCTTCCCCTGGCACGGTCTAATGGTTCACCACCCTGCTTGTGGCGGGTAGTTTTATTTCGGGAGGGCCAGGCACTCCCGAACCTTCCCGCTGAGACCCTGCAAACCACTGCGGTGAGCCGCTAATGCTGGTCGCGCTCGGCGGCCCGCACCGCCTCCGCCCGAACTTCGAAAGCTGTGAAGAGCGGCGGTAGTGGCGCCCAGAACTCCCCCTGGTAACGCACCGTCACGGTAATCGGCGCGTAGCGCCGGCATGGCGCGGCACACGTCACCGCGATCTGGGCTTGCTCGGGTTCCATCCCAACCCCCGCGGCAATGACCTGCTGTGCGGTAGTCCGGGCCACGGTTTCCCCTGCCGACCCGCCCCCGGCGATTGCCGCCTGATGCGCCGCGGCCCGCGCTGCCTGCGTCACCGTATAGTTCGCCAGCAGGATCTGTCCCAGCCCGATCAATCCCAGGACCAGCAGTAGCAGGATCGGCAGCGCCAGCAGCGTCTCGACGAGGGCCTGTCCCCGGGTGCGGAACCAGCCTCGTGTCAGTTGGTTCATTCCTTGCTCCTCTTCAGCGTGGCAGGCTCCCCGGCCCCACGACGCTGCGCGGGGCAACCAGGTTTACCGTAAAGGTCTCTTCGTAGAGCTGCTGCTGGGGCGGCGGCAGCGGTGCGACCGTTATCTCTGGCGGCTCCCCGTCCCACAAGTTGTCGGGGTCTGGAGCTGTGTTCACGATCCACACCTCGGCGTCTACCGCCACGCGAATGCCGACCGGGGCGAGTCGCTCCAGCCCGTAGGCATGCCCCCGCTGCCCGCTGAACGCCGGGAGGGGTGTCTGGCTCCAGTACACATGGGCCTGCCGGGAGATCTCGTCTTCGCGCACGGGGCGGTTGGTGCGGATCTCCGCCAGGGTCGCCCCACCGAGGTAGGTGTGTATGCATCCCGGCCATCCGGCTGGCGACAGGGCGCAACCTGTCATTCCGGCTCCCACGCGCGGGTCGTGCCAGACGCCACGGTCGTCCTGGTAGCCGGTCACGCGCCAGCCGGTGATTGTTGCCCGGTACTCGTAGTGCGGGAAGAGCAGCAGCGGATCCCACTCGTTGGGGAAGGTGATCTCAGTCAGACGTGGCGTGTAGCGCAGCGTCTCTCCGGCGGGCCAGGCAAACTGTGTCCCTTCGGTCATGTAGACCGCGTCGGTCGGGTTGGCGCCCCCGGTCAGCGGGTCGAACTCCGAGTTGATCGCCAATCGGATGCGCGCCCGGCCCTGTTCGACAGTCGGCGGCGGATCGACCGGCGTCTCCACCACGGCGCGGTTGTCGGCGGGGTCATCGCCTGGCGTGAGAGTGGCGATCAGCGCCTCCATGCGCAGCGTCCGGCCCGCTGGTACATCAGTCTGCACCACGAGGGTCAATGGTTGGGGCGACTGGAAGCGTGGGGCCAGCGTGCCCAGGTTCCACTCCAGCACCTGGCCGCTCACGCGGTCAGGAGTGATGCTGGCGCGACGGAACTGCACGTCGGACGGAAGGGTGATGCGCATGGTTACGCCGGTTGCCGCGCGAGTCAGGTCGGGGCGTAGGCGGTAGAGGTTGCCGTAGTCGACCTCGTAGGCATAGACGCTGCCCCAACCGATGATCGCCGTCGGTCCCTGAGCCGTGACGTAGACGTTGGGACGGATGACCTCCGCAGTCGTTCCCGCAGTGTTGTTGGCGCGATCCGCGGGTCGTTCCGGGGTGCCTGTGCTGATGCTCCCCCGGGCGCTGATCGCATCGGCGGGGAACGTGGCCGCATCGGCGGGCGTGGCAGGCAGACGGACAGGGATGCGCAGTGTCCAGACCTCGCTGCCGTTCGGACGCAGGTCGCGGGCCGCACAGCGCACGCTGAGTGGGCCGGTAAGCATACACTGGGCGGGCAGGCGCCCCAGGATTGCGCCATCGTCCAGGTTCAGGTCGATGGTCGGATCACTGGCCGTCCCCGTGCCGGAGTTCACCGCCGTAACCACCAGGTTGCCCCACTCGCCCACCGGCAGCGGTGATGGGTTCAGCGCCAGGCTGATGGCAACGTCGGGGAAGAGTACGCGCGTGGTGGTGGTGGCCGTGTTGTTGCCTGGTGGGTCGCCAGCAGTGGTTGTCGTGACCGTAGCCGTGTTCCTGAGGATCTCTTCCGCGTCCACCGTCGGACGGACGGTAATATGGAAGTTGGTGACTTCATCGAGACGCTGGTCGTTCCACGCGCACTGTACGGTGTGGGCAGCCGCGTCGTAGGCGCAGGCCGGATGATCCACGCCCACGAAGGTTACCCCGGCAGGCAACGGGTCACTGAGCCTGGGACTCCAGGCAACGCTACTGCCACGGTTCCGTACCGTCAACGTGTAGGTCAAATCGCTTCCGACCAGCACCTCTGGAGGGGCGCTCTTGGTCAGTACAAGATCGGGGGCAACGATGCCCACCGTGGCTGCAGCCTGGTTGTTGAGCAGGGTCCACTCCGGTGTGGCTGTGGTGATGCGGGCGCTGATGGTTACGAGCGGCGGATTCGCCGGGTCAGAAACGGGCAGCGTTGGTCGTAGGGGCAGCCAGAAGTTGCGCCATTCGCCCGGCCCGAGCGTACCCAGGTTGAAGGTGCGGGTAGATTGGCCGTCATCGTCAAAGACCAGCCCGCTGGAGAGCGAGACGGTGAGCACCGCATTATCGGCGCGGGCGAGAGCGTCGGTAATCTGGTTGCCCGCCTGAAGCAGCGCATGGAACGGTGTGTCAACCAGCACGCGATCAGGGGTAATGATTTCCACCACTGTATCAGGCGCCCGGATAGTGGTTGTAGCAGCGGCTTCGTTGTTGCTGTAATCGGTTTCGGGTGTGCTGGTAGTAACACGCGCCGTGGCGGTGACCGATGGGGGCCTGACCGGCTGCGGGGCGCGCGCCCAGGCGCGATAGGTGCGCACCTCGCCCGCTTCGAGCGTACCGACGTTCCAGATGATTGGCGACTCGCCATCCTGGCGCTCCACGCCCGGCGGCAGGGTTAGCATAACCTGAACATTGGCCGCGCCGCCTGTCGTGGTCAGGTTGCGAATGGTGACGTCGTAGGGAAACGGATCGCCAGCGCGCACCTGGGACGGAGCGTTGAGTGAGATGGTCAGGTCTAGCCCGGCGTACACGCCCAGATCCAGGGTGCGGCGGTCCTCCTGGCGTGCCAGGCGAGCGGCTTCGCGGTCGTGGAGCGAGCCACTCAGCAGGTCGCTGCGTGTGCCGGCGAGGATGATGCCCTGTAGTCCGGCGTCGCTGTCACGGGTCAGGTCACTACTTGCGTTGGGCGTAGTGTAGGTAAAGCCGTGAAGCGCGCCACCCGCGGCGAAGGCCGCTGGCGCAATGCGGACGCGCAAATCCCGGTTCGGTGGTGCGGCGAAGCGGTAGTGCCCCTGGGCGTCGGTGGTGACGGTGGCCAGGACCGTGCCGGTAGCATCGGTAAGTTCAACGGGTACGTTGACGCGGCGCGGTTCGCCGTCCTGGCGGACACCGTCGCGGTTGGTGTCGTCCCATACCACACCCTGGACGTAGGCGTATGCGCAGAGAGGTTCGATATCTCCCAGAGCGGCGGCTTTGGTGGGAGTGGCATGACCAACGATGGTCTGAACGGCGCTTTCCTGGCCGCCACTACCGGCATAGAAGCTCACCGCCGCCTGGTTAACGCCGAACAGTTGGGTCGCGGCCACCTGAGCCTGGGCTGGATCGGCCTCCGTAGGCATAGTGGCCAGGCCGCCGATGTGGTTTTCGGTGTGGGGAGGTGTGACACCCACGGCGAAGTGGTGCAGGTTATCGGCAAAGACATCGTAACGGTGGGCCGGCCAGGTGCGGCTATCGCCGGGCGCGCGGTTGAGCGGGTCGGTGCGGGAGACGCTTACAGGCGCCCATTCGCTGCCACTCCAGCGGTATACAAGGGTGTCACCCTGGGAAGTAACCTGGTAGCCGCCGGGCGGTGGGCTACGGAAGAAGAGCTGGTCGCCCGCCCGATCGCGAATGCCGAGGAAGAGAGTCTGCCCGTCGGGAGTGAACACCAGATCGGTTAGAACAGGTTGAGGGTGCACGATGGTATCGTTTATTCGCGCCATATCGCCCTCAGCATCGGCCCAGGGGTTCCAGGCGGCCCCATTCCCGCCGATGCCGTTCCAGGGTGATGTGATAATAATGTTGTAAATGGACGTGCCATCCAGCCGATCGAGCATTGTGTTGCTGCGAAGGTTCTGCGTGAGCGATGCGCCCCAGTTCCAACTGCCGATGGGGCTGCGGTAGAACGTGGCAACAAAGACGGTAGCGGTGCGGCGATTGGTGAAGCCAACGAGCATGGCCGGGGCGTCGTTGACTGGCTGCGGCGTAAAGGCGATTGCGAAGGGGTAGGTTTCGGCGGCATCCTGCCCGATGGCGGTGTAGGCGCCGGCCAGCGACATGGGGGGGAGAAAAGCCCCGGTGGTGACATCCAGGCGCTCGATGCGCCGCTCGGAGATATTGACGATAAACAGGTAGCGTCCTTCAGGGTGCATGGCGATGCCGCCCAGACCACTCGTGCCGGTTCGCGCAGTGGCGGCGCTGTCGTGCGCATCGTTGCCGCTGCGGTCCCAGTGATTGCCGGGGACGGTGGCGAAAAGTGACCAGGCCCCCGTGGCGGGGTTGATGGCGTAGATGGCGCCGGGACCGCCAGGACCGAAGGCAGTGAAGCGGCGCAGATGGGCGGCGGCGAAGAGACGCGGCGTTCCGCTCAGCGCTCCGTCGTCGTAGGCCAGACCGTAGACGGCGCCGATGCCGTCCTGGACGCGCGCGCTCGCCGGGCTGCCCGGCGGACGCGATCCCAGAGGGGTCAAAGCGCGGGTAGTGGATGGAGATACCTGTAAGATTGCTGGTATGTCGGTGTGTTGATCGAAGATCGTATCATCGCTGCGGGCAACGGCGTAGGTTGGCGCGGCCAGGCAGGGAATGGCGACGGGGGAGGCGGCGCTGCCAGAAGGCAGGCCGTCTTGAGCCGCAGCTTTCTGTGGGGGGGGCAGAACGATCAGTAGCGGCAGGAGGGCCAGGACGGCCAGTAAGGCGGTGAGCGCCTCCGAGGCCTTCCTGTGGCGATGATGCGGGGCGAGGAGGCAACGAAACAATGGCATAGACGCGAACCTCCGGCACTGGGTTGCTATCTGCGATTGGAGATTTTGGATTGGGCGCGACGACGCTACAGTCGAGGGTCGAGCCGTCTGACAATGCGCCGGACATGACCCTCGCCTGTCTCAGACGCCTTGATCAACACGGTTCGCTTATGTACCGTGCACCGGGGCGTGGCGATACGCATGCAGCCACCTCGCATCCTGGCTTCGCCGCTCGACGTCGAAACGAAACAAGGGAGGGTCTGGGAGAGCGACGCTCTCTCAGACCCTCCCTTGCCTCGGGGCCGGGCTGCGGGGAACGAAGTTATACCAGGTCCTATTGATCAGATAACATATGCTTCATTGTCAGGTCTGATTGAGACGCCATGTCGGGAAATCTAAAATCTACGAATCCAAAATGGTATTACGGGGTCAGCACATCGAGCACCAGACCCTCGTGAGGACGCAGGTCGAGGGATGCCAGGGAAACGTGGCCGGCGCGATCCATGGCGGTGCAGGCAGCGATGGCGCCTTCAGGAGCGACGTGTCGTAGATCGATCTGGCAGGGGCGTTCGGCAAAGTTGAGCGCCACCAGCAGGCGTTCGGGGCCACGGGCGCGCAGGTAGGCGCAGACGTCGGGATTGCCAGTCTCAACGCTGCGATAGCTGCCGGCATTCAGCGCGGGGGAGGCCTGTCGTAGCTCGAGCAGATGGCGCACGAGGGCCAGCATAGAGTGGGGATCGGCGCGTTGCGCCGCCACGTTGCGTTGTCGGGCATCGGCGGCGAGAGGCAGCCATGGTTCGCCACGGGTAAAGCCGGCGCCGGGGCTGTCGTCCCACTGCATCGGGGTGCGCACGGGGTCGCGGCCATGCCCGGGAACGCGAATGCCCAGCGGGTCCAGTACTCGTTCGGGAGGAATGGGCACATCTTCCATGCCGATCTCATCGCCGTAGTAGAGCGTTGGCGTGCCTCGCAGCGTGAGCAGCAACATCTGGGCAACGCGGGCGCGCGCGGGGCCGAGGCGTGAGGCGACGCGCGACCGGTCGTGGTTGCCAAGCACCCAGTCAGGCCAGGCGCCAGGGGGCAGGGCCCGTTCGTAACGTTCGACCAGATCGCGCACACTTGCGGCGCTCCATTCGGGTAAGGTAATCAGGTTGAAGTTGAACGGCAGGTGCACTTCGTCCAGATTGGCGCCGTAGTACGTCACCAGTTCCTCCACCGGCTTGTAGATTTCGCCGATCAGTACCCGATCCTCAAATTCATCGGCCACGGCGCGCATCTCGCGGATCACCGCGTGAATCTCAGGCTGATGCTGGTCGTAGACGCGCAGCAGGCGATGATAGGGCGGCTGTGCGGGTGTCCAGTTCGGGTCGGGGGGATTGTCGGGCAGATCTGGATGCTTGATCAGCATCCAGATGACATCAACCCGAAAGCCATCCACCCCTTTGCGGAACCAGAAGCGCATGACGTCGTAGATCGCCTGGCGAACGGCGGGGTTGCGCCAGTTGAGGTCGGGCTGTCTGGGATCGAAGAGGTGCAGGTAGTACTGGCCGGTGGCGGGATCGAACGTCCAGGCCGGGCCGCCGAAATGGCTGAGCCAGTTATTAGGCGGGCCGCCGCCAGGGGCCGGATCGCGCCAGATGTACCAGTCACGATAAGGGTTGTCGCGCGCGCTGCGTGACTGGCGGAACCATGGATGCTCGTCAGAGGTATGATTGGGTACCAGGTCGAGCAAGAGCTTTAGCCCGTGGGCATGCACGGCAGCGAGGAGGCGGTCGAAATCCTCCATGGTCCCGAAGCGGGGGTCGATGCCGGTGTAATCAGCGACATCGTAGCCAAAATCGGCCATGGGCGAGGGGAAGATCGGTGAGATCCAGATGGCGTCAATTCCGAGCCACTCCAGATAATCCAGCCGTGAGGCGATACCGGGCAGATCGCCAATGCCGTCGTCGTTGCTGTCCTGGAAGCTCCAGGGATAGATCTGGTAGACCGTGCCCGTCTGCCACCAGTGAAGGGTTGTGCGCATGGCCGTGTCCTCACGTATCGAACACGCCCGGCTCGGGGCGCGGCGTGATCTGCTTCTTGAGCAACTCTTCCAGGGCGGAGGCCTGGCGCGGCGAGAGGGCGCGCTGTGTGATAATCAGCACCTGGCCGGTGCGGAGGGTGAGCTCATACACCCCCTCGGCCTTGCGCCAGGCGCGAAACTCGTCCCACGCGAAGGTGCTGCGCCCCTGACGCGAACTCATTTCCACGCCGCGCTTATCAAACTCATAGCGAGTTGGCAGGTAGATCGGCAAACTGGTATCGCGGCTGCGCCGGGTAATGATGATCCATCCCACGATGGCGTAGACCAGCAGCGGCAGCCAGGCGGCCAGGTAGAGGAGCGTCGGCGCGTTGGGTGCGAAGAAGCCATACGCTGTAAGCGTGGCGGCGACGAAAGCATAGAGGTAAAACCCCGGGCGTCGGAAGTACCGGCTCAGGGCATGCCGTAGAAACTCCTTACGAGAAATGGTGCTTTCGATGACCATGACAACATCCCGTCGTCGCAGAGGCGCTCGCTGGGCGGGTGTAAGAGGAAGAGGGCGACGCCCTCCCATGACACCCCTCTGGTAATTGGGCGGCGCAGCCGCCTGGCCTTCTATTATACGCGGAACCGCGGCTGTTCTCGCCACGTGAGAGAGCGCCGGAGAGGAGATCCATGAGCGGTCTGGCAATCAATCTCGAAGATGTACGTGACGCGGCGGAACGGCTAGGGGGCATCGCCAACGTTACTCCGGTGCATACCAGCCGTACCCTGAACGAACTCACCGGTCGCGAGATCTGGCTCAAGTGCGAGAACTTCCAACGGGGCGGCTCGTTCAAGTTCCGGGGGGCCTACAATGCCATCAGTCGGTTGCCACCCGAGCAGCGGATGCGCGGTGTCGTGGCCTTCAGCAGCGGCAATCACGCCCAGGGGGTGGCCCTGGCGGCGAAGTTGCTCGGCGTGCCCACGGTGATCTGCATGCCCGACGATGCTCCACCGGTAAAACTGGCGGCCACCAGGGGCTATGGCGCCGAGGTGGCGATCTTCGAACGCTCCACGGTGGATCGTGATACCTTCGCCCGGGCGATTGCCGAAGAACGGGGAATGACGGTTATTCCACCCTACGATCATCCGCATATTATTGCCGGACAGGGAACCGTGGCGCTGGAACTGCTGGATCAGGTGGGTGGGCTTGATGCGCTGGTGATCCCGGTAGGCGGAGGCGGGCTGATCGGCGGCTGCGCGGTGGCCGCCAGGAGCCTGGCCCCAACCATGCGCATCTTTGGCGTGGAAACCGAAGGCGCCGACGACGGGCGGCAGTCGCTTGAGCGGGGCGAACGTGTGACCATTGCGCCCCCGACCACCATTGCCGACGGTATTCGCACTACCTCACCCGGAGAACTCACGTTCCCGATTATGCAGCGGCACGTCGAGCGGATCCTGGTAGTGAGCGATGAGGCGGTGCTCGAGGCGCTCCGTTTCATTCTCCTGCGCCTCAAGCTCGTGACCGAGCCAACCGGCGCGGTCGGCCTGGCGGCGGTGCTGGGCGGGCTGCTGCCGCCGGCGTGCCGTCGGGTGGGCGTGGTGCTCTGTGGGGGCAATCTCGACCCATCGCTGCTGCTGCGGCTGTGGGAAAGTCACTGCTAGCGCGATTTTGAGACTACGACTACTCCTCGTCGCGGCGGGGGCTGTGGGGGTTGTGGAGGTCGCGGAGGCATGCGGTTGCAGGTTTCGTAGGGGCGGGCGTTTTCGGGGGCGCGAGAGGACGCGACACCCTCCTAACATCAAGGTACACCCTGACGGGCGACGCTACGTGTCAGACCTTACGACGGGCAAAAAAATCCTTCACGCGGCGTTCAAGCTCCTCAAACTCAAAGGGCTTGGTCAGATACTCGTTGACCCCGGCGCGGTAGGCGTTTTTCTCCGTATCGGGCGTGCCAAACGCGGTGACCATGATCACATAGACATCGGAGTGGTTCTGGCGCAACGTGCGCACCAGTTCTATTCCTCCCATGCGAGGCATGTTCATGTCAGTAATGATCACATCAACCGCGGTCTTCTGAAGGTGCTCGAACGCGGCGATGCCATCTTCGGCCTCAACAACGGTATACCCACTATTAACGAGCAGAAACCGGTAGAGGCGCCTGGTGGAAGGGTCGTCCTCTACAATCATCACCGTTGGCGACACGCTGGCCTCGCTTTGATCAAGACTCACAAAACATCAACAGAGGAATGCCCGCTTCTCGCAAACATTCGCGGCGCCAACGGGCTGGCACGCCATATTGCTTACTATACCATACTGGAGAGAGGAAACGAAAAGACCTTACAGGTCAACCAGAACTGTGAGGTCCTCAGGATGGTTAGAGCACTGGCCGGAATGCTTGATCGACTGAGGACACTGAGGCGTAGGGCGTGCGGTGCTCGTGCCGCCATCAATGTTGCGGAGGGCTGTGCCCGTCGCACTTTCTCCAGGCGGGTACGCAACAGGCCGCGCAGCGAAACCGCCGCTTTCTACCGATACGCTGCCAGATCGTGAGCTTCGATGATCGGCATAAAGCGCAACATCTCTACCATTTTGAAGATTTTCTGGTGGTGTGGGCTCACGTTCATGGCGAAGAGTTTAAAGCCGGACTTCCGCGCCGTTACGACAAACTTGAGCAAGGCTGAGATGCCCGCCGAGTTGATGAACGAGACCTCACTAAAATCGAGCACGGTCACCGGGCGCATCTCCTGGCATTCTGCGGCGATTGCCGCAGCGGAGATCGCGTCGACGCTGGTGCTGGCGATGTGTAGGATGGCGACGTCGCCGAACTCCTCCCGCAGGATGATGTCGCTCATGGCCCCTCCCTCCGATAGAGCCGCAGGGTAAGCACCGTACCTCGGTGCGATGTGCTTACTTCCAGGTGATCAACCAGTTCGCTGATCAGATACATTCCAAAGCCACGCAGGTGGCCGCTCTCAAGGCTCTGCTCATCAACAACCCGCCGCGAGGAGTCAAACCGCTCGAGACCGTTTCCCTGATCGCTGATCCGGATTTCCAGCTTCTCACCGTCGATTTCGAAGACCACGGCCACCAGTTTTCCAGCTTCACGCCGATTGCCGTGGTCAATGGCGTTGTTTACCGCCTCGCTAATGGCGAGTTTCAGGTCCTCAACCCGCTCCTCCGAAAACCCGATGGCACTGCCTACTTCTGCGGCGCTGGCGCGTACCACCCGCTCGAAGATCGGGTTCGAAGGGATGTTGAGCTCTACACGCTCCATATCCGACCTCGTTCCGTAGCGCGCGGACGTATGTCCGAGGCTGATTGTACGCACGGCGTATCACCAGAATGTAACAGAGAGGGGCAGCCGTCAACGAACCCCGTTGGCAGCGGTATCGCGTGCGTCGCCGCCAGCGGCCTGGGGTGACGCACCGTTGGGGTTGTCTTTCGCTGGCTGGCCTCGAACCGCGGGACGGGCAACGACCGGCATCTGCCGCACCAGATGATCGTAGCGCCGCAGGTAGGCCTTGCCCAGCGGCGTGTTACCGATCTGCAGGTAGCACGCCCCCAGGTAGTACAGTGCCTGAACGTGGCGTGTGTTCCGGCGCAATACCTTCTCAAACAGCGGGATGGCCTTCTCTGGCTCCAGAATCTCCCGGTAACACAACCCGAGCATAAAGGTTGTCTCAATGTCTTCGGGCCAGTGGTTGAGCACGTGCTGGAACTCGGTCACGGCGAGTTTGTAAAGCCCCCGCCGCACATACATATAGCCAAGATCGTAACGCAGGGAATGGGCGTCGGGGGACAGTTCCACGGCCTTACGCCAGGCCGCCAGCGCCCACTGTTCCCGTCCAAGAACGGTATAGACAAAGCCCAGCAGATAGTGCGCCTGCGGATCGCTGGGTAGAAGTTCCACCGCGCGCTCAAACGCGCGCATGGCCTGCAAGTTCATACCCATATCGTAGAGCAGTTTCCCCATGCTCAAGAAGAGCCGCCCATTGTTGGGATAGAGGCGTGCGCATGCAAAGAGCAAGTCATAGGCCTCACGGGGCTGTTTTTGTAGCCGCAGCACCGCGCTCATCCGTAGCCGCGCGTCAACATAGTGGCTATGGTGGGCTGGAACCTGCCGGTACTCTTCCAGCGCCTCGTCCCAGCGCTGCTGGCGGGCCAGCAGATTGCCGAGCAGATAGTGCGCCAGGTACTCCTGGGGCCGCCATTGCAGCAGTGCTCGATAGATCCGCTCCGCCTCCTCTTCGTAATGCTGTTGTTTCAGCGCATTGCTGAGCCGGTAATACCACTGCGCGACCTCTTCTTCGCTCCGGGTGACAAGAACGTTTTCACCCGGCTCCGGGTCGGGTGAGACGAAGGTTGGTTCGACGCGGAGAGCCTCGGCAAAGCAGCGTTGGGCCAGTTCGTGGGCGCCGTGGCTCTGATGCATCAGGCCCATGTAGTAGCGCGGCTCGGCTGCCTGGGGGCGAGCATTACACGCGCTGTTGTAGTGGATGTAGGCACGTCCGGCATCGTCAATCTTCTGATAGCAGCGTCCCAGGGCAAAATGGGCTTCGTAGAGACTCGGGTTGTGCTCCAGGGTCTCTTTGAAGGCGGCGATCGCCCGATCGATCTGGTTCAGCGCCGCAAAGGCCACACCCAGGTTGTAGTGGGCCTCGGCCAGTTGCGCGTCGGTCTGGACGGCTTCGAGGTATTCGCGCAAGGCGCCGTCCCAGTCTTCTTGAAAAGCCAGCGCGTTGCCAATGTAGAGGTAGATGATAGCTCGCTCGCGCTCGTAGATCTGGGCCTGCTCTTCGCCGTCAACGTAGGCGGCGATGAGCGCCGCCTTGAAGTGTTCAATCGCTTCGGGGTAGGCTGCGCGCAGGTAAGAACGTATGCCTTGACTGAACGCTGCGCCCAGGCGCGTGCCCGCCATGAACCGCTCACTTCCGGCGAATGTATCAAGGTCGAGCGGCATGAACTGCAGTTGATCGTTTACCGCCATGGCTTTTCCCATCCAACCGTCTCGGCAAGCCGGCCCGCAGGTGTGGTGGTTTCACTATACCATGCCGTAGTTGACTACGACATAACACGCCCCCTGCGCTTATCTGGTTGTTTTGTCAATTACAGAGCGCCGCAGGCGGGGAACGACGGATGCGAGGAGGGCCGCGGGCTCTGCGGGTCTCCCCGTTGGGCGGCGACCGCGTAACTCGTTTAGACGGCGTTCACACCGACGGCGCGGTTGGGAACGTTGCGGGGAGGCGACGCCTCCCCGCATTCTCCAGTTCACAGACCTTGACCTGGCCGCCGAGGAGTTGGGAACGTTGCGGGGAGGCGACGCCTCCCCGCATCCCTCCAGATCAGCGATAATCCTCGGTAGCGATGCGCAGTTGCTGGTGCAGTTCGCGGGCGAGGCCCCGCCCGTAGCGGCTCTGGGCCAGTTTCAGCACCTCGGGCAAGACGGCGATCCAGGTCTGGGCCTCGTCGGCATGCGTGGCGCCGACCAGTCCCAGGGCCTCAGTCCAGAAACCATCGGCTCGCTCGCCGCCGAGCACATCGGCGGCGATGCTTTGCAGTTCGGCGCTCAAACGGCTGAAACGGCGCCGCAAGACGACCATGGTTACATCGTCGCTCTGCGCGCCATCGCTCCAGGCGCGCAGTTCGTGCAGCAACAGCGCGACCAGCGCCCGCGGTTTGAGGTGGCGATGGGCCTCGATCAGCGCCTGCAGTCGCTCAAAGCTGAAGAGCGCTCCGCTGCGGTTTTCGGCTTCGGGCACGCCGTCGGTGTACAGCACCACGCTATCGCCGGGCCCCAGGGTGGCCGAGGCTTCGCTGTAGTCGCTGTCGGGATCCACGCCCAATGGCAACCCGGAAAGCTCCAGTTCTTGCACCTGGCCGTTGACGATCAGCGGGAAGGTGTGCCCGGCGTTGGCAATACGCAACAGCCCCTGCGCGGTGTCGAGCCGGGCATAGAGCATCGTCACCATGCCCTGGGGAATCTCGCTCAGCACGCCTCGATTGACGGACGCCAGGGTCGCCCCTGGCGGATCGCCCCGGCGCGCCTCGTGGCGAAACACGGTTCGCGCGACGGCCATACGCAGTGCGGCGGCCAGCCCCTTACCGCTCACATCGCCGATCATGATCCCCTGCGTGTGCCCATCCAGGCGTATGAAATCGTACAGATCCCCGCCCAGATCACGGGCGGGCAGCGATACTGCGGCAACTTCCCACCCGGGCAGCCGTGGAGCGGCTTCCAGGAGCAATCCCTGTTGCAGGTCGCGGGCGAGTTGCAACTCCTGCTCGAGTTCGGCGGCGCGGCGCTGCTGCTCGGCAGTCAGGGGCGGGGGGCTCTCCGCCGGTCGGCCCGCGGAGGCGGGGCGCGGGCGGCGGCGCGGAACCACCCCCTGATGTCCCAGGAGGGTCGGTACGCGAGAGGTCGGCTGGCGCCCTGCAATGCCTTTGCGCATGGCCGGTGGTACGCTGAGCGGCTTCATCGTTATCCGCGGCGGCTTTCGCCATTCAACAATGCCTCGTAGCGCCGGCAGGTTTCGGTCAACCATCCCGAGGCTACCCCGTCAATCACATGATCCGGCGGCAGGGCGGCCAGGTGTTTGAGGGCGCTGCGATACTCGCGCAGCGCGCTCTCGAAGCGCCCCGCCTGGCGATAACTCTCGGCCAGGTGAAAGGCGATCACCGGTGAGTCGCCATCCAGGTACCGCGCCCGTTCCAACTGCTCGATCGCTGCGGTGTGCTGCCCCTGCCGGGCGTAGATCAGGCCAATCAGCATGTGCGCCTCAGTGGTCAGCGGGTTAAGTTCCAGGGCGCGGTGGGCTTCAGCGGCGGCCAGATCGAGATCGCCGCGATCGGCATGGGCGCGCGCCGCCAGGGCCAGGATCTGCGGGGCATGCCGGTCGGCCAGGGGGGCCTCGGCGAATAGCGCCAGCGCCGACTGGATGTTGCCAGCGGCGAGCAGGGCGCGCCCCTGCGCGACGATCTCGGCCCCTGTAGCGGCAGGCTTTGTTCCGGAACGGCGCACTGCTGGTCGAGGGCTCTCGGCCCTGCCACGTATGGGGCGGACGCGGGGCGCTTCGTGACGCTCAGATTTCTTTACATAGACATACGTTCCCGCCACCTCGCGCCAACGGAAGCGATCAAAGATGTTCCACAACGTTTCGGAGAAGCCCAGGAAGAGTGTTCCGCCCTCCTCGAGCGCATGGTAAAACCGCTCCATGAGCGCCCGGCAGGTGCGTATCTGGAAGTAAATGGTCACATTCTGGCAGAAGATGATGTGCAAGCCCCGGGCCTGCGAAGGGAAGGGGTCGAGCAGGTTGAATTGCTCAAAGCGCACCAGTCTCCGCGCCGCCGGCCCGATCGCCAGCCCATCGCCGTTCCGCTCGAAGAAGCGCATCTGCTGTTGCACCGACAGGTTGGCGAGGGTGCGCCCACGGTACGTGCCCGCCCGCGCTCTGGCCAGTGCCGACTCGCTCAGGTCGGTCGCCCAGATCTCGATGGGCCGCGGCGGCGGATCACCCAGCGCCTCCAGGGCCGCGATGGCAATGGAGTAGGGTTCCTCCCCGGTGCTGCACCCCGCGCTCCAGATACGCAAGGGCAGACCCGGCGGCAGGCGTTGATGTAGTGCGGGCAGCACCTCGGTGCGGAGTGCATCCATGTGCGGGCGGTTACGAAAGAACTGCGTCTCGTGGTTGAGCAGCAGTTCGGCGAGTTGCTGGAGTTCCAGCGGATCGCGGCGCGCGCGCAGGTCGGCCATGTAGATCGGCACTGGCTGCCGGAGCAGTTCAGCGCGGCGCCGGGCTGCCGCCTCAAGCGTGGCCAGGCGCGTATCGTCCAGGTAAACCCCGCAATAGTCGGCCACCAGGTCGCGCAGGGCGACTATGTGATGCGGCGATAGCGTTTCTTTGGCAGGTGGCCAGATAGTCATAGGCTTTCGAACGGGATGATCCAGAAGGTCTATTCCGGGCAGGGGCGTGGGGAAGCCAGATTCGCCCACACTCCTCTGATGAGGAACGAGCCTTCCTGGGAGGGCTTTGTCCGTCCAGATCCTCCTGAAGGAGTTTATCCGAAAAGGCTCCCATCAATCGCTTGCGCGGTTCGGGTTCAACCGTTACGCGCGGGGCGTTGGGCGTATTGTCCCACCACCAGGTGCCGGCAGAGTTCGGCGGCAATCTGCTGCGGGGGCAGCACCACATCTATGGCCCCCAGTTCGATGGCCGCGCGGGGCATGCCGAAGATGGCGCACGATGCCCCGTCCTGCGCGATAGCGTATCCACCTGCCCGCCGGATCGCCTGCATGCCGATCGCGCCGTCGCGCCCCATGCCGGTGAGCAACACCCCCACGGCCCGCTCCGCACAGACTGCGGCCACCGATTGCATCACGATGTCAATCGCGGGGCGCTGGATGAGCAGCGGCAGGCCGCTCATGTGGATCGTGCCGTCAGGCTGCACCAGCAAATCATAGCGATCAGGTGCGACCAGCACGTGACCCGGGCGAATGAGCATCCCTTCGGTCGCCAGCAGCACCCGCAGCGGCACACTCTGCGCCAGCCACTCGACCATGCCCGCGCTGAAACCGTCGGCAATGTGCTGCACCACAATAACTGCCGCAGGAAAGTCCGCCGGCAGGTTGGTGAGAATCTGGCGCACTACCCGCGGCCCCCCGGTGGAGGCCCCAATCACGACTACCGGGCACAGGTCCGGCCGAGCCTTCGGCTCGATGACCAGGTTCTGCCGCCGCACGGCCAGGGGCGCCGTCCGCGGTTCAGCCTGGTCGCCCTCTTCAACTGGTTGCGGCTTCGCCCTGCACTTGCGCCGGCCCCGCAGGTGCGTCACCACTCGCACCCGTGAGAGCAACCGGACTTTGTGCACCAGCGCCTGGCGCGCCTGTTCGAGCGCCACAGGGTTGCCGAGCAAAGGCTTTTCCATAACGTCAAGGGCCCCAGCGCCCAGCATTTCAAAGGTAATGTCAACGTCCCGGTTCGACAATGTGGCGGTGAGCACCAGGATCGGCGTTGGATGATACGCCATGATCTGCCGCGTTGTCTCAACCCCATCCATTACCGGCATCTGCACATCCAGGATGATCAGATCGGGCTTGAGTTCGGCTACCAGGGCCAGGGCCTGCCGTCCATCGCCAGCCTCGCCGACGACCCGTATCTCTGGATCCGACTCCAGCAACTGGCGCAGCACGCGCCGCATCAGGGTCGAGTCATCAACGATCAGAATGCGCAATGAGGCGACCATACCTTACTCAGAGCATTTCAAGCACGAGCTTCACCCGGTTCGGCAAGTTCAACAGGTCAATGTCTTTGTTCAGATAGTCATCAACCCCGGCTTCGAAGGCGGCGTGTTTGTCGTCAGTAGAAGTGAGCATAATGATACGCAGCGCGTCGAATCGGGGATCATCGCGGAGCCGGCGGCAGACTTCGTAGCCGTCAATGCCTGGCATCTGCACATCGAGCACCAGCAGATCGGGAACCTCTTCGGCGATGCGTTCCAGGGCCTCCTCGCCGCTATGGGCCAGCATGACCTCGTAGCCGCACATTTCCAGCCGGAGCTTGACAATATCGGTTACGAGCCGGCTATCGTCAACCACCAGGATTTTTCCTGTCATCACCGCCTCGCAATCTCAGCTATGGAGAACGGATGTGTAATTGGCACTACAGCCAGACGTCCTCTCGGCCTCTCAACTTCTCACGTAGCGCTTCCAGCATACCGCCAGGGTGTAACGGTAGTCCTACCGTTCATCGCCGAGGAGCCGCCGTATCACCTCGAGCAGGCTCTGCTGATCGAACTGGCTTTTGACAATATACGCCTGCGCGCCGGCCTCCAACCCGCGCCGGCGATGCTCCTCGGAGGCCAGGCTGGTGACCAGCACCACCGGCAGGTGGTGAAACTCGCGTTCGGCGCGGATGCGTGTGACGAGTTCAAAGCCGTTGAGGCGCGGCATCTCTACGTCGCTTATTACCAGATCGATCGGCTCGCTCCGCAGCGCCTCCAGGGCGTCGGCGCCGTCAACGGCCACAACCACCTCATAGCCGGCAGACTGCAAAACGCTGCGGATCAACTCGCGGGTGGCAAATGAGTCGTCGGCGACCAGGAGCCGGCGCACGCGGGGTGCGGTTGCGGGCGTCTCCAGAGGCGTGTTTCGGACGGACGGTATCAGATGCGCTGGATTGAGCAGCAACACCAGGCAGCCGTCACCGAGTTGCACCGCTCCGCCGAAACGCCGCTGCGGCGCCAGCAGCGCTCCGAGAGGCTTGACCACCACTTCGCGTTCATCGAGCAGTTCATCTACCAGGAGCGCTACCAGTCGCTGCGGGCCGCCGGTCAGCACCGCGGGTGTTCGCCCGGCGCCGCTGTTCGTTGCTGGCGCTTCTGTGCCGAGGAGTTCCGCCAGATTACGCACCGCCACCGTGCGCCCTTCGTGCTCGACGATAGGCTGGCCCTCCAGGGATTGGACCTGCTGTCGATCGATCCATATGACACCCCGGCAGGCGCTGACGGGCAGGGCGAAACTGTCTCGGCCCACGCGCACCAGCAGAATGCGTGTGGTGACCAGGGTGAGCGGCAGGATAAGCGTCACGCTCGTGCCCAGGCCAGGTTGCGATTCGACCTCCACGCGCCCGCCCAGTTCGGCCAGATTCTGGCGCACCACGTCCATGCCTACCCCACGACCGGAGATGTCGGTAATGACGCTGGCGGTGGAGAATCCAGGGGCAAAGATCAGGTCCAGGGCCTCGTGGTCGGGCAGGTGCGCCGCGCTCTCGGCGCTGATAATGCCCCGGCGCGCAGCCTGTTCGCGCAGATGTTGCGGGTCGATCCCGCGCCCGTCGTCAGTCACAACGACGCGCACCTCGCTGCTGGCCGCCTCGGCGCGTACCGTCAGGTGGCCCTGTGGAGCTTTGCCGGCGGCCTGGCGCTCCTCCGGCATTTCGATGCCATGGTCCACCGCATTGCGCACCAGGTGCAGCAGCGGGTCGGCGATGGCTTCGAGCACTTTGCGATCCAGTTCCACAGTCTCGCCGTGCAGCGAGAGACGCACCTGTTTGCCGGTGGCCTGGGCCAGGTCGCGCACGGCCCGCGGCAGGCCGCCGAAGACGGTGGCGATCGGTAGCAGGCGCGCCGCCATGACTTCCTGTTCGAGATCGCGCACCAGCAATTCGTGTTGCCCCGTGTGCCGGCTGAAACGCTCGGTCTGTTGTTGCACCAGCAAGGAGGCGCGCGCGCCCGCTTCATGCGCCGCCGCCAGCCGCAGGTCGAGCGCCTGCCGCTGCATCGGCGAGAAGCGCAGGCGCGCAAGCTCGGCTTCGAGCTGCCTCAGGGCGTGTAGTTGTTGCTCCACCGCCGCTTGCAACGTGCGCAGTTCGTCGGCGTGATTGGCCAGCGTTTGCTGGCTCACGACCAGTTCGCCGGCGAGATTGAGCATGCGGTCGAGCCGGTCAACTCGCACGCGCACCGTCTGCCCCGCGGCGCGCGGTGATGAAGGGGGTGCGACCCGGGGTGGCTCAGGGGGTGCGGCAGGAGAGGCCAGGGCAGCGGGGGGCGTCGCGGCCTCGGCAGACGCCGGCAGGCTGGCAATCAGCGCCTCCACGTCCAGCGGCGGGGCGCGCCCGGCCACTGCGGCGTCGCTCAGGGCAAGAATGGCATCACCGCCGCGCAACAGGGCGTCAGCAAGGGGCCGATCAAACACGCGCCGTTCCTGGCGCAACTCACCGAGCAGATTCTCAAGCGCGTGGGCCAGCCGGCTGATCGGCTCGAACCCCAGCACGCGGGCCGAGCCTTTGATCGTGTGCATAGCCCGGAAGATCCGGTCTACTGTCGCTCGCCGCTGGCCCGCTCCGGCTTCCGTCTCAAGGGCAAGCAAACCGTCCTGCAACACACGGACATTCTCGGCGGCCTCTTCACGAAACTGCTGGTGGAAGGCGGCAAGGTCCATGCATCTCTCGCTGGGGGTGGAGCGATAGTCAGGCTGGAACGCCCGACCTTTGACCGCTAGTTGGAGAGGTGCGGGGAAACCTGGTTTCCCCGCACCCCTGCCTGAATGTAACCGGATACACTGATTATCCGAATAGACCTTACGGCTCGTGCTCCTCCACGGCGATGCCATGCAAGCGATCGGCGATAGCTGTCAGCGTTGCCGCCGATTCGGCCATCTGGCGCGAGCCCAGGGCCGTCTGGCGGGCCACCTCGGCGATTTCACGCATGGTCTCGACCACCTGTTCGCTGGCGCTTTGCTGCTGGGCCGTGGCCAGGCCGATCTCGGCGGCGCTCTGGGCGGTGCGTTCGGCCACCATCACGATGTTATCCATGATCTGCCCGGCACGATGGGCCAGTTCCACGCCGCGCTCGACCTCTTTGCTGCCCTCTTCCGCGGCCAGCACCGCGGCCGCGGTGGCCTGACGGATCTCGGCGATGACCCCTTTGACCTCCTTGGCGGCGGCCAGGGTGCGGTTGGCCAGGCTCTTGACTTCGGCGGCCACCACCGCGAAGCGGCGACCGTGCTCGCCGGCGCCGGCCGCCTCGATGGCGGCGTTGAGGGCCAGCAGGTGCGTTTCGTCAGAAATGTCGTCAATCAGGTCAATAATCTCGCCGATCTGCTGCGAACGTTCGCCAAGGCTGAGCACGCGGGTGGTCACGTCGGAGACGCGCCCGCGGATGCGCTCCATGGCGTGAATACTCTCGTCCACTGCGTCCTGGCCGCTGCTCAGGTTCTCCAGGGTTTGCTGGGCGGCCTGGGCAACCTGCTCTGCCGCCTGGGCGATCTGCCGTGCGGTGCTGCCCAGTTCCTCGATGGTGCTTGAAACCTGGGCCACGGCGCTGGCCTGTTCGGTCGCGCCGCTGGCCTGCTGTTGCGAAGCCACCTGCAACTCCTGAGCCGCGGCGGCCAGTTCGCTGCCAAGCTCCACCTGCTGAAAATTCTTTTCAATGAGTTGCTCGGTCTTGTGCAGCAACTCCTCGGCCCGCTCCTGTGACTGAGCCACTACCTGGAGCAGATCGCGCCCGCTGAGCCAGGCGACCACGGCCAGAAAGACCCCGGTAATGACGAAGTTGATGAGGTATATCCAGTCCGGCAGTGGGATCGGCTGGTACAATGCGCCCCATTCAACCATAAACATGACCGTGTAGATCAGGATGGCCCCGGCTGCGATATGCAGACCATCGCGGCCATGGCCCAGCAAGCCGGCGCTGATGACGGGAATGAAGAAGAGCATCGCCAGGGGCCCGGTGGCTCCCCCGAGCAAGAAGACCGCGAAGGCAGCGCCGAGGAGCATGCCGAAGAAGACCACCCGCCGGCTGGTGAGGGTGTGCCCGCGCCGGAGCAGGTGATAGGCGCCCAGGTACACCAGCAGAGCCAGGACAGCGATCAGCGACGCCACGACGCTGACGACACTGCCGACCGTCTGGAACAGCCAGAGGCCGATCGTCACCGCCCAGAACAGGCCGACAACGACGATGCCGCCGGCGATAAGCAGGCGCATCACCCCCAGGTTGTCGCGCAGGAGGGAGTGTTCGGGTATCACAGCCGTACCACGTTCAGCGGACTGGTACATACGCTTTCCTGAGGTAAACGGAGCCTGTGCGCGGGAGGCACGGCCCTCGCTCGAACCTTTTTTCCACCCGAACAGGTAGAGGGGGCAGGGAAACCTGGTCTGGCCACAACTCTACCTGTTGGAGGAAAAGCCTTTCGCCCAGAGAGGGCGCCGGCGGCTCCAACCCTCCGCGTCGCGGCAGGGTGCAGCCGCTCACAGGACGGCGCCAAGGGCGAGGTCGGTGGCGATGCGGCGCATATCGAGCACCAGCACCGGCTGATCATCACGAATGACGGCGCCGAGCACCCAGGGCGCCCGCAACCGTCGCCGCAGCAGCGGCGCCAGGGGATGCACCGTCACGCTCTCCAGGCTCTCGATGCGCTGCACCCGCAGCACCACGGTCCGCCGCCGCAGCAGCACGGTAAGGGCCTGCCGCGCGGGCGCGCCGCTGTCCTCGGGATCGAGCAACGGTCCGAGGTCGCGAGTCAGCAGCGGGCGACCGTGGGCTTCGCTGGCGTTGGGCAGCGGAGCGGCCCCCAACTGATCCACGTGGCCGCGGGGCACAAAGTAGCGCCGGCGGGCCGTTTGTACTTCAAAGGCCAGAGTGGCAGCAGTCGCACCGATCATGTGCACCAATTCCTGTCCAACAGCCTGCAAGTGCAGCATCGCCAGGTCTCATTGCGACCCTGCATACCACAATCTACCATCTACAATCTACAATCGCATTACAGCCCCTCCTGCACGGCGGCGATCAGCGCGCCGGGGTCAATGACCCCCAGGGGACGCTGCTCGTAACGGCTGACAGCCGCAAGCAGACGCACCCGGCCAGCGGGGGGGGGCTCGAATGTATCCTCGTCGAGGAGCACGAGGTCGATCACCGCGTCCACCAGCAGGGCCAGGGCCACGGTCTCGTGGTGCAGAAGGACAAAGCGCGTCGAGCGTTCGGGGGCGCTGGCGGGAAATCCCAGGGCGATCCGCAGGTCAACCACCGGCACGATGCTCCCACGCTGATTGATGATCCCGGGGATGACTGCCGGCGTGCCGGGTACCGGCGTGGGTGCGCGCCAGCGGATCACTTCGCGGACACAGGCGCCGGGCAGGGCGTACCATTCGATGCCGGTCCGCACAATCAGACTGGCGGAGGGATCGCCGTGTTGCCCTTCTTCAGGGATAAGAACCGGGGTGGCACAATCGCTCATGGCCGTGACCCAAACTCGATGCGAGCGCCGGGAGCCTGACCGGCTACGCAGGGTATCCGGTTACGTTCTGGGATGGCATACCCCTCCCGGCCTCTCACTTGAGGCCGGGACGTGGGGAAACCATGGTTCCCCACCCTCCTCCGACTGCGCAAGGAACGAGGGCGCCCGGGTTGACCACACGACCCAAGCATACACCGAAGGCCCTGAATGAATCAAGGCGAGCGGTGGTACCAGGGTCTGCTTGTGGACAGTACTCCTGGCTGTGCGCAAGCAAAACCTGGCCATTTGGGGTGCTTGTCAAAGGTACCTGCCAGGGGTATAATCGCCCGTCACGATGTTTTGCGACGCTGGGTCCGTAGTCCAGATGAAAGGCCAACTTCGGTGAACGACAGGAAGATCCGTGTGGCAATGATCGGCGTCGGCAACTGCGCCTCGTCGCTGGTGCAGGGGGTGTACTACTACCGCGACGCTGATGAAAACGATCAGATTCCCGGGTTGATGCATGTTAACCTCGGTGGGTACCACATTAGAGACATAGAGTTTTCGGCGGCCTTCGACATCGCTGATGCCAAAGTCGGCAAGGACCTTTCCGAGGCCATCTTTGCCCCGCCGAACAACACGTACCGTTTTGCGAGCGTTCCAGCGCTGGGCGTGCCGGTCTCGCGGGGCATGACCCATGACGGCATCGGGAAGTATCTGGGCCAGGTGATCACGAAGGCGCCGGGGCCAACCGACGACATCGCGGGCATTCTCAAGCGTACAGAGACCGACGTGGTAGTCTCCTACCTGCCAGTGGGCAGCGAGATGGCCACGAAGTGGTACGTCGAGCAGATCCTTGAAGCCGGCTGCGCGTTCATCAACTGCGTGCCGGTGTTCATTGCCAGTCAGGCCTACTGGCGGCGGCGCTTCGAGGAGAAAGGGCTGCCGATCATTGGCGATGACATCAAGAGCCAGGTCGGCGCGACGATCACCCATCGCGTGCTGGCGACGCTGTTCCAGGAGCGCGGGGTGCGCCTCGACCGGACCTACCAGTTAAACATTGGCGGGAACACCGACTTCCTGAACATGCTCGAGCGCGAGCGCCTGGAGAGCAAGAAGATCAGCAAGACCAACGCCGTAACCAGCCAGTTGCCCTACGAACTGCCTCCGGAGGCGGTGCATATCGGGCCGAGCGATTATGTACCGTGGCTTGGCGACCGGAAGTGGGCCTACATCCGCATGGAGGGGACCACCTTTGGCAACGTGCCGTTGAACCTGGAGTTGAAACTGGAGGTGTGGGACTCGCCGAACTCGGCGGGGGTGGTCATTGATGCCATCCGCTGCGCGAAGCTGGCCCTTGATCGAGGGATCGGCGGGGCGCTGTACGCGCCGAGCAGCTATTTTATGAAGACGCCCCCCAGACAGTACACCGACTACGAAGCGCGCGACTTCACCGAGCGCTTTATTCGCGGGGAGGCGACGCCGAAGTAAGAGCCTGGCTCTCAGGGAGGCGTAGGCGGCCCATCAGCGGCGGGGGCAGGCGTCTGTGCTACAATGGCGCTGAAGCGAGGTTGCGAGGATGGGCCATGAAGCTGATCGTACAGATCCCGGCGCTAAACGAGCGCGACACCATCGCCACGGTGATCGCCGGCATCCCCCGCCGCATCCCAGGCATCAGTTGCGTCGAGGTGTTGATCATCGACGACGGCTCCAGCGATGATACGGCGGCAGTGGCACTGCGGGCCGGCGCCGATCATGTGGTGCGCCACACGGCCAACAAGGGGCTGGCAACCGCCTATCAAACCGGTATCGACACAGCGTTGCGCCTGGGCGCCGACGTCATTGTCAACACCGATGCCGACAATCAGTACCCTGGCGACGAGATCCCGCGGCTGGTGGCGCCGATCGTCGCCGGCACGGCTGACATTGTGATCGGCGACCGGCAGGTGCAGAGCCTGGAGCATTTTTCCCCGCTCAAGCGGGCGCTACAGCACCTCGGCAGTTCGGTGGTGCGCTGGGCCTCCGAAACCGATGTGCCGGACACGGTTAGCGGCTTCCGCGCCCTTTCGCGCGAGGCGGCGCTGCGCACCTTCGTGACTACCGACTTCTCCTACACGGTCGAGAACCTGATCCAGGCCGGCAAGCGCCGCCTGACCATCCAGGCGGTGCCGATCCGCACCAACTACGTCGAGCGTCCCTCGCGTCTGCACCGGGGCAACTGGAACTTTATCAAGCGCCAGGCGGCCATCATCGCCCGCACCTACGCCACCTACGAACCGCTGAAGGTCTTCAGTTACATTGCCGCGGCCTTCTTTCTTCCCGGCATTCTGCTCCTGGGGCGGGCGGCTTACGTCTTTATCGGGCGGCGCATCACCGATCTGACGGCTGACAACGTGCAGGCCCTGCTGGTAGGCAGCATCCTGGTGCTGATGGCGCTAATCACCTTCCTGATCGGCCTGCTGGCCGACCGGGTCGGCGGGGTGCGCCGGGTGCAGGAGGAGATCCTCTACCGGGTGCGAACCATGCAGGTTGATGACGAGTCCTGGCGCCGGGCGATGAACGCCCGCCTGGACGCGCTCGAGCAACACGTGCCGCAGAGCGCGGCCGTCGGCGCTCCGGAGGGGGAACGTTAGCCCACGGACCGGAAGATTGATCCCCTGAGGACGCTGAGCGGTGTGGCTCGCTGCGCTCGTGCCGCCATCGTTGCAGGTGAATTGTTTCGAGAAACGCCGCAGGGATCCGCGGGGAAAGCAGGTTTCCCCACCTCCCTGCCTGAGGGGAGCGTTGGGGAGGGTTGCACCGGCTCAAGAAACACATGGTCACAGAATACCGAGCAGGCTCGAAGGACATCCTTCGGGCCTGCTCGGTGTTGAAACCTATGTATCGCGACACCAGGCGTCGAACTGTGGCGCTGACTGGGACGGTTGCACCGTGGCGCCATTGCGCCCCTGGACATGGCCGGCAAACGGCATTGACCAGAGGGTGCGCATGTGCTGCAAGGCGCCGCCGGTACGGCGATCGAGCAGCATCACAAAGCGCATGGCTTCGGCTACTCCGAGGCGCTCCACCAGCGCCTCCCAGCCCTGCTCTATCAGTCGCATCTCCGCCTGGGTCATTGGTTCTGCTCCTTGAGAAGTTGCAAGTCAGCGTCAACCATCATATGTACCAGTTCCTGAAAGTTGGTCTTCGGGCGCCAACCCAGCGCGTTCCGCGCCCTGGTAGCATCGCCGATCAACAGATCCACCTCGGCCGGCCGCATGAAGCGTTCGTCCTGAACGACGTAATCGCGGTAATCCAGATCCACGTATCCAAAGGCAAGCTCGCAGAACTCCCGTACTGAGTGAGTTTCCCCGGTGGCAACCACATAATCATCGGGATGATCCTGCTGGAGCATCAACCACATCGCTTCGACATAGTCTCCGGCGAAGCCCCAGTCGCGCTGGGCATCAAGGTTGCCGAGACGCAGTTCCTCATCAAGTCCGAGCTTAATCCGCGCCACACCGTGAGAGATCTTGCGGGTAACAAACTCAAGCCCGCGCCGGGGCGACTCGTGATTAAAGAGAATGCCCGAGCAGGCGAACATGTTGTAACTTTCGCGATAGTTCACCGTGATCCAGTGGCCATAAACTTTTGCCACCCCATAGGGACTGCGGGGGTAGAAGGGGGTGCGTTCGGTCTGCGGCACTTCAACCACTTTGCCGAACATCTCGCTGCTACTGGCCTGGTAAAAACGGATCTCCGGATCCACAATACGAACAGCATCGAGCATTCTGGTCACGCCAAGAGCGGTCGTCTCACCGGTGAACACGGGCTGCGCCCAGGAAGTTTGCACAAATGACTGGGCGGCAAGATTATACACCTCGCTCGGGCGGTGTTCGCGAAGGATGGAGATAAGCGAGACCTCATCGGCAAGATCGCCGGTGACGAGGGTAACCCGTTCCTGGAAATGCTTGATACGTTCAAAGTTGACTGTGCTGGTGCGCCGCACCATGCCGATCACTTCGTACCCCTGGCCGAGGAGAAACTCCGCAAGATAACTGCCATCCTGGCCTGTAATACCCGTAATGAGAGCGCGTCGTTTCATGATCGTTTCTCACAAGCAAATCAGTTAGCAGTACAACGAGACTTCGTCTCGGTGGGGAGGGCGGCAGGCGCAGGCGCCCGCAGGATTTTCCACTCGGGTGCGGCCCAGCGTCACCCCGCACCCGAGTGGGGCTTTTGGAATGGTGCGGCCCCTCGGAGCTTCCCATACGTTGTTAGATGAGAGAGCCGCAACGTTACCCCCAGCTAACCGTTTGCAGTGCGAGGGACGGAGCGAAGCGCCTGAGGTATGGCAGCATCTGGGAGCGCGCAGCCCTCGCAGGTCTCTGTGCCGTTTCGGCTTCTGAGATCGGCCGACAACAAAACCTGGCGTGAAACAGTCAGGCGCCATGGGCGGCGGCGACGGCCTTCTCCGCGGCTTCGGCGAGGGTCGCCGCGGGAATGAGGCGCGAGGCGGCGAGGATGCGCCGGCCCTCCTCCTCATTGGTGCCCGTCAGGCGCGCCACCATGGGCACATCGGTCTGCACCTCCTCGAGGGCGGCGACGATGCCGCGGGCGACTTCATCAACGCGGGTAATCCCGCCGAAGATGTTGAACATAACCGCCTTCACGTTCGGATCGGCGAGGATAATTTGCAAAGCGGCCTTGACCTTCTCCTTGCCCGCGCCGCCGCCGATATCGAGAAAATTGGCCGGTTCGCCACCGTAGAGTTTGACCACGTCCATCGTTGCCATGGCCAGACCGGCGCCATTGACCATACAACCGATGGAACCATCGAGCTTGATATAGGTCAGATCAGCCTCGCGAGCGCGCAACTCAGCCTCGGGCTCATCCGAGGAGTCGCGCAGGGCGGCGAGATCAGGGTGGCGGAAAAGGGCGCTGTCGTCGAGCAACACCTTGGAGTCGAGGGCCTGGAGGGCGCCATCGGTGCGGATGACCAGCGGGTTAATCTCGGCGAGGGAGGCATCACTCTCGACGAAGACGCGATAGAGGGCCGAGGCGATCTGGGCGAACTGGCGGGCCTGCTTGCCATCGGTAAGACCGATGCCGAAGGCCAGTTCACGGGCCTGAAAATCGAGCAAGCCAAGGTGGGGATGAGCGGGGATCTTAATAATCGCGTCCGGGTTGGTGCGGGCCACTTCTTCAATCTCGACCCCGCCCTCAGCCGAGGCGATCATCGTCACGCGCTTGGCAGCGCGGTCGAGAATGGCGCTGAGGTAGATCTCTCTGGTATAGGTAATTGCTTCAGCCACCAGCACCTTCTCGACGGTCAACCCCTTGATCGACATGCCCAGGATCTGGGAGGCCGCCTGTTCGGCCTGTTCGGGCGTATCGGCCAGTTTCACGCCGCCGGCCTTGCCCCGGCCACCGACGAACACCTGCGCCTTGACCACCACGGGGCCGCCGATCGACTCGGCCACGGCGCGTGCTTCACCCGGAGTAACCGCAACTCCGCCACGAGTGACCGGAATACCGTACTTCGCGAGCAAGTCACGCGCCTGATACTCGTGCAACTTCATGCCGTGCTCCTGGTCAAACCCTCTGCATGATCCGGCAAACAGGAATAACAACAGCGCTGCGAACCTTCCGGGCCTCCGGCCACAGCGCCATTATCGAGGAGCGCGCAATTACATTGAGCGCTACGAGCAATCGCAAGCCCTATGGTAGCACAGGCGCTAAATCACTGTCAAATGGCTCGTTTTGTTCAAAATAATTGCAAATGATGAACAATACGTGAACACTGAGCCGGCCAGGAAGATGCGGTTTGACGCAATGCGCCATGGAACGCGATGAGGCTACGCCCAATACCGCTTCTTTGTACCGGGAAAGGAGAGGGATTACAACGGGGAGAGCGGGTTTCTTTTTTTGGAATCGGTTTCCTGCCGGGTGGGGCAACCGGGTTGCCCCGAGAGGAAGACCAGCAGGGCCGAGGCAACGTCGGCCCCCGGCCAGGGGGTCGGGGCGATCGGGCGGTCCGACAAGGTATCATGGTATCATGGTATAATACCCCCCGAGGGTATGTAGCAGTATAACCTTGCAGGGAACCATGAGCAGCCAGCAACCGATTGTCATGTACGGCACGACCTGGTGCCCCGACTGCCGGCGGGCGCTGCGAGTGCTGCAACAGCACGGCGCAGCGTTCTTGTACGTGAACATTGAGGAGGATGCGACCGCAGCCGACTACGTGGTACAAGTCAACAACGGCTACCGTAGCGTTCCCACCATCGTGTTCCCCGACGGGTCCATCCTGGTGGAGCCTTCCAGCGCGGAACTGCTGGCCAAACTGGTCGGATGAGTGTCGAAACACCGGTTGATCCCGTGGAGCAATCCTCAGGATTGCTCCACGGGATCAACTAATGCCATTAAAAGAGATCAACCACCTGGATCACCTGCTCACGGCTCGGCCCGACAGAGACCAGGCCCAGCCGCGCGCCGACGAGCTGGCAGATGCGCGCCACGTAAGACTGGGCCGCCTCGGGAAGATCGTGGAAGTGGCGCGCGTCCCGGGTGGAGACCTGCCAGCCTGGCAGTTCTTCGTAAACTGGCTCACAGCGTTCGAGCACTGCCACGGTCGCGGGGGGGTACTCGAGATAGGTTTCGTTAAGCCGGTAACCGACGCAAATCTTGATTGTGGGCAAGTTGTCGAGCACATCGAGTTTGGTGATGGCAATGGTGTCAATGCCGTTGATCTGCGCCGCATAGCGCGCCAGGATCGCATCGAACCAGCCCACGCGACGCAGCCGGCCGGTGGTGGCGCCGACTTCGGCCCAGGGCGTGCCGATCTGCCTGAGTTCGTCAGCCTCCGGGCCGTGTGCTTCGGTGGGGAACGGTCCCTCGCCGACACGCGTGGTGTAGGCTTTCAGGACCCCGATGACCGCGTTCAGGCGGGTCGGGCCGATGCCCGCGCCCTGGCAGGCGCCCGCCGCCCCCGGCGGCGACGAAGTGACGTAGGGGTAGGTGCCGTGATCCACGTCGAGCAGCGCACCCTGGGCGCCCTCCAGCAATACCGGCAGATCTTTGTCAATCGCGCGGTTGATGATCGGATGCACGTCAGTGACATGTTCGGCCAACTGGCGACCAAACTCCAAAAAGCGCAGGTAGGTATCGTGCAACGAGATCGGCTTCGCGCCATAGATTTTGGTGATCAGGCGGTTCTTTTCATCCAGCACCACGCGCAGACGGTTGAGAAGGGTTTCTTCGTGAAGCAGATCGGCCATACGAATGCCGCTGCGGCTCATCTTGTCGGCAAAGGCCGGGCCGATACCACGACCGGTCGTGCCGATGCGTCCTTCGCCGCGGGCCTCCTCCTGAAGCTGGTCGAGCAGGATGTGGTAGGGCATAATCACGTGGGCCCGCTCACTGACGAACAGCTTCGCCGTAGCCACCCCGCGCGCTTCCAGATCACGGATCTCATCCAGTAGCACCTCAGGATTTACTACCACTCCTGGGCCGATAACATTTACAGTTGCCGGGTCGAAAATGCCTGAAGGGACCAGGTGGAGTTTGAATGTGCCCAGGTGATTGACAACGGTGTGGCCGGCATTGTTACCACCGCTATAGCGCACCACCAGTCGCGCCTTGCCCGCCAGCAGATCCACCAGATGACCTTTGCCCTCATCGCCCCACTGGGCGCCAATCAATGCGATAACGGGCATCGCCGGCTCCTTTCTCTTACGTGCCGAGGCTAAGGATGGGGGCGGCCAGGCCCCTTCAGAGGCCCTGCCGGTCCCGGCCTCGGGTTGGAAACCCTTGTTGGCGAGGTGCGGAGGGCCTGGCCCTCCGCGATCCTTCGTGTTCTGCCGGCGGCGGGAGACTCTTCCCCGTTTCGCCAGGGCGCGCGCCCGCCGCGGGCGGAACGTGGGATGCGGGGAGGCTATGCCTCCCCGCACCCTCCAGGCGTAACCCAGGTGCAGACTACACGTTTGAATGGATCATCCCCGGCTCTGCCACATAAGGCAGGGTTATTTGAGCACCTGGCGCAGCACGGCGATGCTGTCATCCACGTGGCGCGGCTCGATGATCAACGGCGGCAGCAGGCGCAGCACGTCCTCGCCAGCGGTGGCGACCAGCAGGCCGCGCTCCTGGGCGGCTTCGCGTGCGGCGCTGGCCGATCCGGTCAGACGCAGGCCGCGCATCAACCCGCGCCCGCGCAGTTCGATGATCGTGTCGGCGCGTTCGGCGGCCAGGTCGTGCAGGGCCTCGTCCAGGTATCCGCTGACCTCGCGCACCCGCGCCAGGAACGCGGGATCGCTGACGCGGCGGAAGACCACGCCAGCCACCGCGGTCACCAGGGGGTTGCCGCCGAAGGTGGTGCCGTGATCGCCAACGTGGATGGTATCGGCCACGTCCTGGCTCATCAACACGGCGCCAATGGGCAGCCCGCCGGCGAGGGGTTTGGCGATGGTCATGATGTCCGGGCGCACGCCCGAGGGCTCGTGCGCCCAGAGTGTGCCGGTGCGCCCCATGCCGCACTGGATCTCGTCGAAGATGAGCAGGGCGCCGTAGTGGTCGCAGAGGGCGCGGGCCGCCCGCAGGAAGGCGGTGTCAGCGACGCGCAGGCCACCCTCGCCCTGCACCGGCTCGAGGATCACTGCGCACACGTCGGGACCCATGGTTGCTTCAAGCGAAGCGCTGTCATTGAACCTGGCGAAGTGCACGCCGGGCATCAGCGGCATGAACGGCTCACGGTACTTCTCGCGGGCAGTTACGGCCAGGGCGCCCATGGTGCGCCCGTGGAACGAGCCATCGAAGGCGACAATCGCGGTCTTGCCCTCGCCCACGCGGTCGCGGGCGTAGCGACGGGCAAACTTGATCGCCCCTTCGACGGCCTCGGCGCCGCTGTTGGCAAAGAAGACTCGATCGAAGGCCGGGTGGCTTGAGACCAGCATGCGTGCCAACTCTCCTGCCGGAGCGGTGAGGTACAGATTGGAAACATGAATGAGTCTGGCGGCCTGCTCGGCGATCGTCGCGATCACCTCGGCGTCACCGTAGCCAAGCGCGTTGACGGCAATGCCACTGACAAAATCGAGGTAGCGCCGCCCCTCGGTGTCGAAGAGATAGACCCCTTCGCCGCGCTCGATCACAAATGGGGGCTTCACATAGGTCTGGAGAATATAGTCGCGATCGGCCTGTACCGCCGCCGCTGTCCGCTCCGTGATCATATGCCGTCCTTTCTGCGCGCTACCAGGCTCCCGCGCTGATTATAGCACCCTCTGGTGGTATAATGCCGCTCCGACGGTCGGCTCTGGCGGTTGATGCAACGTCGGTCTCCGGCGGTGGAGTCGGGTGCTTGCCAGGTTGCATCGGTCCTGAAAGTCGCCCGCTGGCCGGCGGTGTTTTGGAGGCCCTGGTGACCTACACGCTCACGCTCAAACCAGAAGCGCCGGCTTTTTTGCGACCGCAACGTTTCGTGCTCAAGGTCGAGGGCGAGCGGATCGCAGATGTCGAATACCGCCCCGATCCAGGCGAGGAGGTTCCATTCACCCGGCGGGAGCGGATGCGTTTTGGTGAAATCGTCGAGACGTCAACCCGCATCTGCCCCGATAGCGGCATCGCCCACGGGTTGGCGTTGTGCTATGCCATCGAGGCGCTGGTGGAGACGCCCGCGCCACCGTGCGCCGAGCGGCTGCGCCTGGCTGCGGCGGAACTGGAACGGGCCGCCTCGCACCTGACGACCCTGGCCGCGTTGTTTCGCATCCTGTCGCTGATGCCGCTGGCCCGCACCTGCGCCGATGAGGCAACGGCGATCCGCGCCGCGCTTGCCGGGCTGACCGGCGGCGATGTGGCGGCCTGGTTGCGCCCCGGGGGCCTGGCACGCGAAGCCGATGCAGCGACCTGGACGGTCCTCGCCGAGGTCGAGCCGATCCTCACCCGCCTGTTCTCACTCGCTGAGCGGACCATCGCCCGGCGCATGCTGCTGGCGCGCACGGTGGAGATCGGAGTGATCAGCGCGACCGCGGCCATGCAGTACGGGCTGGCCGGGCCGCTTGCCCGTGCGGCGGGGTTGAGTGCCGATCTGCGGCGCGATGCGCCTTACGGGGCCTACGCTGAACTGACACCTGAACTGGCGCTCCAGGAGGGCGGCGATGTCCACGCGCGCATGGCAGTGCTGTTCCTCGAAACCCTTGAGTCGCTGCGTCTGGTGCAACGGGTGGTGCAGGAACGCCAGGAAGGCCCCACGCGCGTCAGGCTGCCCGAGCCGTTGCCCGCCGCCGCCGCCAGCGCCGCGGTTGAGGCGCCACGGGGGCCGTTGCGCTACCACGTCGCCAGCGATGGGCGCCAGATCAGCGAGGTTCGCTTTCAGAACGCCCCTCAGCTTGATCGTCTGCTGGCCCGTACCGTGTTGGTAAACGCCGCGCTCGACGACGCGGCGTTGATCGTGGTCTCTACTGATCCGTGCGATACGTGCCTGGTGCAACCACAGATATAACGAGGTCTTTCTGGGAGGGGGTTTCCCTCCCGGAAGCTCCCGTGCGGGCGCGGATAGAAACCGGTGCCTATGCTCCTTACGCTCATCTTTAGCCTCCTGCTGTTCGTCGCCGCGCTCGCCTTTGGGCTGAACCAGGTAGCGCCCACCCGGCGTCTGGGTTTCGCCACCGGGGCGGCGGTGTTTGCCGCGGCGGCGCTTATGCTCCTGGTTCCGGTGCGCGCCGTGGACCAGGCGCCGGTTGAGGTATTGGCGATTGGCGGGGCGCGCTTTAGTTTGTGGCCCACCCCGAGCGCCGTGGAACGGATCGTGGCCCTGGCGCTGCTCGGAGGCGGCGGAACGGCGCTGTTGAGTCTGGCCGGCGCGACGCCTCCGTCCGTGCGTGGCTTTGGCGGGGTATTCGCCTGGGCGACGATCGCTCTGGCGGCGGCGCTGTTGAGTGTGATCACGCCAGCGTTTTCGATGGTGCATCCTCTTGCCTGGTCGGTCGTGGCGCTGGCCGGCTATGGCGCTCTGCGGGCCAGCGGCGCCACGGCGCAGAGCGAGGCGCCGCCGCTGATGGTTGCCACTGGTCTCGGCGCGAGCCTGCTGTTGCTAGTCTCTTTGCTGGTAGCGGGGCCCGGTGCTGGCGCGGGGCAACTCCCCGGGTGGCCCGCCGCGGCCGGCGGGGTGCTGGCGGCCCTGGGCCTGACGGGTTGCGCGCCGCTGCTGTATGCGCGCGACGAGACAGCGTTGGCGCCCGCACCTCTGAGCGCGTTGATCTTCGGGCTTGCCGCTCCCGCCGCGGCGCTGGGGTGGTTGCTGCAGAGCGTCGCGACGTTGCCTTCCCTTCCGCCCGCCTGGGGAGTGACCCTCGGCTTGATTGGCGGCCTCGGAGCGCTTGCCAGTGCGGCCGGCGCCCTCGGTGAGCGGCGGCTGCGTCCGATCCTGAACTGGACCTGGGGGTTCCAGGCGGCCCTGATTGTCGCTGCTGCGGGCCTGGCGCCGCCACGCGGGGTCGAAGCGGGAGCCAGCATGCTCCTGGGTCTGTTGTTGGGTTCGGTCGTAGCCGCGAGCGCCGCGGCGGTCCTCGAGCAGCACACCGGCAGCGATGACTACACGGCCGCCGGCGGTGCGCCGCGCCTGGCGACCGCGGCGTGGGCCGTCGGGATGCTGGTGAGCCTGGGCCTGCCGCCGCTGTGGGGGTTCTGGGGCCGCCTGTGGTTCCTGCAAGCCGTGCAGGAGCAGCAACCCTGGCTGGCGGCCCTGACCCTTGCCGCGTCGGTGCTGTTGACACTGGCCCTGCTCGCGCCCCTCGCGGGGTTGCTCAGCCCTGCCAGGCTTCCTCCCCGCCGGGTGCAATGGACCGACGCCGTCCCGCTGGCGCTGGGGGGAAGCCTGTTACTGGGGCCAGGAGTTGCGCCCCAACTTGTCCGGATGTTCTGGCCAGGCGACGCGCCAATCGCGCCGGTGATCCAGGGCGCTTCCATTGTCGCCGGGATGCTCCTGGCAATACCTGGCCTGTTGATGGCGCGCGCTGCGCCCGGGCGTTCTCTGGAACGCGATCCCGACGAAGAACTGGTAAGCCTGGCGCCTGAGGGTCTGGGTGTGGCGCTGCGTCCACTGAGCTGGCTTGCGCGGCCGATGCCATTGCTGCGGAGTTCCCGGGTCGCCCTCCAGCGGGCCAGCGAACTCCTACGCGTTCCGCTCACGCTGTTTGAACAACGCTACTACCTGCTGGGCGTTCTGGCGGCTCTGCTGACGATCATGCTGCTCATGGCGCGTTGACGTGAGATGAGGGGAATGGTGCAAACCTTCGGGTTGCACCACTTGCCGGAGGGGAGGAACACGCGGCCGTATGATTAACTGGTTTCTACTCGGGATCGGAGCCACCGCAGCGGTGATCCTGCTGTTCCGTGACTGGCGGTTAACCTTCTCGGCGCTGCTGCTCAACAACATCTCCCTGGCGCTGTTCCTGGCCCAGCAACGTTTCGTTGCGCCGGATTTGCGCCTCCTCGGCCTGGAGGTCAGCACTCTGGTTGTGGTAAAGCTGATCTGCGGGATCGCTGTGACGCTCATTCTAACCATTACCGCATTAACTTTCTCCCGAGAATACGGTCTGGAGAACCTTGACGAATTCGGTCTGGCTGAGCTTCGACGCGCCGCGCGGGCGGCCCAGCGGCAACGAGCCAGCACGCCCTTCCAGCTCAGCGACTACGTGGTGCCCTTCTGGTCGGGGGTGCTGGCCCTGCTGGCCAGCCTGGCCCTGCCACGCATCTATCCGATCGCGCCTTCGGAGGGGATTGATTTTGCCTGGTACTGGCTGACCCTGACCGGCCTGTTGACGATTGCCACGGCCAGCGACCTGCTGAAGATCGGGTTGGGATTACTGCTGTGCGCCAGCGCGATTGATTTGCTCTACACCGCCGTGGTCAGCACTCCCGAAGCCAGTGGCCTGAACGTGGCGCCACTGACGCTGTTGAGCGCCTTCAACATTCTTCTGGCCCTGGCCATCGCCTACCTGAGCGGTTTGTTGTATGGGCGTCTAAAGACGCTGGAACTCAGCGCGTTGTACGGGCGGTAGTGCCTGGCCAGATCAACAGGGTATCCGATTTCATTCTGGGAGGGCGCAGCCATTCCAGACCCTCCCTTCAGGCATCTATGACCTACCTGCTGCTGATCTTTTTCCCTATGACCATGGCCGCCAGCACCTTCGTTCTGCGGCGCCAGACGGAACTGGTGATCTTTGCGGCTCTGGGCACAGTACTGGCGCAACTCCTCATCGCGACGCAGATCCCCGTTGACGACCCGACGCGCTTCCTGGGAATAACGCTCACCCTCAGCCCGCTCAACCGGGTCTTCATGCTGTTGTTCCTGACGATTGGCGGCTTCGCGATGATTGGCGCCTGGCACCTGCCCCACGGCGAGAACTTCATCCCTATCGCCCTGCTCATTCTGTCGCAGGTCTGCACGGTGCTGCTGCTCCAGGATCCGTTCATCACCACGTTGCTGCTGGCGGCGACAGGGTTGACAGCCGTGCTGGCGATTGTGGATCTTCCGGCAGGGGCAAGTAACCTGGTGGGAACGCAGGCGATCGCTGCGGCGCTGAAGTATCTGGTGCTGATGAGCGTGGCCGCGGTGCTGATGTATATTGCCTTTGTGCTCACCGACATCTACCGGCCTGGCGAACTACCCGGGCGCATCTCTCCTGCGCGCTTCATTCTGGCGCTCCTGGTGGTGGGCTTTGCACTGCGGCTCGCGCTGATCCCCTTTCATACCTGGCTCACCGATCTGGTGGATCGCGCCGAACCGCTGGTGGCGGCGCTGATCATCACCCTTCTCAATACGACCAGCCTGCTGGTGCTGATCCTGGTCTTCCAGAGCTATCCGAACCTGCTCCTGGAGAGTGAAGGCGCCCACGGCGTGATGCGGCTGGGCGCGATTGTCAGCGCGCTGGCCGGGGGCCTGCTGGCCGTCGGGCAGGCCGCATTGCGCCGCACCCTGGCCTATCTTATCCTGTACGATTGTGGTATGGTATTCTATGGTCTGGCATCGGTATCGAGCATCGGCCTGGCCGGGGCCATCTTTGGGGCGTTGAATCAGACCCTGGCAGTGACCCTGCTGTTTGTCAGTCTGGGATTGCTGGAACGCCCCGATGGTCGCGCACCGGGTGTGATACGCCGTGACCTGTTGCGCCGCTGGCCGGTGGCCGGGGCCGGCTTTCTGGTCGGTGGCCTGGTGCTCATCGGGTTGCCACCGCTCAACGGGGCAATAAGCCAGATTCTGATCTACCAGGCTGCGGCCCAACGCGGATGGGACGAGTTGTTGCCGCTGGTGTTGGCAACGCTGCTGGCGGGCGTAGGGCTGGCCCGCGTCGCCGCGGAGCGCCTGCTGGGACCTTCAGAAGTCGAGGGAGAAGCGGAGCCGCCATTGCTCGGCGAAATTGATCTGGATCGCCCGGCGCCGCGGCGGCTTGCCCCGGAACCACGCTCGACGGCAGCCTTGACGCTTGTGCTGCTGGTGTTGTGCCTGGGTATCGGGTTGTACCCGCAAGCGTTGCTGGCAACGATTGACGAGGCCATCCGCGGGCTGTCGTTCCTGCGGGCCCTGTAGTGGTGAATAGCGATATGGAATGGCTGGCGCTGCTGGTCGCGGGAGCGATCTATCCTGGCTTGCTGACAGCCATTGTGCTGGGGGCGCTGTTTGGGCTGCTGGTCCGTAGTCGCCCACGCTGGCCCGTAAGAGGCGCTTTCGCTTCCCGCGAGGCATTGGCAGCGACGGGTAGCGTACTCGGCGCCGGGCTGGCCCTGGCAACCCTGCCCTGGCCTCTGAACCCCGTCTCTGCCGCAGCGGCGTGGCCGTGGGCCTGGGCGGGTTTCGAAGTGGCCTTTCTTCTGCCCCTGGCGCCCGCCCTGGCAACTGGCCTGCCTGCGGTGGCGCGAGCGGCCATCCGTGAGGCGCAATTGGGGGTGCTGGCACGGGCGGTGATCTGGCTGGCGCTTGGCCCGGCCCTGGCGGCGCACGCCGACTGGCGCGCCGCTACCGCCCTCGGCCACCTGCTGGCCCTGGCAGCGGCGCTGCTGGTCTTTCCCGCGGCGACGGGTTGGGGTCCCTTCAGTGGTGAGGAGAGTATCACGCCAGGCGGCACGGCAGCGGGGTTGCCAGATGCCGCGTGCGCCCTCGACTCCTGGGCGCGTGATGTGCGCGCGGGGGCGCTCCTGGCGGCGATCGTGGTCGCCGGGTTGCCAGTGGCGGTAAGCCTCCCCGGCCTGGGATTGCTGGTGGCCGGTGCTGGCTTTGCGAGCATTGGCCTGATCCTGCGCCGCGTCGAAGGCCGCGTTCCCCGGTTCTCGCTGCCCGACGCCCTGCGCCTGGGTCTGCTGTGGGCCCTGCCCCTGGCGGCGCTGGCGTCTGTGGTTCTGAGCGCGGTCAGGTGGCTGTGACGCCGTTTACCTGCACCCCTGCCAGAGAAGAGGTTTTGGGAGGGCCTTGCCCTCTCAGGAAAACACTGTTATCAGTCTGTCAACTACGTTTCCTTGCGTGTCCGCCCCCTTCCCAACCACCCTCCGTTGGGGGGCGGAGCCAGACTCCCTCCCCTAGCCCGGGAGGGTTGGGGAGGGGATGGAGTTACCGAAAAACATCGTTCACAGAGTATTGATGTGCCAGTCTTGTACGCTTCACGGGTCTTAAAATCGTTGCCAAGAGGAACACGTGACCGACGTCATTGAGATCGAGGAGTTACACAAAGCCTATGGCAGCCTGCCGGTGCTGCAGGCGCTGAGCCTGCACGTCGCGGCAGGCGAAGTCTATGGACTCCTCGGGCCAAACGGCGCCGGAAAAACGACGCTCATTCATCTGATGATGGGCTTCCTGCGGCCCAACCAGGGGCGTCTGCGGCTCCTCGGTAGCACGAACCTGGAACGGGTGCGCCCGCGTATCGGCTACATCCCCGAACGCCAGCGCTATCACACCCGCTACACTGCTCGCGAGTATCTGCGCTTCCTGGGGCAGTTCAGCGGCCTGACCGGAGCGATACTGCATGAGCGGGTCGAACGTGAACTGGCGACCGTGGGGTTGCTGGCGGCCGCCGACCGCAGCCTCGGCACCTACTCGAAAGGCATGCTTCAGCGTCTCGGCGTTGCGCAGGCGCTATTGAGCGATCCGGACCTGCTGCTCATCGATGAGCCGACCAGCGGCCTCGATCTGGCCGGGCAGCGCGAAGTGATTGAACTGCTCGCCAGTGTACGCGCTCGCGGCCATACGATCTTCCTCTGCACCCACTACCTGCAAGAGGTGGAACTTCTCTGCGATCGGGTGGGCGTGCTGGCGGGAGGGCGTATCGCTGCCGAGGCGCGGATGCGCGATCTGCGGGACGTGGCCAACAGTGTGCGCATCCGGGTCGGCGCACTCGATACGCGGCTACGCGCGCAACTGGAGAGCCTCGGCGGCAGTGTACACTGCGATGCCCAGAGCGTGCGTCTCAGCCCTAACACGCCTGAGTTGCAGGCAACCGTGTTACGCATGCTTCTCGACGCGGAAGTTGCGATTATGGCCCTGGAGCCGTTGGAAAGCCCTCTGGAGCGACTGTATCTCTGGGCGCTGCACAGCGTACCGCCAACAAGCGCCGAGGCGCGTGGCGTACTTCTTCCGTCCTGGGACGCCAATCTGATCGCCGCGCCGCCTGCCGCACCGCCACCCGCCGATGAGCGCCCGGGCAAGAGCGACACGCTCCTCAGTGAACTGCTGGGCCGCAGTGAAACTGATGGAGAAGCGGATAGCCAACGGTGAACGCCTATACTTCTATGCTTCGACGGTAAAGTCTTCGAGGCGAAGCCCCAACCTCGTCGAGCCGCGTAGCCGATCCAGATCCCTCCGCCGGAGGCGGACGTTCAACAGTTCTAAGGGTCACGAGGGGTGGTACGCACCGTCATCCTGGATTTCCTATCATGCCCGGTTGAACGATAGGCGAGATCTATGCGATTACTACGTTTTACCGGATTTACGCTGCTGGAATACCTGCGCTCGGGTCGCGTTGCGATTGAAATTGTCGCCACGCTCGTGGTGTATTTCGTGTTTCTCCGTCGGCCGATGGATGCGCAGTATTTCTTTAGCGCGCTGGGGATCTTCACCCCGGTGCTGGCCCTCTACACCACGGCGATCATCATTGGCCTGGGCGACCGTCCCCAGAGCTATGTGCCGCTCGCGCACGGGATCGGACGCGGCACGTATCTACTCGGTCTCTTCCTGAGTGCCTGCACCATCGTGTTCGGCGCCTATGGTCTGCTGAGCCTCGGTGTGGCGCTGTTGAATCGGCCGGTAGATCTGAGCCTGGGCGACTGGCTGCCTGGCAGTTTGCCCCTGTTCCTCAATATCGGGCTGCTCGCGGCGTTGATGCTGCTGCTCTCGCCCCTCGTTCTCTCAACCGGCTGGCGCCTGCTGGTGCTCGGCTTGATCGCTCTGGCTTTTTCGAGTAACTTCATCGGCGGTGTGATGCTCGAAGCGTTGCCCGAGACCGGCCGGGCGCTGTTGCGGGCAGTGCAGGCCCTGGTGGGTGGCCCGCTGGTGCCAGCGTTTTATGGGTTCCAACTGGCAGTGACCCGTGATTTCAGCACGCCAACGGCCTTCGCCAATCTGCTGGCCCAGGCCCTGCTGCTTGCCTCGCTACTTGGCCTCTCGATGTATGCCCTGTCGCGCAGGGACGTGATGTTTAGCAGTCAGTGAGCAGGGGCCAGAGATGTTTCGTCTCTACTCCACGGGCACGAAGGCGACCGCATCAACCCACACGCCCCGGCGGTCGTCACCGGCCAGAGTGCTGGTGCTAACCAGCACGGTATGTGGTTCCAGGTCATAGGTCCCCAGATCGACCCACCAGTTGCGCTCGCGTTCCACATTGGCCGCTACCAGGCTTTCGCCGTCACGATGGCGCACGAGGTAGCGCGCCTCGCGCGTTTCGTCGAGGCCGTTGAGCGCGAAGGGTACATAGGCCAGCACGCGGTAGCGCCCGGCGCGCGGCAAGGCGGGGCGCCAGACCGCTACCACCGGGGCGCGCAGGGCCGCGGCGCGCCAGGGACGCGCGGCGCTGCCGGCGAAGCTGCCTGCCGCGAAGCGCGATCCGCCGCCGTAGCCCACATCGTGCGCCTGCCACGCACCCGCGCTGCTGAAACCGGGGCCGCCATCGTCTACCACAATCACCCCTGGCGGGGGTGGACCGCAGGGTGAAGGCATATCTTCCCAGAGCCAGACGCTTACCTGTCCCGCGGGAGCGCCCGCCCAGGGATCGGGTTCGGCGCCGCACCAGCCGTAGGGGTCCACGTCCCGGCCCAGGTATTGCACCTGGAAGTGCAGGTGCGGGCCGAAGGCGCAGCCGCTCTCGCCGGCTACGCCGAGCGCGTCGCCGCGGGCCACGGCCTGGCCCACAGTGACGGCGATGCTGGCCAGGTGCCAGTAGAGGGTGCGGTAGCCGTTGCCGTGGTCAACGATGACGGCGCGGGCCGGCGAGCCGCAGCCGTCGTCAGAGTTGCCGGCGAAAGTAACCAGGCCAGCGGCAGCGGCAAGGACCTTGTCGGGGGGCTGCATGGCGTAATCCCAGCCGGTATGCCCGTCGTAGGCAAAGGCGAGATCGGTTTCGGCGCGCCCCCAATAGGTTAACAGCGAACCATTCTTTTGCAGGAAGGGGGTGTCGTGGTCGAAAAAAGAAGAAACGGGAAAGGAACCCTCCATGGGCCGCGTTAGAAAGGGCCGTGCAGGAGGGGGCCAATCATCGGGCGGAACGCGCGGATCGTCGAAGAGACGTGCGTAGCTCATCACCAGGCCGTCGAGGCGCACCCCCAGGCTGCCGGGGGACACCGTGGGCGCCAGCACCCGCGCCAGCACGTAGCGGCTGAAGGGGAGATCGGCGGCCACCTCCTGGCGTGACCCATCGGCGAAGGTCAGTGGTGGCAGCGCGCCGGGACCGTGGATGGTGTAATCGCGGATGGCCCAGCGGAGTTCGCGGGCGGCCCAGCGAAGCTGGTTGTAGAGCCCGCGCCGGCCACCTTGATCGCCACGGTAGCCCATGGCCCAGGCCAGTTGCTCGGGACTGGCGCTGCGACTGCTTACCAGGCCGCTCTGCAGGTCCAGCAAGGCAAGCAGCACGCGGGGGTTGAGGCTGTAGAGGCTGCTCAGGCCCACCAGCACTTCGCTGAACGAATGCGACCGGTCGCCGACCTGAAAGCGCGCGGTTGCCAGCGGGCTGCCGCGGGCTTCGAGGAACGCCTGGATTTCCGGGTGGTTGAAGTTGTGTGCGTAACTGAGCCGGCGCGGATCAAAAAGGGGGTCGCTCGGCGACGGTTCCGTCACCGCGGTCATCGCAGGCGAGGGCAACGGCAGAGGTGTTGCCCTGAGCGGTGGGACCGGCGTCGATGAGCGAACGGCCACAGGGGTGACAGGCGGAGATGGGGTCGGCGTGGGCGGCGGCGCGACGCATGCCGCCAGTACGAAGAGGATCAGCGCAAGCAGGCCAGGGGGCGACTTCATAGTGATCTGCAGGATAGCGGAAGTGTGAGAATTGGTCAACCATGAGGAAGGTACCGGCCCTGCTCCAGACCTCCATAATACTACAACGAGACTTCCCCTTGTAGGGCAGGCCCGGAGGGGGGGACTCTCTCTGAAAGCCCCGGGTGGCCCAACGGCGCACCCATCGTCGCTGGCCAGCATTTCATCGAACTTGAAGTTCAGGCCGAGAACGCCGAACGTACCGAGTTCTGGAACTTCATCGCCGATCTGGCAGTCGGGCAATGATCCGAGCGTAATGACCGAATGAGCGCCGCACATCTGGACGGGAACGTAGTAGCGCTGATGCCAGGACCACTCGCCCGGAACTGCGCTATATGCTTGCAGCCTTTCACATGGTGAGAAGAAGATTGTTCAGGGAGGGTAGGCCCTCCCTGAACCACCTTGTCGCAGACTTCAGTTGGGAAGCATTTAGCGCTGTAACACGCCGCGCAGGCGGGCAATCAGATCCTCGACCACAGCGCGCATCTCGGCCACGGCCTCCTGCACCGTCGCGCGGCCTTCACTGAGGCTGTCCTCATTCGGCACAATCAGCCAGAGTGCCACGTAGAGAATCACGCCTATTCCGTTGAACAGCGACAGGATCACGAACCCGATCCGCACAAACAACGGATCAATGCCGAAATATGCTGCCAGACCGCTGGCAACCCCGGCGATCAACCGGTCGCCACGGCTGCGGGTCATGCGTTTGCCGTTCATCGTTTCGCTCCTCTCGTGTTCCCCGCCCGACAGACGCCGGGCGGGTCCATTGGTCTGCCCGTAGGACGCGGGAGAGGTGCGGAATGTTGCGGGAATCGCCTGGCCGAAGCCCTGGAGACCTCGTCCAGACAATTGACAGGCGCTGAGCGTTGAGTGGAACAACCGGGCTTTTCCGCACCCCTCGCCCCATCTGGCGGCGCCGCCACCTGATCCTGCTGAACCCGGCGCACGTGCATCATTGCTAGATCTTATTGGGATGCCATTTCCAGCATTCTAAAATCCCCAATCCAACAAGGCGCTACCCCTCCCAATCAATGGCCACAAAGATCTCGCCATCACGCAGCGTGACGGGATAGGTGGGAATACGCAATCCGACGGGTGGGACGATGCTTTTGCCTGTGCGCACATTGTAGGCCCAGCCGTGCCAGGGGCAGGTGATCGTCTCGCCGATCAGCACGCCGGCCGAAAGGGGGCCGCCTTCGTGGCGGCAACTATCCCCAAAAGCGTAGATCGCCCCTCCTACATTCGCCAGGGCGATGGGGAGGCCATCTACTTCCACATACAACAGCCGTCCCGGCGGCAAATCGCCCAGGGCAGCAACACGCACCAGTTCAGCGGCCATCGGCGCCTGCCAGGTTCAGGTCGATGTTCATGGCGCCATTATACGTTGAGCCATGCCCGACACGCGCCTGAAGAAAAAATGGGGAAACCGGATTTCCCCATCCCCCTGCCTGTGGGGAAAAGCTGATCTTGCGCGCCCCCGCAAGGGGGCGCGCAAACCCATCCCCCTGCCTATTGGGGAAAAGCTGCCTACTGTAATACTCGTTGGGGTAGGCGCTTCCCATCCTCCTGCCTATTGGGGAAAAGCTTTCGCCCCACCCTCCGCGTTGCGAAGATGGGGAAACCCGGTTTCCCCTTGCCTGCGAGGGAAGGCTGTTTCGCCCGCCAGGGCTTATGCAACGGGGCAAGGCCCGGCCCCGACCGTTGAAGGCGGAGCGCCCGCGCCCTGTTTCGCCCGCGCCCCGGTTGACAGTGGTTACACGAATAGGGTACAGTTACAAAACCATTACAACGCCATCCGCGAGGTATCGTATGTCACCCATCGCCATCAACCAGCGCCAGCTCGAGACCCTTAGCCAGTTGCTGATCGCGGGCGGGCATCACGATGTCACCGACCTGCTCGCCGCGTCGCTCGAACGCCTGATCTCCTTCTGGCCCGCTCGCGCTGGCGCGCTCTTGTATGTCAGCCCCTATGGCGAAATGGTGCGCTACACGCAGGGACCGCTGGACAAAGAAGCGCGCACATTGATCGAACAGGCGCGGCAGGGCTTCACCCGCCGCGCCGAGGGCGGCGAGCCGATCGTTGGCAGTTACTCGCTCGATGATGGGCGCGATCTGATTGAGTTGCCCTTGCAAAGCGGCGCCCAGGGCGTCGGTCTGCTACACCTGGTGGTAGAAGGCCAGGATGCCGAGGGCCGGGAGAGCGCTCCGCCACTCGACGAAGACCTGCTGGTGCTGCTGGTGCGGGCCATCGGCGGCGAAGCCGACAAAATCGCCATGCTGCGCCGGGCCGAACGCGATCTGCGCGAGTTGCACCTGCTGTACGAGATCGGCCAGTCGCTGGCGGTCAATCTGGATCTGGCCAGCCTGCTCAACGACATCAAGCTGCGCGTGCCGCCGGTTGTCGGCGCCGAGCGCTGCTCGATCTTCCTGCTCGACGAAGCTGCCAATGAACTGGTGCTGGAACTACCCCACGAGCAGCGCACCTACCGCATGCCTGCCGATCGCGGCATCGCCGGCTGGGTGGTGACGCACGGCATGGGACAGATCGTCAACGATGTGGAGCAGGACAGCCGCTGGTACGACGCTATCGGTCGTGAGGCCGATTTCGTGACCCGTTCCATCGCCTGTGTGCCGATGCGCCTGAAGGAGCGCACGATTGGCGCGATGCAGTTGCTCAACAAGGTCGATGGGGGCAGTTTCTCCGAACAGGATTTGCAGTTGCTGACCACCCTGGCCGCGCAGGCAGCAATCGCCATTGAAAACGCGCGTCTCTATCAGAGCCTGAAGCAGGAACACGATCGCCTGTTGCACAAAGAGGCCGAGGTGCGCCACGCCATCGCCCGTGACCTGCACGACGGCCCTGCCCAGAGCATTGCGGCGATCGCCATGAACATCGAGTTCATCAAAAAACTGTTCCGCGCGATGCCCGAGCGCGTGCCCGATGAACTCGACACCCTGGCGGAACTGGTCAACAAGACGACCCACGACATCCGCACACTGTTGTTTGAACTGCGCCCGCTGGGCCTGGAGACCCAGGGCCTCCTTCCCACCCTGCAGCAGTACGTTGAGCGCTGGCGCGACCCCTCGGGCGGGGGCATCCAGTTGCGGCTGGAGGCCCCGCCGCATATGCCGCGCCTGGCCCCGGAGAAAGAAACCGCGATCTTCATCATTATTCAGGAGGCGGTGAACAACGCGCGAAAGCATGCCCGCAGCGACACGATCATCATCTATCTGTACGAAGAAGAAGGCGTGTTCGTTGCCAGCGTGCGTGATCGAGGACGGGGCTTCAATCTGGCCGCGGTTGAGGCGATTTACGCCAACCGCGGCAGCCTGGGGCTGCTCAACATGAAGGAGCGCGCGCGGCTGATTGGCGGCGACCTGCGTATCAAGTCCGAGCAGGGTCACGGGACAACAGTGGAACTACGGGTTCCGTTGGGGTGATACGGCGGTAAGGGTTCTGTTGGGGCGAAAGGCTCTCGCCCCAACAGGCGCGAAGATTGTTCGCCCTTGCCCCTCTCACGGGGCAGGGGCGTGGGGAAGGCTGGTTTCTCTATTCTTACGATACACCGGCGCTCATAACATCTTTGACCAGTTGGGCGATGTCGGTGGGCAGGCGGGCCACCTTGACGCCAACCGCCTCCAGGGCCTTGATCTTCTCCTGGGCGGTGCCCTCGCCGCCGCTGATGATCGCCCCGGCGTGACCCATGCGCTTGCCTTCGGGCGCCGTCTGGCCGGCGATGAAGCCGACCACAGGCTTGGTGACGTGCGCCGCGATGTAGCGCGCGGCCTGGATCTCTGCGTCCCCGCCGATCTCGCCGATGAGCACGATCGCCTCGGTTTGCGGGTCCGCCTGGAACAACTCCAGTACATCAATGAAACTGGTGCCGATAATCGGGTCGCCGCCAATGCCGACAATGGTACTCTGGCCCAGGCCGATGCGGGTCAAGGCGTCCACCGCCTCATAGGTGAGGGTTCCCGACTTGCTGACCACGCCAACAGGGCCGGGGGTGGCGATGTTGCCCGGAATGATGCCGACCTTGGCCCCGCCGGGGGTGAGCAGGCCGGGGCAGTTCGGGCCGACGAGACGCGCGCCGCACTCCTGAACGAAGGCATACGTGCTCACCATATCGAGGGCCGGGATGCCCTCGGTAATGCAGACGATCAGCGGAATGCCAGCGGCGGCAGCTTCGCGAACGGCATCAGGCGCGAAGGCGGCGGGCACATAGATCACCGAACAGTTGGCCCCGGTGACCTGCACGGCCTGCTTCACGGTGTTGAAAATCGGCACCTGGCCATCAATCGCGTGCTGGCCGCCGCGCCCCGGAACCACCCCGGCCACCACGTTGGTGCCGTAGGCCATCATGGCCCGGGTGTGGAACTCGCCCTCTTTGCCGGTGATGCCCTGCACCAGCAGCCGGGTGTTCGCGTCGATCAGGATGCTCAAGGCTACCTCCTCTGCTTGCAATCCTCGCTTGAACCACAGAATACGTAGGGCGCCAGTGGATGCCGGTTTTCTTTCTGTATGTTCATCAGGCTGCTGGCGGCTCTCCCCCTCCGGCAGGCAAGGGCGCGTGAAAAAGCAGGGTTCCTCATCACCCAGGATGCCGAGCGCGCCTCAGGCTGCGCCTTCAGCGGCCTGTACGATTGCCACGCCGGAACTGGTGCCGATACGGTCGGCGCCGGCGGCGATCAGCGCCTGGGCGTCGGCCAGGGTGCGGATACCGCCCGAGGCTTTCACACCCACGGCAGGGCCGACCACCCGCCGCATCAGGGCCACATCGGCGACGCTGGCGCCCCCGCCCAGGAACCCCGTGCTGGTCTTGACGAAATCCGCGCCAACACGTGCCGCCAGGGCGCATGCCGCCACCTTCTCGCTATCGGTGAGCAGCGCGGTTTCGATGATCACTTTGACCAGCACCTGCCGGGCGTGCGCGGCTTCAATCACAGCGTGGAGATCCTCGGCGACGGCCCCGTAGTCGCCCGCCTTGAGCCAGCCAGGGTTGATGACCATGTCAAGCTCGCGCGCGCCATTGCCGATCGCCTGGGTTGCCTCGAAGACCTTGGTCCTGGTGGTGGTTGCGCCCAGTGGAAAGCCGATAACGGTGCACACCGCCACCGGGGTTGAGCGCAGCAGCCCGGCGCAGAGGGGGACATAGGCCGGATTCACGCACACGCTGGCGAAGCGATAGCGCGCAGCTTCGTCGCACAGGGCTTCGATCCGGGCGGGAGTTGCCTCCGGTCTGAGCAAGGTGTGGTCAATCAGGCCGGCGATCGGCGTATCTGATGGTGCAGGCACGACGCGCGGCAGGGGCGAACTGGCGGGTATTCCGGGCAGGGCGGCGATGGCCCGGGTGACCTGTTCGATCAGTTCGTCCATCTGCGCCTCCACCTCGAAGCAACAGGGCTGGTCACAAGCGCTTCTCTGAATGGGCAGTATTGTAGCATACCTGTCCGTTATCGTGAAAATGGGGTGACCGGGTTTTCCCGCCCTCGCAGGGGCAGGGTTTTAGTGGCGTGCATACGCCCCGAGGCGTATGCGCACAACCAGGATTATTCGAGAGCGTAAGGAGGGGGGCGGCATTCCAGCCCGCCGACCTTTCTCATCCCTCTCCCGCTCTGCCGCACGCGGGAGAGCGGGGAAGAGAGTTTCCTGATCCCCGGGTGTGACGAAACGTCTTGCACGTGCTGCGGCCCGCCGGCCCGTCGGGCGCCCGAAAGCGCCGGCCAGTGTTGCGGAGGCCGGGTGCGAAGCCTGCTGAAGCCCCGGCCCGGGCCGCCGGCTTCGCGGGTTGTTAGCCTGTGGCTTTAGCTGCCGGGCAATGGGGAGCTGTGCCCCTGCCGGCAACCGTCGTGTCCCCCTGCGCGCCCGTGACGACATCCACGCTGTGGAGTGGTTCGCGCACGCCATCGGGTGAACCTCATCGGCGTGGCCGCCCCTACGGCCTGCGGGCCCGGAGGTGGCGCCGGGCGTGGCGGGGATCTGCATGTGCAAGCATATAGGCCGCACCCGCCGGTCTTACGTAGCCGCAAAGGGCCAGAAAACCATGGTATACTCAAAAAAGTTCCCCGGAACGCGCTCCCGCAGTGTAGCACGCCTGTCGCATCGGTGATGCGACTGTTCTGCTATGGAGGACAGCCAGGGTTGAGCACCACGAACGCGGTCGAACTGCGCAACGTTGTCAAACGTTTCGGCGATATCGCCGCTGTGGACCATGTTTCGCTTGAGATCCGCGACGGCGAGTTTTTCTCTCTGCTCGGGCCGAGCGGCTGTGGCAAAACTACAACGCTGCGCATGATTGCGGGCTTCGAATACCCGAGCAGCGGCTCGATCGTGATCCACGGTCGCGAGATGGCGACCATCCCCCCGCATCGGCGGCCGGTGAATACGGTGTTCCAGTCATACGCCCTCTTCCCGCACCTGACGGTCGCGCAGAATGTGGCCTTTGGCCTTGAGATGCAGCGCCGCCCCAAAGACGAGATTGCCGCGCGGGTGCGGGAAGCCCTGGAACAGGTGCGGCTGAGCGGCTTCGCTGATCGGCGTCCCCGGCAGTTGTCGGGCGGTCAGCAGCAGCGGGTCGCCCTGGCGCGTGCACTGATCAACCAGCCTGAGGTCCTGCTCCTCGACGAGCCGCTCGGCGCGCTGGATCAGAAACTGCGCAAAGAGTTGCAGATCGAGCTGAAAAGTCTGCAACGGCGCGTTGGAATCACCTTCGTCTTCGTTACCCACGATCAGGAAGAGGCCCTGACCATGTCCGATCGCATCGCCGTGATGAGTCAGGGCAAGGTTCTGCAGATCGGCTCCCCCACTGAGATCTACGAGCGCCCTACCTGCCGCTTCGTGGCCGATTTTATTGGCGAGACCAACTTTATTGCCGGGAAAGTGATCGAAAACGGCGCCAACGCCGCCACGATCGAGACGCCCGATGGCCTGCGCCTGCGCGGTCTCACCCCGCGACCAGTGCGGGTCGGGGAGCCGGCGGTGCTCTCCATCCGCCCCGAAAAGGCCCTTCTGCTCGCCCCCGGCGACGCCCGCGCCGGGCACGCCTTCGCGATACCCGCACGGGTCGAACTGGTCAGTTACATCGGCAGCGACACGCGCATTACCGTGCGCCTCAATGATCAGCGCACCTTTGACGTCTGGGAACAGAACACGCTCAGCACCCTCGACCGGGACGCCTACTGGCAGCCCGGCGAGCCGGCCGTGCTGGTCTGTCCACCCGATAACGCCCTCGTACTTACCGAGTAGGAGGCTGCCGATGACCCTCAATGCTCTGGAGCGTGAGCGGCAGCGACGAGAGCGGCGGACGCTGGCCGCCCTGCTGACGCCGGGCCTGCTCTGGCTCATTCTCTTCTTTGCCCTGCCCCTGGTGATTATTCTGGTCTACAGTTTCATGACCAACGGGCCACGGGGCAATATCGTCTGGCAATTCACGCTCGGCAATTACGTTGACCTGTTCACGCGATCGATCTACTTCAATGCCTATCTGCGTTCCATCTGGATCAGCGTCCTCACGACGGTGATCTGTCTGGTGCTCGGCTATCCCCTGGCGCTCTTCATCGTGCGTCAGCCGCCCCGCTGGCGCACGGTGCTGCTCTTCCTGGTGTTGATACCATTCTGGACGAACTTTCTGGTGCGCATCTACGCCTGGCAGATCATTCTGGCCAACAATGGTCTGATCAACAGCGCCCTGCGCAGCCTCGGTCTGCCCCCGCTGACCCTGCTCAACACCGAGGGTGCGACGTTGCTCGGTCTGGTCTACGGCGAATTGCCCTTTATGGTGCTGCCGATCTACGCGGCGCTCGATCGCTTCGACTTCACCCTGATGGAAGCCGCCGCTGACCTCGGGGCCAGCAAGCGCCGGGCGTTCTGGCGCGTCATGCTGCCAATGACGATGCCGGGGGTCGCCGCCGGCTCGGTGCTGGTCTTCATCCCCACCATCGGCCAGTTCGTGGTGAGCGAACTGCTTGGTGGGGCCAAAGTTGATTACCTGGGCAACCTGATCCAGCGGCTCTTCCTGCGCTCCAACCCGCCTAACTGGCCCCTCGGCTCGGCCATGGCCATGGCCATGATGCTGGTGCTGCTCGCGCTCATCCTGATCTACTTCCGCACCACCACGGAGGAAGACCGATGATCGAAGCCACCTCGACCGCCACGCAGCCACGCCGGGCAGCCCGCCCGGCTCTCGAACAGGGTCGCCTGACCTGGGGCGGCCTGGTCCTCATGGCCTGCGCGGTGCTCATTTACCTTTTCCTCTACCTTCCGATCGCTATTCTGGTGCTCTTCTCCTTCACCCGTGACCAGTTTGGCGTGCGCTGGACCGGCTTCACCCTGGACTGGTACACGCGCCTCTTCGCCAATGAACGCCTGATGGGCGCGACGGTGAACACGCTGTACGTGGCGCTGGTCTCCACCATCGTCGCGACCGTCCTCGGCACGTTGCTGGCAATGGCGCTGGAGCGTTACCGCTTTCGTGGGCGAAATAGCGTAGATACATTGATCTACCTTCCGATCGTTATTCCAGAGATCGTGATGGCCGTGGCGCTGCTGGCCTTCTCGGCGCTGGCCTTTGACCTGATCCGTCTGCTCACCGGCGAGACGCTGCGTCGCAGTCTGACCACAGTGATTATCGGGCATATCGCCTTCAGTGTCTCATTCGTGGTCGTGGTGGTGCGCACCAGCCTCAAGAACTTCGACCGGCGCCTGGAAGAGGCCGCCGCCGATCTGGGGGCCAACAGTTGGAATATCTTCTGGCGGGTGACCTTTCCGCTCATCCTTCCCGGCATCATCGGCGGGGCCTTGCTGGCCTTCACCCTGTCACTTGATGACTTCATTATCAGCCTGTTCCTCTCGGGGCCGGGCACCTCGCTGCTGCCGGTCGAGGTGTACAATAAGGTGCGTCGCGCCGTGACACCCGAAATCAACGCCATCTCCACCCTCATGCTGGCGCTTTCGATTACCCTGGTGGTCCTTTCGCAGTCGGTGCAACGGAGACAGTGACTTCCCCGGTGCAACTCGGAGAGTCGCGCCAGTGCGATGGTAGATTGCCGATTGCGGCCTGCGCGCGTCGCATCTGGGCGTATTGGCGTCACGCTGATCCCCAACGGGTCGCCTGGAAGTGCACTGGATCGGCAGGGGCGTGGGGAAAGGCGCTTGCCCCACATGGACCCAACTCCCCCCTCTCCCTCGAAAAACCCTGCATCTGTGAGGAGTCGGGAAAGGGGTCGGACGGCACAATATGGGAACATCCATGGAGCGTTGCTGAAACGCCAGGAGGAACAACTTGATGGACAACCGCAGTCTGATCGGCCTTGCGCTCGCCCTGACCCTGGTGCTCCTCGCGGCGTGTGGCGGCGGCACGGCCAGCCCCGGCAACGAATACGGCGGAGGCGGCGCCCCGCAGACCACCGATATGCCGGCGGGGGGCGTGGACCGCAACAGACTTTCCAGAGAACTCTACTTCTACAACTGGTCCGATTACATTAATCCGGAATTGCTGGCGCAGTTCGAGGCCGAATACGGGGTGCGGGTGATTGTTGACACCTACGACTCGAATGAAGACATGATCGCCAAACTGCGCGCGGGCAACTCGGGGTACGACCTGGTCGTGCCCTCGGACTACGCGGTCACGATTATGGCTGCCGAGAAGCTTGCCGCCTCCCTCGACAAGAACCTGCTGCCCAACCTGGTACACCTCGACCCCGATCTGCTCAACCAGCCCTTCGACCCCGACAATGCCATCTCAGCACCCTATTTTTATGGCATTACCGGCATCGCGTACAACGTCAAATCTTTTCCTGAAGGGATCGACACCTGGTCGGCCGTCTTTGACACCAGCGCGATTGCGGCCTACCGGGGGAAATTAAGCATGCTCGACGATGAACGGGAGACCCCCGGCGCTGCCCTGCGCTACCTGGGCCACTCGCTCAACGAGACCGACCCGGCCATTTTGCGACAGGTCGAGGAGTTGCTGATCGCCCAGAAGCCCTACCTGGCGGCCTACAATAGCGCCGATGTCAACCGCAAACTGGCCTCGGAGGAGTACGTCATAGCCCACGCCTGGAGCGGCTCGGCCCTGCAGGCGCGCAATGGTCTGGAGGGCGAGTTCGCGGGCAACCCCGATATTCGCTTCGTGATCCCTGAAGAAGGCGGCATGATCTGGATGGACAACCTGGTGGTTGTGGCCAATTCGCCTGGCAGCTACACCGCTCACGTGTTCATCAACTTTCTGCTCGACCCCGAAGTGGCGGCCCGGAATGCCGAGTGGACCGGCTACCTGACGCCAAACCAGGACGCGCTGCCCTTGCTGTCGGAGGACCTGCAGGCGCTGTATGCCGAAGGCTTCGCTCCCGACGACGAGGTGCGTCAGCGCCTGGAGTGGGCCGTCCGCAATGAGCAAACCGCTGTGTTCACCGATCTCTGGACCGTGGTCAAGGGCCGGTAGCACCCCTGTGGGATAGAGGCCCCGCCCGGGACGGGCTGGGAGGGCAGAGCCCTCCCAGGAAACATATGTATTTTCGTGGGGTCGGGTGAATCATCTTTCGCCCCAACAACTCTCCCACATCAGAAACGCGGTCACGACTTGACATGCGTGCGGGACATGGCAATCATGAACTACACAACCCGTCGCGCCGACAAATGGCGCCATCCACAGGAGTGAGCCGTCATGCAGCCACTTGAGCATCAGCCTGTGGCCGACGACCGACGATTGCGCCAGATTATCGCCGAAAACGCCGATGGCATCATCGTGGTCGATGCCGAGGGGCGTGTGCGCTTCCTCAACCCCGCCGCCGAACAACTCCTCGCCCGTCCTGCCGACGCACTGCTCGGTGAATTGTTCGGCTTCCCGCTACTTTCGGGCGATCGGGCCGAAATTGACGTCTTGCACCCCCAGGGCGACCATCACGTGGCCGAGATGCGTGTGGTCGCCACGGAGTGGGACGGAGTGCCGGCCCACCTGATCTCCCTGCGCGACATTACCGAGCACCGCCGCGCCCAGGAGGCCCTGCGGCACGCCGAGGCATTCAACTGGGCCATCCTCAACTCGTTGACCGTCCATATTGCCGTGCTCGACGAACACGGGACGATCATCGCCGTCAATGACGCCTGGCGCGAATTCGCGCGCACCAATGGCGACCCGGGCCTGCGGGCCACCGGGGTGGGAACCAACTACTTCCAGGTATGCGAGGGCGCCCGGGATCAGAACGTCGTCGAAGCGGGAAAGGTTCTGGCCGGGATGCAGGCGGTGCTGCGCGGGGAATTGCCCCTCTACGAACTGGAGTACCCCTGCCACAGCCCCACCGAGGAGCGCTGGTTCTTGCTGCGCGTGCTGCCGTTGCAGGGCGCCCAGCGCGGTCTGGTGGTGGCCCATACCGACATTACCGAACAGCGACGCACGGCGCGTGCTGCCGCCGAGGCAGAGGAGTTGCGCCAGCGCCTCCAGGCCATGGAGCGGGAATTGCGTGACGTGGAGCGGATCTCGCGTCCGCCGAGCGGCCAGATCCTCGCTGAAGCCAGCCAGCCCCTGCGCCGGCGTAACCCGGAAGCCTTTCGCGAGGCGGTCAACGTCTACATCAGCCTCGTTGATGAGGCCCTGAAGCGGCGCCCATTCGACGAACAACTCCCTTCGGTTTCCCTACGTGAGCTTGGCGAGCGTCTCGGCGCTGAGGCCGCCAGTCCGCGTGACGTGGTGGAGATTCATCTGGCTGCGATCCGCGCCGTCAGCGCCGAAGCGCCCATCATCCGCCAGCAGGCCTATCTCGAAGAAGGCCGTCTGCTCGTGCTGGAACTGATGGGCCATCTTGCGGCATATTACCGATCGCGTTCCCTGGGCATCGTTGCACTCGAACCGCAACGTTGAAATATAATAGTGCGAAAGGCCGGGCCTATCGGGTGCGGCGCCGGGCGCGAATGATTCCTGGGAGAGCTACGCTCTCCGAAACTTTCCCGTAGAGGAATGCACCCGCATCGGCATTTTGGTTCGTCGGATTGGCTCTTAGGTCCCGTAGTCGGGGCACTGCGAGCATCTCAGTGACCAGGATTGTTCTTCATTTGTATATCGCCGGCCGCACGCCGCGGTCAGAGCGGGCAATTGCCCTGCTGCGCCGGCTCTGCGAGCACGAACTTGCCGCTTACGAGTGCGATTTCTCGGTTATCGATGTTCTGGCAGATCCGATGCAGGCTGAAATCCATAAAATCCTCGCCACTCCGACCCTGATTAAGGAGCAGCCGCTCCCGCAGCGGCGGGTGATTGGCGATCTTGCCGCCGACCCTTCTGAGGTGCTGAATGCCCTGAATCTGCCTCCGGCATAGAGGGGCCATGGTGCTCGCCTCAGTGCCGCAGCTCAAGGGGTCATTCAAGGAGAAGAGCGTTGAACGTAAAGCATGATGCGATTGAACGTCTTCCGACCGGTATCCCCGGATTCGATCATATTGCCAATGGGGGGTTGCCGCGCGGTCGAACGACACTGGTCTCCGGTACCGCCGGGAGCGCCAAAACCGTTTTTGCCGCTCAGTTTCTCGCCGCAGGGGCGCAGCGGGGCGAAGGCGTGGTCTTTGTCACCTTTGAGGAGTCACCCGATGATCTGCGGCGCAATATGCGTGGCTTCGGCTGGGACATTGCCAGATGGGAAGCTGAAGGTCTCTGGGCCTTCGTAGATGCCTCGCCGCAACCCGACCAGGAACTGCTGGTAATGGGCTCCTATGATCTTGGCGCGCTGCTGGCGCGGATCGAACACGCGGTGCGCCGGGTGAAAGCCTCACGTATCTCGATGGATTCGCTCGGCGCGATCTTCGCCCGGCTCGGCGATACCCGTCTGGTTCGCGACGAACTGTTCCGCATCGTTTCCACCCTTAAACGGCTGGGGGTGACGGGGGTGATCACTGCCGAGCGCGCCCACGAGAATGGCGAAATTGCCCGCTTTGGGATCGAGGAGTTCGTCACCGATGACGTGGTTATTCTCCGCAACGTCATGGAAGAGGAAAAGCGCCGCCGCACCGTCGAGATCCTGAAGTTCCGCGGCACTGCTCACCAGAAGGGCAGTTTCCCCTTTACGGTGATCCCTGGCCGCGGGATCGTCATGATCCCCCTCTCGGCAATGGAGTTGAAGCAGCGCTCCTCGAATCTGCGCATCACCTCGGGCAATGCCGAACTCGACCGGATGTGCGGCGGCGGCTTTTTTCGCGACTCAATTATTCTGGTTAGTGGTGCAACGGGGACGGGCAAAACGCTCATGTCCACCACCTTTATGGCTGCTGGTGCGCAGCACGGCGAACGCGCCCTGCTCTTCGCCTTCGAAGAGAGCCGCGACCAGTTGTTCCGCAATGCCGAGGGCTGGGGGATTGATTTCGAGCAGATGGAGAAGGATGGCCTGCTCCGGGTGGTGGCCAATTATCCCGAAGTGACCAGCCTGGAGGACCAACTGATTGCCATGCAGTCCGAGATCGATCGTTTCAAACCGCAACGCATTGCTGTAGACAGTCTCTCGGCCCTGGAGCGCGTTTCGACCTTGCGCAGCTTTCGCGAGTTTGTGATTAGCTTGACGTCGTTTATCAAGCACCAGGAGATTGTCGGCCTGTATACGTCCACCACCTCTACCCTGCTCGGCGGCTCGTCAATTACCGAGGCCCATATCTCGACGATCACCGACTCGATCATCCTGCTGCGTTACGTTGAACTCTTTGGTGAGATGCGGCGTGGGCTGACGGTGCTGAAAATGCGCGGCTCGATCCACGACAAGGAGATCCGCGAGTTTTCCATTGACAGCAAAGGGATGCATATCGGGCGTCCGTTTCGCAATATCTCGGGCATTCTGTCCGGACAGTTTACCCACGTCTCACCCAGTGAACTGGAGCGGCTCGGGGCCATGTTCCGGGATGATGAGACCGCGCCTTCAGCCGAATAATCGCAATCGGGATGCCTCAGACGCTCCGAGCGCATGGTGGATTCTCCTATGTGCGATGAATTCCTGCCCCTTGCCCGGAATGCCGAGACCGCCCTCCCCGGCGATCTGTTGCGTCTGATCGCTACGCACAACGTTGATGCCGCACTGATTGTTGATGACCGGGGGATTGTGCAGTTCGCCAATCCGGCAGCCGCTCGTCTCTTCGGACGCCCTCCCGAGCGCTTGATCAACCAGCCATTTGGCCTGCCGCTCGTGACCAATCGGGTCTGTGACATCGAATTGCTGCGCCCAGACGGCACGATGGTCTTCGCCGAGTTGCGCGTGGAGTCGATCCTCTGGCAGGGATGCCCGGCCTTTCTCGCGGCGCTCCACGATATTACCGCCCGCAAGCGCGCCGAGCAACTGCTAATCGACTCGCAGCGCCTGCTCCGCACGGCGCTCGATGGGCTGTCGGCCCGGATCGCCATCCTCGACCAGAAGGGTGTCATCGTGGCGGTCAATCAGAACTGGCGCGCAGCGTTGAACGGTGATGATTCTCCCGAACCCCGCGCTGGCATCGGTGGGAATTACCTGGCGATCTGGGCCGTCTCGGCCATGCCTGAGGCCCCCGCGGTCACCGCGGGCCTTCGTAAGGTGCTTCAAGGGCAGTGCACGCGCTTCGCCACTGAATATGCGGTCGAAGAGGGGGGCCATCAGCAGTGGTTCGCGATGCACGTCAGCCATTGTGGGGATACGCCATGGGGCCGGGCGGTCGTCTCCCTGGAGTGTATTACCGAACGCAAGCGCGCCGAAGCTTTCGACATGACGCGACGGCGGGTGCTGGAACTGGTAGCCCGCCAGCAACCCCTCAGCGTCGTGGCAACCGAACTGGTCGCTCTGACCCGCGAACGTTACAGGGATGCCGCCTACGTGGCCCTGGCCCTGCGACACACGGATCTCTTCTTCGATGCCCACGATGCCGATCTGACTACGGAATTTGTTGCGACCCTCGAGGCCTTCACTCGCACCGCAGTGCAAACTCATCCTCCCGCCTCGGACGCCAACCCGGAGATCACGACCTTTGCCATCCCTGAGAGCACGGCAACGCCAGCAGTACTCGTTTGCTGGCGCTGCATGCTACAACTTAATCCTAATGTCCCGCCGGGTACGTTGACCATTTGCCGGCGGGCCATGGCCCGCCCCGATAGTGATGATCTGCGCTTCTTCGAAATGGTGAACCAGTTGATCAGCATTGCGGTTGAGCAGCACGAGCGTCTGCATCAGATCGCCTTTCAGGCCTACTACGATCCCCTGACGCGGCTGCCTAACCGTGTACTCTTCGAGGATCGCCTCCGTCAGGCGCTCGAAGCCGCCCGACGCACCCGCCACAAGGTGGCGGTGCTGTTCATTGATCTGGACCGCTTCAAACAGATCAACGACACTCTGGGGCACAACGTTGGTGATGTACTCCTTGTACAACTCGCGCGCCGCTTTGAGGGCTGCCTGCGCGCCAGCGACACCCTGGCGCGCCGGGGTGGGGATGAGTTTATGCTGGTTCTGCCTGAGATCGTCGAGACCAGCCAGGTCGCACAGGTTGCCAACCGGTTGCACGAGATGCTGCGTATGCCGTTTCTGGTCAATGGCCAGGAACTGTTTCTCAGCGCCAGCATCGGCGCCAGCATCTTCCCCGATGATGGCGAAGATGCCAATACGCTGCAACGTAACGCCGATGTGGCCATGTACCGCGCCAAAACTACCCTGCGCAACAGCTTTCAATTCTTCGAACCCGGCATCAATCGGATGGCTCTTGAGCGCCTGCAACTGGAAAGCCATCTGCGACGAGCGCTTGAACGCAATGAGTTTGTGCTGTTCTACCAGCCCAAGGTGGATCGTGCCGGACGGCTGAGCGGGGCGGAGGCGCTGATCCGCTGGCAACATCCCACGCAGGGCACGACGCTGCCGGGTCACTTCATTCCGCTGGCCGAAGAACTGGGGCTGATTGTGCCTATCGGCGAATGGTGCCTGCAGGAGGTCAGCCGCCAGCTCCAGGAATGGCGACAGAAGGGTCTGCCGCTCGTTCCTGTAGCGGTCAACATCTCCGCGATCCAGTTCGCCCAGCCTTCCTTCCTGTCTATGGTTGCCGCCACTATCGCCAGCAGCGGCCTTGACCCGGCGCTGTTCGAACTGGAACTGACCGAGAGCGCCCTGCTTAGCGACCTGGAACCCCTCCTGCGCCAGTTACACGAACTGCGTGCGTTAGGCCTCGCCCTCTCCCTGGATGATTTCGGTACGGGCTATTCGTCGCTGGCCTATCTGCAACGCCTACCCCTCACTACCCTGAAAGTGGACCGCACCTTTGTGGCCCGGCTTGATGCTGCGGCGCACAACGGCAGCCGGGGCATCGTCCAGGCCATCATTACCCTGGGGCGGTCGCTGAACCTGCAACTCGTCGCTGAAGGCATCGAAACCGAATGGCAATATCGCTACCTGCTCGATGCCGGTTGCGATCTGTTTCAGGGCTTTCTTTTTAGCCACCCGCTGCCCGCGTCCCGGTTCGAGTCACTCTTACTCCACCGAGACCTCTTCGTGTAGGGCAGGTTCGGAGGGACCCACCGGCCCCCGCAATCGCTGCCGAGAAGGAGTCTCGAAGGGCCTGGGAGGGCAGCGCCCTCCCAGGCCCTTCCATTGATGGCCTCTGTTCACCTCAGAACACTTCGCTGTTCCCCCCGAAGAAGATAGCCTGGGGCAACGTGCGCGCGTGGTCAATCCAGCCCTGAATAGCCTTGCGTGAGGGCAGGCGCTTCACCAGACCCATTTCCTCGTTGGCTCGCTGGATCTGGGGCACGAGATCCTCCGCGCTGCGAAAGGCCAGATCAGGCACCGTCGTAACTCCCGCACCGACCAGCAGCCGCGCGTTGGTCCACGATACGCCATCCACGCGCTCGAGATCCATCAGGTACAGGGTGCTGAGCAGTTGCACTGCATTGATGCCGGTTGCAGCACAGATCGCATCGCGACCTTCGGGCTGCGCGCCCCGCGCGAGGAGTGTGGCATTATCGGCGATCCCGATCGCGTTCAATTTCTCAACCACCTCCGGATCGAGACCGGGCACGGCGCGCAGCTTTGTGGCAAAGCTGACCGCGCCGCCACTCGTGATGGCTTCTCCCTCCTGAAGCGGTTCCGTCGTCATACCCATACCTCCCTGAATAAGCCTGGAGCACAAGTACTGCCGGTGAACTACTGGTGGAGCAACCTGGTGATGATGGATGTTGCGGGGAGGTCTTCGCTCTCCCACGCCCCCTCTCTCAGCGCATCCATCACAATCATCATGGCAACTGGTAAGCGCGCGTATTGTAGCACGAGGATCGCCAGTGCCTACAATCGGCGACCGGCGGGAGCGCGAGCGCTGTGCACCATCGGTAGGAAGGGCTTCGTCCTCCCGTACCGGTTATGGATGACACAGATGTAACCCGGCTTCGTCCTCGCGTCGGGTTTCACCGACTCTCAAGCGTAGTACAATGACTCTGAGTTATACCTTGTAGGAGGGTCTGGAATACCCATGAACCTGCATCTTCGAACCTTGACGCTTGTGTTAATCCTCAGCGCCCTGGCGCTGTCCGGCCTTGCCCCGACGGCGCATGCTGCCAGTGGCAGCGCCTCGCCCCCCGTAGCCGGGCCAGGCACGCGCATCCATTTTAGCGCTACTGGATTCAGGCCTGGCGAACGGGTTGACCTGTGGGCCAGCCCGCCCGGCGGCGCCACACGACCACGCTATCCTTCGGTCGTTGCCGATGGCGGCGGCGCCATCATCTGGAGTTGGGACGTTGCGCCCGGCGACCCTGATGGGGAATGGACCATGACCGCCCGCGGCGTCACCAGCAACGTGTTGCTCGCTATCCCCTTCACCGTTACGGGGTCAAACCCGCTCCCCGATCCGATCAGCGTGGCCCCATCCAGTGGCGTGCCGGGAACCACCTTCGAGTTTGAAGCCAGCGGCCTCACGCCCGGCCGGCGGGTGGCCGCCTGGCTGGTTGATCCCACTGGCGCCGCTCGTGACCTGGCGCCCGGCAAGGACCCGAATCTCGTCGCCGACGCCCGTGGTGAGTTGCGCTGGCGCTGGACAGCGCCGGACAATGCCCGCGGCGGTGTCTGGCAGATGGTGGTGCGCGATCTGCAGACCAGCCGCGAGATCATCGCGCGCTTTGCCATCGTTGCGCCAGAAGCCCCGGCCCCCCGGCGCAGCGTGACACCCCCGAGCGGGGCACCGGGCACGATCTTCAGCGTCACCATTGGCGGCTTTACCCCTGGCGAACAGGTCGGCTCGTGGCTGACCACACCCGATGGGCGGGCCGTCGATGCTACACCGTACCTGATCGCCGACCGCAATGGTGTGGTGACCTGGCGCTGGGCCAGTCCTGCCAGCGCCCAGGCCGGCGTGTGGCAGGCCGTCAGCCGCGGGCGTGATAGCGCCGTGGAAGTGGCTATTCCCTTCACCGTCACCGGCGCGAATCCCGCGCCGGCAGGTCCTCCCCCGCCTGGCGGCCAGGTTACCCCTGCCGCGGGCACGCCCGGCGCTACCTTCACCTTCGTGGTAACGGGATTCAAGAGTGTCGAAGAGGTCGGCTACTGGCCAACCCGGCCCGACGGGACGGTGGATGACACCAGACGCACCCCTGTGCGGGCCGATGGCGATGGTCGCGTAACCCTGACCTGGCAGGCCCCGGCGCGGGCGCTGTCGGGCCTCTGGACGATGAGCTTCCGCGGCCTCCAAACCCGCCGCGAGACCCAGGTTGCCTTCGTTATCGCCGCTGATCCGCCGTTCATGGCGAGCGTCAACCCGCTCAGTGGGCCTCCTGGCACCACCTTTACCTTCCAGGCCCGTGGTTTCAACGCCATCGAGCGGCTCGATACCTGGCTCGAACGCCCCGATGGCGTCATCGTCGCCGGTCCCCCCGACATTCGGGCCAATCCCGATGGTACGGTCACCTGGACCTGGACGGCTCCGGCCACCAGCATCGGCGGCCAGTGGATCATGGTGGCGCGGGGCAAGGACACCCGGAAGACGGAGCGCATCCCTTTCAGTATCACCAATGGGGCCAGCCCTGCGCCCCTGGCCCGAGTCACGCCTGAGGAGGGCGGTATTGGGACGACCTTCACCTTCAGCGCCTCGGGCTTTAAGGACGGCGAATTCGCCGGCTACTGGCTGAACCGGCCCGATGGATCAATCGAGCGCTTTGACCGCGAACTTCGGGCCGATGCGAATGGGGTCATTACCTGGACCTACACCGTGCCACAGGGAGCGCAGCGTGGTCTTTACGTAATGGCCATTCGCAGTTCGCAGAACGACAACGTAGATAACGATGTGAGCCACGCCATCCGCTTCATCGTGCGCTGATGAAGGAGAAAACTGGAAGGGCCGCGCCCTCGCGGACCATCCTGGCGCTCCATCCGACAGCGGGCGTCAGTCCTGGCCTGGTAGCCGAAGCATTAGCTGTGCCAATGCTTCGGCCCACTAACCGGGCAACCAGACTCGAACGTGGCACTGGTTGGTAACAACGTGGGGAAACCCTCGGAGAACCGCGCCCTCCTGCACTCTCTCGGCGGGTAGGGGAGCGTCTACGCCGGTCCCGACACTCCGGCTTCGCCAAAGGTAGCCATCTCATCGAGGATCTTGCAGGCGGCCTGGCAGAGCGAAATGGCCAGCACCGCTCCCGTGCCTTCACCCAGGCGCAACCCCAGGTCGAGCAGCGGCTCGAGGTCAAGCCGGCCAAAAACGGCCTGATGACCCCGTTCGACCGAGCGATGCCCGGCGATCAGGTAGGGCTGCACAGCCGGCGCCAGAGCGCTGGCGATAAGGGCCGCCGCGCCGGAGATAAAGCCGTCAACCACCACCGGTACGCGCCGGGCCGCCGCGCCGATCATCACCCCGGCCAGCCCGCCGATCTCCAATCCTCCGACCTTGGCCAGCACATCCAGGCCATCAGTTGGATCGGGTTGGTGGAGGGCCAGCGCAGCCTCGATCACGGCCACTTTGCGGGCCAGTCCGGCATCATCCAGACCGGTGCCGCGTCCGGTCACTTCGGCGACTGGCCGGCCAGTGATGGCGACAACGATGGCGCTTGAGGGGGTAGTATTGCCAATGCCCATATCGCCGGTGGCAACCACATCAACGCCCGCGGTGATCACGTCCTCCACCACCATGATACCGGTCTCTACGGCCTGTTGAGCCTGTTCGCGGCTCATCGCCGGCTCGCGGCTGAAATCGCGGGTGCCGTGGGCGATCTTGCGTACCAGCAACTCGGGGTGGGGTGGCAGATCGACTGCCACTCCCATGTCAACCACGACCACCCGCGCGCCAACGTGGCGCGCCAGGACGTTGATCGCCGCGCCGCCACGCAGAAAGTTCAGCACCATCTGCGGCGTGACCTCGGCGGGGTAGAGGCTCACACCCTGTGCAGCCACGCCGTGGTCGCCGGCCATCACCACCACCGCCGGCTGGAGCAGACGCGGACGCGGATCGCCGGTGATCCCGGCGATCTGCGTGGCCAGCGTTTCCAGACGCCCCAGGGCGCCCTGGGGCTTCGTCAGCACAGCCTGGCGTGCCCGCGCCGCGGCCATGGCTTCACTGTCGAGGGGGGCGATCTGGGCGATGGTCTGTTCGAGCCGGCTCATCGGGGCAACCTCCTATGCAGATGTCAGGGCCTGGGCGGCGCAGCCGCACAACAACAGAATGTTCCTGGGAGGGCTTGCACTCCCAGACCCTCCCGGCGCGCAGGAACGTGGGAAATTCTGGGAAGCCTTCACCCTCGATACGGGGCCTGGTACTCCGTCCGAGCGCACGTGACGGGTCGGCCAGCGCCTAGAAGCTCATATCCTCAAGCACCAGCTCGGGTTCGGAAGCTCGCAGCCGCTCCAGAGATGGCGCGAGTGCAAGCCTCGCGAGCCAGGCATCGATCTGCGCCAGTTCGTCGTCACTGATGCCGGAAGGGTTGGATGGCAATGGAACAGAAGGGTGAGCGAGGAAAAAGGTTGGCAGAGGACCAACTTCATCTTCCAGGGCGCGGGCGACGTCCGGGCCGCTCATCGTGGGCAGGTCGGCATCGAGGATCGCGCCGCGCAACTCACCGCGTTGCGCGCGCCCGGCGGCTACTGCCGCTGCGCCATCAAAACAGACCAGGGCGGTCATGCCTCGACGCGCAACCAGGCGACTCAACGCAACGCGCATCGGGGCGCAGAGGGTCGCAATCAGAACCATCGGCTTCCATTCCAGTGAGGTGAAGGTCAGATTCTCAAGCCGGTTTGAAACGCACCTGAGGCTCTACCTTTCGAAGCCACGCGGGACCGTGCTTAACATTATTGTACCACTACCTTAGCATGCACTGTACAAGGCGTGGTGCAGTGTCAGGGCCGTGGCGAAGTCCGCCTCCGGCGGGGAGTACGGGCCGGCCAGGCCGCCAAAACCAGCGAAACATGTGGGGTTGGGGACTTGCCCCAAAGACTTTGCCTGATACTGCTGGCGAACTCTTGTGTGGATGCGACCAGGAGCGGGGGCGTCCTGCCGGCATGCGAGCCAGCGGCCCGCGCTCCCGGGTTTTCCAGCAGCATCTTTGCATAGCCCGTGTGGGGTTGTGCGACGTTCTGTTTCAGAGCCAGGTCTAAATCCATTACGTTTCACATACGCGCGTTGCCCCCTCCAAACTGATGTGAGGGTGACCGAGAACCGGCCCGGCTTCAGCGATGCAGGGAGACGACCAGGCGTAGAAACAGCCTCCCGGGCCATTGCTACTGATGACATGTCGCGCAGGCAAGATCGGGTATGGGTTCGTGCTTGTTGTCAATCGCATGCATACTGTGGCATGTCGGGCAGCCGATGCGGTTCGGCGATCCACGGTGGCACTCGTTGCATGTCGGGTTCAGCGGGTGGGGCATGCGCACCTGTTGCGGATGCTGGTTGTGACAACTCACGCACCCGGCGTAGCGCGCAAGATTGGGTTCGTCAGGCGCCGAGGGTAACGGCGCCGAGGTCGGCGAGGCGACGGCAACCACGGTAGGCGTTGCGACTGGCGTTGGCGTCGGGGTGGGTGGCGGTGTCGGCGAGGGTGGTGCCGTGGGCGTTGCAACCGGGGTTACTGCCGGCGTTGGGCTTGCTGTCGAAGTGCTGGTTGCGGCCGGGGTGGCGCTAGTGGTTGCGCCCCTGGTGGCGCTTGCTGTGGGCGTTGTGGTGGGGCCAGGGGTTGCGCTGGCGGTAACGCTCGTCATGGGGGTTGCGCTGGCGGTAACGCTTGCCGTGGGGGTTGTGGTGGCGCTTGTGGTGACCCGCGGCGTCGCGGTGTCTGATGGGGGCAGGGAAAGCGCCCCGGTGACGCCCGATGGAGGATCGGCGCCGGATGGGCTGGCGGGCAGGCTCATCAGATACGCCACCAGAGCGACCACCTGGGCGTCGCTCAGCACCTCGTCAAAATCTCTGCCTCCCATCGCGCCCCGTGCAATCCCCGGGCCGTAGCCTGGAACTACAAAGGCATCGTGAAAACGGATCGATTCTTCGATGTACTCGGCAGCCGACATTCCGGGGATCCGTTGGCCGGCGATCTGGCCGATCTCGGCCAGGTTCGGGCCGATCCCCGCTCGTCCAGCAGGATTGACGCTATGACAACCGATGCATGCCACGAAACCAGGCACGGCGATCTGGCCGGTGAAGAGTTGCCGGCCCACCTCTGCATCGTCCGGGGCCGGCACAGGCGATGGTGACGCAGGCGATGGGGGATCGAGCAAAGCAGCAGTGGAGGGACCGGCGCTACAACCGGCCAGTATGCTGGCAACAAGGATAATGGTCACCAACAGACCGCCGGCGCGCCATAAACGCAAGCTACACATCTCCGCTCCTCTCAGGGGCGTCTGGCACTGGCTAGCCTGGAATGAGTATAGCCAGACTGATCCGAGTGAGCGGTAAATACCTGTTCCCTTATCGTTAGGTCTCGGCTACCTGGCGGCGCAACTGGTCGAAAAGAGCCTGTGCGGGTCTGGCCTTCCTACACTCTTCTGCCTCCCGCTGAGCAGGGTATGGGGAAACCTGGTTTCCCCACACCCCTCGTATCACACTGTCTGGGCGGCCAGGGGGCGGGCGTACGCCGCTTCGACCTTCTGAGTGTAGTTCCAGGCGGCCAGGACAAAGAGCATCTGTGCCACCGTCTGGGTGATCTGTTCAAACCAGATCATCCCGATCGACACGTCTTTCGTGTTGGCAAGTTGCGACATGACCAGCACCACCACCAGGGTCACGATGAAGAGCGATCCGGTGAACCACATGTTGCGGCCCCAGGCAGCGAGGGCCAGCATGATGAGCATACTCACGTTGCCAACGGTGGCCAGCAGGATCAGCGGCACCTTCCACGGCCCCCCGGCCAGAGCCAGGGCAGTGACACCGATGCCAGAGACGGCAATAATTACCGCGGGCACGAGCCAGGGCCTTTGCAGAGGTGGCTGGTCACGGAACACGCGGCGGATCTGGTAAAGTGACCAGGCCATGAGCGCGAAGCCAGGCGCAATCAAGGGAAAGAGGCCCTGATGCAGCAGCGCCAGATCGGGGCCGCCGGCGGCGCTTACCAGTTTGCCGCTCGCCTTCAGAAAGCCCCCCAGCACGATCAGCACCGTGCCGGCCAGGGCCATGCGCCCCAACTCTCGATTAAGCTGGTAGACCATGCGGGTGAGGATGGCCAGACCAAGGGCCGAGAAGATGACCGTCATGTAGTCTTGCAACGCGAGAGGAACGGTGACGCCTTCCATAGCCGTCTTCACTCCTTTGTTTCAAGCGGCGACCCTGCGCGGAACCAGCTTGCCGGAAGGGAGGTTTCGTCAGGGGCGAAGCCCTCACAAACCCTTCCCCTTTCTGGTGGTATGCGGCTTCCCTGTACAAATCTATTGTATATATGACAAAAGGTATTTGCAACAAGAGAAGCGTGCCACGTGCGTCTGTTGTCCGTGGACGTTTCTTCACTGCAAGGGAAGGGGAAGCGGCGGCGCCCGTCGCTGTTCTACAGCGCCACCGGCGCGAAGGGCGCTGTGCAGGGTACGTGCGGCGCTACGTGTATGACCCGCGCTCGCAGATCCATGACCAGGCCGCAGATGCTCTCGGCCCGGTCCAGGCGGGGCACGCGCGGATCAGGGTGCCGGCAGATGCAGCGCGGCGCGCCCTGGTGATCGGTCAGGATGGCCTGGAGCGCCGTGACATCGAGTCGCCCGGCGCCGCCGCGCAACAGATCCCACGCTCGCCCCAGGCGCTCCTGCGTGGTCGAGGTTGGTTCCAGCGGGCATTCACCCGCCGCCGCGCGCGGGTCAACGCAGTGGTTGGCATGGGCCAGCAGCCCTGCCCTGGTGTGTACTTCCGCCACACCATCCGGGGTGATCTCCAGGCTCACCAGGTCGCCACGGTCGCTTGCCAGCGTGACGCACGATGAAGCACTCGGCGCGGCCAGGTCGGTGCATGCCCGCGCCGCGGCGAAGTCCTGACCCTGGAGCATCTTGCGCAGCAGCACGTGCACCGGCATTCCCACGTCGCGGCCGTCCTTGCGCGAGCGGAGCAGGTTCAGCGCGACTGCCACGCCAGCGCCGTTCAGGCCGCACTTGGCAAGCATCCCCGCTTCGGTCAGGGTCAGGATGTCGGGTTCACCGGGGGCGCGCACCCGTAACAGCAGGCATGCGGCGCGCTGATCGCCCTGCCAGTCCCAGGTCTGCGCCAGGAACGTACCGCCCTCCAGGGTCGCGGCGCCCGTCGCCGCCACGGTGGTGCATTCGCCATCGTCCGCGACCCGCGCGGATGGCAACTCGGTTTCTCTCGGCTCGGGCGGATGTTCGGGCACGCCGGCCAGGCGGTTACGGGCGCGCGCGGCCGGGCCGTCGGGGTGATAGCTGCCCGGGGAAATACCGGCCAGCAGCTCGGTACGCACGTTGAGCGCAATAATTTCGCCCAGGGCGCAGCCGGCGCCGTCGGCGATGCCGCGCATCTCCTCAAGCAGATCGGGGACCACACTGGCGAGCAGGGGCACGAAGCGCAGCGCCTCGGCCTGACTGGTCGCCCAGTCCATGCCTCGTCGCACGGCGAAGAGCCGGGCGTAACTGGCGATGCTGTGGCGGATCATGGGTGCGACCGCGGCGCCGTAAGCCCATCCGCGCTCGTAGGCTGCTCCGCTGATAGTCAACTGTGGGAACATTGTCGGACAGTCTCCTGGCTGCGCCGCGTAGTAAGGCCGAAGCATCGGCTGCACCAACGCTTCGGCCTTACCAGGCGAGAGCCGACCGATCACATACGCTCGGACGCAGGACTAAACAGGCTTACCCTCTTGCTGGCTGAAGACGAAGCGATCCAGCACGATCCCCGTGCCGAGGCCCAGCAAGAATCCTATCAGCGAGGGGGTGATCCATCCCGATGGCTGCTCAGGGACCGATCTGGCGCCGAGGGCAGCCAGTTGCTCGCCCTTCTCCTCGACCTGCTCGCTGACGCGCTGTGCGGCCTTCTCCATCTGTGCGGCCAGGTCCATCGCGTCGACGCGCTCGGCCAGGCGCGTGAGCAATTTGGCGATTTGCTGGCCGGTCTCGTTGTCCACACGCTCGCGGATCGTCTGGGCGAGTTGCTCAACCGCAGCCGCGGCACTGCTTTCTGCCTGTTCAATCATGTCCTCGGCGGGACTTTTGCGTTCAAAGAGACCCATAGACTGCTCCTTTACTCACCATGGTAACGCCACACTGGAAGCCTGGCGCTCACCAGCTATCGTATACCAGTGCACCTGTTGACACACTGCACCATTGGGTAGATCTCGGATGAAATAAGGATGCCTGGAAGGGCGAAGCCCTCCTGGAACCCCTATCGAGCAACAGCACCAGGAATCTCGGGTTCCTACAGTGCTCGCACTGGCAACTGATCCTCACTCGCCCCCGCCAGGCTACGCTCGGAGCCCCCTCCCTCTTTACCACTGGTGGAGAGGGAGGGGGCCGGGGGGAAGGTGAGGATCGCATCCCCGGTGTCACCTCAATACGTCGCCACGAGCACCTCGGCGGCCCGTTCGACCTCTCCCAGCAATTCAAGCTCTCCACTGATATGATACCGCATCGGCACAAACGCGCGCACGACCGTCTCGATCTGCGCCTCGAGGTCCAATTCCGAAAGGTCGAGTCCCAGGAGGCTGGCGATGCGAACCAGGCGCGTCTCGCGTTCCGGGTCGGCGCGGAGACTGGCGGCCAGGCGCTGCTGGTCGTGGCGTTTCTCGGCTATGCGCCGCCAGAAGGGGTCGGCGTGTTCGCGTCGCGGCTCGATCCGTCCGGCTTGCAGGTGCTGCCAGTAGAGCCAGTGCAGGATGGCCTCGGGGTTGTTGGCGGGCGGGCAGGGAGCGTTGGGAAGAGGAACCGGGGCTATGTCTGGCATCAATGCATGAGCCATAGTTGCTCCGTGTGGTCTTCTGAAAGCAATACATTCCGGTATAGACCGTGAGGACGGGCTTTGCATCTGTAGCCTGTAGCTTATCTTATGGTCTTTGAACAAAACATCCGCTATCCACCCCGCGTCCGGCGGCTCGTGAACGTTACGAACATATTGCGGTATCGCCGAACGCAGCGGGCTAACGCGACATCCAGGATGGTATTATTCCATCCGGCAGGGCCGGTACTGGAGGGCCTCCGCCAGGTGGGCCGGGCCAATCTGCTCGACGCCAGCCAGGTCGGCAATGGTGCGAGCGAGCTTGATGACGCGGTGGTAGCCGCGCGCCGAGAGGTTCATCTGCCGCGCGGCGGCCTTCATGAGCGCCTGCCCCGCCGCGTCGAGCTGGCAATGGCGCCGCAAGTCGGCCGGGCCCATGTCGGCATTGGTCCGCGTCCCCGCGCTGCCGAAACGCTCATGCTGTCGTTCACGTGCGGCGATCACTCGGTCGCGGATGGTCCGCGACGGTTCGCCCAGACGGTCGCTGCTGAGCTTCTCGTAGTTCACCCGCGGCACGTCAACGTGGATGTCCAGCCGGTCGAGCAGCGGCCCGGAGATGCGCTTCTGGTAGCGCGTGACCATTGCCGGCGAGCAAGTACACTGGCGCTCGGGGTCGCCGTACCAGCCGCAGGGGCAGGGGTTCTGCGCGGCCACCAGCATCACCGCCGCCGGGTAGGTAATGGTCCCCGAGGAGCGACTGAGGGTGACCACCCGCTCCTCCAGCGGTTGCCGCAGGACCTCGAGTTTGGGGCCGAATTCGGGCAGTTCGTCGAGGAATAGCACGCCCCGATGGGCCATGCTGATCATGCCCGGGCGGGCACGCCCCGGACCGCCACCCACCAGCCCGGCGATGGAGGTGGTGTGGTGGGGGGCGCAAAAGGGCCGGCGGCGCACCAGGGGGGTGTCCCTGGGCAACTGGCCGCAGACGCTGTAGATCTTGGTCACTTCCAGGGCCTCGTCGAGCCGCAGGGGTGGCAGGATGGAGATGAGGGCGCGGGCCATCATCGTTTTGCCCGAGCCGGGCGTGCCCGACATGAGGATGTTGTGCCCGCCAGCGGCGGCCACCTCCAGCGCCCGCTTGACGTGTTCCTGGCCCTTGATGTCCTGGAAATCTACGGGGAAGGTCTCCTCTTCGGGGAGGTGGCGCGCCTGGCTGAGGTAGGGGGCGATGGGCCGCTCGCCGCTGATGTGGGCGAGCAGGTCGGCCAGGCTCCGCACGGGGATGACCCTGATGTCTTCCACCAGACTGGCTTCGGCGGCGTCCTCGACTGGCACGTAGAGCGTGGTGAGGCCGTGCTGGCGGGCGACCGCAGCCATTGGCAGCACGCCCTCGGTGTGGCGCACCCCGCCGTCGAGGCCAAGTTCGCCGATAAAGGCAGCCCCCTCGGTGGCGCCGAACACCTGGCCCGAAGCCAGCGCCAGGCCCACGGCGATCGGCAGATCGTAGGCCGGCCCGGCCTTGCGCAGGTCGGCGGGGGCCAGGTTCACCGTGAGCCGTTTCATCGGGAAGGTCAGCCCGGAATTACGCACTGCCGAGCGGACCCGTTCGCGGCTCTCCTGCACCGCCGCGTCACCCAGGCCAACGACGGTGAACGACGGCAGTCCCTGGGCGATGTCTACCTCGACTTCGACCACAAGGCCTTCCAGCCCGATGACGGCGCAACTGTGAACCTTGGCGAGCATGTGGCCCCCCGCCTTCCCGATACTCCCTCGATATTCCGCTCTGTGTACCGGATAGTGCAGGAGCAGGTTACGGGGCGGGCCGATGTTGGATTGCGGATTGGGCGTGACATAACCAGACATCCCGATCCGCAATCCAACATCTAAAATCTACACTTACTGGCCGGGGCGCAGCAGGTTCTCGTTTTCGCGGCCCTCTTCGAAGTCGGTGAGGTTGCGGATGGTAGTCTCGGCGATGGTGGTCATGGCCTCGTAGGTGAAGAAGGCCTGATGGCTGGTGACGAGCACGTTGGGGAAGGTCATCAGGCGGGCCAGCACCTCGTCACCTATCACCGTGTCGGAGAGATCGCGGAAGAACTTGCCCTCCTCTTCCTCGTAGACATCGAGAGCCACGGCGCCGACGTGCCCGCGCTGGATGGCCGCAATCAGCGCCTCGGTGTCGATCAGGCCGCCGCGACTGGTGTTGACCAGCATCACGCCCGGCTTCATCAGCGCCAGGGTCGTGGCGTTGACCATATGGTGGGTCTCGGGCAGCAGGGGCACGTGCAGGCTGATGATGTCAGCACGACGCAGCAGTTCCTCCAGGCTGACGTAGGTGGCGCCCAGGGCCAGGCAGTCGGGGTTTTCGCGCACATCGTAGGCCAGGAGCGGGCAGCCGAAGCCGTGCATAATACGCGCGAAGATTGCACCGATTTTGCCGGTGCCCACCACGCCGACGGTGCGCCCGTGCAGGTCATGGCCCAGCAGGCCGGCCAGGCGGAAGTTGAACTCGCGGGTGCGGTTGTAGGCCCGGTGGATGCGCCGGTTGAGGGTCTGCAACAGGCCGACGGCGAACTCGGCGACCGAATAGGGCGAGTAATAACTGACGCGCATCGCCGTGATCCCGTGACGCCGGGCAGCGACCAGGTCAATGTTGTTGAAGCCGGTGGAACGCTGGGCGATCATCCGCACGCCGCCGCTGGCCAGACGCTCGATGGCCGGCGCATCGGCGCGGTCGTTGACGAAAAGACAGACGGCATCGTAACCCTGGGCCAGGGTCGCGGTGTGGGGGTCGAGCTGGGCTGAGGTGTACTCCATCTGGTGGCGACCCTGATTGGCCTGATCGAGAAAGGTGCGATCGTAGGAATGGGTGTCGTACACAAGGACGCGCATGCGTCTCTCCTTCTTCTCTTCCGGCGGGGAGGGTCTGGTCTTGCCGGGAACCCACCTTCCCCATCCGGTTGGGGGGTGTGGGGAAACCAGGTCTCCCCACACCCCTGCTTGCAGGGTCAGGGAGAGCCTGGCATATCGGGCACATTGGCGCGCAGTTCCTCCAGCCACACGCGGGCGCTCGAGTCACTGGGGGCGCGCCAGTCTCCGCGGGGCGAGAGTGAGCCGCCTGAGCCGACCTTCGGGCCGTTGGGCAACGCCGAGCGCTTGAACTGGCTGAGTTGGAAGAATCGGTACAGAAAAATCTCCAGCCAGTGCTTGATCGTTGGCAGGTCGTAGGCCACCCGTCTGCTCTCGGGCAGGCCCTCGGGCCATTCACCGCGGGTCGCGTCGGCCCAGGCGTGGTAGCTGAGAAAGGCGACCTTGCTCGGACGAAAGCCGAAGCGGGTGAGGTAGTAGAGGTTGAAGTCTTGCAGGGCGTAGGGGCCGATAAGGGCCTCGGTGTGTTGCGCTGGCTCCTGGGCCGCGCCATCGCGGGCCGGCACCAGTTCTGGCGAGATCTCGGTATCAAGGATGGACAGGAGCGTGGCGTTCGTCGCTTCGTCGAACTGGCCCGAACGGATCACCCAGCGGATGAGATGCTGGATGAGGGTTTTCGGTACCGATGCGTTGACGTTGTAATGCGACATATGGTCACCGACGCCATAGGTGGTCCATCCCAGGGCCAGTTCGCTCAGGTCGCCGGTGCCAAGCACAAGGGCCTGGTGGAAGTTAGCCAGGCGGAAGAGATGCGAGGTGCGTTCTCCGGCCTGCACATTCTCGAAGGTCACGTCGAAGACCGGCTCACCCCGGGCGTAGGGATGGTTGATGTCGCGGAGCATTTGCAGGGCGGAGGGGCGAATGTCAATCTCGCCGGCGCTGACCCCGAGAGCGCCCATCAGCGCGTGGGCGTTGGCGCGGGTGCGCTCGCTGGTGGCGAAGCCCGGCAGGGTATAGGCGAGAATGTTGGCGCGCGGCAGGTCGAGGCGGTCCATCGTCCGGGCGGCGACGATCAGCGCCTGGGTGCTGTCGAGGCCGCCGGAGACGCCGATGACGACCTTGCCGATGCCAGTTGCTCTGAGCCGTTGCATCAGGCCGTGAACCTGGATATTGTAGGCCTCGTAGCAACGTTCATCGCGGGTCGCGGGATCATTGGGCACATACGGGAAACGCTCGACGGCCCGCAGCAGGGGCAGTTCTCCCCTGGGCGGTTCGAAGGCGAAGGGCACACGGCGGAAGGTTTGCAGGCGCTGGTAATAGTCGCTGGCGGCGTCGCCGAAACTGGTCTGGCGCATGCGCTCCTGGAGCAGCCGTTCAAGGTCCACATCGGCGAAGACAATCTGTTCGTCGTTGGCAAAGCGTGGCGACTCGGCGAGGCATTCGCCATGCTCATAGATCAGGGCATGGCCATCCCATGCCAGGTCAGTGGTGCTTTCGCCGGGACCGGCGGCGGAGTAGAGGTAGGCCGCCAGGCATTTGCCCGATTGGGCGGCGCAGAGGGCGCGGCGATAGTCGGCCTTGCCGATGGTGATATTACTGGCCGAGAGGTTACAGAGCACGGTGGCCCCGGCGAGGGCGGCGTAGGCGCTGGGTGGAATGGGCGTCCAGACATCTTCGCAGATCTCGGCGTGGATCGTGAGGGCGGGCAGGCCCCGGGCCACAAAGAGCAGATCGGAGCCGAAGGGAACGGTGGCATCGAAAAGAGCGATGGTGGCGTTCAGGGCGGCGCGGGCAGCGCTAAAATGCCGTTTCTCGTAGAACTCACGGTAGTTGGGCAGGTAGCTTTTCGGGATCACCCCCAGGACGCGCCCGGCGTGAATGGCGACGGCGCAGTTGAAGAGTTTGCCCTCGACGGTCAGAGGAGCGCCCACGAGTAGCAGGGGGCGCAGCCGGGCGCTGGCGGCCACTACCTGGCCCAGGGCGGCAAGGGTGGCCTCGAGCAGGGTGGCCTGGTGAAAGAGATCCTCGTTGGTATAGGCCGAAAGACCCAGTTCGGGAAACAGCGCCACCGCCGCGCCGGCATCATGGGCGCGCTGCGCCAGGGCGATGGTGCGTTCGGCATTGAACGCCGGGTCGGCCGGGCGCACGGCGGGCACGGCCACGGCGACCCGTGCGAAGCCGTGGCGATAGAGGTTGAGAAATGGCAGTGGCATGCGATGCTTCCGGCATGTGGGTGGAGGGGAGAACCTCCGGTTTATCGGTTGCACGTGCGGCTGCGCCGCGCAGCGCCAGGGCAGGCATCTTGGGAGGGTGAAGCCCTCGCGAGTCCACGCAAAACAATGCAGGCGCAAACGCCAAAAGACCTCACGGGCGCTGTCAGGCCGCGAGGTCTATTATATAGCGCACCGGCGAGTTGTTATGCCGCGATAGCGCGCTCCTGGAGCCGGCTCTCACGCATACGTCGAGCAAGCGCCTTGAGCACCCCTTCCAACTCGGTCGCCATCATAGCGCTCACCTGCTGGGTAGGGACAAAGGACGCCATCGGGCCGAGCATTGGCGCCAGGTTGAGCGAGGTGGACAACTGAATATCCGTGCCGGTTTTGACTGGCAGTAGTTCCCAGGACGTCTCAACTTCAACCGGGGTGCGCACCTTGAAGCGAATGGCACGGTCATCTTCCCAGAACAGTTCGCCCTCGGAGCGGATAGTGCCAAAGATGCCGCCAATGTTCATGTAGGTCACCAGACGTGCGGTGCGAGCCACATCGTCGCGCCGGGTGACCTCAACCCGTTGCACACGGGGCAAAATATGCGCAATGGCCTGCGAGTCGGAGAGAGCGGCGAAGATCTCGGCTGGGGTGAAGCCTTCCAGATAGGCCTGGCGCGTAACATTAATCATTGGTCAGTTTCCTCTCCGGGCGGCAGGCCCACGATTCTGTGCATTTGCACAGTCTGTTGCACAGGTTTGTCAATGCTTTGCACAAAGACAGTATACGTGGTTTTGTCACGCCTGTCAACAGTCTTTGCAAAGAAATGTTAAACAAGGTTCACGCCCGAGGTGCTGTCCGGGGGGCGGAGAGGCTACGATGCTGCCCCTTACTACTGTCCGCCCGCAGCGGGCGCATGCTCTGGTAAAATCAGGACAGGTCCGCCGAGGCGAGCGGAATAGCGGGTCAACCCGGGCGACTCAGGCTCCGCCTCATCGGTCGGGAGGGTGCACGGGGTAATATCGGTAACGTATGATTAGAATACAGGGCAAGTTTTGCCGCACCGTCCGCCCATATGTCAGCAGTTATACGGTAACATGATGATGGGGGGAGGTACTGCGACCGGGTCGCCTGAGGTGAAGGATGGTGCTTCCTGGTTCTCCACCAATCCTTACCTCTCCACCACAGGTATGAGGAGGGTGGCGCCAGACACAGCGAAGTGGAGACATTGAGAAGCGACGCCTCACGCTTCTGACCGGCGGGGGTGCTGGGCAGGGCTTCACGTTCGCGGCAACGCTCCTCTCTGGCAATGAGTGGCTGCAACAATGCTGCTGCACTACCACATGGAAGGTGCGGCCACGATTCTGGATGTGCAGACGGTTGCGTCAGGCAGGTGAGGACGTATGAAACGATCTGCGATCCAGTTGCCTGTGACCTCACCTCCACCATTCTGGATGGCCCTGAGTCTGGCAACCCTGGCGCTGGTTGCCGTGGCCGATGGGGTGATGCCGCTGATGAGGGCATTGGCGGCGCTGTACGTCCTTCCGGTACTGGTCGCGATCTTTGCGCGGCGTGTCTGGTTTATTCTCGCCGTCGCGATCCTGGGCATGCTCCTGGGCGCTGCGATGGATGCTCTGGAGCCGCCTCCCGAGACATGGTCGGTGTACGCCCTGGTCAATCGGGGGAGCGCGGCGGCCAGCGTCCTCGCCGCGACCGGGTTGGGCATGGCTCTGTTGCGCATCATGGAGCGGAACGAGGCGCGGCGACGAGCTGTGGAAGAGCAGTATGAACTGCTGCGTATGGCCAGCACGGCGGGGCGCCTGGGAGGATGGATCATCCATCTCCCCGCCGGTCCGGTGCAGTGGACCGATGAGGTGGCGCGGATCTACGAACTGGATACGACGTCACCGCCGCAGACGCTGGATTTTGAGCGCTTCATCGCTCCGGAGTTCCTGGAGCATATGCGCGCATGTTTCGAGCGTTGTGCCCGTGACGGCACTCCCTACGATGAGGAGTTTCAGATTATCACTGCGAGCAGACGACGTCTCTGGGTCAGCGCATTTGGACGTGCGGTGCGCAACGCCGCCGGTCAGATTATTGCAGTCCAGGGAGCGGTGCAGGACATTTCGCGAGCCAGGGAGATGGAGGCGTCGCTGGCCCGGAGTGAGGCGCTCTTCCGGCAATTCGCCGAGACATTGCCGTCGATCGTCTGGACCACCGATGTCGCGGGGAAGGTTGATTACATAAGTCATGCCATTGCTGATCTATGTGGCCCGGAGGCGCCGGTGCAGGCCCTGGGCGATGGCTGGCTTTCGTTGCTGCATCCCGAGGATGTGGAGGCGACACGCGCGGTCTGGGAGCATGCGGTGCGGGCCGGCACGCCCTCTGAGGCCGAGTTTCGCTTCCGCGCCAGCGACGGGAGCTATCGCTGGCATCTGGCCCGCGCCATCCCCTTTCGCGACGAACAGGGCAACATTGTTAAGTGGTACGGCACCTCTACCAGTATTGATGAGCAAAAGCGCATGGCCACCCGTCTGCGAACGATCCTGGAAAGCATCACCGACGGGTTCGCGATTATCGCTCCCGATGGGAGCATTGCCTACCTGAACGACCCCGCCGAGCAGATCCTGCTCCAGCGCCGGGCCGATCTCCTCGGCAAGAGCATCTACGAGGCATTTCCGCAGATCCGCGGAACGCGGTTCGACCGCGAGTACACCGAGGTGCAGGCCACGGAGCGCGCGGCCCACTTCGAGGAGTTTTTCCCCAGACGGGGGTTGTGGATCGAGTTCAGCCTCTACCCCTCCGAGGAGGGCGTGGCGGTCTATTTTCGCGACGTGACCCGGCGCCGGGCGATGGAGGACCAGTTGTGCCTGCTTGAAACGGCAGTGGCGCGGCTGAACGACGTGGTGATGATCACCGAGGCCCGGCCAATTGATGAACCCGGCCCGCGGATCGTTTTTGTCAACGATGCCTTTGAGCGGATAACGGATTACAGCCGCGCCGAGGCGCTCGGGCGCAGTCCACGCTTCCTGCAAGGCCCGCGCACCCGACGCAGCGAGCTTGACCGCGTGCGCGCCGCGTTGCAGCGCTGTGAGTTCGTAGTAGTAAAGGTCATCAATTACCGAAAATCAGGAGAAGAGTTTTGGAACGAATTCAGCATTGTTCCTATTACCGATGAGAAGGGCAATTGCACCCATTTTGTCTCCATTCAAAGGGACATTACTGAGCAGGTGAAGCTCGAAGAACAGTTGCGCCAGGCGCAACGGCTGGAAGCAGTGGGCCAGTTGACCGGCGGGGTGGCGCATGATTTCAACAATCTGCTTACGGTGATGCAGGGCAATGCCGAACTCTTGAGCGAAGCCCTTGTCGGCAATCCAGATCTCAAGCCATTGGCCGAGATGATCAGCACAGCCGCTCAGCGCGGTGCGGCCCTTACCCGGCACCTGCTGGCCTTTGCCCAGCGTCAGGTCCTCGATCCCCTCGCGGTGGATGTGAACCGGCTGATCACAGGGATGGATGGGCTGATCCGCCGCGTCCTCGGCGAACACATCACGATACTGCTGATCCTCGCTCCCAATCTGTGGCCGGCGCTGGTTGATCCGGCGCAACTCGAAAGCGCGCTGCTCAACCTTTGTATTAATGCCCGTGACGCGATGCCGGAAGGCGGCACACTGACGATCGAAACCGCGAACGTGTTGCTCGATCAGCACTATGCGGATCGCTCCACGGACGTAACCCCCGGGGCCTACGTGCTGGTCGCAGTCTCGGATACCGGCGCTGGCATTGCGCCGGAGCATTTGCCCCACGTCTTTGAGCCGTTCTTCACGACCAAGGAGAAAGGGAAGGGTAGCGGCCTCGGCCTGAGCATGGTCTATGGCTTCGTCAAGCAATCGCAAGGACACGTGACGATTTACTCTGAACCGGGTCGGGGAACCACGGTCAAGCTATATCTACCACGTAGCGTCGAGGACGTCGCCGGCTATGAAACCGGTATCGAAGGGGCCTGGCCGGGTGGAAATGAGACCATTCTGCTGGTCGAAGATGATGAGGCGGTGCGTCACTTTGCCCGCCAGCAGTTGACGAGCCTGGGATACCGGGTGCTGGAGGCCGGGACCGGACCAGAGGCGCTGGAGATCGTCCGCGCCCACGATGACGTTGCCCTGCTCTTCACCGATATTGTCATGCCCGGAGGTATGAGCGGGCGTGAGTTAGTCGAAGCGGCGCGCCAGGTGCGCCCGGGCCTCAAGGTGCTCTACACGTCGGGCTATGCCGAAAACGTAATTGTGCACCACGGACGCCTGGATCCAGGCGTGCTGCTCCTCAGCAAGCCCTACCGGCGCGCCGACCTGGCGCGGAAGGTGCGGGAAGCGCTTCTAGCCGAGGCCGAGGGACAAGGGGGCGGGGAACAGAGTGTATGACCAGCAGTGTGTCGCGCAGACGTCTGTTGATACTGGATGACGATTCGCTGATCGGGCAGACGATCACCGCCATCGCCGCATTGGCGGGGCTGGAAACGTGCTATACCCAAAACCCCGAGGAGTTCTTTCGCGCCGTCGAGGAATGGCGCCCGACCCATATCGCTCTGGATCTGGTTATGCCGAAGATGGACGGAGTGCAGGTGATCCAGCGCCTGGCGCTGCGCGGGTGTGAAGCGGCGATCATCATCACCAGCGGCGTTGGCACGCGGGTGCTCGATGCCGCCGGACGTCTCGCCGCAGAGCATGGCCTGAACATCATCGGGGTGCTTGCCAAACCCTTCACGCCGGCCCGCCTGCGCCAGTTGCTGCTGAGCGAGGTCCCCGGTCCGTCGAGTTTTGGCGAGCGTGGAGTTAGTCAGGAAGGTGCATTGGCGCCAGCGGCGACGCTTAGCGCTGAAGAGCTGCGGCGCGCCATTCTCAGCGGGGCGATCGTGCCCTACTTCCAACCAAAGGTCGTTTGCGCCACCGGCGCCCTGGCCGGTTTCGAGGTCCTGGCACGCTGGGGCCATCCCACGCAGGGCCTCATTCTGCCCACGCGCTTTATTCCCCTGGCCGAAGTCTCTGGTTTGATTGACGACCTGACGTTGTACGTGACCGATCAGGCGCTGCGCTGGTTCGCGCCGCTCTGCACCTCCGGCAATGGAGCCGGCCCCGGAAAGCTCTCCGCTACCCCCGGGGTGGGGATGCAACTGGCGATGAACATCTCGGCGCGCACGTTGAGCAATACCGCCCTCTTCGACGAGATACGCGAACGCTGCTCGCAACTGGGCATTGCCGCCGAGCGCCTGAGCTTTGAACTGACGGAGAGTAGCGCGATGGACGATCCGATCGCCTCGCTCGATCTGCTCACCCGCCTGCGCATGCAGGGCTTTCACCTCGCCCTCGACGATTTCGGCACCGGCTTTTCGTCTATGCTGCAACTGGTACGCCTGCCGTTCTCGGAAATCAAAATTGACAAGTCTTTCGTGATGACGGCGATGCAGTCGCAGGAGTCGCGCACGGTTACGCGCTTTATCGTCGACCTCGGGCGCAGCCTGGGGCTCCGCTGTACTGCCGAGGGCGTTGAGGATGTACAGGTGCTGGCCTATTTGCAAAGCATCGGTTGTGATCTGGTGCAGGGCCATGCCATCGCCCAACCCATGCCCGGCGACGTGGCCGTGCGCTGGATGCAGCAGCGGGTCTGGGTGCGATAATGTTCAATTGACGATTCTGGATTGCGGATTGTTTGTAGTTGTGACGTGCCAGATGCTCGCGTCGGGTAGGGGCACATGAACATCGGGCTGCTCCAATCCGTGACCCGAAGGGTTGCGCTTCCATATGCTCCCGCGTGTCAGGGCATGGGAAAGCAGGTTTCCCCATCCCGCGACCCGGAGGTTGGCCGTAGGGGGCGCTGAGGGAACAGGAAGGAGCAGGCGTATGGCCGAGCCTGGCGGGGTACGCGCTGAGGAGCAGCGGCAAGCGATCAATCTGTTGCCCTTCGGTGTGGGCCTGGGGCTATTTGTGCTGCTCTTCGCCGTGGGCAGCGCCATTGGCGGGGAGCCCGGTCAGATCATGGCCGCCAGCGTCAACACGCTGCCCTTCGCCATGCTTGCGGTGCTGGCCTACCTCGGCGGCGAGCGCCCCAACTGGGCCTGGGTCGCCACGGCGCTCTGGCTCATGTTGATGATCGGCGGGGTCAGTCTGATCGCCCTGGGTCTGTCGCTAAACGTGCTGACCAGCGGCCTGTCGCCCGGTGCGGGGGCGTTACCGATGCTGGCGCCGGCCGATCTGGCGCGCCTGGGGCTGGTCGTGCTGGGTATCACGGGCAGTATCGCCATCGGCGCGCTGTTCATCCTGCCCGGTATGCGCCGCCTGGTTGCGCGGATCGTGCCCATCAATCCGGCGTCATTTGTGCATACCGTCGCGCTGATCGCCGTGGCCACCATCGGGCTGATCGCCATTGTGCCCCTGGTGGTGCTCGGTGCGCCGCCGTTCCTGACCCTGGTTGATGATCTGGCCGCTCAGGCTGGCGGGCGCGACCCGGCGGGGTTGCTGCGCGATCAGGTCTACAGTCTGATCTGGACGATCCCGGCGGCCATTCTTGCCGTTGGCTTCGGTATTACCCGCGATCTGCGCGGGGCGCTGGCGCGTCTGGGGTTGACCCGCCCGACGCTGCGCCAGGCATTGCTCGGGTTGGGTCTGGCCCTCCTCCTCGCTGGCGCCGTGCAGGTGATTGGCACGGGCATCGAGTGGCTCTGGGGGTTGATGGGCTGGCCGGTGACCGATGAGGAAGCCTTTGACCAGTTGTTTGCCTTTGCCATGAACCCGGCTGGCGCGGTGGTGATCGGCATCTCCGCCGGGTTGGGGGAGGAACTGGCCGTGCGGGGCGTGTTGCAGCCACGGCTGGGGTTGTTGCTCTCCAACCTCTTCTTTATGAGCCTCCATGCCTTCCAATACAACTGGGACGCCCTGCTGGTCGTCTTTCTGGTAGGCGTCGTGTGCGGGGTGGTGCGCCAGCGCAGCAGCACCAGCGTGGCGGCGATCGTTCACGGGGGGTACAATTTTACCCTGATTATGCTGGCGGCCCTGGGGGTGGGGGGGTGATGCAGGCAGGGCCGAAGCATTCCCCAGTCCTTTGCCGTGGCGTGGCCTGCGCGCGCCGTTGACGGCGTGCTGGGCGCTGGCTATAATGCCTTCGGAGTGTCGCGCGCAGGGTAGGGCCATGAAACTGATTGTGTTTGTCACCGACGATGCCTATGCCGACGTGAGCGTGGACACCCTGGTCGGGAAGGGCTTTCGGGTCACGCGCCTGGCGACGACCGGCGGTTTTCTGCGCCGGGGCAATACGACCCTGCTCGTCGGCGTCGAGGATCAGCAGGTCGATCAGGCCTGCGATCTGGTCAAGGGCGTCGCCCCTGGCACCCTGGCGATTATCATGGACCTGGAGCGCTACGAGCGCCTGTGAAGATCCTCTACGTCGCTGCCGGCATTCCGGTGCCGGGGGCTCTCGGCGGCAGTACCCACGCCTACGAGGTGGCGCGGGGCCTGGCCAGTCGCGGGCACGAGGTGCACCTCGTGGCCGCGTCGCGCGAAGGCTGGAGCGGCCTGGCGCCCTTCGCCCGCCCGGTCTCCTCGCGTCTCGACGGTATCTACCTGCACCACCAGGATGTGCCCAGGGCTCTGAGCCTGCTTGGCGCAGCGCCGGTATTGCGCCTGGCGCGCGCTCTGCGCCCCGACGTAATCATGGAGCGCTACTACAACTTCGCCGGGGTCGGTATCCTTGCCGCCCGGCGCCTTGGCGTGCCCGCGCTCCTGGAAGTCAACGCCCTGATCGTTGATCCGCCCGTGGTGTTCAAGCGGCGCCTCGACGATGCCCTGGGCGGCCCGCTGCGGCGCTGGGCCGAGTGGCAGTGCCGCGCCGCCAATCGTATTGTGACGCCGCTGCACACTACCGTGCCGGCGGGCATCCCGCGCGACCGGATCATCGAATTGCCCTGGGGCGCCGATGTGGAGCGCTTCGCCTCCGTAGCCCGGCAGCGTCGCCAGATCCACTGCCCGCCCAATGTGGTCTTTCTGGGTTCTTTTCGCGCCTGGCACGGCGTCACCGATGTCGTGCGCGCCGGGCTGCGCCTGATCGAACGGGGCCATAACCTGCGCTTCACCCTCATCGGCGACGGGCCGGAGCGGGACGCTGCCGTGGCCCTCGCCGCGTCGCGCGCGGAGCGGTTCACCTTTACCGGGGCCGTGCCCTATGCCCGCGTGCCCGAATTGCTTGCCGATGCCGACGTGGGCCTGGCCCCCTTCACCACCGCGCCGCACCCGGCCCTGCGCGCTGCCGGCTTCTTCTGGTCGCCGTTGAAGGTCTACGAGTACATGGCCGCCGGCCTGCCCGTGGTCACCACGGCCATCCCTCCGCTGACCACGGTCATCCGTGAGGGCCGCGAGGGCGCCCTCTTCCCCGAAGGCGACGTGGAGGCCCTGGCCGTGGCCATCGCTCGCGTGCTGGCCGATCCCGACGCCGCCCTGGCCATGGGTGCAGCCGCGCGCGCGCGGGTGGAGGCCCGCTACTCCTGGCAACGCCACTGCGCCGAGTTGGAGCGCATTCTCGGGGAACTGAGGCGGTCTTCTCCCTCCCCCTGACCCCTGCCGGCGGGAGAGTGTGGGAGGGCGGCGCCCTCGCCCAAAAACTTCTGTCTCCTCGATGGCGCGCGGCGCAGCCGGTTGACAGACGCCCGCCATCTGGCATAATGAAAGCAGAGCGGGGCCAGGCCCCGCATCTGTATGCGGAGCAACGCGATGACCCTGTTGAGCGTCGGTGGCCTGACCAGGTATTACGGCGCCGAACTGATTTTCGAGAACCTCAATTTCCAGGTAGCCCGGGGCGACAAGGTCGCCCTGGTCGGTGTGAATGGCGCCGGTAAGAGCACCCTGCTGAAGATCATTGCCGGCCTGGAAAGCCCCGACGGAGGTCAGGTGGCCATCGCCCGTGGCGCCCGCATCGCCTATCTGTCCCAGGAGGTGCGTTTCGGCGGCGAACGCACCCTCTGGCAGGAGATGGAGCGTGCCCTGGCGGCCCTGCGGGAGCTGGAGGCGGAAATCCAGGCGCTAGAACCGGTGATTGCCGACACCGCCGCCCCGGGCTGGGAAGCGGCGATGGAACGCTACGGCGAACTCAGCGCCCGCTTCGAGCATATGGGCGGCTATGAGGTCGAGCCACGCATCAAGCGCACCCTGCAGGGCCTGGGGTTCCACGAGAGCCAGTACCACCAGCGCCTGGCCCACTTCTCCGGCGGCCAGAAGACCCGCGCTGCCCTCGCCGCCGCGCTGCTCTCCGACCCCGACCTGCTGCTGCTCGATGAGCCGACCAACCATCTCGACATGCAGGCCCTGGAGTGGCTCGAACACTTCCTCCGCGCCTGGGATGGCACGTTGATCGTGACTTCCCACGACCGCTACTTCCTCGATCGCGTCACCCGGCGCACCCTGGAAGTGGCCTTCGGCAAGCTGGAGGACTACCCGGCCCCCTATAACCGCTACCTGGAACTCAAGGCCGAGCGGATGGAACGGCGGCTAAAGGAGTTTCGCGCCCAGCAGGAATTTATCGCCCGCACCGAGGAGTTCATCCGCCGCTACAAGGCCGGCCAGCGCGCCCGCGAGGCGAAGGGCCGTGAGAAGCGCCTCGAACGGCTGAAGCGCGAGCAGGCCATCGAGCGACCCCGCGAACCGGCGCGCTTGCGCCTCTTCCTCGACACTCAGCTTCGCAGTGGCGCCCTCGCGCTCGCGCTCGATGACCTGGTGGTCGGCTTTCCCGGCAATCGCCAGGAGGCCGATCCGCGCGTGCTGCTCCGGGCCGATGGTCTTGAGGTGCATCGCGGCGAGCGGGTGGCGCTCCTTGGTCCCAACGGCAGCGGCAAGACCACCCTGCTACGCACCATTCTGGGCCAGGTGCGCCCGTTGCGGGGCCAGGCGCGCCTGGGGCATCAGGTGCAGATCGGCTACTACGCCCAGGGCCACGACGCGCTCAACTGGAATGCGACCGTGCTGGAGGAACTGACGCGTGCCAGCCCGAACCTCGGCGAAGCGGCGGCCCGCACCCTGCTGGGGCGCTTCCTCTTCAGCGGCGACGATGTCTTCAAGCGCATCGGCGACCTCAGCGGCGGCGAACGTTCGCGCGTCGCCCTGGCCCAACTGACATTGCTGCCGGGTAACCTGCTTATCCTCGACGAGCCGACCAATCACCTGGATATCGGCGCCCGCGAGGCCCTCGAGGGTGTGCTCAAAGAGTATCCCGGCGCGATCCTCTTCGTTTCCCACGACCGCTACTTCATTGACGCCCTGGCCGACAAGATCTGGCACGTCGAACAGGGGCGCATTCGCGAGTACCTCGGCGGCTACAGCGACTTCGTTGCCGCCCGCGAAGCGGCTACAGCCAGGAGCGCCGGGGCGCCGTCCGAGGCGCAGGCGGCCCGGACACCTTCCCCATCTCCTGCCGCGGTGCGCCCGGTGGCGACGCCCGAGCCGACTGCGCCGCAGGAGCGCCTGCGCAAGAAGCGCCTGGCGGCGCTGGAAGCGGAAGTGGCTCTGCTCGAACAGGAACTTGGCCGCCTCAAGGCTGACCTGGAACTGGCCAGCGCCGCCCGCGACGTGCAGCAGATCACCGCCCTGGGCACGCAATACGCCGAACTCGAAACCCTGCTGGCAGCGAAGTACGACCAGTGGGCCGAACTGGCAGCGTGATGAAGCTCTGCTCTAACCCGCCTGCGCCAATGATCCTTTCAGCGCTGGCGCCGCTTCGCGCCGGATGAGCTTGTACAGCTCCATCACCACCAGGATGGCGCCGGCGAGGGCGGCCAGGATCAGGAACTGCTCCAGCGTTACCGGGGCGATGCGCAGCAGCGATTGCATGAAGGGTACGTGCATCACCAGCGTGTGCAACCCCAGGGCCGCGATCACCGCTACGAAGGCGAAGGGGTTGTTGCGGAAGGGCATACGGAAGGCCGACACGTACTCCGAGCGGCAGTTGAAGACGTGGTAGTTCTGAAAGAGGACGATCAGCAGCAGGAGTAGATTCCGCGCCGCCTCTTCCTCCCAGCCTGTGTTGAGCAGATAGATCCAGACTGCGAAGCCGATCAGCCCGATGGTCAGCCCGGAGAGCATGACTTGTTCGACCATGCGCCGGTTGAAGATGCCCTCTTCGGGCCGCCGGGGGGGCCGGCGCATCAGCCCTTTTTCGCCCGCCTCGAAGGAGAGGGCGATGTGCTGGATGCCGTTGGTGACCAGGTTGAGCCACAGGATCTGCACGGCGATGAGGGGCAGGGGGAAATCGAGAGCTACCGCCAGCAGGAAGAGTAGCACCTCCGCCGCGCCAGTCGAGACCAGCAGCAGAATGACCTTACGCACGTTGGCGTAGGCGTAGCGCCCCTCCTCGACGCCATGAACAATCGAGGCGAAATTGTCGTCGGTGACGATAATGTCGGCGGTGTCTTTGGCGATGTCGGTGCCCGATCCCATGGCCACGCCGATGTTGGCGGCGCGTAGCGCCGGGGCGTCATTCACCCCGTCGCCGGTGACGGCCACGAAGTGCCCCTGCGCCCGCAGGGCCTCGACAATGTGCAATTTCTGCAACGGCGTTACGCGGGCGAATACGTGGATGCCGCGGGTGCGCTCTAGAAAGTCCGGCTCGCTGCCGCTTTCCACGTGGGGCAGGTCGCGGCCCACCACCAGGTCGTCGGGTTCGCTGGCGATGCCCAGGTCGCGGGCAATGGCCAGCGCCGTGGCGGGATGGTCGCCCGTGACCATGGCCACCTGCACCCCGGCGGCGCGGCATTCGGCCACTGCGTCTCTGGCCTCCGGTCGCAGCGGGTCGATCATGCCCACCAGGCCGAGGAGGGTCAGACCCTCCAGGTGGTGTTCGTCGAGGGCGGCGGGGTCGCCCATGTAGCGGCCCTGGGCCACGGCGATCACCCGGTAGCCGCGGGCGGCCAGGTGGTCCGCGGTGGCCATAATGGCCTCCGGGGTTAGCGGCAGCGGACCATCGGGCCCCTGCATGGTGTCGCAGAAAGTGAGGACTCGCTCGGTGGCGCCCTTCACGGCCACCAGGACCTGCCCGTCCTGCTCGAAGGCCACGCCGGCGTACTGGCGCTCCGACTCGAAGGGAATGGCACCCAGAGCCGGCGTGGCCCGCCGCAGGGCGGGCACGTCCAGTCCAGCCTTGTAGCCCAGGGCCAGGAAGGCCACGTCAACCGCGTCGCCCGAGTGCTGCCAGGTGTCGTCAACGGGTTGCAGTTCGCCCTCGTTGCAGAGGGTTCCCGCCAGGGCCAGGGCGGCGGCCCGCTCTGCGAGCGGCGGCGGCGCCGGCTCGTCACCGGCGTTGATGGCGCCCTGGCCGTTGTAACCTTCCCCCGAAACCGCCAACTGCTCGCCGGTGGGCAGGACCAGCAGGCGAATGGTCTGCATATTGACCGTCAGCGTGCCGGTCTTGTCGCTGGCGATGATGGTGCAGCTCCCCAGTCCCTCGACGGCGGTCATTTTCCGCACAATCACCCGGCGCCGGGCCATGCGCTGCACGGCGACCGACAGGGCCACCGTCAGGGCCACCGGCAACCCTTCGGGAATGGCCGAGACCGCCAGGGCCACCGCCAGGAAGAAAATCTCGATGAAGGGCGTGCCCCGTGTGAGCGAGATCGCCACCAGCGCGCCTGCGGCGACCAGCACTGCGACGCTGATCCAGCGGCTGAAGCGTTCCATGCGGATCACCAGAGGCGGTTTCACCTCCTCGCCTCTGGCCGTGGCCTCAGCAATTTTGCCGATCTCAGTGTGCGTGCCGGTGGCGATCACCACCCCGACCGCTCGCCCGGTGGTCACGGTGGAACCGGCATAGGCCAGATTATCGCGGTCAGCCACAGGGGTTTCTGGAGCGAGGGTGATGGCGGCGGTTTTAATGGCCGCCTCCGACTCGCCGGTGAGAAAGGCTTCGTCCACCGCCAGGTTCGTGGCGGTAAGCAGGTAGAGATCGGCGGGCACCCGATCCCCCGACTCGATCAGCACCACATCGCCTGGCACGAGGTCTTCGGCGCTGCGTTGCTGCACCCGCCCATCGCGTCGCACGCGGGTGGTGACGGTGAGCAGGGTGCGCAGGGCCGCGGCGCTCTGTTCGGCGCGATTCTCTTGATAGGCCCCGAGGACGGCATTGATCAGGATCACGATGAAGATGAATATGGTGTCCTTAAGATCACCAATGAGTATTGACACGATGCCGGCTGCCAGAAGAATGTAAATCAAAGGGCTGAGGAACTGGCGCAGAAAGATCTCCCACAGGGGCGGCGCGGCGCGCGTGGGAAACTGGTTCGGGCCGTAGTGGGCCAGACGACGCTCCGCCTCGGCGCTGGTGAGACCCTCGGGGCCGCTGTGCCATGCCTCAAGCACCTCGCTGGGCGGAAGGGTGTGCCAGAGCGTGCCGCCCTGGGGAAGGACGGCGTGTCGCGCGTCCTGATCGGTGGTGTGCAGAGCCATGGGACTTGCTTTCCGTCGATGGCGGATGAGCGTCGCGCGTGAGGAGGATTCGGCAGCGGGACCGCTCCCGGAAGACGCAGGGGGTAGCGGGGAACGGCGAGGGGTGAGGAACGGGGATCCTCAGGCGCGGTCATCGGCGCCAGGCTTACCTGGCCCCAGTATAGCAAGTTTATCGTTAGGAACCAATGCCCCCGGCGTGAAGGGTGGTTATCCACCCAGGGGGATCGCAATCGTCACCATCACCACCGCCAGGGTCATAACCAACGGAGCGCCAGGTCGAACAACCGGCATTCAGGTCGCTGAGGCCCTTCCATGAGCAGGGGGATGGAGAAACATGGTTTCCCCATCCCCCTCCAGCAACGATATTCACATCAGGACTATTCCTCGCTGAAGATTTCCCGGAGCTTTGCCTCCTGCTCAGCCGAGAGGTTGCTGGCGATCAACTCGGCGTCGAGGGCCCCCAGCTCGCTGCGGATACGATCGACCACCGCATTGGCGCTCATCAGGAACAGCGCCGAAGTGCCCGGAACGACCTTTTCGCGGACCTCTTTGATAAAGTTGTCGTCAATGCCCACATCGGCGAACGAACCGCTGATCGCGCCAGCGGCTGCGCCGATCAAGGCCCCCATGAACGGCATCAGGAAGATCAGCCCGAAGAGCATGCCCCAGAAGGCGCCGGTGAGGGCGCCAGCGCTGGCCAGGTTGTAGAGTTGCCGTGTCCTGGGCTTCTTCTTGTCGGCGGGCCAGGTGACAATCGCCGCATCGAGAATGGTGATTAGTTGCCGCTTCTGAAGATCCTCTAGCTTGCTCAGGGTCTGCTCGGCGCCTTCGGGGGTCGAAAACTTGAACACGGTCAGTGTGGCCATCGTGCGCTCCTTCTTCGAGTTGCGAGTTTCTGAGGCGGCATCCATCGCCCCCTGTGGCGGTCGGTTCAGGTGCGAACCGATTACACGCAAAAGAGCCTGGAAGAGCACAGCCCTTCCAAACCCTGCCATCCGGCGGGGACGTGGGGAAACCACGTTTCCCTCTCTTGAGGTGAAGGATCTTTGCCTTCGGCTGGGCGATGATGTACCCTTATGAGTGTAGCACATTCGTTACTGCTGGCATCACTCAAAAAGGAGTATTTTTTGCCGGCCCTTAGAGCTGATGCAAACTTCGGCGGCGGGGATTGGTGCACCTGCGCCGCCGAAACCAGCGAACCACGGGGAGGGTGGGGCGCAACCCGGAGATGGTGCATGATCCCCGTGTCGGCGCCGCGCGGCGATTTGTTCGCTGGTAGCGACTCGCGTATAATCTACAGGATAGGCTCTATTGCTGTACCAACGGTCAGTACAGGGTTCTATGAAAACAGTCACGGTTTCGAATCGCCTGATCATTCCAACCAAATTGACACCGCCCCCCTACCGCGAGACGTGGGTGGGGCGCGCGCATCTGGTGGAACGGTTGGGCCTTCCCCCGCACCGACGTCTGACCTTGATCGTCGCCCCGGCAGGTTTCGGGAAGTCTACCCTGGCGGCTCAGTGGCTCTCCGCCTCGCCCCATGGTTGCAATGGCAGTTCGCCCGGACCCCACGGGTCACGGCACCCGGTGGCCTGGCTTACGCTCGACGAGCACGACCAGGACGCCCAGTGCGTCCTGACCTACCTGGCGGGGGCGGTGGAGCACGCTGCCCCCGGCACGCTGGCTACCACCCTCGACCTGCTCAACGCCCGGCAGCCTGTGCCCCTCTATGCCATTCTGGAGGCCTTCCTGGTCGAACTCGACGCCCTGCCCG